>JBBIJI010000023.1:0-60017 GCA_037446055.1 Nitrospiraceae bacterium
GAGTTCTGCTTTTAAGTGGCGGTGTAGCTCAGTTGGCAGAGCAGCGGACTCATAAACCGCGTCTCGTTTCTCTCCTTCCTAAACAAAACTCCAGAAACTCCAACAGAATCGCGGCCCCCAGCGCGCTCTCCCGTTTCGTGACATCCGATCTGTTCCCGCCTAAACCGACCAGTTCCGGGCTTTTGGTGAACATCTGGTGAACACTTTCGGGACAGAAGGATTGGGGCAGTAGAATGACCCGAGCGCAATGAGCCGCGGCGAATGTCCCCGATCAATCCAACCCTATCCCGCCTAGAGGGTGTCCACGATCTTCCCAGAAAGGGAGCACTCTTCTGCACGATCGGGAAGCCCACAAGACGGTGAGAAAGTCTCACTTCACGTCCGGGCGACTCGGAGCCCATTTGCGACGGCGATCAGCTCGCTGACTTCATGGATGAAGACGGCCAACGCCACGCTGAGGACACCGCCCACGGCCAGGGGAATGAGAATGGCCAGTAGCAGGAGAGAGAAGACAATATTCTGAGTGCTGATCCACTTCGCTCTCCGCGCAAGCCGGAGCACCTCGGGCACCTTCGCCAGATCATCGGCCATGAGCGCCACATCTGCTGCCTCGACGGCCGCATCGCTTCCCGCCGCCCCCATCGCCACTCCGTAGGTCGCAGCAGCCAGGGCCGGCGCATCATTGATCCCGTCGCCGACCATCAGGACCGGTCCATGGCGACGTTCCAACTCCTTCACGGCCTCGACCTTGTCTTCCGGCTTGAGGTCCGCCAGGCTGTCATCGAGGCTGAGCTTCTCGGCGACGGTGCGGGCCGTGCTTGCGTTGTCCCCTGTCAGCATGACCGTGCGCAGTCCCAACTGGCGGAGGTCAAGGAGGACGTCTTTGGCCCCTTCGCGGATGGGATCCTGCAAGATGAGCATCCCGCGCAGGTCTTGGTTCGTTCCCACGAGGACGACGGTTTTCCCCTGGGCCTGCCGGGTCCGCACCCCCGCACGAACGGCGTCCAGCGTGACCCCAAGATCTTCGAACAGCGCCGGACTGCCGACATACCATCTCACACCATCAGACACTGCAGTCGCCCCCACGCCTGTCAGGGCCTGAAAATCCTGCATCGACCTCAGAGCAAGCCCCTCAGCCCGTGCTTTCTCGAGGATGGCCCGCGCCAGCGGATGTTCAGACCCATACTCGATGCCGGCTGCAACAGCGAGCAACTCGGCCGGTGGGCCATTGAGCGCGATGATGTCCGTGACAACCGGTTTGCCGGCCGTGAGGGTCCCGGTCTTGTCGAAGGCGGCAATGCGGATTCCCCCGAGATGCTCCAGATGCACGCCGCCTTTGATGAGGATGCCGTGCTTGCCCGCCCAGCCGATCGCGGCCGCGGTCGCCACCGGAGTGGACATCACCAGCGCGCACGGAGCGGCCGCCACCAGGAGCACCACCGCGCGCTCGGCCCAATCCTCCAGTGGCAAGCCGAGAAGCCACGGCACCACGAGGAATCCGACCGAGGCCAGCAGCACGGCGGGGCTGTAGCGGCGACCGAAACGCTCGATCCATTGCTGGGCTTGCCCCTTGCGCTCCTGCGCCGCTTCCACCAGGTGAATAATCTTGGCCAGCGTGTTGTCCTGAAACGAGGCGGTTGCCTCGATTTCCAGGAGCCCTTGCCGGTTGAGGGTTCCGGCAAAGACTTTCATGCCGGGCACCTTATCGACCGGAATGGATTCACCGGTGACGGCCGCTTCATCCAGGCTGGAGCTTCCGATCCGAATCACCCCGTCGGTCGGAATGGTCTCGCCAGGCCGGGCCAGGAACCGGTCTCCGACCTGGAGTGCTTCGGCGGGAATCGTGACTTCCTGGCCGCTGCGGAGGACATGAGCCTCTTTGGGCGCCAGGTCCAGGAGCGCGCGAATGGCTGAGCGCGTGCGCGCATAGGTATATTCTTCCAAGCCTTCGGCCGACCCGTAGAGGAACACCAGGAAGGCGGCTTCATCCCACAACCCCAGGATGCCGGATCCGACGGTGGCCGCCAGCATGAGGAAGTCGATCCCGAGGACCTGATCCTGGATCAGCGCCTCCAGGGCTTCCCAGCCCCAGTGGTAGCCGCCCAGCGGAATAGCCATGAAATAGAACAGCGTCTCGGTCTGCCCGGAGATCACACCCAGATGAGCCAGCGCAAATCCGACGCCCGTCAGCACGCCGGCCATCAGCGCATTGCGCAGAACCGGGTATCGCCACCATGGGCCGGCGAAACCTCGATCGTGGTCTTCATCCATCACCTTCTTCCGGGTGTCCATCAGTCTTGAGCTACTAGCGCGAGCACTATACTCCTAGGGCAGTCACTCGCCTTCTGCCCCTTTCGGATTCTTCAAGGAGATCCTTGCGCTTCTCCTCGAATTCCTCTTTGCTGATCTCCCCGGGTGACTAAGACCAACGCAGGAGCGTCACGATCATTGAGCTTCATGTTGCAACTTCTCTGTGAGAAGCCGGTGTGAGTTCGGCTGCCTCCGATACGCGCCGCTGTGCAATCCTTTCCTCCATCCACCGGTACAGCACCGGCAGCACCACGAGCGTCAGCGCCGTGGAGGAGAGCAGTCCCCCGATGACGACCGTGGCGAGTGGACGCTGAATCTCCGATCCCGGCCCGGTGACCAGTAAGAGGGGCGTCAAGCCCAAGGCTGCAACCAGCGCGGTCATCAACACCGGACGAAGCCGCAACACGGCTCCTTGCCGCACGGCCTCTTCGAGCGCCGCACCTTCCTCGCGAAGGTGATTGAAATAGGAAATCAAGACGACGCCGTTCAGGACGGCAACACCGGACAGCGCGATGAAGCCCACCGAGGCCGGCACCGAAAGATACAGGCCGCCGATAAAGAGCGCCGCGAGGCCGCCGACCATCGCAAAGGGAATCGTGAGCAAGATCAACGTCGCGTGCCGGACAGTGCCGAACGTGAAAAACAGCAGCAAGAAGATGAGGCCAATGACGGCCGGGACGACGATGGCCAGACGCGCCATCGCCCGTTGTTGATTTTCGAACTGGCCGCCCCAGATCAGATAATAGCCGGGAGGCAAGCGCACCGCTGACGCGACCTTCGCACGGGCGTCCTCCACTGTTCCCACGAGATCGCGGTCGACCACATTAAATTCGATGACGATCCGCCGGCTCGCCTGTTCGCGACTGATTTGCGCCGGCCCCTCCACCACCCGAACGTCGGCCAATTCCCGAAGAGGAATGCGGGATCCGTTGGGTGCCGTCACCCATAAGGCGGCGATGGTCTCCACATCGGCCCGCCGCTCGTCGGGAAACCGCACCACGATCGGAAAGCGTCGTTGCCCTTCGAACAGCTCCCCAGTCTCGATTCCGGCCCCGATGGCCTCAATCACTTCCGTCACGTCGGCCACGTTGATGCCATAGCGCGCGATCCGGGCGCGGTCGATCTCGATCTTCAGATAGTACAGGCCGGAGACCTGTTCGATCCGGAGATCGGTGACTCCTTTGACTTGTCTCAGCGTGTGCGCGATCTCTTCCGCCTTGGTTCGCAAGGTCGGAAGATCGTCACCGAACAGCTTGACAGCGACTTGTGAGCGCACGCCCGACACCAACTCATCCACCCGCATGGCGATGGGCTGAGACAAGCCGAAGGTGATGCCAGGGACTTGCCCGAGCCGGTGCCGGACCTGGTCTTCGATCTCGGCCTTCGAGCGCGCCTGCCACAGCTCTTGCGGTTTGAGCAGGACATACATGTCGGTCAATTCCATACCCATCGGATCAGTTCCGAGTTCATTGGCGCCGGTCCGGGAGACGACCGACGACACGTCCGGGATGGCGAGCAACAATCGTTCGACGTCCCCCGCGATCTTGAGCGATTCCGTGAGCCCGATGCTCGGTAGGCGCACCAAATTCACGACGATGGTGCCTTCGTCCATGATCGGCACGAATTCCCGGCCGATGAACGGAATCAGCGCCAGGCCTGCACCCAACAGGCCGAGCGCTGCGACCACGACGACGCGTGCGCGCCGCAGCGCGACGTCCAGCAAACGTTGATACATGCGGCGCAGCCCCTCCAGCAGTCGTCCTTCTCCGCCGGCCGTACCAGTCCGCATGAGCACCACGGCAAAGACCGGCACGACGGTCATCGACAGGATCAACGAGCTCAACAGGGCGAGCACCACCGCGATCGCGAGCGGGACGAACATCTTGCCTTCCATGCCCTGGAGGGTCAGCAGCGGTATGAAGGTCAGCGCAATGATCAATTCACCGAACAGACTGGGCCGCCGCACTTCCAGCACCGCGCGTAAGACGAGAGGCAATCGACCAATGAGTCCGAGCGACTGGGAGACGGATCCTCTGCTCAAATAGCGTTCGACATTTTCCACCTGCACGATCGCGGCATCGACGATCATGCCCAGCGAAATGGCGAGCCCGCCCAAGGACATCAGGTTCGCCGACAGGCCGACCTGTTGCATGATCAGGAAGGTGGAGAGCGTCGCCAAGGGGAGCGTGAGCGCGACCACCATCGCGCCACGGAGATTGCGAAGAAAGAGGTACAGCACGAGGAGGACGACGCCCGCTCCCTCTAGGAGCGCCCGCTCGACGGTCGCAAGCGCCCGGGCGACCAGCTCGATCCGATCGTAGAACGGCGCGACCGTCACGCCGGACGGCAGGACGCGATTGATCAGTTCGACTTGTTCTTTGACGCGTGTGACGATCTCCCGGCTGTTGCCCCCGCGCAGCATGACCGCGATCCCTTCGAGCACTTCGCCCTTGCCATCGCGCGTGACACCTCCCAACCGGATCGCAAATCCTTCGCGCACCTGGGCGACATCCCGCAGATAGACCGGGGTCCCCTTATGTGCAGCCACGACGATCTGTTCCAGGTCGGGCACGGAGCGGGCAAGTCCCACTCCATGGATGACCAATTTGTCCCCTCTCTGCTCAATGTAGCTGCCGCCCGCATTCTGGTTGTTCCCGGCAACCGAGGTCGTCACTTGCCGAAGCGTGAGGCCCAAGCTGGTCAGACGATCCGGATCGACGAGCACCTGGTACTGCTTGGCCAATCCGCCAAGGGTATCCACGTCGGCCAGCCCGGGGACAGCTCGCAGCATCGGCCGAATCACCCAATCCTGGAGCGTCCGCAGTTCCATCAAATTGCGTCCCTGACCACCGACGACATACATATAGACTTCGCTTAGGCCGGTGCTCACGGGACCAAGCACCGGTTCAACGCCCACGGGCAACCGGCTCCGCGCTTGGATCACCCGCTCCAAGACCAACTGGCGCGCGAAATAGATGTCCACGTTGTCTTCGAACACGACAGTGATGACCGAGAGGCCGAAGCGGGAAATGGAGCGCAGCTCGGTTTTTCCCGGCAGATTGGTCAGCTCCAGCTCCAGTGGAAACGTCACAAGCCGCTCGATTTCGGGCGGTGCGAGGGAGGGCGCCCGGCTAATGATCTGCACTTGCACCGGCGTGATGTCCGGAAACGCGTCAATCGGGAGGTGCCGAAAGGCGAGCACGCCGGCGACGATCACACCGAGCACGGCGAGCAGTACGATGAGCCGTTGTTCGAGCGCGGCGCGGATCAGCCGTTCAATCATAGCGGGCCTCCTGCCGGCATCTGCTCACGCAGCAGCTCGGACTTGAGCGCATAGCTCCCTTCCGTGACCACCTCGTCGCCGTCCGCCAGACCGCCTGTCACTTCCACGTAGTCGCCCGCGCTCTGTCCGATGGTGATCTCCCGCCGCTCGAACCGGCGCGGTCCGACGAGCAGAAAGGCGGCGGTGCGGTCCCCGACTTGCTGCAGCGCGGCCCGCGGCATGGCCAACACGCGCTGTTCTTCGATGATCAGGCTGACCTCCGCGAACATTTCCGGCCTCAGCCGTCGATCCAGATTCGGGACGTCCGATCGCACCATCACCGTGCGCGTGGCCGGATCCACGACCGCCGCCACATAGGTGATGGCTCCGCGAAAGACCTCCTTGGGATAAGCTGCCACGCGCACCTCGATCGGCAACCCTTTCCGCAGGTGTGCCACCTGGTGTTCGGGAAAATCCGCGCGGACCCAGACCGTCGAGAGATCAGCCACTGTGAACAAGACCTTGGTAGGATCGACCACTTCGCCCACGGTCGCATTGCGCTCGATGACTTCGCCGTCAAACGGCACACGCAGCGGGACCTGGGCCACCTGCGCGTGCGGCAAGTCTTTCCGTGCGAGCCGCGCAATTTCGTCTTCGGTCATGCCCAGCAGGTGAAGTTTCTCCTCCGATTCGTGCACATCCGCCAGGGAGTTCTCGTACTCGGCTTCCCGCCGCTGGTATTCGGCCTGACCGATCGCGCCCCGCTCCAGCAGGACCTTCGCACGATCGAGGGCTTTCTCGGCCACCCCGAGGCGTGTCCTGGCCTTGCGATATTCCAGTTGCGTCTCCCCAAACGCGGGGCTGTCCAGCAAGAGCAGTCGATCCCCCGTCTTCACCCGGTCGCCCAGGTTCGCATACACGGCCACGATCCGGCCCGGTACCCGCGGGCTCAAATGCGCCAGCCGGTTTTCATTGGGCAGGATCTTGCCCCCCTGTGCCTTCAACACGACTTTCAGAGGTCGGACACCGACCCGGTCGGTCTTGAGACTGGCGAGGGTCAGGCTGCCCTCGGGCAATTCCAATACCACGGACCCGGTTGGAGTCGTCGAGCCGCTGGGCTGTTTGGCTGGCTCCTCTTGTCGGCCCTGACAGGAAAGAGGTCCGGTGGTGAGGAATCCGACCAGCATGACCAGTGCTGGGATCTGACCAGTCCGCATCACGGCGCAGGTCATGGGAGTTCTCCTATGGCGCGATCCAGGCGCGCGAGCGCGATCGAGAGATCGGCACGGGCCTGGGCGTACTCGAGCAGCGTTTGCCGGTAGACCCGCTGGGCATCGAGGACTTCGAGTAAGCTGGCCGTGCCATGTCGGAAGCTGAACTGGGCAATGTCCAGTGCCTCCTTGGCTTGCTTGAGCAATCCCTCTTCGAAGACCCGGATTTGCCCGTGGGCGGTCTGGACTTCCTGCGCGTGCTGCGTCACCGTTTGTTCGAGCTCGTTCTGCACACGGAGACGCTCGGCTTCGGCCCGCCGCTGCGCCCCGAGGGCCACTCCGATTTCTCCCTGGCGGCGGTACCAAATCGGAATCGGCACGCTTAGACCCGCAGTGAGGGATTCATCGCCCGCCTCCCGGTGATACTGTCCTTGCACCGAGACAGTAGGAATCCGGGACGCGCGTTCCTGCACAACTTGCGAGGCCGCCTGTTCCACCAATTGCTGATGACGGCGAATGGCGGGATGGCGTTCTACCGCGCGGGTGATCAATGCCTGCCGGTCCAGCCCGGGACGGACCGAGGCAAACTCGCCGCGGATCGTAAAGCCTGGCCCCAGCGCTTTGCCGGTGAGCACATCCAGTCTCGCTTGCGCCACAACCAAGGCGTTCTCCGAGCGATCCACTTCCTTGCGGGCCTTCTGTACTTCGACGGTGGCTTTGATCCCTTCGAACCTCGCTGCTTCGCCGGTACTCACCTTCGCCTGGACGACGTCGGCCACCTCTTGGACCGTGCGGAGATTTTGTTTAGCCAGGTCGGCATCCTGCTGGGCCAGGAGCAACTGATAGAAGGCCACCTTCACTTCGGCGATGACGGTCAGTCGCGCCTCTTCCAAGCCCGCATAGGCACTGGCCAACCCCGCTTCGGCCCCTCGTTGCCTCGCCGCCCGCTTGCCGGGCCATTCGAGTGGTTGCTCGACGGTAATCGTGCGCTCCGTGATAGCTACGCCCGTGCTGGGGTCACGGATCGCACCGCGACCCGCTGATCCGCTGATCGATGGGTTGAGGTATGCGCCCGCTACGACTCGTTGTCCCTGGCTCTGCTCCACCAGACCCTCCGCGGCAGCGAGAGTCGGATTGCGGTTGAGTGCCAATTCAATCACCTCATCGAGCTTGAAGACACGGGCATCTGTGTTGGCGGACGCTGACTCCCCGTACCAGATGCTGCCTAGAAGCGAAGTAATGCCAATAACACACATGGTCCTGTATTGCATGGGAGCCTCCCCATTGCCCACATGGCTGGGCAATGTTTCGCCTGTTGCTGCGTTGTGTGAACGGCTATGCGTGAAGCGTCAGACGCTGAGGGGAGGATGAAACAGGGCCACGACGAAGGTCGGCACGTACAGCGTAGGATTCCAGTTCACTTCATCTGCAAGTGGGGACAGGATATCAGGAGCAGGAAGCGACATGGACTGGAACACAAAATGGCAGGGACACCCATCATCCGCCACGCCCCCATCGGGGGACGGGGAATGGCCCATGCCTTCGATGAGACCGGCGGCAGGTCCGAGTTGCCACTCACCAAGACAGGTGAGACCAGTCAATTGGACTCCGAGGAGGAGAACCAGCGCGATGAGCAACAGATTTGAGCTTCGGCCTTGCAACATCAGCGATGCCTCCTGCTGCATGACGAAACCAGTATAGCACAGAGCCTTCCCCAGAGGCACACATTCTTTGCGGCCAACACTACTATCACGGACCTCCGCGCGACTTCGACCTGCTCAGTTCGGAAAGCGAGCTGGTGTTAGCTCTGTCCGGGATGTGGCTTCAGTCATTTGCAACCTTGCATGACCTGCGCAGTAAGACCCTCCTTCAGATCACCGTTCGCATCGAGATACACCCGATGCGCGCACTTCGTGAGATTGTAAAGGGCCTGACCAGTCACGGGTGGCATAACAACCCCGAGCAACGATCAAATGGGAGGCGGAACTGGACACAGCGGTTCCAGGACCAAGTTCACCTCTCCACCATGTCGTGACGGTTCCCGAAGCCCGGGTTAAGGCATCTTCTGCGGCGATGGTTTGCGTACAACCCAGGCCAGCGCGCAGACGAGATTTTCCATTATGGACAGAGCATCGGTAAAAGACATCCCAGGATCTTCTAGCATTTCCAGGCTTCGGTGTTTGAGCATGTTATCGGCATTCCTTCCTCGTTCGGACCAAATAGTGAGCAATTCGGGAGGAAAACTCTTCCTGGTGGCTACTTCCCTGACTTCTCCGATGGCAGCAGTTGGCCCAACATTGCCGACGTACCGAAGAATGTGTTCAAAAGCTAGATCCAGTCGGAGTATCGCATCGTTAAAATAGTACCCCGCTAGCCAGTCACCCTGATCCGGCGGTCGGTCTTCCCCCAACATCCTGAGAACCAGCTCTTTGGCTTCTTCCATGCGTCGCCACACCCTACCCGGTTCCTGCGATTGCTGTGGATATCCTAATTGTTCCGCTCGCGCGAGCGAATAGATCGCCCCGAGGGCGAAGTTGTAAAGGCTCGAATGTCGTGGATCAGAGCGCGACACCGCCAGATCTTTCATCTGACTCAGAGCTCTTTTAATTCTGTCATTCATGGGATGCGCACCACCTGAGAGTCTACTGCTCGCAGCCGCATATCATTGGGGGGTACAGCACGCCGAAAGCTCTGGACAGGTTGGATCGTCTGCAAGATACACAACCTCAGTCTTCATAAGGCGCTCCTCAGCGGTTTCGCCGTTGATGCTCTCGCCACTCCCACGGCGGAATAGGGTCAGGCTCTGCCCACAGACCGCGCCTGGCCAGGCGCGCTTCATCCTCCAGATCGCCCAGGCTGAAATCTTTGGAGTATTTCCGGTACCACCACGCGAGCCCGGCCTTGAGCAGTTCGTGATTAAGCACCCGGCGGTCCGGCAAGATCACGTCTCCGATCGTACGACCGTGTGTGTCTGTGCCCAACTCTCGAACCCTGACCGTCTTTCCGAACGCTTGCTCGGAGGTAAACTGCTTGGCCGTTTTCCAGAACGGCTGCCCTTTCTCGGGGCAATCGATCGCGTTGAGCCGGACGCTCTTGGCGGTGCCGTTATGGAGCACGTCGACCATATCGCCGTCGGACACGTCGACTACCCGACCACTGAAGTCCGCCGACGAGGGGGATGCCCATAGCGATAGGAGACACAGCGCAGCGATGAGGCCGGTCAGTACACGGCACACTCGCGGCATCGGATTCGAGGAACGAGCATCGGATTCGATTGCCATGGCTGTCCGTGGACTCAGGGTTAAGGAACCGGCAGCAGGTCGGTAAACGCCGAGATCCTCGGATCATAGACAAGGAGCCAGATCTCATCGAAGCCATCGAACGCTGGAACGGAAATGTCGTCTGTAAAGATGTCACCAACCTTTTTCATGATGATCGCTGGCGGGACAATGATCAGGAGAATGAGGCGCCCATGGAAATCGGACTGGGCTATTGCAGTGGCCTTCTGAGCGAGAATCTCGTTGAACCTGTCCATCCCGTCCATCACGTTGATGCCTTCGTCGAAGGCATTCGTGTGGCGCTCTAGGACCATTTCGGTGTGTGCGGAATCGCCAGAAAGATGCGTCACTGCGACGCCGAGGGTTTTGCCTGTTTTACGGTCGTGGACAGTAAAGTATGGCCCCTCCCTGGGTGTCAGAATCTCAAAATGGGTGTGGAGATACGCGTTATACGCCTGGAGAAAGCTGGCGCAAGCGGCCTGATCCATGCTCTCTCTCTCTTAGCCATTGCCCAGCCCTTGTGCGAAGAACGACGATACGGTGCTGTACGCACTCGCGCAGGCGGCTGCCGCCTGATTCTGGTCGGCGATGATCTGATCCTTGAGCATGTGTTGTAAGGCAGCTGCGGGATGATTCTCTCTGAGCAAGTTTCGGCAATGCCCTTATGTGCTCTGGACCACAAACGACACGGAGAATAGCCTAGTCTTCAGGACCGCACAAGTCGCTTGAAACAATGGCTGATTCCTCTGAAACACTTCCAGCCGGGCCTGGCCCAATAAGCCCCTTGACAGCCTGCCTTCCAAGGATGTATCCATTGGATACATGACCCCAGCCGAACTGAAACAAGCCAGGACAGCCCTCGGATTGACGCAACAACAACTGGCCGACGAGTTGCGGCTCAAGCGCCTGGCCGTCACCCGGTATGAGGGAGGGGCCCGCCGCATTCCTGGTCTTGTGGACGTGGCGATCAGACTGCTCACCGTTCCGACACGGATTCCCCTGGTCGGGACAGTTGCCGCCGGTGATCCCCTAGAAGTGTTTCCCCAAACGGACGTGGAGATGGTGGAGGTTCCGCGCAGCATGGTGGGGCGCGGCGAGACCTTCGCTTTTCGTGTCAAGGGGGAATCGATGCGAGACGAAGGGATCCTCCCGGGTGACGTCGTCGTGTACCAGAAGCAGACCATGGCACGGAACGGGCAGACCGTCATTGCCCTCGTGAATGGGGAAGCCACGGTCAAGATGTACTTCCGAAAGGGCGGGGTCGTGGAACTCCGTCCCGCCAACGTGAGCATGCAACCCATCGTCGTGAAGGAAACCGATGCCTTCCACATCGAGGGCGTCGTGGTGGGGGTCCTGCGTCATTTGCGGAAGTAGATGTGCCATCGAACAGGCTGAGTCCGCACGATGGACCGCCAGATTGTCTGCTTTGCGATCCCATCGTTTGAGCTCGCGCTCGTTCGTCTGAACGACCCCACCCTCAGTACGCGACCTCTCGCCCTGGCCCCTTTCAATACCCCGCGTGCCCTGCTCCATGATGTCTCGCCCGAAGCCAAACAGGATGGTCTCCATATCGGAATGCCCCTGGAGCACGCTCGTCGCTTGTGTCCATCATTGCTTGTGTTTTCGCCCAACCCATATCGAGTCCATAGTGCAGACCAATCGCTCATGAATGTCGTCGCCCAGTATGCGCCCGTGTGGGAACCCTCTCAGCCGGGGTCCTTCGTGATGGATGTGACAGGTACCGCTAGGCTGTTCGGGCCGGCCTGTGATGTCGCCGCAAAGGTGCAGCAGGAAATCTTCGACCGGTACCGTCTCGATGGTTTGGCCGGCGTCGGGTGCAACAAACTCGTCGCTCAGACAGCCGCCACATTGATTGCACCATCCGAATTGTACGATGTCCGGCATGGATCTGAGCAGGTCTTCATGTCGCCACTGTCCGTCCGCACGCTGCCTGGCCTCCACCAACCCTGTATGCGGAAGGTGCTGGAGCGACTGGATGATCTCAACCTCTGCACCTTGGGCGAAGTCGCCGAAAGTCCACTCGACGCACTGCAAGTCGCGTTAGGCGACTATGCGGGGCAACTTTCACGATGGGCACACGGCATTGATTCGGTGCCGGTGCTCCCGCCAACCGCGCAACCCAGCCTCGAAGAGACAGTGCGGCTCGATCCCGACGAGATCGATGACTCGGTACTGATGGGGCGTTTGTTGGACGCGCTCCAACGGCTCTGCCGGACGCTGCGGAGTCAGCGGCGAGTCTGCGGAAGTCTCGCCCTTGCGATCCGCTACAGCGACCAACTCGAAGTGACGAAGCGGGAACGGATCAACCCCGAGACCTGTTGGGAATGTGATCTCTCGCCGATCGTCTCAGCCCTCTTTCGGAAGTGCGTGCGTCGCCGAATTCGGCTCCGAGCCATGACGTTGAGCATGACCGGCCTGACGGCCTATGCCGAACAAGTCTCCCTCTTTGACGAACGGCCACTGGATGAGCAGCGCAGACATGACCGAGCGAAGAAGCTGGCCCTGGCGCTCGACCAACTCAAGGCCCGGTTCGGCGAGCGGGCGATTCGCTATGGGAGGAGTCATTGAGTGCCGGCCCCCTTCGTGCACCTGCATACCCATTCGCTCTACTCGCCCATGCAAGGGGTCCCCACCCTGGAGGCGCTCTGCGAGGCTGTGCGCACGCAAGGCCAGGACCGGCTCGCCCTCACGGACACGAACGGGCTCTACGGAGCCATCCGGTTCCTCGATGTGGCGCGGGACGCGGGCCTCAAGCCCATCGTGGGCGCGGAGTTGGTTCACGAGGCGCGCCGCGCGGTATTGCTCGCGAAGACCCCGATCGGCTACGCCAACCTGTGCCGGATCCTCTCGGCTCGCCACTGTGATGAGGCCTTCGACTTCACCGCGACGGTCGCCCGGCATCGAGCCGGTTTGGTGATACTCTCGGATGACCGCGCTGCCCTGGCCGCCTGGAGCCAGGATTCAGACGAAGACCTCTATGTGGAGCTGACGCCCGGCCCAACGATGCATGAGGCGGTCGCGCTCAGCCGGCAGAGCGGGCTTCCACCTCTAGCGACTGCACGAGCCTCGTTCCTTCGTCCAATCGACTACCACGCGCACCGGCTGCTTCGTGCCATTGCCGAGAATACGACCTTGTCTCGGCTCCGTGCTGATCAATGCTGTGCGCCATTGCACTGGCTCATGCCAGAGGCAGTCCTGGCCCGGTACTTCCCCCATGTCCCTGCGGCGCTCACCAACACATGTCGCATCGCCGAAGCCTGTCACACCGACTGGGACTTCAAGGAGACGATCTTCCCCGCTTTTCGCCAGCTCTCCGCAGAGGTCGCCTTCGAGACGTTGCGGACCAAGACCTATGAGGGTGCGCAGTGGCGCTATGGTGAACTGTCTGGGGCCGTGAAGCAGCGGATCGAGAAGGAGCTGAGAGTCATCCAAGAGAAGGGCTACGCCGACTATTTCCTCATCGTCGATGAGATTGTGCGACAAGCTCCACGAACTTGTGGCCGGGGCTCTGCCGCAGCCTCCATCGTGTCGTACTGCCTTGGGATCACACACGTCGATCCCATTCGCCACCACCTGCTCTTCGAGAGGTTTCTCAATCCCGGCCGCCACGATCCCCCGGACGTCGACCTGGACTTCCCCTGGGATGAGCGACCCAAGATTCTGGAATGGCTATTCACGCACTACGGGCCACGCCAGGCGTCGATGGTGGCCAACCAAAATACCTTGGCGACTCGTGCCGCGCTGCGCGAGATTGCGAAAGTCTATGGGATTCCTGCGGCAGAGATCGGCAAGGCCCTGAGGTTGGTTCAGCGGCGTGCCGACTTCGTGGACGTGATGCCCGGGATGCCCGGGATGACCGTGGAGACCTGGGCGACGCAGGTCTGCGCCGCCCTGGGCCTCAGAGCTCCGTGGCAGGAGATTCTCTCTTGGTCCGTACAGCTCCAAGGGCACTTCCGCAACCTCGGTCTCCACCCGGGAGGAGTCGTGCTGGTTCCTGACGAGATTCGGCGGTATGTGCCAGTGGAAATCTCCGCCTCCGGCTGGCCGGTGATCCAGTGGGAGAAAGATCAGACAGAAGAGGCGGGCCTCGTCAAAATTGACCTGCTCGGCAACCGCTCGCTCGCCGTGATCCGCGATGCGCTGGTGGCGATTGCCCGGAATACCGGCCGCGTGATTGACTACGCGACGTGGGACCCCATCAGCGATCCGGCCACGAACGAGCTGATTCGGCGAGGCGATACGATGGGATGTTTCTACATCGAGTCGCCGGCGACACGGCTCCTGCTGAAAAAGCTCTGGACCGGCATGCCGCCGGACAGGCGAGCGCAGGCGGATGTCTTCGAGTACTTAATCGTCGTCTCCTCGATCATCCGGCCCGCCGCCAATGTGTTCGCCGACGAGTTCGTTCGTCGCGCGCACGGGCGTCCCTACACGTCACTCCATCCGGTGTTGGACGACGTGCTCGCCGAGACCCACGGCATCATGGTCTACCAAGAAGACGTAATGAAGGTCGCCGTCGCGTTGGGTGGGTTTACCGTCGAGGACGGCGATCAACTCAGGAAGGTCCTGAGCAAGAAGCATAAGCAGCGACAGCTCCGGGATTACCAGCGGCAATTCTATACAGGCGCGGCGGCGCGCGGCGTGCGGCAGCCTGTCATCGATCAGATCTGGGCCATGATCATGTCCTTCGCAGGCTACAGTTTCTGCAAGCCTCACTCCGCCTCTTACGCCCAGGTCAGTTTCAAGTCGGCGTACCTCCGAGCGCACTACCCTGCTGAGTTCATCGCCGCCGTCGTGAGCAATCAAGGCGGCTACTATTCGACCTTTGCCTATCTGTCCGAGGGGAGACGCATGGGGCTCACGATTCACCCGATCGACATCAACGAAAGCGACTGGTCCTACACCGGATCGGGAAAGACCGTGCGCGTCGGGCTGATGCAGATCAAGTCCCTCCAGGAACACCTCGCGAAGCGGACCATCACGGAGCGGCGCGCGAACGGCCCGTACCGGTCGATGCGTGACTTTCTGGATCGTGTGCAGCCGGACCTCGCCCAAGCGAAGCTGCTGATCAAGGCTGGGTGTTTCGACTCGATCGCGGGAGAACTCACGCGCCCCGCGCTGCTGTGGCGACTCTTCGCGTCACAGGCAGCCAAGCCGCCAGGCTATTTACCCATTCCTGTTGAGTACTCAGTCCAACAGAAGCTCGCGCACGAGCTTGAGCTCTTCGGCTTTCCGCTGAGCTGTCATCCGCTGGAACTCTTCGAGGACGTGCTCGCGCACATCCCGCATCTTCCCGCAAAGGATCTGACGCTGCATGTCGGGAAAGAGGTGACGGTGGCCGGCTGGCTCCTCACGGAAAAGATCATCTCCACGAAGAAGGGGGAGCCGATGGAGTTCGTCACCTTCGAGGACCAGACAGGACTCTACGACGCGACCCTGTTTCCCGATGTCTATCGCCAGTACTGCCATCTGCTGGCGCCGAACCATGCCTATGTCGTGACCGGACTGGTCGAGGAGCAGTTCTCGACAGTCACCCTGACGGTCAGGGAACTGCGACTCCTGACTTCTCATGACCTGGGCATTCAGTGTGAACCCATTGAGGAAGGCGTCGGGTAGTCGTACACTCGTGGTCATGCCGCTCTCCCCGCTGATCCGATTTGGCACGAGCACATGGACCTACGAGGGTTGGCAAGGCCAGGTCTACAAGCGGCAATATCCCAAGAGCCGCTTTGCGTCGGAGAGCTTAGGTGAATACTGCCAGTACCAGTACCACAGCGAACCCCTGTTCCGAACTGTCGGCAACGACAGCACCTTCTATCGCCCCCCGACGGCCAATCAGCTCCGGCGCTATCTCAACCAGATTCCTGAAGACTTCGAAATGTGCTTCAAGGTATGGGAAGAGATCACGATTCCAAGTTATGCGAAACAGGCGCGGTACGGAGCCAAGGCCGGCCATGCCAATCCGCGGTTCCTCGACGCAACAGTGTTCAACGAACTGGTGCTCGCGCCGTACCGGGAGGTGAAGTTCGAGCCGCATGCGGGGCCGTTCATCTTCGAGTTTCAGCGCCACGGGATGTCCTCAGAGGAATTCTGCTCACGGCTGGATGCGTTCTTCGGGCAGCTCCCCAAAGACTTTCGCTACGCCGTTGAAATCCGCAATGGCGGCTTACTCGGTCCCGAGTACCACAAGGTTCTCGAGACGCACGGCCTCTCCCACGTGTACAACCATTGGAGCTACATGCCGCCACTGGCCGAGCAGCACAAGCGCATGGGAAGCTTCACTGCCCCCTTCACCGTACTTCGCCTCCTCACCCCGCTGAAGATGTCCTACGAACAAGCCAAGAAGCGAGCTGAGCCCTACACGAAGATCATCGAGGAGATCCCGGAGATGCGGCGGGATACAGTGGAGCTGATTTGCCAGGCCGTCAGAGAAGAGCGCAAAGCCTATGTCCTGGTCAACAATCGCGCAGAGGGTAATGCGCCGCTGACGGTTCAAGCGCTGGTGGATCGATTGCCCACCGGAGATTGACCATGAGGTGACCGTAGCCGGCTCCCTCCCCTATCACCGGCCGCGCTGCCAGCCGAGCCAACCTTTTCCTCAGCCCATCGCTGTTTAAGCCAGTTCCCCAAACGCTTCCCCCTTCCCTCTACTAAAACTGCCGCGATCACTTCGAGAACGGTTGGTTGCGTGATCACCACAACCTCTTCCCTACCTAAAACTATGACACCAACTTCCCCCGAGACTCCCCAAGCCGACCTATATCCTCGCTCGGCGAGAAAAGCACCATCTGCCAAGCCACAGCCCAGGCAACATGCATATGCGATTCCCCGCTACCGAGTGATGCTGGTGAAGGAGAGTCTGGCATACCCCTCGCCCGTCACGATCAGGGATTCCCAGAACGCATACCGGCTGCTTGCGCCGCTCTTCGATGGACTCGATCGCGAGCATTTCATGGTCGTAGCCCTTGACGCGAAACATGCTGTCATCGGGATCAACACCGTCAGCATCGGATCAGTTACCCTCAGCATCGTCCATCCCCGCGAAGTCTTCAAGCCGCTTCTGCTTATGAACGCGAGTGCCGTCATCCTGGCCCACAACCATCCGAGCGGCGATTCGACTCCGAGCCCAGAAGACCGTGCTCTGACTCGGCGACTTAAAGATGGGGGCGAGCTGCTGGGCATCGCCGTGCTTGACCACGTGGTGCTGGGCGAGGACCGGTACTACAGCTTTGCCGACAACCAGGCGTTTTAGTTCTCAGGTATGACAGCCGGGAAGAGCAAACGGGCGCTTCTCCGCTTGTTGGCTAGCGTTGCCGATCAGGAAAGGTGTTGAGAGGTTTGAAAGGAGTGTTGGGATTGTAGCGATTGATGGGGTTCAGCGGATTGTTCGGGTTGACCTCGTTGATTGGGTTAAAAGGATTGTTTGGGTTGTACTGATTGATCGGATTTGCGGGGTTTCCCGGATCGACGCTGTTGATGGGGTTGAAGGGGTTCCTGGGATCCACTGAATTGATCGGGTTCAGGGGATTGTCAGGGCGCAGTTGATTGATCGGGTTGAAGATGTTGTAGTCCCGCTCGTACTTCTCGTCGAAGCCAAACTCGGCCCATGCCGGCGAGACCACGAGAAGAATCATAGCCACAAGGAGAACGACCGTGGGCATAAGCCACCTCCTGGCTGGCAGGGTGTACACATACATTATACGCTCTCAAAGATAGAACTGACACTTCCCTCTCCCCGTTTGTTCAGCAGTTAACGGACTTGACTGTGGAGCCCAAATAACATATTTGAGCAGAGTATCGCCATGTCTCACGGCACATTCTGTATCCGCGAGATACCCGTTTCGTCCTGCCGCATTCTGAAGGCCACGCCCATCTTCGACACCTACTGGCGCTTCGCGGCTAAGCGACAGGAACTCTTTATGCGGCGGATTAAGGGAGAGCCCCTCCCTTGGACTGACGACCCCGTATTGGGCGCCTATCGATTCACGAACGTCTACAGGGCATCCGACCGCGTCAGCCAGTACTTGATCGCTAATGTTATCTACCGATACCTGAATACGGGTGATGAGATTGTGTTCCGCACGTTGCTCTTCAAGATGTTCAACCGGATTGACACTTGGGAGGAACTCTCAACTCACATTGGAACCCCTTCATGGAAGACCTTCCACCTCGAGCGATACGCACGCGTCTTGGACGCCATGCTCGCTCGTGGCCAGCGAATCTACTCGGCCGCGTACATCATGCCATCTCCACGCTTCGGCAGTTCCCGCAAACATCGAAACCATCTTCAACTCCTCGAACTTATGATGCGGGACGGAGCACCGAGGCGTATCGCTCGGGCAAAGTCTCTACAACACGTTTTCGAGATACTACGATCTTTCCCATCGGTCGGGGACTTTCTCGCCTACCAGTTCGCAATCGACTTAAACTACAGCGATCTGATTGACTTCTCTGAGATGGACTTCGTCGTGGCAGGTCCCGGTGCTCGTGACGGTATTCGCAAGTGCTTCGCCGACACCGCTGGATTCGACGAGGCCGACATCATCCGAATTATGGTGGAGCGGGCTGAACAGGAGTTCGCCCGGCTCGGGATGGAGTTTAAGACTCTCTGGGGTAGGCCCTTGCAACTAATCGACTGCCAAAACGTTTTTTGTGAGGTAGACAAGTACGCGCGCGTTGTCCACCCAGACCATCTCAGCGAATCAGGGCGTACTAGAATCAAGCAGAGGTTCAAACCCAACTCCATCCCTTTGCGACAATGGTACCCGCCAAAGTGGGGCCTTAAGCTTCCGCCCGATATTTACTCCGGTGAGCGATCAGACGGGAAATAGTTAGAGGTGGAGGCCTGGTTTCCAAGGTGTGATGCCTCGATCCGCGGCGAATCGAGCGATACCCTTATTCGATCGGCGTGTAGCTAATGCGGTGCTGGCAGAGATCAAGACAGACGCGTCCACCTTGATTCTCTCGGAGGTGACGGAAGACCCGGTACCCATCAAGAATCGCCGTCTCCCACTGCCAGAGCGGGACCTTCTCAACCTCGTAGCCCAGAACGAACTCCCGAACCATCTTTAGTAGGTCAAAGTCGACATGGTCCAGCCCATCGAAGAACTTGAGCTGCTTAGCGCGGCTAAACACAATCGCTGCAATGGCTTCTTCGAGGATGCCGGCCCGAGCACCATCCTCAGCTTCGTCAATTGTGTGTCTGCTCTTTCGCTTGCAGCGTAACATCGCGCGAACAACTGGCGACCACCCGAGGTGAACGGCGTGCGAGAAGTGGAAAATATCGTGATATCTATATCCGTCCGGATCTAGGATGTTGTCTGTAATTCGGTCGCCGAAGTTAATGCCGTTGCATCGAAGGATCACAACCTTCTGTTCACCATGTGTCCTCTGGCGGAACTCGACTTCGAGGTTTCGAGGAAGCTGCTCCTCTTCTGGAAAACCTTCGTCGAACAATGGCGAGTAGACACGCTCGCCAGCCCACCTGCTCTGGATCTTATGGGTATTGCCGATCGCCGCAGCCCGTAGGTCAGTTTTCGCCTGCCGGGCAACAGCGTGAAAAGCTGCCCACACACGTTGGAGGATCGGCCGCGCCTCTGCCGGAGGGACGCGCCTCCTGACGGCAGCAACGACCTCGCCTACTGCGTGGCCTAGGTCCAAGAAGACCAGCAGTGCGCCTGAGCGATTCTGTTGCGACTCGAGAAAGGCTGGCCCTTCCAGTTCGCTGAGGAGGCGCGCATCCAGCACACTAACGAGGCGCACGTAGTACCAGAGGAAGTCCCCAATCTCTTCCTCCATCTTCCGACGATAAGCTGGATAAGCCTCTCTCTCACGCTCTTCCTTCTTCAACTCCGAAAGGATGCTCCCCGTCTCACCCATGAGACCCGCTGCGAGTAAGGCGGCGTGATCATCGCGTCCAACGAAGCGATCCGTACTCTCTGCAGCAGTTGCAAACTCGCACAGCCAACTATTGCTCGTCACGCTGTTCTCCTGCTTTGATATTTACGCTCGAATTACGCTCGCCGAACTCGTTCGTGCCTCTTGAACTCAATGGGCATTGCCTGTAGGCCCCACTTGCCGCGCTGTTCGAGCCAAAATTGGAAAGCCTCTGCGAGTTTGGAGGAGAGGACTCGATGGCCCTGCCCAGGAGAACAGATCTCCTCCCCCGTCGGTTTGTAAGGTCGAAAGCGCTTGGGGATCGCAGGAGCGCTTTCCCCGAAGTACACGAACCGACGCGAAAGCAGAACGCGGTTTGCGCCTGTATCTCGGGTGATGTTGTGGCGGTTGGCTCCTCCTCCCGCGTGACTATGGTGGGAGTCTTCCTGCTTCCAGCGGCCCCGTTCTCGATGGTAAATGTTGTCTCCATAGAGCTGCTTCAGGCTCCCATTGAGTACTGGCTTCTTGGCCGAGAAACGAGGGTCAGTCCAGTAGGCGTCGAAGTCGAACGTCTCCTCGACCTGCATGGCGAAGATGAGATGACCAGCTAGGTCATACTTGCTTTTCGCGCCAGTCCCTATAACCCAGTCGCCGACTTCAGCGGTAGCGCGGATCCTCGGCTTGCAAGTCGCGAGTGTGCACCAGCCGTAAAAGGGATTTGGCGCAAAACCGAAGTCGCGAGCTACGACGTAGGAGAAAAGCTTCATTTGCAACTGTATCGCCTGATGAGCCATTCAGGGCTTCTCGGCGCAGACGAATCGGGACTATCCCAGTCATGAATCTTCCCATTGATGGCGTCTACCACTCGGTCACCCTGCCAACCCACGATTGCCGCATCGCCGCACTTCTGAAGATCTTCGGGAATATCGGCGTTGGTGGCCCCCTGGGCATAGACACCAACGACGTTTTTGCCAAGCTCAACGGCGCGCTTGATTTCCCAGTTCACCCACCAGCTCTGCGCGGTATCGTGCGTGATCAGTACTACTAAGGTGCTCGCCCACTGAATTCGAGGCTCGAGGATTTCGCGCTTGATATACTCCTCGTTCTGCGCTTCATTAGGCTTGTCGCTGGTAATGGACCCATCCCGGACTTCAATTCCAGCCTTCGCAACCAGCTCTTTTAGCTTCGGCACAAGCTCGTCATCCTCATGAACATGGGATATGAAAACGTTCTTCGTGTCCGACATTTCTTCCCTCACATCCCACTTCTACCGTGCGCGATCTGCCTAATGACGGCAGCATACTGAACCAGCTGCTTGTTGACCTTGATCAGATCATCCACAAGTTCTCGATACCTTGGATAATCGCGTTGGATCTCTTGAGGGCTCCTACCAGTACTGTTCTTGAGGGACTCGTTGTACCAATGTCTGAACTGTGCCTGCCACTGGGTGAGGTGAGGGCGGAGGCCCTCGTTTAGTGCATCCACGAGTAGATGCACCAATGTCCTGGTATCCTCGCTCGTGCGCACCTTTTCGGCGGGAATCGTCTTCGTAAGACTGCGCATCTCTTGAAACAGGGCGTACCAAGAGTTGTAGACTTCGCTGATAACGTCGTGAGATTCATCAAAGGGCAAAGCGGCCTTTCTGGTTACGAGCTCGACCCACGCCTTGTGGGCTATCTGAATGTCTTCGTAGCTCGGACGAATTCTCACCTTGCCGATGCCACCAAGCTGAACCTCCGCCTCAACTACCGACCACCGACGGCATACGTAGTACTGATAGATCGCCCACAAGGCAGCACCGACGACCAATAACGCAAGGAACAGAGGTCCAATTTCGATGGAGAGGCTGTAGCTTTCCGTAATTCTGATCGAGATTAGGTCTCGCCAGCTCATGCGAGATTCCTCTCCATCTTGGAGCGGTCGTTACGGATCCTGGACGTGTCCCGGCTCACGTTGATTGCGGCCTCAACGGCTGTGAGCAGTGCGGCAGGCTCATTCGTCCAGGAGGGGAGCCAATGGGCGAAGCCGCTCTGTATGTTGTCGTGAAGACGAGCAGGCACGATGATGGCACCTCCACTTCCACGCACGGCCGTAGGCAAAGCGGTCGCCATCAGCGCATGTTTAGATGCAGGGTTGAATGGATTTCCCAATCGACGTACTTGCGCTTCCAGGTCTCTGCACCGCATAGGACTATGGTGATAGAACTGCCGACGATATGGTCCTCCCTGATCGCGCGATGGATGTACTCGGGGTCATCGCTTCGGATCCGCCCATCCAGCGAGTTGTCGTAGAAGATCTCGTAGTGCTCAGCAAAAAGCTTGGTGAACCGATTAGACCATTCTTGATCACCCCTGTGGTGGTAGCTGATAAAAACTTTCCGCCTGGTCCCGTAGTACATGGCGTTCCGCTATTCCTTCTCGAACCCGTGGGCCTTGACCTTCAGGGCCCGGCAGTTTTCGGTGATGGTCCGCACGGTGTTGTCGGAGACGCCCTGTAGGACGTCGGCCTCGATCTCCAGGGTGACTTCCACCCTGGAACCGCCCAGACCCGTCATGTGCTGAACCTCCTCCTTAAGCCAGCCCAGGTCTTGGCTGGCGGGCCTAAAAAGACTCCGTGAAAGTATGCATGCTCGTGGTCAACCAGTATGGGTCCCACGGTGCTTATAAATAAAACGGCCTCGCCAGGGCGTACGGTTCCTGGGGAGGCCGCTTGTGGTCTCTGCTCGGGAGGTAGACTGTATGTAGGGTGCGTCGGCTTCTCGACTGCACCCTGATTGGAAATGGGCGATGCCCTTTGCCTCCTTTGGGCTTTGAATCTGCCATGCAAGTTAATCCTCCAACGATTCGGAGTCAAGCGCGCGTCAGATAAGAAACACATTGGGGAAAAGGAAAGTTCCACTTAACTGGACAACCCCGGTGGTCGCGTCAATTCTGACAGCCATCGGCGAGGCCTAACCTATTGGTTTCCAGAGCTCATACCGATTAGTGGATCAAGAAGAAATTGCACCATCTCCGCCCTACTCGTCCTGTCTGGTATCGCTGGAACGTCCTGCCTCAAGGCTTGGCCGCAAATGGACACGCTTCAGTCGACCTTTCCGGTCAAAGCCCGGGAACGGTTTCTGCCAGCTTTTGCTGCCCTTAAACACTCACATCACCAGCGCGTTCCACCCCCGAGCAGCATTCTAAGGCCGGATTGCAGCGGCGACGTGTACACAGTGAAGTTGACGTCCAGAAGCACATTCCTTCCGCTGGTCGAGGTCGTCGTCTGGTCATAAGGGAAGGAGTTTAAAAACTCTACATTGCATGGCGGCTTGTGGTGATAGATCATGGCTGCTTCGGCGCGCTGCCGGTCTGATTCTGGGTAAATCAGCGCTGCATTGAAGCACAGTTCCTCACCAGGCAGTAGCTTGTCTTCCCAATCTTGCCATCGCTCGTGCGATGAGACGCGGCCCCGGATATCCGCCGCCTCGCCAACGTAGAGCAGCTTCCGAATTGAGACAGTGTTCTCCTGCCTGTTATGCGTGCACGCATATACGCAGTAGATTCCGGAGCTAGCCGGAAGCCCGCTAACATTGGGCGCACGCCAGTATCCATCGAAATTCAACGAGTACGTCTTGGCCACCATCGAAGCCCTCCCTACTTTGGTTTATGAAGGGGACTGCCATGCACTTACCTTCAAGGCCAGCCCTCCCTGGGATGCGGTTGGATTGGTTAGACACCACACGGCACCCTTGATGGGGTAATGCCCTTCAAGGCAAGTTCCGGTCCCCTAATAACGGTATGCTCGTTTTTGAGGGCATCCGGACATCCCCCAGAAGATTTTGTCCGGCCCCCTGCGGATTCGAGCATAGTAATTTCATCAAGCCACCGTGCTAGGATGCTCCGGATGGTGATGAAAAAGAGCGCATCGCCACGGAGAGTTCCAGAGGAGAAGGCTGCGTCGGCCGACGAGGTTCGAGCCGCGATAGACGGGCTCTCCGAAGCACAACTCGTTCGCTTTAAGCGGTATGCGGAACGGAAAATCAAGGGATTAGGACGAAGGAGCCTCGGGAGAAACCATATGGACCTCCTACAGGACGCGATCACTTCCACCCTGGCTGGCGACCGCCGTTGGAACAAGACCGTTGACTTCTCCCAGCATCTCTTCGGTGCCATGAGCAGCATCGCCAATAACTGGGCCAAGAAGGCCGACCCTGGAGAGACCCGATTGGAGTCGGAGCTGATACATCAAAATGCCGAAGGGGAGGAACTGAATCCGCTGGCCTCGGCACCAGCTCCAGATCCAAGTCCTGAACACCAGGTCAGTGTAAAGCAACAGTTCGAGAAAATCGCAAAACTCTTGGCGGGTGACCAAGTTGCGCTAGAGGTGTTTGGGGGACTCCGTGCAGAGATGACGGGTGCGGACATCCAAGAGGCACTAGGGATTTCGAAGAGGGAATACGAAACGACCGTTAAACGGATCTACCGGAAAGCGCGGGCGATCTTGCAATAAGAGGCGGGCAATGGAACCAGAACAGGAAAACCTCGAAAAGGAACTCCGCGCTGTTTGGGATGCATTTGCTGAGTCAATCGCGGAAAGTTCCGACGAGGAGGTTCTGGCTGAGGCCCGGGAAGAGGGAGAAGATCCGCATGAAACTGCTCAACGCGTCCGGTCTGCACTCCGGGACGCAGTCAAATCGCTTCAGCAACGGCGTCTGCATGAAGCTGAGCAGCAGTATAAGCGCCGCATTACGGAAATATATGAGCGACAGCACCGCCTGCCCGCAACTCCCGAACAACGTAGAGAACTTTTGTCTCTGGTCTTTTCGCGAATTCCGGCGATGCAGACGGCCGTCCTAACTGCCCAGCATCGTGAGTTCTCCAGTCTCACAGACGAAGACATCGAAAGCTACCTGAAGCAGCTTGATGAGCTTGGGGTATTGGACCGACTTGGCGAGCCTCACGATGAGAGGCGGCAATGACAGCGGCCTCCGTCTACCGATCCCCTCTATCTATACTCCAGGAGTTAGGTGTCACGGAACCAGAGGACCTGCACATTGAAGCGATTGCCCAATACTGCGGGGCGACTATTGTGTATGAACCGTTGAAAGGCTGCGAGGCCAGGCTAATCGGGTATGGTGACCGAGCGATTATCACCGTGAACACCGAATCATACTTGCCGCGTCAGCGTTTCTCCGCAGGACATGAGCTGGGGCATTGGATGCGAGACCGAGGAAAGATTGCGTTCGTCTGCGCAGCCAGTACATTTGCGTTAGAATGGTCGGACGACAATCCAGAGCGGCGAGCCAACCGATACGCGGCGGACCTCTTGCTTCCCGAGTTCATGTTTCATCCTTTCGCACAGGCCAAGGACATCACATTCGCAACGGTAAAGCAGCTGGCTGGCAGGTTCCAGACAAGTACTACCGCTACCGCGATTCGTTTGGTGGAGCAGGGCTCGTTTCCAGCAATGATCATCTGCAACCAGCTTGGCAGGCGTAGATGGTTTCTGCGAGGACCGGCGGTGTCCGACAAGTTATGGCCTTACGCAGAACCGGGACGTGACACTGTTGCATACGACCTTCTTCGGACTTCTGCGGAGCCACCCGGCCCAGTCGAAGTCAGAGCTGATGGGTGGATTGACCACCCGGACTCCTACCGATACCACCTGTGCGAGGATTCGGTGAGAGTTCCACCGAATTTAGTGTTGACCTTGATCTGGTGGAAAGATGAAAGCCAAATATTGGATCTCGATGAGAATGATGAAATGTAGAGGCAAGGGTCCCATTACAGAATCGCGATAGCGCGGCCCACCTTAGCCCCTTCCAATAAGGTAACCACACGTGGAGAGGCAGAGATTGCATACGCTGCTACTTATCTTCTTCGTGGGCTATGCTGTCTGGCAGACCAAGTTCGCGAAGCGCCACCTTAGTCTCCTCAACCTTTTGGGTTGGTATACCGCTCTCTGAGATCACTTCGACTTTCAGCGTCAATTTGAGCCCCATTCCAGCCGCAAACTTAGAAAGCACTTTGGTGTAAAAGTTCATCCACTTTTGTGATGGGATCTCTCCGCTCCAGGTAAGCTTCGATAAAGTAGAGCCGGTGGGAGCTGGGCCGGCTGGTATAGCTCCAGAGATTGGCAACGGTCCCGTAGTAGGCGCACCAAGAGTGGGTGGAGTGGGAGCTGACGGTGCGGTTTTTTCCGCCTTGTACGCTTCTGCCACTTCCTGCTGAATGACATACATATCGTGAGATATTTCGACGTCCTGTGCTCCGAGTGAGGTTTGCCAATGGAATGGGAAATACGACCCGTCTGGCTTCTTACCCACGTACCCGAGTAGGCCATTCTCAACACCTCGGACGATGGTGTCCTTAATTACGTCGCCATTGAGAAGCCTGGGAAACTGTGGGGAAGCAAAGAAGGCATCACGAACCGATTTTGTACTCCATTCCTTGAACGCCGGCGGCCAATTTCTTGTCAAGAAGTTGGGACTTACCCCGTCTGCAATGTCTCCATCCTGCCGCAGCCGTTTAAGGATGAGCGTCACGAGTGAATCTGCCGCACTGGAATGCACCAATCCAAAGTCCACAGTTTTCCATTGGTTATCCTTACCGAGCAGCATTACATTCTTATAGGTACGCCAAACTGATTCTCTAATATCACGCTGGGCCTTCTTTAGACTTTCAGCTAGCTGCCTTTTTTGCCCTTCATCAAACCTCTGCTCATCTTGTTCATCAGCCAAGTCCTCCCAAGCCAAGACTTTCCGTGCGTCGTCGCGCAAAGCGTTGGGTCCTTCCGGCACCGCCCAGAGCAGAGCACTCTTGTAGGTCCGAGAAGACGTTCCACACTCGCGCGTGGCACTGTCGATGAATCCTCGGGTCGCTTGATCTGAGATGGCCCGATCGGGAGGAAGCACGACCAACGCCAGAGCGGCGCGATCACTGATAAGGCCACTTTTCTCTGGGAAGAAAATCCGATCTATCCCGTTTCCTTCTCGAAAGACTTTCTGCACCTCTGCACGAATTCGGTCCTCGATTCTGGCCGGCTGAATATTGGCGCACCGGTCCGCCAGACGTTTATTCAGATTTTGAGATAAGCTGAAGCGATAACGATTTTTTTCGGCTGAGAGAAAATAGCAGGTATCCGTCAGAGCTTCGAGCGCCGTTTCGATATTGCCAATATCGAGGTCGGGCTCCGCCACTGCGAGACGAATTTCTGGCAACGTGGCCTCGGTCTTTGTCTGCCCCCCGTTGGACTCAAAGAAGATCACGGTGGACACCTTTTGATGCAACCGAGCCTTGCGAATCGTATCAACAGCCTCTTTGTCCAGGCGAACAGAATGCGAACCTTTCGCTCCACAGATGTCTGTCGTTACGGCCCCTTCGAGCTGCGCTCCCCCTAGCTGTTCAAAAACGGCTGAGCGAAACATCGGGTCATCCAAGGGAGCAGTGCCCATTCCTATCAGTGGATCTTTGTGGGCCCCCTTGAAACCCGCTTGATAGGCGTGAGAGACCCAGAGAGCCAAGAGACGAAGAATCCCTCGCGTTTGCTGAAATCGTGGGAGGGCTTGCCACTTCCGTTCGAAGACAGAGAGCAAGGTGGGGTGAAACGGATAGGTGTCCGCAAATATCTCCTTTGCTCTATCTACAGGGAACCATTGCGGCACTTGATTGCGATGAGTCAGAACCCATTCAGCATATTCTCCAGCCGTTTTCCGGCCCTCGTCTGGAAGCCCACCCCACTCGAAGAGACGGCGTCGGATAATCTCCGAAGTTTCAGCTTCAGCTGACATGATCATTGCTTTCCCGAGCCGGTCCAAGAGTTTTTGAAACCGGTCGAAATCGGCCTCGTCATCGGGTGTCATTTCGTCTAGGAGAGAAGGAAGCGACACGGCAAGCACAACGCGATCCTGCGCTCGCGCTTCTTCTGACAGATTCTGAACAAACGAGTAGAGCTGGGCGGTCAGGCCACTCTTACGGTTCCGGCTCATGAAATTGAGCAATTCATCCAGCAGGATCAGAGCAGGACGATCCTTAGGAAGAAATCGGCGAATAACCTCAGCCGATGGCGCAATTCGTTGTTCGTCATGTTTTACAACAACAGCAAACCCCTCTCCTCCAGCCAGTTGAAAAGCAATCTCCCCCCACGGCGTGTGTCTGACCGGTTCTCCGTTCTTACCCCCACGGCCCGTAATCGCATCGAATTCGGTCCCAACGAACACGGCTACGGCTGCGTCAGGCGCGCTCTTGACCCCTCCTGCGTCCAGAATGCTCGGTACACCTTTCCACGACGAGGCGGCACGTCCGCCCTTGGCCAGATGGTAGAGCAGCGTCAAAGCATGTGTTTTGCCACCCCCAAATTGGGTCGTGAGGTTATACACAGCGGATGTCTCAACCTTAATCCCGGAAAGACGACGGACAACGCCTGCTGCGAGGCTGCCGAGATTTTTTGCCAGAAACGTCCGTTCAAAGAATCGAACCGGATCTTGATAGTCGCTAGGCGCTCGCCGCTCACGGACGTGGTCGAGGTGAACGGCAAACTCCGATGCATCAAGTGGACGCCCCTCTCGGAGGTCCTCTCGCGGAGTCATGACTCTAAACCAAGGTTTCAACGACATGGTCCCACCTATAACGTTCGGCTAAATCGCCCGGTATTGAGATCGAGCACCCACTCCTTGAAGAACCCATACGGGAACGTTTCCGCCTCATTCCGGCATCCAGTCACCAACAACGTTTCACCACCAAGGCCCGTGCGCTCACCGATCGCCATCTCGCTAAGGACGCTGTTTGAAAGATGCCGAACGAGCCTGCCGCCCTGTTCACGGTCTCGTCGGTAACAAAAGACCACTCGCAACTTGCTTCGCACGCATAAGACTTTCCAGAGCGAATAAGCAACGCGGTCGTCGTCTTGGCTGTTTTCCAGTTCGAAAACGGCGTGAGGCGACCGCCAGCGACGCTCCCCCATGAGGTCAAAGGCCACGACATCGAGCGATAGGTATTCCTGCCGTGCGACAGGCAGAAGTGTTGACCGATGCCCACGCGCTGCCCCCTTCCAACCGTGTGCCTCACAGCTAGCGATAACGACAGCGGTGAGCGCCTCTGTCCACTTCTGTAATCGCCCTTGTATTGCGGCATCTCGTAAAAGAGTTGAGGCCTCATGTCCCTTAACGGAGTCCATGAATGTGAGAAACCATGCGTGAGCAAGGGACGTACCGGTCAAAATCCAAGCCCCTTCTTACGCGCCTGAACCCCTTCAACCCAACGTCGTTCGTCAGTACCTGACGGATATAAAGCCGACAAAGCCTGAGCCAGTCTCCAGAAGCGTTCATCTCGCCCAATCCCTTCATCAATAAGAAAGCGCCTGAGCGCTTCTCCTCGACCAGCCGCAAACAAAATCATCGATTGGTGGACGCGATCGAGCACGGTAGTCCCCACTTTAGGGATACCCTTTTGCCCCCACTCGCCGGACTCTTCAGCCGCCTCAAGTTCTGCCTCAAACCCGAGCTTGAGTTGTTTGTCCTTCTTGCGCTTGCTGCTGTTTGGGGCTTGGGCTTCATCCTTCCCGAAGAGTGCATGTGTACGTTCGGCGACCGGTAAAAGTCTGGCGCTATCACCTTTAATTTCTACAAGAGAGGTCAGGTCCTCCAGATGCGCTCCTAGACCTTGAGCGATTTTCCGGGCCGCGTCGTATTCGAGAACAAACCCGGCAACCCCTCCCTTCTGACTGCCTTTTTGGTCATCCTCTTCGGACTCTTCGTCGGATACAGATCCATTACCGTTACCTTCCCCTGTTCGAAGCGTCCAGAGCCACATCGCGGTAAGTCGTGCATCTTCTTCAAATCCCGTCGCATCAGCACCGCGAAAGACCATTGCAAGTGCCTCTTTGGCGACAGCAGCCCAGACGTGTTCTAGATATTCCTTCAGCGTGACGGCTTCACCGCTGGCTTTTTCCACGCACGAATAACGAGAGAAAATTTCCAGAGCAGGGCCGAGACAAGCGAAAATGGCATCCGCACCGACGATCCCTTCTTCAGCCAGGCGCGGCATCCATTCATGAATCCGCCGGGGCAACTCCTGCAATACGTCGCGCCAATCACCGACTATGTCCCTTCGCACTGATCCGTCGGGATTTTCTCGAGGGCGACACACCAGGTGCACCGATGAAGCAAGGGCAGCGGAGTTTTTTGCCCGCAATCTCGAAGCCATTTCTGTGTCAATTGGCCATGAAGCCGTGATAGTCCAACCAGCACTTATAATTGCCTGAAGCAACGCTTCCCACCCCGATGTGGTCTTATGTGCGAAAACAACCACCCCAATTCCTGAGGGTTTTAGGAACTCACGGGCTCGCACAGATGCCTCAGCCATCTTTCGCTCAAAAAAGGCTTTGTCTTTATGGCCGTATCGAACTGGATCCCACCCGGCCATTTCGCAGATTTCCATTTCTTTTGGAGTTAGTTCTCCTTTGAATAAATCAGGAAAAAGATTTCCAACTGTGCGTCTCAACCAAACGTAAAAAAAGTCGGATATATCTGCGTAAGGAACTGCATTGTAATACGGTGGGTCAGTAACGAAGAGATCTGCCGAATCTGCCGGTAAAGGATGAGTCTCAGCCGAACAGATATTGACTTCTCCGGTATGATCTATTGCAACAGCTATATCCTTAAGTGAAGCAGCGACACGCCAGACTGCTGACTCCGGGGATCCCCCCGCGCCAGCTAAGGGGTTAACTTCACCATAATCCATTATCATCGGAAGCGCCCATCGGCCGAAAACATGTGCAGTATTGGGAGTACTTAACTGCCAAACGCATAGGGAGGCATTCAGGTCTGCCAGTCTATCGATGACCAGGCCTAAAACAGCTCCGAGTGCAGTTCCCCACTCCCGACTCTCTGATAGTGCATTAGAGATAGTCTTCCGTGCGATCCTGACGTATGTTGAGAGCGCAAGGAGCTGTCTGGCATTAAAAAGACTGCCCCATGTCGAGTGACCGTACAGTGGCGCATTAAACACTCCGCTCATAGGAGGCAAGTACTCGCCTGGGAAGATGGCAAAACCGTCCTCTACCGTCTCTCTACAGCGATAAAATTCTTTAAGCGCTCGATCGTAGGCAGATAGCTGAGACTCTGTGGGAATTGTGTAGAAGCGTCCGGCTTGTCCGCGCTTCACGCTAACTACACAATAAAGTCTGGAGTCCAATGCGCCACCAAATCGTTCCATAAGCTGTGCTTGGACTCTTCGCGCGGGGGTGGTGTAGCCTGTAACAGGACATGTTGCCGAATTCCTTGCGACCGTGCCCCTTTCAACTTCACTGGAAGAGCTTGGTTCATATACTTCCAAAATTGGCCGTCTTACTTTAATCCTTCTGCCATTTGCGTACAGCACGTCATTCGTTTCTGTTTGGACAATTCCTCCACGAGAGCGTTTCCATCTTAGTGCTATCAATTCACCCTTCCTGCTAAGCCACATGGATCTGATTAATGGAACCTCAACGGGATCACCACTTGAATCTGGGGCCTCGGATAAAATTGTTCGCGCCCATAGGTACGCTATCGGAGTTCGACCATTGGTTTCTTCCGGAAAAAATCTGCCAAGAGACTTCCTAGCTTCGTTATTGACCTCTTTCCCCCAGCGGGTTACCTCTGCCGCTAATCGTTCTCCAAATTTTGGCGCATACTGAATCACCACCTTATTAATTAAAACGGCCAGGGGATTTGAATCGCTAGCAAATACATCAGCACCCACCCTTAAACCTTCCAATGGGATTGCTCCACCTCCCGCAAATGCGTCTACAAGGAGCGGCCTAGTCCCTTCTTCTCCTCCCAACGCGACGTGAGCGGCTTGAGTCAGCGCATGGGTTGTATTCAAAAAAGCAGGTTTAGCAGAGTTGTCCCAATTGGAGAAATCCGCAATAAAATCGAGAAGTGCGCCACGTAGCTGTTCTGAGTCCTTGAACAGTGCGGGATACTTTCTGGCCGCCTCAAATCTCTTTCGGCTTTCTGAGCTCAATAGTTTTTGGCGCTCGTAAGCCGTCCAGGCAAGCATCTCGGCACGGGCCTGGTCACGAAAATATTCAGGGCAAATAGGGTCTGCCGGATCTAACCACATAGCCGCACAAACTACCGCACGACAGGCAGCCAGCGGCCGAGCAGCTGGATAAATATGCAACCTAGGAATATGGCCGCATCTACTATCTTTTTCATTTCGCGCGTGCTCAGATATGCGACGTATAGGTAGATCCACCTCGATAAGCCGTTTAACTTGCCCGTTCATGTTCTGGCTGCTTCCTTGAGCAAAGTAGTTAGTGTTGATGCGTCGCCTTCCAATAAGCTCTTTGCGTATGCTCTCGCGGCTTCAGCTATTAAGACTGACTCTTCTTGATTTACGTGATCAGCCAAACGACCGAACCATTGATGATGGTCCAGACCAGTGAGACTTGCCCCAAAGTCAACGATGTTCACGTTATATGTTTGCTGTAGTTGATCTTTCACGGCACTGTTTGACCAAAGCTCCTTTTCTGGTGGAAGGGAGCCTGGCAGCTTGAATAGATTCTCTTGGGGATTTTCACCCTTGTCCGCATCACGAACTGCAGCGATGGGCAACCCCGTCTCTTTCAGGGTTCGGACGGTCTTTGCAACGGTGTCCGCATTTCCCGCTGGATAGATCGCGATGCAACGCAAGAAGTCGGGGTCCGTTCTCCTAATAATCTCAGTCAGCACAGTCTTTGCACATTCATCTTCGACCAAAACGTGAAGCGCTTTCACGTGTCCTTGAGCCATGAGACTTTTTGCCTGAGAAGCTGTGAGCCCACAGATTGGCACGATGCTTGTACTAGTGCGATTGAGATAGATCCTAGACTGCGATGGCAATGCTTCCAGGATAAATTCACTGTGAGTGGTTAGAAAAATCTGATGCCGCCTTCGGCAGGCTACATCGACCAAGTAGTTGCCGAGTTCATATTGAGCACTGGGATGCAAGGAGGTTTCTGGCTCTTCAATCAGCACAAGGCTTCTTTCGGGCACCAGTTCCAATGCCGCAATAAGGTATTGGCTCCGGCCTTCCCCGTATCCCATATGAGCTTCCGAATATCGGGTTCCTGCTCGGTCGACTGAAATGACTTTTCCCTCTCGTGTCGAATACTGCACTGTATTAGATTGGATATGGTCATAGTTCTGCGACAACACTTTGGATGTCCATTCTTTGACCTTGGCCGAAACGGGAGCGTGCGACTGGACGACCAACTTGTGTGCATTTCGGGTCAAGAAATCCCGCTGCTCGACCTTTGGCAGGTACAAGCCATTACCCGCAAAGAAGACAAAGCGTTTTGGGCGTCGCGCATAGCCTTGCCATCGTTTGGTTGAAGCATTCCTGGATAGGGTCAGTGGTTTCAACATGCGGTCTTCCTGCCAAAACTTGAATTCCACACTCGCGTCACTCCTAAATGGATTAGGATCCAGTGTGCCAACAACAAGAAAATCCTTGATGTAATACCGGCTGTTATCTTCTGTATATGCCGCAGCTGCAATCTGAAGAATGGTCGACTTGCCTGTTCCATTGAGGCCACAGAACGCTGTGATGGGGCTATCAATTTCTATGACAGTGTTCATATGGCATCGGAACCCTTGGATATGAATGCGCATGAGCATATCGCCGAAGTTCGAATAGCGACCGGCATCAGCAAACATTGCTTGCAACGTGTTGCGGGGGTTACTCATGGCATGGCTATCTGTTGTATGGCCGATTCAAGGATTGTCTTCGCTGATACGTGGTAGTGCTCGATCTTCACCAGCGGTTCCCACCCAAGGCGGGCTGGATCTTGGACCACATGTATTTGGGGTGTCGATCCACAATTGAAAACGGTATAGAGCCAATAATCTGTTTTTAGCCGTTCTGCAGTTTTGTATTCGTGAGTCGTCAGCGCCACTTCCCCAACACCGGAACGGCCTTTCACCTCTATAAACCGAACCTCGATGGCCGTCTGTGGATCTTCGGGATGGGGCTTCCGAGAAATTAGGTCGAAGCCTCGGTTATCCTTCTCGACGCTTTCCACTTTCCATCCACGTGTCTCTTCATGAGCCTTCACCGCTTCAACGGCGATCCTCTCGATCTCTTCATCTCGGACCATCGGCGCAATTCGCGGCGACGTGCGTTCCGGGTGTGGTAGCGCCCATGCTCTCCCGTGGTGGTGAATGTCGGTGATTGTGCTGCGACGCTCCTGCTGCAGTTCAGCTCTCCGGCGTTCGAGACGACCGTTCAGCTCGTCGAGACGGTCTTCAGTGGTTTTGATATTTGCCGCTAACAGCGGACTGGTATCTTCGGCCCTCTGACTTTCCAGCAGCTCGGCCATTCTCAAGTTTTGACGATGGATCAACTCATTCAGGCTAATCTCCATGTGCCTGGAGATGGTCTCAATCTCTTTTGCTCGTAGCGCACTGATCGCGGTCAGGAAGGGCTGCAACGCTTGCTCTACGAGAACTTGTTCGACTCGGTCCCGGCTCGGCAAGCCGCTATCCTCAGGAACTGCCGTACCCGCAGGAGCCAATGCGAGGTCCAGAAAGATGGTGGGTTGCCTGATGCTCATGACGCCTTGCATGGTTGTTTGCACGACGAACAGATGCCGGTGGAGGACATTGCCTCGCCCATCTCTTATCGCGGCTGAGAAGACATCGAGCCGGACCGGTTCTTTGCTGTGAAGATCGAAAAACACCGCCCCTTGGCGCAGATCACTCTGGACCCGATCCCATACGTCATCCCGAACCACCTCAAAGAGCGGATGGCCCGGCGTAATCCATTCTAGCGTGGGATCTTCCGTCAACTTGCTTTTGTCGAATACGACATGCTTGTACTCGCGTCCAAGCTTCCCAAAGCGCGGTTCGAGCTTCTCTCCTATTGGCCAAAGCGTGCGCGGAATCCGACCGATGCGGAAGGCCTGTTGACCCTTGACCGTTTCTTTTGGATGAATGCCTGCCAACGGCGCAGATTGGATGAAAAAATCCCGAATGACTTCTGGTACTAATCTTCTCTCTTTCGCTTCCGCGGATTTCCCAACGATGGCGGAAAGATTCAACTCTCGTTTTGCTAGACCTTCAAGTGTGGAATTGGTGATCTTTCTGAACCGTTCCGTGTCCACCTGCTCGATGATTCGGCTTTTAATCACCTCTTCGGTGAGGTTATGGGCATACATGTCTCGAACCATGCGTTCAAGCTGATTGGCAGGGAAGATTTCACCCAAGACGTTGAAGATCTTGCCCGTACGCTTGGGATCAAGATCGTCCTCGATTTTCCCAATACGTTCAAAAAGCTTGTGGAGCACTCGCCCCTCACGGGTATTGGTCGAGACGAAGTTGAAGATGAGGCAGTCTTTTTCCTGCCCATACCGATGGATACGTCCCATCCGCTGTTCTAGGCGGACCGGGTTCCACGGGATATCATAGTTGACCATAAGCCAGCAGAATTGGAGGTTGATACCTTCCCCTGCTGCTTCTGTCGCAACCAAGACCTGACATTCTTCTCTAAACTCCCGCTCGGCGTATATTCGGGTCCCCTCTGTGTCTCGGTCGCCAATCTTCATTCCACCATGGATCTGTGTGACCGTCAGTTTCCACTCTCGAAGCTTATCGAGGAGGAAATCCAGCGTGTCTTTATGTTCTGTGAAAATGAGCAGCTTCATCTTCTCGTCTTTGAAGACGCCGCGCTCAGTGAGCAGTTCCTTCAGACGCACCAATTTGGACTCTAATTCCCGCTGCTCCAACTGGCGGGCCTGGTCAATAAGCTTGGTGAGCTGCAGGATCTCTTCCTTCAATGCGGCGGGATCAACCGATGCAACGACGCTTTCCAAGTTGGCGATGATTTCTTGCCGTTCCTCTTCCGGCAGATCGTCGAATTCATCGGGAACATTCTTCAGGATTTGCTCCTGGCGATAGCCTTGGGGATCGGCAAGGATCTTTTCTCGCTTTTCTCTCATGCGCTCCAATGTACGCCGGACCGCATAGATACTGGACGCAAACCGACGCTGGAGCAGCGCCATGGTGAACCCGAGGGCTCGCCCCCTGGCGGAATCGTCTTGGGAAGCCTTGATCGATTGATCTTCGACGTAGCGGGTCAAGGCGTCATAGAAATCCCATTCCTCGTCATCGATTCTAAATTCTGAGGTTCGGACGCGACGCTTCGTAAAGAGTGCCTTAACCTTGCCAGTATCAGGGTCAGGAAATGTGACCAGTGCTTCCTTGACTCGCCGGAGATAACATGGTGCCTCCTGGCGACGCATGGCTTCTTCCAGGCTCTTCACATCCCCGTAGACATCTCGATCGAGGAGCTGAAGGAATAGACAGAAATTCTGAGGATCTCCCTTGTGGGGAGTTGCCGTCATCAGCAGGTAATGGTCGGTCATGTCTGCTAGGGATTCGCCGAGCTGGTAGGCTAGCGTCTTCTTCTCGGCGCTATAGGCGCTCATCTTGTGCGCTTCATCGACGATGACGAGGTCCCACTGGCTTCGCAACAGGCTCTCTTTTGCGTCTTCAATCCGTGACACCCACGACACAGAAGTGATGACCTGATTCTTCTCTTGCCATGGGTTGGTACCGTAGTTGGCTCGCAGAACGTCGCTCCGGACGATTTCAAAGTTCTCCCGGAACTTGTCCTTCATTTCTCGTTGCCACTGGAAGGATAGATTCGCCGGGGTGACAATGAGAGTGCGTTTCACGAGGCCTCGGATCTTCAGCTCCTTGATCAAGAGGCCAGCCATGATTGTCTTCCCGGCCCCTGGATCGTCAGCCAGGAGGAAACGGATGCGCGGCAGCTTAATGAAGTAGTCGTAGACTGCCTCTAACTGATGCGGGAGCGGATCTACACGAGCGATGGAGAGGGAAAAGTAGGGGTCGTACTCATAGGCTAATTCCAAACGAAGTGCTTCAATGCCAAGTCGGAACTTGTGTGGGTCCCCATCGAATGGTTCTTTCTCAGGCGTGGCTTCCAGACTCGCAAGCTGCTCGGCGTTGAGAATCGGCTCGTGAACCTTCCCAGAATTGAGCCCCTTGCCAATGAGCTTCACCGACTCGCCTATCGGCACAACAACAATCACCTGAACCGGCTCAGGAAAGATCGCTCCTCTGACGATGATGTTCGGTTTCAGCTGATCGAGGCGCATGAGAGTCCTTCCAGCGCGGCTCCGGTTCAGACAAGGTAAGGTGATGCCTTACCCGTTCTAGCTGACTTGTGAATCGAGGCGAGAGTTTAGCCAAATTTGGCTGGAAAAGCTAATAAGAGCGCTTGAGAAGCTGTTGTAACTCTTGGGAAGACGGACTTGTCCGCGACCAGCCCAGAGGTGCGATAGGTCACCTTCGACAATGCACGGTGCGCCATGGCCACACCTCCTCGCTTTCTTAAATTCCATCGTGAATCTACACACAGATTGTTTCATCCGGCGTTTTGCTACACGAGCGCCCTTAAAGTGGTGGGCCAGGCCGCTTCGCCATCGAAGGAAAGAACATGATCGTTTGCCTTGCTCCTGGAACTCAGTCAGCCTAGAATTTCGCTACCATGTCCCTCGCTGATTTCTACGTCGCGCTCTGGCTTCTGTCGCACTCTGCGCTAAGCGTGGCCTACAGTGAGTACGTCTGCTCCAACAGTTCCACCCCTCCCCTCTGCACTGGCCAGATCTCATCAGCAAGCCTTCCCTTGTTTGGCTCCTTGTACGACGGCGACTACCCTCTTCCTCCCGCGCAGGGTTTTCCAGATTGGTTCTTCTCCTACCGGGACCGGACCTCACACGATGCCACGATTCCCGGGAGTTGCAGTGAATCATCCGGGCACGCCCTGAACGGCGCGACACCACCCATCTTCACTTTCTCCCCCGATTCGCCTTCCACCCAGACCAATCGATCCGAAGCCTGTCACGACAAGGCCTTCTAGCTCTCTTCCCCTCGAACCACAGTCCGTTCTTCAGTGTTCCGCTGTTCAACCAATCAGCAGAGTTGACTCGCGATAGAACAGGCCCGCGGCGGGCAGGGATCCGCTGATATCGGTCTGTTCGACGAGGTGAATCGCCATGCAGGAGATCATCTGTGACCTGTGGGACTTGCACGATCAAGGCTTCTGCATCGGCCTGCCTACTAATGGGGACTGTCGCCGGGATGGTCTTGCGGTTATGGGTGCGGGCGTTGCCCTCACCGCCGCAACCCGCTTTCCGAAATTGCCCATTCTTCTCGGAACGAAGCTCCGCACTTCTGGTAACCATGCCTACTACTGGCCTGAGTTCCGGCTCGTGACACTTCCGACGAAGGAAACATGGACGCAACCCTCGAATCTCGGCCTCATTGAGCGGACCGCCCGAGAAGCCGTCCACCTCGCCGATCGCTACCGGCTCACCACGATCTACTGCCCGCGGCTGGGCTGTGGGCTCGGCGGCCTCGCGTGGAAAGACGTCGCCGCTGTCCTGGCCGGCTTGTGGGATGACCGCTTCATCATTGTCCACCCGACTTCATAACATCTTCCCCAGCATCCCCGAAAACTCACCACATCGCGATCCAACGGTCAGTAGTACCCAGAATGAGCACCGACAATGCGCGAGGGGGGCACCGTGCACGCCCCGTCAGATGAGGAGGACGAAGAGACGGCCATGAATCCGCTGAAAGTCATCGAGCAACACTGTCCCGATCGCCCGCTATGGGACCCTATTCTCAAGGTCATGCCCGAGAAGAGCGTCGCGCAATTCATGTTCATGGGAGAGGTGCTCTGCGAGAGTGGAACCCGCATCTTTCTGTACAAGCACATCTGGAGCCGGCGCTATATCAATCTGGATCAGCAAGGACAGGCCTACCAGTTCCACGCTTCTGAGCAGGGCTCCCACTACGTCCCCGTCGAGCTTTCGGGCGCCATCCGTCGCGCCTCATCCTTTTAGATCAGCCGCGAGCGAGCGCGATGCAGATGATGTGACTTCATTCCTCGCGTAGACCACCCGACAAGCCACAGTCTCCCTTGACGCGTGAACGCCGCACGCAGGATACTTCACCCGTGAGTCCCATCCTTCCGGATCAGACGGACCTCGAATCGCAGCTCGGAATCCTCCTCCGCTCCGGCCGCGCGGCGGGATTCTCGAGCGAACGCTTCGACCAGTGCCTCCGGCTGATCGCCCAGATTCCGTCCCCCGATTCCCAGAAGGCGTGGTTCGATCTGTTCTACGAACAATGGACGGAGTTTGCCCGGACGCCGGACTGCTTGCAGGGCCCGTTAAAAGAGTCCTTCGAGTCACGGCTGGCTCGCCTTCGTGCCCAGATCGAGCAGCAGCGCCGAGATTAACCTTTCCTTCTTCCCCACCAGCAGGAGTCATCATGAACAACGCCCGCCCTTGGATCGCCGTTGTCAGCGTCTCCGATTGGACCCGCATCCACGAGTTCTGCCGCGAGCACGATATCGCCAAGGGCAACAGCTCCTGGCACATGTTCGATGCGCCGACAGGCGGGGCGATCAACTGCTGGACGATCGACGAGTCGCACTGGCAACGGATGGGGGAACTGTGCGGAACCTTCTACCCGAAACGATCCGACGGCCAGCATCCGGATATCCTCATCGAGGACATCATGGCCGGCAAGGTCGCGCCGGAAGCTCTGCTCCAAGGCGGCTTCATGGCGGGGGCTGAGGCTGTGATTGTCCGATTCGCCCCCGCGAACCCAGATCCCAAGATCGAAGCAGAAGTGCGCGCTGCCTGGTCGGTCGATCAAGCCCGTGCGTTCTTCAACAAGTTGCACCTGCGTGTGTTGCAGCGGCCCTTGCCCGCGCCCTCTCCCACGCCTCAGCCACTCGAACAATAGATCCTCCCTTGTGAACGAGACAATTCTCGGATGGCCCGCAAGCGGGCAGTGCTCCAGCCTGCCTGACATGTGTGTGCGTCCATGATCTTTATCTTTGTTGAAGGAGGTTGCCATGGCTGAGCAGGACATCAAGATTCTGACGCTTTCCGGTCGCATCACGCATAAGCCCGAATTGTTCCAGCACCAGGAAGGATCCTCCCTTGAGTTTTCGATCGCGGTGCACTCCAACGGGTTTTATGCCAAGGCCGACGACCCGGAGTACTGGGACATCAAGGTCCTCGGTGCATCGGAGAAGCTAGCCAACACGCTGGAGAAAGGGCAGCACGTGAAACTGACCGGGAATCCCCAGATCCGGACCTATATAAAGGAGGGAGTCCGGCATAAGGCTGTCACCGTGATCGTCATCGATCCGCGATTGCTGATCCTCGGACCCAAAGCGAAGCAACCGAAACCGGCTGAACCTGTCGAGTCGGCTGCGGCTTGACGCGTCAAGCGTGACTGATCTGCCTGACCGTATTGTGTGACTGATCAACTCTGTTGGAGGAGCATCCTATGGAATGTGCAACGTGCCTTGCAGACTTGTACCCGCCAGAGCTCATTGCCGAGCCAGCCTTCGATTCGGAAGACACCCTTCCCCCTCTCTACGACCGCTATGTGTTGCTCCCGAGTGACAACGAAGAAGTCGTGGTCACCTTCCTCGTCGCATTGCATGCCGCCCATCTGGAGCAATGGGCGAGCCGAGACCAGGAACGCCGGCTGTCGGGGGAGACCCGGTTCGCGGACGAGGATCCCAAACCAGAGTTCCCGCTGATCATCAAACGCTCACAGAGGGCTGGCGCGCCCCGATTCGCTGTGCTCCCCAACGGACGGCGAGTGCTTCTCCTCGATTCGCATCGTGTCTACTTCCTCTGCGGCATCACGGGCGTCCTCTCCCTCGAAGAGGCGAAAGCCCGGAACCACACGAAACTCGGCTGCAGGCTGTGCCCGGGCTGTCAGGGGAAACATCTGCCTCCAATCGCTGCGACCACCTCTGAGGCTGGAGCAGTCGCAGTTAGCCAGTCCCCCTCAGAGACCTGCCCCAAGTGCCACGCGCCCAAAGCCTCCTCCTATATTCCAGACGGGCCCGACCACAGCCGGTGCCTTCTCTGCGGCCGGTACGACTACTATGCCGCGCCCGACCAGCTCACAGACGAGGAAATGGACCAGAACGAGGATGCGATTGCCAGCATGCTCTTCGCCCAGGGAGACCTGGAAGTCACAGTCCCCTCACTCGAAGACGACCTCAGCGAGGGGAGTGTCGAGGGCGATCCCGACCGCCATCTAATGGACGCCCAGGACGGCGAAGACTGCGTCAAAGGGCTCGATCTCCATGAAGAAGAGCTTGCCGACCTCCTCGCCAACACGTCGCAAGACCTCGCCGATCTGGGCGACCGCATGCACAAGCCCGCGTTCGAACTCTTCCTGACCAGCCATCCCCTCCGGAAGAAGCTGATCGACCTGGCCCTCCGGGGGGCCGACCATATTGAGTCGCGTATGGCCTTGTGGGCAGCGGCCGGCCGGATCCTTGGAGTGTCTACGCGTTCCCTGAGCGAGGAAGACTCCGAGGCCATCTCCGAGTGGCTCCTCACGTTATCCGAGGAGGACCTGTCCATCCTTGCCGGCGATCCGGACGCACAGCATCCGATGCTGCGGCACCCGAGCCCGGATGCCTTTCAGCCAACCGATTCCCTGCTGCTCCCGCTCGTCAAACATTTCAAAGAGCAGCTCCGACGCTTCCGCTCGAAGGAAGCTGGATGCCGTCTGCTCTCGCGGGACCATGGATTGAGCGAAGAAGCGCTGCGTGCCGTCGCGATTCAGTTTGGCATGCTGCCCGGGACCATTCCCGTCTCCACGAGTTCCACTCCTCAAGCCCACGCTGCCTAGGCCCAACAAGCGGCACAGGAGTTCCCAGCGAGTCTGGTTTTCCGGACCCTCACCCTGCCGGGCATGTGCACGGGGCGTTCTGGTCCAAGTTCTGTTCTTCACTCACCACATGTTGGAGGTACATCCTATGCGTACATTCGCCAAAGGCACGATCAACGGTCGTCTCACCACCGACCCGGTCATCCGCACGGTCGGTGACAAGTCGGTGTGCAATCTGCGCCTCGCGGTGGACGGTCTGCCGTCCAGGAAGACGGGCGAGAAGCGGCCGTCGAGTTATTTCTCGGTCGTGGTCTGGGGTAGACTCGCCGAGAGTTGCCGCAAGCTGGTAAAAGGCCAGGAAGTCTATGTCGAAGGCCATCTTCAATCCCGGACACGGGAGACCGACGGCCAGGGTTCGGTGACCTACATCGAGCTCAACGCCAGAACCGTCAACTTCGGCAACCTGCCGAGGTCCGCGATGCAACAGGCCGCGTGAGCGGACAAAAAAAGGGAGTGCCATCCCCCGATCGTATCGATCGAGACGGATGCACTCCCTCGCCTTCATGGAGCCCGGAAGGAACTCCGCCCTACCCCTCAGTGCAGAATTCCCTCTGTCTCCTCGTCTGTCACGTGCCGCAAGCCTTCTGAAACACGGCCTGGGACACTCCGAACTTCGGAGCCAGGATCCGGATTCCAGCCTGCGGATACCTGAACCGTGCGAGTTTGACGCGGCAGGCAGACTTCCACCGGTCGATTTTCACCGAAACCGGTGGAAGTGCCGGCTGCACTCGCTGGCTCGTGATCTCGGTCAAGAGATCCACTTCCGGCAACAGCTTCCAGAGCACATCGTCCGGCGCCGCCACCAGCCATTGCACGACCTCACGCTGTTCCCTCTCTTTCATCCTGATACAGGACTCGGCCGTGGCCGATGCGGCTGCCCACACCAGATCCACGCGGTTCCCTGACAGGTGACCGAGCACCGTGGCTTCAAGGAGCCCGCACCGCAAAGCCTTGACAGAGAGGCTTTGCCAGAATCGGTTCTGGAGGGCGATGAGCGCCTCGTCGGCATCCTCTTGCTCCGATCCCGCCTCACCTTCTTCTGTTGTGCCTTCATCGGAGGCTTTCTCGGTTGGGTCATCCTCGGACCGCTCATCGCTCGCGGGGGATGCCGTGTCTGCGTAATCTGACTCGGTCTCATCCTGCAGATCCGCTTGCTGCACCTCGCCGAAGAGCAAATCCTCCCCCTCGATCGATCCCAGCGCCGCCACCTCCGCAAATTCCTGGGCGATGTCGGCACAGATGGGATCAGGCTCCTGGTCGTCATGCCGCACCACCGCGCGCGACAACGCCAGTTCGTTTTGAAGCTGGTCTTCCCCCGACAGCAGTGTTGTCGTCTCACTCCACCCGCACAGGCAACTCCGCTCCTGGATTCCAGCTTCAGATGTCCCAGAAATCAGCCGTTTCAGGACAACCGAAGCCTTGCATCGGGGGCAGGCCTGCTGAGGCAGTTCCACAGAATGAGCCGGCTGGACGTTCGTGATGGCCTGTGGCCTCGGCAGGTGATGGCCGAAACAGATCGGACATTGCCGGGGACCAGTGATCCATGTCCCCCCACATCGTTCTTCCTCCGACAACACCACCGGCACCTGAAGACCGCACAGCGGCATTGCCCGGGACACGTCTAATCGACGAGCTCGCCGCCCATCTCGCAGCGTGACATATTCACTGCGGTATCGGCGGCGGAGCACCGCGATTCTGGGTTCAATCGGGGCCTGTTCCTCGTCATAGCGATTCTCCAATGGCGTGCGAGCGGTCTGCATCAGCCGGTTCGACCAGTCCACTCCCTCCATCTCCGCCAGCCGCCGTTCGAGACGGTACATGTTGACCGGATGGATCCTGTGGTTCCCGGTCCGGCATTCCTCCAGCAGTGCCTGCACATCTTCTTTCTCCAGACGTGCGACACGGGTCGCTTGCGCTCGTGGAGCCAGAATGGCCTTGCGAAGAATGGTCCGAATCGCTGTGAGCTTCGATCTGGTTGTTGTGGTCATGGTCATGTCTCCTTCGATTGTGGGTGCGATGGTAAATAGGTCAACGTTGGCAAATCGGTTCCACATAGAGGGCCTGCGAGGCAGTCACGACCGCTTCATGAGCTTCCCGCGACAACCTTGGCAGATCCCTTGGGCTGGAACGAGCAAATGTCATCAAGGCCTCGCGCTCGAAGCGCCCAAGCCTTGCCGCCCGCGCGACCACTCTTCGAGCGAAGTCGAACTCCCACGTTTCCGGAATGGTCGCCTGCCCCCGTGTTTGCTTGTGAATCTGGTCCACGATGGTCCTGACCTTTACAAACTCCCCATCGACTTCACACAGCACGTCCCCTGCTACTGCGCGAACCCGATCGGGTTCGAACAGGGACGCGAGGATGAAGTTGCCATGGGATCTGAAGTAGTCGTTCCATTTGTTCCGGCACTCCATGATGGCCTCCTGATGAGTGAGAAGAGTTGACGGGAGTGAGGTGCTGAACTCAACACGGCGCCACAGCCCAGATTGCGTCATGTGAGGTCTGTGATGACTGTGATGTGAGAAGACTTGATGCAGGAGAGAAGAACTCGAAGGATGGTTTGAGAAGCAGGAAGGTTGTGAAGGGCTCTGTCGTGCGGGTGCTTTGACTATGACGCTGTCATGATGTCCTCCTTTCCTGTGGGCCTATGCCGCTCGTTGTTGCGATGCGAATCCGACGAGCGCACCGATGTGAAGACAGACGATACGCGTCTCACTCACGTGAGCCGGCGGTCAGATTGATGTTGGTGATGGAACTGAACTGTTGTGGAGAATGGAACTGATACTGCGCAGGGCGCGCAAGGGATGGTGAAGAAACCGTGCGCTGCTCACGATGATCAGTCGTGAAAAGGCCGCGTCACGATGATGAGAAGAATTGAGAAGAGTTCTGCTCGTGAAGTTCACCGGCAGATAGATGATTCGGCGAGTGCCTACTAAAAGAAGTAAAGTGGCTTTATCCTACGGCTCTATGAGACGCATTGCAAGACTTTCGGAGCCGAAGAGAGAAAATTTTTTCAGTGCGAACAGTCTACGAACCGGCTTCCGCAGTCTCCCCGATTCCCTGCTGGCCCACTCCACGGACCTGGTCTCCTTGATCGTAGCTCCCCTACGCGGCCGTGCCGATGAGGCTTTCCAGAGGAATGCGTAACCTCCGGTGGAGGCGGCGGATCATTTCAAGTGATAAGCCGCGTTTCCCGGAGAGGATTTCCGAGACTCGACCACGTCCGCCTAGCATCGCTTCCAGATCTTTGCGGGTCATGCCCAGTTGATCCATCCTGAATTTGATGGCTTCGATCGGGTCTGGAGGGAAGATGGCATGATGCTTGGCCTCATAGGCCTCAACGAGCGTGGTCAAGACGTCGAGCTCATCTCCAGCCTTCGTACCCGGCTTAGCATCCATCAGGTGCTCAATCCGGCTCAACGCGCGCTCATAGTCTCGCTTTGATTTGATCGGAGAAATGTTCATGGCTCCTCCGCATCTTCAGACGGTGTTGACATCAATCTGGTCATAGTCCTTATGGGTGCCGATGAAGCGCACATAGACGATTCGATAGGAATAGTTGATCTTCACGACCAACCGGTACTGGTTCCCCGCGATGTTGAACACGACGCGGTTGTCCTGAAGGACACTGGCCGATCGAAACTGAGCTTTGACTTCCGAAGGGCCCGCCCAGTCAGCTTGAGCCACCTCCTGGTGCCACGCCTCCAACGGACCTCTCGCCCGCGGGTGTCGTTCCCAGAATTCGCGGAGGGTCCGCTTGGCAATGATGCGCACGGAGGCAGTCTAGCATGATCCCATTTTGGGAGCAACTTGAAAGGAGCTCAGGCTCTAGCCGGCACACAGGGATCGAAGTCGGGCGCTCGCGCCGAGCGCAGAATCCGCCAGCCCGTCGCTCTGTGAATTCACTCTGAGCACATAAGGGAGGCCCCCATGCAGACTCCGGCAGAAGCGACCGCTCCAGAGTCGCACCATGCGGACCACGACCCCACCCTTGTCCCTATGATTGAATCCTTTCGACAGGCCATCGCGGACGAGCTGCGCGCTCGACAACCCCAAGGCAGTACGGACAGCTTCACCTTCCCGATCCGCAACGGCCGCCTCCAACACCGTGCCGGGCGGACCTCCTACTTCCTGTTCGACTGCCAGCCAATTCCTGACCATATTCTGGAGGATACCCATCCTTCTCTCCTAGTGAACGACCAGCGTCATCCTTGCCGAGTCGTTGGATTCTCGAAGGAAGGCCTCGCACTGGCGCTGGATACTGAACTGCAGCCGGAGATCCCCCAGGCGCATCTCAGCTTTGACTCCATCAAGCTCTTGGAGGCCCTGGACAAACGATTGGTGCAGATTCTACGGCAGCCGGCCGACTTCAACCCCGCACTCGCTCTCAAGGCCTTCCAGCCTGATGCCGTCCCCAGATTCGTGGATTCCCCGGCAATTGCCGCACCCCCCTGCCTGAATACAGAACAAGCCGCAGCCTTCGCACGCGCGCTGCAGGACGACCTCCTCTTCGTCCTCGGTCCTCCGGGAACCGGGAAAAGCGAGTTGATCAGTGCCCTTGCTCAGGCTTTCCTGCATCTTGGGCAGCGGATCCTGATCTGCTCTCCGACGAACAGCGCCATCGATCACATCCTTGACCTTGTGCTCGATAAGATGCTGGATTGTCCTCCCGGAACGATCGTTCGCGTAGGAAGTCCAAGCCCTGACAGCTCCGAGCGAAGCCAAACGACCAATCTTGAGGCCCTGGTACTGGACCAGACGACCGCTATCGAAGCAACCGTTGAGCCTCTACGGAAGCAACTCAGCGCCCTGGAAGCCGACCTGCCCGGGCTTGAAAGCCTGCTCCAGCATACTCGGCAGATCAGCAACTGCCAGCGCACTGTCGTCGAGCTCCAGCAGCGGCATGACCTGCTCGTTGCCTATGAGGAGCGGCTCCTCAGCACGATCGCAAGGGTTCGAAGCGAGTTGGAAGAGGCCCACCACCGCCTGGCGTCCCTGCGGGTCCTGCCCTTTGTGTTCCGGCTCCTGAAGCGGCGGCAGATCGCGCAGACGGAACAATTGATTCTGGAAGAAACTCCCGAGCAGGCCAGGCGGTATGCGGCCATCCGGATGCTCGAACAGGACCTCTACCAATCACGGCGACTCCTCCAGGACGCCAAGGAACGGGAGCGGATGGTCCGAGAACAACTCCCGCTTTCCTCGGACACGTTCACCCTTGATGAACTCGAGCTGCTCGTCCGCGTCACTCAGGACAGGATCCGCGAACTCCAGCAGGCCGTCACTAAGGGCGAGCGACGAATTACGGAGATCGAACGCACGATCATCGCGCGAAGCCGCATCATTGCGACCACCTTGACCCGAACCTTCACCTCCAAACTGCTCGGTCCCGAACGGTTCGATGTCGTGATCCTGGATGAAGCCAGTATGGGCTCGCCTCCCGCCGTGTTTCAGGCCTCGTGTCTCGCGACCAAGCAGCTGATCATCGTCGGCGACTATCTCCAATTGCCCCCGATCACAGCAGCCAAGACCGAGCACGCCAAAACGTGGCTCGCGAGGGATATTTGTCAAATCGCGCAGATCACGTCCGGACAGGATCGGCGGGTCGTGTCGCTCGCCACCCAGTACCGGATGCATCCGGATATCGCGCGGGTTGCCGCGCGCCTGTATGCCCGCACCGGCCTCGCCTATCAGTCGGCCGCCCACATGGCGGCAGCCCGTCGACCCTTGACGGCCTATGCGCCCGCTCCCGGTCAGCCCTTAATCGTCTTGGACACGGCCGGCGCCGATCCCGTCACCACACGGGACCGCAGAGGGTCGCCGTATAACCTGTACCACGCCATGCTCGCTGTGCGGCTGGCCATGCAAACCGTCTCGACCCCGCGTGAGGCGCCCTCTGTCAGCATCATCGCGCCCTATCGCGCCCAGGTCTATCTGATCGAACGATTGCTCCGCCTTCAAGGGCTGGCAGACTTGGTTCAGGCCGGAACGGTCCACCGCTTCCAAGGACGCCAGAGCGATGTCGTCTTCTTCGACACGGTCACGACGGCCAACATCGCCCGGACCATGCTCGGGTGGGGACACGAAGATGCGGCGCCGCACAAGCTCATCAACGTCGCGATCACGCGCGCGAAAGGAAAGCTCATCCTCATCGGCCACGCCGGGGCGCTCGAAGAACTCCAACGGAGTCCCGAACCGCTGCTCTGGGACTTTCTGCAACTGGCCCGCGAATACGGCGTCATCGTGCCCGCGACATCGCTGCTTTCACCCGTCCCCGATATCCATTTGGATTCCACTGAGCAAACCGACCAGCTGCTGACCGAAGCGTTCGGGCGGTCGCAAACGGGAAGCCAGAATCTCCGCCTGGTCGAGGCCACGTCTCGGGCCCTTCACGTCTCCTAGCTTCCACCAGACGGTCGCGAAGCCAAGTGCCGCTCAGGGCCGCGGGGCGGCCAGGCCGGTCGGCTGATCGCGTCTACAGGCAGAAGCAAGTATCCAGAGAAGGAGGCGATCAGTATGGTCCTCTCCATCATGGTCTCCGGCCACAGACCCGGCAAATTAGGCGGCTACACCGTCAATCCCATCGCCAGCCGCATCCGTCGAGAGCTCCATGACATCATGGCCAAGACGCGGCAGCGATTTGGCTGCTGCGTAGGCATCACGGGTATGGCCCAAGGTGTCGACCAGTGGTTCGCGGAAGTCTGCCGTGACCTTTCTATCCCCTACATCGCGTACATACCTTTCCCCGGACAGGAACGGTTGTGGCCTCCAAATGCTCAACATCACTACCGCCATTTGGTAGCCGATGCTTTCGAAGTCCGCGTCGGCCCGCCCGTGAGGACGAAGCCCGACATTATCGCCGCGCTTCAGCGGAGGAATTCCGAGATGGTGAGCGGATGTCATGCGGCCATCGCGGTATGGGATGGATCTTCCGGTGGAACCGCCGATGCTGTGAGAAAACTGACGGACCTGGGCCGGCCACTCCTTCGGTTGGACCCGCGCCAGCCTTTCGATCCCGCAACCGTTGATCACTGGCTCGATACATTGTCGGAATTCGCTTCATCTGCCAGGAGGCATCTTCCATGACTCTTGATCATCCGCCTCTTACCCACGACGAACGGAAGGCCGCGGAAGCTGCGTTCCAAGGACGACCGTTCAATCCCCTGTGGTCGCAGAAGGCCCAACGCATCTATGACGGCATCCGTGCGGCCCAAGCCGATCGGCTCCCGCAGTCGCAGGATTCGTCAGTCGGGCTTGTCCATCCGACCACCAGCACCAGTATCCCGTTCCGTCCGCATTATTCCGAATCGGCTCCCTTCATCCCTCGGATCGCACAGGTGTGGATTCTCGAATACCAAGACACGAAGGAGCGCCGCCTGGAACTGTGTCCAGGCGCCACGACGATCGAGCAACTCCTGAAGGTTTTTCGGCGGAGAGCTCACGGCCGCCCGTTCACGATCCAAATGGTCGCTGTCGCAAGTCTGCCGCTTCCTGCGGACGGCTTATCGTCCTACAGTCACGACGCCCGATGCATCGATCAGGACGGATTCCTGGCATGAGCACGACCGATGCACCACCTTGTTCACGCTTCTGCAACCGGTGGGTCTCGATCTGGCCCGCTTCGCGGGCATTGTCTCAGGCTCGGCGTATCTGGTAGACGAACAGCGAGGAGGGCACCATGACGCTCCAGGAATTGGCAGATGCCATGACTAGCGGACTGCAAGAGCAAGAGATCATCGCCACGCCAGGCCCGTCGATGAACAACCAGTACGCGGCGAAACTCCTCCTCAGCATCGAAAACGGACTAAGTTTGGGCGCCGTCAAGCTCTATGTTGGGAAGCGCGGCCCGAGCCTTGTCCCTGATGAACTGCACTCCTGTCCACCGGACGTCCGATCACGCATCTTGGAAGTCTGGGAGCGCATCTCCGGCCGGTCCTCCGCTGGTGCGAACGGTCGTGACTCTTTCGCGATCGATCCTTCGGTGATTCAGGTCTGGGTGGACGGGGCCTGTCTCCAAGCGCCGCTCGGCTACCGGTTCGGCTGGGCGTTCGTCATCCAGCAAGGTGATCGGGAATTGCACCGGGACTCCGGCAGCCTTCTGCAGAGCGGCGCATTCGAACATCGCAATGTCGGAGCGGAACTTGAGGCCGCCACTCGCGCGCTGACCTGGTGTGTTCTCAACGGGTACAAGCAAGTCACCGTGTACCACGATTACAAGGGCATCGCCGCCTGGCCAACCGGCGCTTGGCGGGCCAATACCCCGTCGACCCGCGAGTATGCCCGGTTCGTCAAAGCTCTACCGATCGAGATCACCTGGCAGAAGGTTCCCGCGCACGAGGGGATTGCGATGAATGAACTGGTCGATCAACTCGCCAACCGCGCGGCGGCCGATAGCCCGGCCCTCCCAATCCCGGCAGAACCGACTCCCGATCCAGCGGCGTGAGACAGGCTATTCCAATCGCGTCTGGTCTCCTCTCCACAGTCTAATATCACGGATTATCACGAGACCCTCGTGCACCTGCTTCCGTGACTCTGCGTTCCAAGTGGAGCAGGCCAAAGAGAGGCCCGCTGCGCGGGCAGCATGTCCGAAGTTGTGACAGGGGCCTGAGCCCACCTCACGAATCAGACCACATTGCATGTCGACTTCGTTGAACGGCCGAGGCTCGGGCCTGTCGTTCGCTATTGCTCTGCCATCGCTGCAGAGCCTTTGTTCACCCATGAGAAGGAGTGTTGTGATGAGCACTGCTACCGCTGATTCCGGAACGGATCGGAAACTATTCAAAGATACGAACAAGCTCGAGATGACCGGGCGGCTGGCGAGGAACCCGGAGATTCGCTACCGAACGAACAGCCAGACTGTGACTACATTCGACCTCTGCAGCACGGAGGAGTATCCGGTGCAAGGGGAGGTGCGGAAGCGGGAATGCTGGGTCACGGTCGTCATGTATGGCCCCGACGGCGAAAAGTTCGCCGGTGAAGGTCAGAAAGGCGATTGGATCGGCATCATCGGCAAACTCCAACAGCGTCGCTGGGAAACCGAGGATGGCCAGAAGCGCGCGAAGCATGAGATCGTCGCGTTCTCCGCCGAGGTCAAGCGCAAAGCTCGCACGAGCACCCCGAGCTGATCCACTCCAACCGGGCGGCTTCCTACCGTGGATCTGACCACCGCTTCTTCGAGAGCCATTATGACGCTCTCCACCCTGGGCCATGGGGACTAACATGGCCACCCCTTGGCACCCAATCCTTCAGAGGCGCGCAATGGACATCTTCGATTCTGCATTTGTCGGAATCCTGCAATTCATGGTTGCTTCCGTCACCCTGGGTACCGTCCTTGGCTCGATCGCGATCTACGTCTTCCAGAGCCAGGAGAGACGGGTGGCTCGTCGTACGCTCTTCATCCACATACCGCCGCACTATCCACTTGGACGCTGCCGGTAGAGACTGGTCAGACTCGCTGCGCTCGTAAACCACACCTCCTGCGTGATGCAAGGAGGTGCATTATGACTGTGCTGACCCGCGGACAAATCAGGCCAGGCGTGATCGGCATCGATACAACCGTGAAGTCTGCCACCGGACTGTGGCGCTACTTTGCTCCTACGTGGCCCATGGTGATGGGGTGGAAGCGAAGAGCGTTGACCTGGGATCAGTACGCCGCACAGTACCGAGCAATGCTCACCCGTGTCCCGGATGTTGTGTGGAACACATTGGCCGCGCAACCTGAAGCCAGATTGCTCTGCTATTGCCGCGACGGTGTTCCCTGCCACACGCACCTCATTATCGAGTATGCGGTGGCAACCTGCCCGGATCGCTTTCGCGATGGACGCAAGTGAATCCTTGCCCGCCTTCCGCATCCCCTTGCGGTAGACGTTCTCGCCTCCGAGCCGGAGGCCGCCGCAGACGGCGGCAGGCGGCAGGATGTCCTTTCATTGACCATCGTCCAACCAAGGAGGCGCCGATGCGATTCCAGACGCAGATCTCAAACCACATGCTGAGCAAGCTGAAAGGGAAGGCTCATCAGGAGGTCGACTTGTTCGCCCGCCGGCATTTCCGGCTCAAGGAAGTGCAAGCAAATAAGGAAGCACAGGACCGGGTCCACACCTTCAGCGCCATACGCGCTGCACTGAGTCGCTAGTGCCGCGCAGTCACAGAGAGGTGACGACCGTACCACGCCGCTAAGAGAACCGCCTTTCCCCCGGCTGCTGTAGATCGAACTTTGGAGGCTGCTCTTTCAGGGTGTCGCGGCTTCGCGCCCACGATGCGGGCGCTCGCCGCTCTCCGACACGTCCGTATCGCACACATGGACGGCATAGGAGTCGGCCGGCGCGAAGCGCCGGCAGGACACACAGCTCGGCGGCGCTCTCCCCCAATTGCTAGATCAGGATCCACTCCCAAAGCAATGCGCTCGCCATCAAAGCTCCACGTCCCATCTGCTCGCTGGCGTCTGCGCAACATCGCATAGTTGCTCTTTCCCGTCGACGACACGGACTTCGATCATTCCCCGATTCCTTCTCATCCGATACCTGGCCTTGACCTTTCTGGCAAGGTTGATGAGGAACGGTTTCATTCGTGGGTCGATCTTGTGGTAGGCGATGAGATAATCCGCCATCCGATTCGGCCTCGTACCGTAATTCTTTCGAAGCCACACTTCGATTTGCTTCTCAGTCTTCATCCACCGCTCGCTCGTCATCCCGTACCGACAGGCGCGGTGATACATGAAGGGGACTGCCTCGGGACAATCCGCCTCCGCCCGGACGAACAGCGTGTCCACTTCCTCGCAATACATTCGAATCCGGAGCCGCTTGGCAGTGTCGCTTGAGCTTTCTTGGGCAGACCGGGGTGCGTTCGACGCCAGACTCTCCTCAGCGGGCCCTCCCGGCGATGAGCCGTCAGGAGCAGGAGATGATTTCAGTTCCACGGAGCCGTTCCCCATCTTGCTTGACCCTCTCCCGGTCGTTCCCCCACTTCGGGACAATATATTCATATATGTTATGTCCGAACGTTCTGAGCACAATCCCGCTGGCGACCTGGCCCAGTCAGCGCGAACATGTCGCACCCTGGCTAGCTTCATAGGGAGGGGGTCCCACTCACTAGGGACCATGTCACTGATCCCTCACTTTCGTCGCAATCCGGACGTGAAGGTATTACTGCTTCGAGCTGGACTTCCCAAACCCATTGATCTTGTAGAGCACAGCACTTTTCCTGGAGTCCAGCTCAACAGGCTGATCCGGGCAGAGAAGAGACCAGGAAATGGAGGGCACCCATATATAATGGATAGGGACTAATTGTTTAGACCTCTATCGGTACATGGACTTCGTTATCTAACCTATTGACCCCATGTATATTTCATGCCACTGATAATGTTCGAATCCTCCCCTTACATGCACCTTCTTGGTGACTATGGCGGTCTGCTGCAGTGCTGGCAGTCATTGCAGGGTCTGGTCAGTAATACGACTGCGAGAGGCGAGATTGTCTGTTAGCACGAACTAGCCGAACCAAAGGAGCGATGTATGGCAATTCGTACAAGGGCGGGCGCCAAAACGGGAACGAACAAAAGTCTTGGGCATTTTTCTCATCAAGCCAACGGACAGGTGCCGTTCATCGGTCTCGACGTGGGCTACGGGTACACGAAGATTGTCTTCGAAGATGGGCGGCGCATCATCTATCCCTCGCTGGTGGCACCGGTTGCCGTCACCTCGATCGACCTGGGTCTCTCGCTCTCCAAGAGCGCCGTTCAGGTCGAGGGAGCCGATTATGTCGTTGGCGAGGAAGCAGTCCAGGCCGGCTGGCGATTCCGCGAACAATATGACGGGTGGTGGACTTCTCCCACGTTTAAGGCGCTTGTGGCATTTGCCGCACGCCATGTGCCCGAAGGCGCCCACGTGTTCACGGGCCTCCCACTCCATGTATATGCGTCTGCAGCGGCCCAGACTCAGGTGGCAGAGGTAGTCCGGAAAGGACTTCGCACGAACCAGGTCACGGTCTTCCCTCAGGGAGTGGGGGCGTTTTTCGCTGCGATTGCTGCGCATCCCGGTTCTGAGGAGGGCCGGAACGCCTTCGTAGATATCGGCATGCGCACCACCGAGTTCGTCGGCATGTCCAATCGCCAGTTTCTGAGCGACCTCTCATGCGGCAAGGTCCTAGGCGTCACAGAGCTCTTCACACGCGTTGCCGAGAGCTTGACTCACCAACATGAAAGAACAATCGATCCCTACGAAGTTGATCTCGCGATTCAAGGTCTTCGCCCGATAAAGGTCAAAGGGGACAATCTCGCACAAAAGATCATCAATGAGACTCTCCAACCCCTTCTCAAACCATTTGCCGAACGCATCCTCGGCGAAATGACCAGACTTTGGGGACTAGGCGCTCCGTCCTTCGACCGCGTCATTTTCTGCGGCGGAGGGGCATTGATGCTCAAACCTTATCTCTCAGCATTCCGAGGGAAAATAGAATTTCACAGAGACTCGCAATACGCGAACGCCTGCGGCTATCTGCACTTCGGCCGGTGGGTCTACCAACGAACGGTCACGAACAATGCCGTACATCCTTCACAGTCCGAGCAGGATCGCCAGGGGGAATCAATTCAAGATGAAGATATGCTTCGTGTGGGAGGGACCCTATGAGGAATGAGCCGGGCAAGGGGCATCGCATCTACCGGCTCTATTTCAACGAAGGGGATCCGTCTGATGTTTCACTCCGGCGCTGGATTTGGTCCCTGCCCGCGCGCAAACGGGGTCATATCGTCAAAAGCATCTTAAGAAAACAGCTCGCAGACTGGGGCCGAATGAAACGTCGCCGCGGAACTCGTACGCTCCGACAAACCCGGCGTCCGCTCGTGCCGAGGAACTTTTCCCCACCGGACGCAGCGAGACCAATTAGCGACACGGACCAGATTCAGTCCATGATCAACCGCGCCTTCGCCTCAAAGACATCCGGCACATAATCGCCAGGCCGTTCAATAGATTGATTTTCTGGTAAGCGGGTAACACGGCTTCCCAAAATCTGCGGATGCCAATCTCGACGACGACATCTAAAAGCTAGTCGATCGAATGTCCAGGAATCCCTATCCAGCGTGAATTCCAGAAGCGCTCAATAAGATCACGTTCTTGCAACGACAGATGCACTGAGCTATTCCCAGGTCCGCTGCCCACTTGTCCCGTTCCAATCTTCACGCAAGTGCAGCTCCGCATAGGACTCGGAGTTCACTTGCGTATAACGCGACTGCTCGGCATATGCTGTTCCCCTCACTTCCGAGTAGTTCGCGACAAAGGAACCACCATCTCTTTCAAGGGCAAGTTGACACCACTTTCAGCTCACAGTAGCCTTTGCCGTGGATCATACAAGTGAGGCGAATCATGCGATTGCCTTCAGGACTCTCCCGTGACATCTTTCTGTCTCACCGCTCGGTTGAGTCGGATAAGAATTTCGTACGAAAGTTGGCGGCGGATATAGAATCCCAGACCTGGCAAGATCGGTACCTGTCTGCATGGGTTGATGAGGCCGAGCTTCCTCCAGGCAAAAGCGTAACGGGCCTTATCAACCAAGGATTAGAAAATAGTCGGTTCATCGCCCTCGTTATGACCCCAGACTACTTTCAAAGCCATAGCGGTTGGACAGACGCTGAGTGGCATGCCGCTCTTTACTCGGATCCTGACAATCGGCGCTCCCGAATTCTTCCACTTCTTGCAGCGGATTGCCCTTACGTTCCCATTCTGCTCCGCCACTTATCTGCGATTGACCTGAGACACAAGAGATATCAGAAGGGCTTACAGGAGCTTCTACGTGTACTTCGGGATGAGCCCCTCCCGAGACCGGTCACTTACCGGGGACAACTCGTAGCGCCCTCTGGACGCATAGATCGTGCAACCCTCATAGCAGAGCGAGCTGCGCCTCAAGCTTCTCCCGATGTTATTTCAGAACACCTGTACTGTAATCTTTTGCCTGTGGAACGGCTTCCTCAATATATCTATGTAGCTCCCCTTGGAAACACTCTCTGTGACACTTTGGCAGACGGATCGACAGTCTTACCGACGAAACAACGTGTCAAAGACGCGATTGTAAGGAGACAAGAAGAGGCAAACGTACAGTCTCCGTTCGTACCTGCTTTCCGGCTGGTCGAGGGTAAGATTGCTACCTTTCATGATCTCGACTCACCCGAAGGCCCCTTTTATGGTGTTATTGACGAAGAGGCAGTAGAAAAAGTACCCCTGGAAAGCTACCTTCAAGATGAGGATGATCGAAACATCCTCGTCTCCCTGCTACACATGTCGCTTGATCGTCACATGCGGCGTCGAGGGTTAGTGATTGATGAAACCAAACAAGGTCGATATTTTTTCCCACCTAAGGACGGTGGCCCAAACGTAGTGCATTGGAAGCCTCGCAAGAAAGAATCAGAAAGAACCGTGGCTAGACCTTACTTGAAGGCTGGAAACCTGGTCTTCTGGCTGCATCTTGCAGCCTATCTGAGGATGTTTTTCCTCGCCAACAAGTTCTATTTGAAGATTAGACCTACGTGGGTTGTGACTGAGGATGGATATAAGGTCAAAACTGGGCCTAAAGTTGGCCGGTTAGTTATTAATTGGACTGGGGCAGAGCGAAATCTCCAGATCCTTTTTCATGTTCGGTTTTGGACCTCGGTCTTACGAATTGGCCCCGGCCCTATCTCGATCAGAGCTGGGGACCAACGGTTAGAACTTTCTACTTCTCCCGCTGTCGTCCATCAGGCATATGGAATTTCCGATGACCAGAAAGACCTCATGCGTCAATTAGACGAGGACGCCCCGCTCTTGGCCGCAGAAGAGGACGAATTGGCCTCGCTTGCAGTCGAAGCCGAGCTAGGTCAGCCAGATGGTCTTGATCAGCAGGATGAATCCTCTACCGAAGAAGAAGAGGACACGGACTTAAATGAAGAACAGAGCTAAGTCTGGGGAGATAGCAACGCCTCGGTTACCACGAAGTCCGAACTTTGAGGCGGGCATCATTGATGAACCTCTCCTTCAGTTTGGCGGCGGTCACACGCATGTCGATCCGAAACTGGGATTGGCCCTGTATGGCCCATATAGTCTAACCGGCCAGCCACGGCCCCCCTTGGCAAGCATTATTGTTGGGCTCGTCGGGCCAGCTTCAATGATCGCTGATTGCGAGCAATGGTTGCGTGCGTGCAGAGGCATTTTGATGAATGATGGTAGCGAACCTTTTCTTTACCCACATTTTCCAGGGTTCAGCAGCGAGTTTCCTTTTCAGTGCGAATTAGTTTTCGGTGACACCTGGCGCGAGACTGTGAAGGCAGAAGAACTGAATCAGGCCCTTCAGCTTACCAACTTCTACGATCGAGTAAAGTGTGTCGTTAATCTATACATTCGTGGAATCGAAGTTCTTACACAGCGTGATCCACAGCCACAGGTTATCTTGTGCTGTATTCCACAACCCATAATTGATTACTGCACGGTACGGGTCACCAAAGTGGGTGAGATCAAACGGATAAAAGTGAGCAGAGCAGAGCGTTGGGTGGAAAGGAGTATACGAAGTGGTCAGATGTTTCTTTTTTCTGAGTTAGACCAGACCTTGGGTATTGAGGGCGAAGAATCTGGGCACCATAATTTGCGTCGTGGGATAAAGGCGGAAGCTATGCAGTTCGGCATCCCTACGCAACTGGTTTGGCCGCGGACATTACGCCTCGCAGCTGATCTGAGCGGTACAGGGGAGCGCGGGTCGCAAGATATTGCCACAAGGGCGTGGAACCTTATGACTGCAATCTATCACAAAGCTGGTGGGTCTCCGTGGCGATTGGCAGTGGTTGAACCAGGGACCTGTTTTGTCGGCATATCGTTTTTTAAGGAAATCTCAGAGAGAAATCCCAGCTTGCGGACGACTATGGCACAAGCGTTTACTTCTGCTGGTGACGGGTATGTATTGCGTGGAAACTCATTCGAGTGGGATGAAGCTGAGCATGGCAGATCTCCGCATCTTGATGAGCAGACAGCTGCCGCGCTCGTGCGAGATGTCCTGGATCTCTATAAGCGCCAGAATCGTGGTAGCCTTCCTAGCCGTTTAGTCATTCATAAGACATCTCGTTTTTGGGATGAGGAACTAGCCGGGTTCCGTGATGCCTCGCAATACATCCCCCGAAAGGCTTTTGTTGCTTTGGGAACACGCGGGATTCAGTTTTATCGTTCGGGGGATTACCCGCCACTCAGGGGGAGCTACGTAAAATTTAGCGATAGAGATCTCTTGCTGTACACGAGCGGCTATGTTCCCTTTCTTCGAACTTACCCTGGGCCACGCGCACCGAGACCGATTGAGATCACAGACTATTACGCTGATAGTCCATGGAACGTCGTTCTAGAAGAGATCTTGGGATTGACAAAGATGAACTGGAATACTGCAGATTTCGCATGCAGTGACCCGATTACAATAGCCTTTTCTCAGAGAGTTGGGCAGATTCTCGCGGAACTCCCTCCGAACCTACCACTGAGATCAGAGTATCGGTTCTATATGTAGAGGTGCTACGGTGACGAGCACATTACTTGAAAAAGAATGGTCCCAAGAGCTTTGATCATGGGAGTACACCAAAGTAGGAGATTCGTTATACGAGACTTAGCTGCCCGTGACCGGACTGAAGTCTTTCATTAATCCGAAACGTCCTTTCAAAGTAATCCAAGCACGCGCGGTCGCAGTGTAACCGAAGAAGTCACTCTTGATCGTGTGTAAGTCCAAGGCATAACCAGAATTACAGTTGCCACAAATCTTGCTCGGTTTCTGCGCTGGCATGTTACAAGCTTAATAAATACCTGGACGAATTCGCCCCACGAAAGGCTTGGCGTCTTGTTCAGCCATCCTGCCGTCACAACTTTCGAACTCACACTGAATGTGAATTGACTCGGAGTGCTCTCAATTGAGTCAGTATCCGTCGTAGAGCATGTTCCGGCGATGCTCGAGCTCGGCCTGTTTCGAGCCGCGCACGAAGAAGATACGGGGGATGATGAGGGAGACGGCGGTACTGAAGACGACGAACCAGCTCGACAGAAGGAGCACCTCACGGACGTTGAGAATCCACGTTTGCGCTTCCAGGGCCGTGGCCTGGCTCATAAGGACCCGCCACGCTGGCCACAACTGTTCGAACTTTGTATGTACCCACTGCGGCGTCATTAACTCGTGAAGACCATGGAAGAGGAGAAACACCAGCATCACCTTCAGGACATTGAACGTAACCATCGCGCTGTAGACGCTGTCGATGGCTTGCCGGCATGCCTTCCCGTAGTAGCAGTTGCCCAGATTGACTCCGACCATTACGCTGTAGCCCAGTCCGTAGGCCATCGCGATGAGGACGGAGAAGAGCTGATCAAATAAGCTCGGGGTGAGCGTGCCGAAGATCGGCACCAGGTTCGATAACACTCCCATGCTGACCGGCACGAACAAGGCGCTGATCAAACCATCGGCCAGCGCCCCTTTCACGCCCACTTCAAAATACGCGATCCGCCGGTCCAGCAGGAGATAGTTCTCAGGAATCTCTCGCCCCGTTTTGACGACCGTCGCCAGGATCTGAATCTCGGAGATCGCCTCAATAAGGCTCCGGGGCTTAGCCCTAGCCATCCCCTCTGCGAACAATGGCCCCGGACGTCCCGCTTTCTCCATGGTTCACCCCCCGCCGAAGAATCGTGTGACCGAGGTCACGTAGGCAAGCAGGATCGTCAGCGCATAGAAGAAGATGCCGATTGCCAGCCGCTGTTTGTAGGCTCCGTACCAGAAGGCGAATCCCAGACAGGTCACCGCAAGCACCCGCGCCACCACACCTTGAAACAAGGTCGTAAAGACCCAGTTCCACCAGGCCAGGTATTCTTCCTGCGTCATGTAGGAGAGCGGGTTCAGATAATCGATGAGATTTTCCATGGCTGGTGTGTGCTCCTACGAGATCGCCCGCATTTCGACAACGATTTGGAGGATCCCGGACTTGCGGACATCAAGGTCCGATGCCGGCACATTGAAGACTTCGAGTTTGATCGGAACAAAGTAATTGCGAGGTGGGAGCGTATTTCTCCGTCTCGGATTGTTGATGATGATCTGATAGCTCCGCCCATAGAATCCTTCCCCGATCGGCACCGCAAGGACGTCAGCGCTGCGCAATTCATCGACGATGCGGCGCAAGGCCTTCTCTCGATCTGAAAGTCGGATCAAAGACAGATCGACCACCTTGCGCTCCGCGGATAGGCGCCGCGCCGCGTCGAGGAGCAGGTCGGGATGCACATAGACCGTATTTTTGATGGAGATGGCGGACCACCTCCCGCCCCGCTGGAGCTGGTTGATTTTCGGCTCCATCAGTTCC
>JBBIJI010000024.1:0-2726 GCA_037446055.1 Nitrospiraceae bacterium
CGCCGATCTTACCCCAGGAGGGCTCAACCTCAACAATCTAATTTGGACAAGAGTGTCCGCGTACCATTATTACCGTCGAAGACCATCGTGTCAGGCGACGATTCTTTCCGCTTTCCGCTTCGTAGACCCACCACCCATCGATTCCAGACCTCCGCCCGCGCGATGCAGAGTCGGCATTGCTGCCTTAGCGCGCATTCTTCATGACGGTTCGTGACGAAATCGTGCAGTCGCGTGACGAGACGGGCGCGTGGAGCCGCGAGGAAGGGAGGCATACTAATCACCCGTTGCAAGCTGCGGAGCAACGGGTCCCCGGTATGTCGCCCGACCGAGCGGCGAGCCCGCCCGCCGGCTTGCCGCGAAGCACGCATGCCAGCTTGTCGCTGTACCGAATGCGCGATTGCAGTAGAAGCGTTCATGAATAATGTGCGTTAGCTCGAATGGCTTGTAGTGACTGAGTGACCGGCGCGCCTTCCCGCGAGGAAGGAGAGGCGCAGGAGTCTTCGTGATCGTGAGGAGCGGCGATGCACTGACGGCTGAGGAACGGACTTGGCTCGACCACTATCGCAGAGCGCTGCACGAGCGTCATCCCGGCGCGGTCACTCGCATGGTGATCTTTGGCTCGAAGGCCAGAGGGCAGGCCCATGGGGAGAGCGACCTGGACCTGCTCTTGATCGTGACGAACGAAGCCGGTCCCTTCAAGCGGAAGATTCGACGGATCGGCTATGACTTGGCCGCAGGGTCTGAACTCCTTCCTTCAATCCTGGTCTATACTGAACAGGTGTGGGAGCGCCGCCGACGCAGCGGGTCGCCGTTCTGGAAAGCCGTCGCCCGCGACGCCGTGCCGGTCTTATGAACTGCACGCTCGTGCCGGCGGAATGGCTGCGCGCCCAGCGGTCCCTGGAGGCCGCCGGCGGCGGACGATGATGCCGAAGTGTCATTCTCTCTCCACGAAGCTGCCGAGGAGTGCCACCGAGCCGGGGAATTCCTCGAGCGCATTCGGCAATAGTTGCTCGCGCAGGGGTTTGCCGAAACCGATCTCGGTCCAAGTCCGCGCAACTAACGTGCCCGAGCCTTCAAGATGGGCGACCCCTGTTCTTGACTGTCTGTCAAGACGGGACGAACAGCGTGGTTGACATGTTTCGCGCATGTGAGTATGTTATGGGCATGTCCAAGATGATTCAGCTCCGCAACGTCCCGGACCAGCTTCACCGGAAGCTGAAAGCCCGCGCAGCTATTGAGGGAGTCTCGCTCTCCGATTACCTGCTTGAGGAAATCCGGCGGACGGCCGACCGGCCCACGCTGGCGGAACTACGCGAACGCCTGCAGCACCGAGCGACGGTCATCCCGAAGGTGTCACCGGCCGAGGCCGTTCGGGCTGAACGCGACCGCGATGATCGTTCTTGATGCGTCGGCGATCATCGAGGTGCTGCTGGTCACGCCGGCGGCTCCGGCCATCCAAGCTCGTCTGTCTATCACCGGGGAAACGCTTCACGCTCCTCATCTCATCGATGTGGAGGTCCTCCAGGTCCTTCGCCGCTATTCCACGACCGGCGAGATCACTCCCGCGCGCGCAACGGAAGCGCTAGCCGATTTCCTCGACTTTCCGATCGTCCGATATCCCCACGATGTCCTCGCGGTCAGAATCTGGGAGCTCCGCCAGAACCTCACCGCGTATGACGGCGCGTATGTGGCGCTGGCCGAGGCCCTTTCCGCCCCCTTGGTAACCCGCGATCGCAAGTTGGCGGCAGTGCCCGGCCATCTCGCCACGATCGAGGTGATCTGAGCGTGTAGTCCGAGGCGGCGCGCCCGGTGCGCCGCCCCGACGTTCCCCGCGCTCCAGCCGGAGCTGACGCGACCGGCGAAGGCCAAATCCGGGCTCTCCATCGAGACCACAGGAAAGCGGAAACGGTTCCAGGAACGGTTTCCCTCCCGATTTTTGGGTGATAGACCAATTCCGGTCGTCATCCGCGACGCCCTGCAATACATCGCTCCATCCGGGGCTGCGATGGGAGGTACAGGTGCCGAGGTAGTTGATCCGAAAGAAGCGAATGAATCCTGATGGTCCGCTTAGAGACGGCGGCTTCAGCGACTATGGTTGCGTCGAGAATATCCTCGCACGGATGAAGGAATACTCAGTCCCCCGCGCCTGCACCCCGCTCTTGGACCCGACCGCTTCAAACCCAGTTCCATCGGTCAGGAGCGCGGCCAGATGATAGAGGTCCGGATTATGCTTGTCAGGACCGATCTTGACAGTGGTTTCCTTGAGTGTCTCTTCGTGTACCCCTGATTGAGCCGCAATGAACACTGCCGGGGGGTGTGTGGGGTCATCACGAAGCAACTTCAACACCGGACCGTCGGCTTCAACCCGGTAGGTCCCCGGAGGGAGTTTGACTGTGTCCCCAGAGGCATCCAAGAAGTGTAGGGGAACAGGAATTTCGATGATCGGCAAATCCGCCGCTTGCGGCCATACGCTTTCCTGAAACGCCGGAAGTGCGGAGACGAGTATAAGTCCTGGCAGGATAAGGCGTGCCATAGACTCCTCCCTTGCCGATTGGCCGCCGAGCCCACAGTGGGTCCACGCTCGCAAGCGTCAGGGACTCTCAAGAGCAGCAGCTCCACCGTACCATCTTCTCGTTCTCGATAGAAGTGGGGTTGGCTCGCAGGGATTTACTTTCCACTGCCCCGCCCCCTTCCTGTTGGTCAGGCGAACGACCGCGGGCGTGGCC
>JBBIJI010000024.1:2736-55416 GCA_037446055.1 Nitrospiraceae bacterium
GCGCTCGGCCACGCCGGATTATCCGCAATGCTGGTTCCGGACTATCGCACGTGGATCCCCACGTAGGTGGCGTTATTGATCTCGTTGATTTCCGGGTACGCATTCGCCGGATCGATGATCGCGCCCAGGTGATACTTGGTGTTGCGAGTCAGATCGCCGGGAATCGTCAACGTCGTTGTGGTGGTGTACACCGTGTTGGGTCCGAGGTTATAGGTCGTGCTCCCGATTTCGCGATCCCAGGTGGAGATATAGTCGTTGGTCGAGACGTAATACTTGACCGGCACACCGTTCCTGGTCGAAGAGCCGTTATTCTCATACGTCAATTCGAGCCTCACCCGTTGTCCGGGTGTCACGTTGTAACGAGGCTCGCCGTTGTCGGTGTAGAAGGTGAGTTCGGCGCCGGTGGCGTCGTTAAAGAGCCTGGTCCTTGCGTGGGTGCTGTACTCGCCGCTCCGGCCGGTCCATCGCCAATGCACCACGCCAAGATCCGTGGTGGCGTTGTTGTTGCCATACAGATCCACGGCGCCGTCTCCGGCATCTTCGCCCGCATAGCCGGCGGCATAGATGCCGTTAGCATAGATGTGGTCCCAGTCCTGTCCCATGGCGTTGTATTCGTCGTTCTCATGCGCGAGACCCAGCGCATGCCCCAGTTCGTGAATGGCCGTGTTTTGAAACGGGCGGCCGCCTCCTCCGTAAGGAATCAAACCGGTCTTGGTATGCGAAGTGGCGTAGCTGACCGTATTCTTGAACACGACATCCGCTTCCAGCAGGTGACCGGTCAGGCAGCTATACCAGTAATAGGCGACAGCCGGAGCGTCCAAATCGCTGGTCCACCAGACTTCGTTCTGTAAATTCCCGCGACCGACTCCATCTTCGTTATAGGACAGGGAGAAGTTGAACTTGCTGGGATTTTTGTTCCATTCTTGAACGGCTTCTGTTAGTGCGTCCCGCCATGGTCCCACTGGAAAGCCGACTTTTGAGGCACGCAGGTTGGCCGAGTTGCCTCCCCACTTTTGGTCGATCCCGAGGCATTCGATCTTCTCGTAAGCCAACCCTGACAACGGGCAAAACAGTATGAACAGTACCGCCGCAACGAGTCCTCTTGTACTCATGATCATCCTCCTTGATCTCATCCTCTGTACGCTCGGTGTTGGAACGCTCAACCATCCGCCGCCCGCCGTCATGTGGCCTCCCGTGTCCGGTGATCGGGCTCGCAGATGATCCAGATCTGTCTCATTGCTTCGTCTCCGGGGCGCCGCCCTCGGAACTCGGAGCCGTCCCTTCCTGAGGCGCCGGCGCTTCTCCCGGAGCAGCCAGCTCGACCCCACGTGGAACCACCTGGAAGGGCTGCATCGGCACTTTGAGTGTCGGTCGTCCGACTTGTGGACGCGGTTCCTTCATCACAGGGTTGCCCCCGTTTCTGTTCAGAGCCTCGACTTCCATCTGATCGAATTGAGCCGGTTGAGGCGGTAGAACCATTGCGGCCGGCAATTGCGGTGAGGCCTTGGGCGCTATGGCGCGTGGCTTGAACGACGGACCCACTCTTACGCTGGGCACGGGGCGCAAGGCTTGGAGCTGATCCGGTCGGTGTCGCGCTGCAATTTCCTGGGAGAGCCGTGATTTGAAATCCTGAATGGTCATGAGTTGGCCTGGGACCTTCAGTTGTTGCTCACCGGAACGATATTGCATCTTGCCCCGCTCCTCCCCGTCCTGAGTGGGTAGAACTAGCTTGGTCCCGAGCGTAGCCTGGCCGATTTTCTTGTTCATTATCTGGGGGAGGCGTTGCCGTTTCCCGTAGGAGAATTTGCCGTCCGGAGCCTGTAACACCTCGACTCCATCGTTGGTAAACATCTGGTTGCTGATGACCCTGAATCGCCCTTTGTCGCAATCGACCAACGGACAGTCAGAGGTGCCGTTGCCTCTTACAAAGAGCACATCGCGCTGGCCCACCTCGAATTGAGGCGAATTCGACACGACCAGGATGCGTCCGTCCGGTGTCGGTCCGCCAAGAAACCGCAGCGTAATGGAATTCTGCTCTGCCGCCCGGCCTTTCAGGACTCCGGTGATGGAATAGGTTACAAAGGTATGGGGTAACTTGGCGTCTTCGGCCTCGCTGTCTTCGGAGAGCGCATAGTCTACCTTCGTCACGGTTCCTTCGAGCACCAGCTCCGCTTCCTGACTCAACTGGCCGGGATCCTTGCTCGGCGCATCATGGCCACCGGCCGGGAGTCCCCAGCCCAGAGTGATCACGATTCCCGCAAGCGCCATGACTGACTTGTCCGGGTGAATTCCGGTTTTCCCGATCCATAAGCTTTTCATAAGCCCTCCATTTTCTTTTCTCCTCCGATGGCCCAGGTTTCTGAGGCCCCGAAGTATATGGGTTTACCCTGGCTCACATTGTATGTCGTGCGGAATCGCCGCAGGTTCATGAGAATGGTCTCGGAACCTTTCTCTACCCAGTCAGCAGACGGTCCGGCATGTTCAACGGCCCGGCCTTTGTTGATGCTAGGTTCGACGTGCCTGACCAATCGAACAGACGCTCAGTTTCCCAGGATCGTCCCGCTGCCGGTCAGAATCTTCCCGCCGCCCACCGCGCTTCCCACGGTCGCGAGCGGTTTGCCGCCGCCGTTCAATTTGATAAACGCGCCCTTCAGGTCCATGGTCCCGTTGGTTTCTACTGTCGCTGTACTTCCTGCTTTGATAGCGGTGCCAGCCTGGCTGTGCATCGCAATCCCAGTTCCTGCGGTAACCGCGACCCCTTTGCCGGATTGAATCGTCACATCGTTGGCACTCAGCAACGCTATCGACGCGGCTTGCAACGTCGCGACGGTCGCCGTCACTTTCAGCACCGACTGCAGCGCGTTCACCTGCGCCTGAAGCGCCTGGACTTGCTGCTGGAGCGCGGCGACTTGCTGCTCGATGGTCAGCGCCGGCAGTTGTCCGCCCGGCACTATTGGGACTTGCTGGAGAGCCGGCGAGCTTGGCACGGCGCGCTCCGTTACCTCGTCCGCAGCGAATGTGATGCTCCATCCGATCCCGACCGCGAATACGACGATCAATCCCGGTCTTCGCATGGCACCCTCTCTTTCTTGTTCGTTGCGGAGTGTTCGCTGCCTCGGTTACCCCATCCTCTGGAACTTGTCCCATTACGCGACGGAACAAGGGTTCATATACCTCACCGTTTGCGGTTACATATCCTCTCAGACTCGCAACTCGTGTCAGCCTCCGGCGTGAACCGCCGCCCGCGTTTCCCTCGTTTGGTTTGAAATCACCCTCTTTCCTTTTATCCGCTGTGGGAAGGATGTCCGCGAGGATTCTCTTTGCGCGCCGTGACCGCTTCATGGTCCCGCTTGACGGCTTGGTACACAGGCTGATATGGTCATCCATATGAAGACGACCGTACAAATTCCTGACAGCCTGTTCAAGGAGGCTCGCCGGCTGGCTCAGCAAGAGCGCACGACGCTGAAGGCCCTGATCGAACAGGGGCTCCGCCGAATTATCTCGGAGCGCAAACGACGGGATGGGTTTCGCCTCCGTAAGGCCACGTTCAAGGGCCAGGGGTTGCAGCCTCAACTCGCGGGAGCCTCCTGGGAGCAGATTCGCGAATTGAGTTACGAAGGTCGCGGCGGATGATCGCCGTCGACAGCAATGTGCTGGTCTACGCTCACCGCGAAGATTCCCCTTGGCACGATGCGGCCTACGTTCGTCTCCTGCGATTGGCTGAAGGACGAGCGCCGTGGGCGATCCCATGGCCGTGCGTTCACGAGTTTCTCGCCATCGTGACCCACGCCCGCATCTATACCCCACCCACACCCTTGGAAGTCGCATTGGATCAGGTGGATGCGTGGATGGAATCGCCAAGTCTTGTCCTCCTGTCCGAGTCCGAAAACTACTGGAGAGAAATCCGCGAGATCCTCCACGCCGGCCGGGTCGGTGGTCCACAAGTCCACGATGCGCGAGTCGCCGCATTATGCCGCCAACACGGGGTCACTGAATTATGGACGGCGGATCGCGATTTTGGCCGATTTCCAGGCCTGACGGTCCGAAATCCCCTCGTCGGCTAACCGGCGCATCGAGTGGTGAAGCCTTGCAGGAGCGTTTCTTCAGTACTCTTCCTCGGCTCTCCCACCGAGATCAGTCGCTGGGTGAAACGCAAGGCTGGTCCCACGTTGTCCTCTTAGGATTTGAGACGAGTCCTTCTCCGTTATTTCGCTGGGGCGTTGGTCAGGAGGTCCCATCCGGCTACTGCTCTTTGCCCCGGAATCGGACGTCCGTCTGCACCGATTCTCTCCGAGATCCACTTTATCGTGGCGAAGCTAAGCGCAACGCTCTCCGCGGGCAAAGGCCCGTCAGTACTCCCGCTCGCCTTATATTGCACGACCCTGACGTTCGTTAGCTCCAGCCGTGCAAACACGACCGGCGGCCCGGGCGGATTAGGTCTTACAAAGTCCACCGACACCGGGTTTCGCGGGTCCTGCCCGAAAATTTGACCTGAAGCCGCAGCCAGAGCGAAGGCCGGGGAGCTGCTGTCGATCGATTTCCTAAACGTGATTGAGTCGAAGGCAACCTTCGTCCCAGTCGTCCCAGGCGCTGGTTGTCCATGTCCCCAAGAGACACTCTGCACACTATTCCAATTCGTGCGCCCTTGTACGAGAGACTCACCCTTGATTTCTGGAATGAACAGGAAGATATCGACGACTGCGCCATGGCCCACGCAGACGCCACCGGTGAGCGACAACACGGTGCCAAACATAAACGCTAGCCAGATCTTTCGCATGACGGCTTCTCCTTCTTCGGAATTGGTCTTCTGCCTTTTTCTTTCCAGACGGTCCATCACGGCTGACTTGGACGCTGGAGCCAATCGGGCCGGCTGCGAAGGTCAGCCGTGGCATTGTCCCCAAGGCGGTATCACCGATAAGGAGTAAGGCTTGTGCGCAGCAACCGGCCATGGCTGCCATGAAGCACCTCAGGCTGGTATGTGGCACGGCGCAGGCAAGCCGTGCATGGCTGGTGATGAAAAGCTCATCCAAAACACAAGCGGGGGTGCTTTAGGTCCTTATCTTGGACAAAAGTAAGAGTGAGCTACCCCCTTTCTACTCTTCCCCTTAAGGGCCGGTTCCCGGCTGTGGCTTTGGCGGCAAAGATGGCATGCCTGGCCCAGGGATAGGAACCGGCGCTGGCTTCCCCCCAGGAACCAGCGCCGGTTTCTGCTCGAGCGGTTGCTGCAACTGTGGCGTCTGCTGAGGGAGCTGCGCTTGGGCGCTGGAACGGATGGCACACGTTCAGAAACAAGCGCCCAGACCGTGCGGGTCACTTGTCCCATAGATGCCAAGAGCGCGCCTGGGCGGGCATGATCGAAAAATAGCTGCAAGATCGACCTCTGCGTCGGCACCCATATCGTTTGGGTATTCGGGTTGATAAGGCGCCGCCAGCCGCGTTGACGGGTCCACTCCCATACATCTCTCGGCGCCCCCCCCAAATTCAGCGTGGAATGTAACGTGCTGCTATGGATCAGTTCCGCAGTCCACGAGACGACTAGCCGGTTGTTCGTGGCGTCCCACGTTGCGACGCCGAAGCGTCCTGACGGCGCATCCGGTGCACCGTCCGGAGACAGGAGTTGCCACCCTGATTGCTGAGACCAACTCCAGAGGTCGTTATAGAAATGAGTCGGGGTAACTCCGGGATTGCTTCCAGGGAGAGGATTGCGTATGGCAACCCTCCCCAGATTGCTCCCACCGAAAATCAGCAGACGTTGGTTCGTGCTGTCCCAAACTGCCGCGGCTCCGGCTCGCGGAGGCGGAGATCCTTGGGCGAATCGGTCGGAAAGCAGGGTCCATGTACCTCGGGTTTCCGCTTTGCCGAATTTTTGACCTCCTAAGACTGAAGGCGGACGCCACGCCCACAGATCATTTCCAGTTCCGACGTAGTGGTACCATCCCCTTCTCGCATCAACAGGGTTTTCGCCCTGGCCACCGAATACCAGCAACCGATTGTCTCTCGGATCCGAGACAACGGACGAACCCCAGCGCAAGGCCGGCGCGTCCGGCGGCGGTCCGTCGAATTCCACTGGACGCGAGGTGGATCCAGCCGGCATCACCAATCGCCATCCGCCGGTTTGCGTCCATTCCCACACCTCATTAGTGAATGCAGGGTGCTGGCCATCTTGGGCCTTTACGTTGCCTCCGTAAACCAAGAGCCGATGATTAAAGGTATCCCATACCATTGCAGCCCCATTTCGACGGGGGATGCCTTGTGCGGAATCGGCCTGTAGTCTCTGAAACCCTCCCTGTTCAGTCCATGCCCATAGGTCGTTGAGGCGTCTTCTTATGGGAAAGCCGGGTGTTGACAGGGTCGGATCTTCAGGCGTGGTCGGCGCTCCGAATTCTGGTCCACCATTTAGCGCGCCACCGACAATCAGCATTCGTCTGCCCTCAGGGTCCCAGGTCGCGCTCTCGTCAAATCGCAAGAAAGGAAAATCGTTCCAGGGCTGAAAGGGATCGGTTGGTCCGCGCGACACTTGTTGCAAGAATTCGTTGGGCGATAGCTTGACCAGTGGCAGCGGCAGTCCGCGGGATTCAACTCCTTGTTCGCCGGCAGCGGGAGGCGCTTGGCTCGGTTCGGTCTGTGAGGGTTCCGGTTGGGGTTCTGCTGTCGACTGGGCCAGTAAGGCTGGGCCTTCATGGCCCTCTAGCGCGCATTATTCATGACGGTTCGTCGCGAAATTGCGGAGTCGCCAAGCGAGACGGGCGCGTGGAGGCGCGAGGGAGGGAGGCATACTTGAAACAGTATGTTGACCGACCGAGCGACGAGCCCGCCCGCCTGCCTGCTGAAAGGCCGCACGCAGGCTTGTCGCAGCGGCGAGTCCGCGATTGCAGCAGAAGCGTTCATGAATAATGCGCGCTAGCGCGGTGGGGGGCACATATTCATGAGCCCAACCCTGCGGAACCCACCACAGCGTGAACACAATTGAGAAGCCAAGGGCGGGATGGGATCGGGAGATCTCCATAGTCGTTCTCCGGGGCTATATAAGGGTGAGACGCGTGCGGACGGCTATGAAGGCCGCTGTCCGCTTTGTAATCGTATGTCGCCCTCCTACCTGGAAAGGTTCAATTTCGGAGAGCTCGGGGATGATTGAGAAAGATACGTTCGCAGTCCCTCGCGACCCGTGGGCTGCTTTCACTCTGACGGCTGGCTTCTTACGCTCCTAGCGCACCCCAGACAATCCCCTCTTTCGTATAGGGTTCTTAGAGAGCGCTCAATAATTGATGAGTTGATGCTATTTCTTCGCGGGGAATCTGATTGCAAGGGAATGTGAAACGGTTCACAGGGACCTTTTCCCCCTCAGACATGCTCCCCTTTCCAACAAAACCTAGCTTAATTGGTACAACATGCTTGTTCGGTAGCAGCCCATCATTTCATCGTGATCTGCTCGCAATACATCTCGACCTTCACGCGCTTGATTTTTTCAGCGCCAGCCTCTGCGTTCTCGGGCGTAAACCCGAAAATGCCGAGGTGCTCGAAGGTGATGGTCAAAAGCGCCGTCTTCAACGTCTGATCAAGCAACTCCAACGTGCCGGGTCGTTCATTCTGCTCGCCGGCATTGCCCTTAATGACCATGTCCTGGAACCAGGCGTAGAAGGTCCCCGCATGAGTCTCGGCCACACTGATAGCGAGGTTCGGAATCTCCAGTTTGCCTGCTGGCAGCACCTTGCTCTGACCAGCCTGTCCCTGGGCCAACACCGGCTGCTTGATCGTGAACGCATCAATCTTGCTGACACGGCTGCAATCGAGTCCGGGGATCGTGAGTCGGAAATTCGATGGCAGCCAGGGCTTTGCCTTTGTGGCAACTGCCGGCAGCGCGATTCCCTTGCCCGCCAAGGGGGTGGTGAATTCCTGAGCGAACTTGATCGTGAGGAAACCGGCTTCTTTCGAGGAGGCATCGAGAGTCGGAAAGCCGACTTCAGTGATGAGGGCATTGTTGAATTGAAGCCGGCTCTGTTCTTTCGAATCGACACCCGCAGTGATGATCGCCCCGTTTTTCTTGATAGGCGACATGGCCAGGGTAGCTGCGATCCAGTCGAAAAGTGGTTTCGGCATCACGGGGCTGCATTGAATGGCAATGTCCTGATATTTCGGCGGCCCAATGTGCTTCTTGAGGAAAGGAGTGGGGCCCGGCGGCTCGGCAAGAACCTCGGCTTTGGGAAAGCCACCTTCAAAAGCCATCAGATAATCGATCAATTGGCCGTCCAGCTCAAGCGCCAATCGGCTTGATGAGAAGGTGCGAGTGTCAAGGGCTGCTGTTGCTGGCCGCGGTTTCAATCCGGGAATGCCCACGAGCCCGATGCCACCGGCCAAGAGCGCGGCCGTTTTCAGAAAGTCCCGACGCGAGGGCTGGAAGAATGATGGCGCGAAGGTTGTGTCCTTTCGTGTCGTCATGGTCATACTCCTTTGGCGGGACGGTGAGAGATCAATGCGGTCTGACCAGCACTTGCCTAAGCCTCAACGCGCAGCGAGACGATCGTCTAGCCGGTAGGTCGGAACCACAGCGTCAGAGGTTCAGGCCATTTGTGGGCAGAAGTGTAGGAGTCGTCCTTACGACTTGTCAACGAGAGGCCGGTCCCCATTGGCTGAGAACTGCGTTATCTATGCGACCTCGTTCGGCGCTGCGCCGGACTGCTGCAACGCCTTCAGCTTCGCAACGACTTGCTGGCCCTCTTCGATGTCAGCCACCCGGCACAGGTACCCTTTGGCAATGACGTGCCAGCCACTGTGCAAGTGAATGAGGTAGATGGTCACGTGGCCGTAGCGCGGTTTTGTCGTTATAGAGGATGTTCATCGATTACCTTTCGCATGTGAAGGAAACGAATACGGCGCTCCAGGCAAGCGGGCTATGCCCTGTACGTTGCCCGTGCACCTATCGTGCTGTCTGTGAGTCGAAGCGAGGCAGGGAGCGGTTCAAAGGGATCGACGCTGTGAGGATCGCCAAAAAGCAGAAGTCAGAGGGAGTGATTCGCCGACAAGAGCTAGCCCACATTATTCATGACGCTTCGTCGCGAAATCGCGGAGCCGCGTCGCGAGACGGGCGCGCGGAGCCCCGAGAGGCCGAGGCGTACCGGGGACCCGTTGCCAGGCTTCGTGCAACGGGTGGTCAGTACGTTGAGGCCGCGAGGGGCGAGCCCGCCCACTGGCATGCCTTTAAGTCGCATGCCAGTTTGTCGCAGCAGCGGATCGGCGATTGCAGCAGAAGCGCTTATGAATTATGTGGGCTAGGACCCTTGCGGGACGAAAACAAGTCGCCCAGGTGCTCGTGGCCCGCCATGTGGATGGAATCGTCGGCGGGTAACGAGAATCCTCACCACTCCCTCTTGAGGCAAGCCAACCTAGCGTTCTCCGTTCTTCGTACGGGATCGGAGCGACGGGATGGCCATGACCAGCTTGTCGTATGTGTCCGGAAAGCGTTTCGCTAATGCCGACACAGCCGAACGGACCTTGTCGGCATCCCCTCCCTTCCGACGCTCAAGTGCTTCCCATGCTAGCGGCAGATCACCCGGCCGGTCCTCCGCGAGCACATCGATCACTTGAGCCGCTTGCCGGAGATCTTTTTCGGTTTTGGTGTGGCCGGTTACAGGTCGTGATCGCGAGACCAGGATTTTGTGGAGGGCGTAGCGAGCCGGATTCGGCACGTTGACGAGCACGCCGCCACCGTTCACCACTCCGGCTGGTTGATATTGTTCGAGCAGATACTCAACATGAGGGAGCGGCTGCGCGGCGACGTTAAATCGGCTGATAAAAACTGGCATTCCCTCGCGTGCTCTTCGCTGTGGGGTGACAAAATCCACGCGGAGGGACTTCCCACGAACCTTGAACGACGTCGAAGGGTGTTTGCGGTCGAGCGGAGGGACCGGCAAGAACCCCATCTGTAGCGAATCCAGTAACTTTGGAACATCTGCTTGGAGATTAGGGAGGGCAACGCGAAGGTTCGAATCGGTGGCGACGTCGACATCTTGCGTTCGGAGAAATGCCTCGCTCCATCGTACCCCCAACACGTTCCCAAGCATCGTGAAAGCATGGGTCCCGACGAGCACACCGCCGAGGGCGAACACTCCGGCGTCGGCGAAAGCCTTGAGGATTCTTGCCGGAGCCGGATCGGTAGGTAAAGCCCCACCGACACGGAGTTGGGCACACAGGCGTTGGATCCTTGCCGTCTCCGCTTCCACATCGCTCCGTTCTTGTTGGAATTGGAGCACAATTTGGTCGAGCGCCGGCGTTTTCTTTCCGATGTAGACCTGCCGCGACTGCCCACCGGGATCAGAGTATTGGAAATAGAGGTAGGTATCCCCTTTGACGGTCTTTGTCGTAAAGCATCCCGGGACTTGTCCGATGGATCGATGGGCTGCGTTGGCGAGCAGTAGAGCCAGAAACTCGGCATACAAGGTTTGCGTTTCAAGCGGAAGTCGTTCCATAGAGTCCTGACCCAGCGAAATGGGTTATCCGTAGCATACGAAGACTCTACGTATAACTCAAGCAGGGAAGTGGTTACAGGGCCTGCGGGACGAAAATAAAGTCTCCCAGGCTTTCGTGCCCGGCCATGTGAATGGGATCGTAGGTGGGGATCTGCTCGGCATTGAGCTTCTGGGACGCGCTGACGACGCGGGTGCGGACGGCCCAGAAGAGGCGCTCGGCTTCCAACACGGTGGCGTTTTCCTCTAAAACTCCCAGAAATGCTTCGGCGAAGACCGAATGGCCGCTGCCGCCGGCATCGAGCACCGGTTTCACGCCGCCGGAGGTCATGGCGGTGCGGACCCGCTTCTGAGCGAGGGTCTTCAGCAGGGAAACCCGCGCATCGTCGGAGAGCCCGGGACGCAACTGTGCGAGCGAATTTCTGGTGAGCTTGCCGCCGAAGCAAGAATCGGCGACGATCATTACGTGTTTAGCTGCCATCAGTTGAAGCAGGTCCGTGACATTGGGAAGAAGAATCCAGTGAGTATTGTCGGCGACCTCGCCGTCAACCGGAATCCAATACCCTCGATCAATTCCCTGCTCCACGTGACCGTGCCCGGCATAATAGATCAACAGGTTGTCTTTCTCGGTCAACGTCTTGCGAAACTCGTTGAGCGCTTTCAGGATCTGTTGGTGGGTTGCATCTTTCAAAAGGGTCACCTGAAATCCGTATCGCTCGTGCAAGAGCGTGGCAACCGATGTGGCATCGGTAACACCGTTCACAAGGTGAGGCCAATGTTGATAGTGGTCGTTCCCGACGACCAGGGCGAAGTACTTGCCGAAGTGGCTCAAATCCGGTGGGGGGCTTCCCGGAGTCTTCGGAATAGCTCCCTTCGGCTTGATAAGAAATTGGAACGTGGCCCTCTTGTTCTGGATATCTGTGGCCAGGATCTGGACGCGTGCTTCCCCCTGGTCCGATGTCAAGGGTGGGAGAGGAGCGGTAAACACCCCGGCCTCATTCGCTTTGATCGCCATTCCATTGACCAACAACGATCTGAGACCGGCAGGCGCTAGCACTCGACCGGTGAAACTCTGGCGCGATGCGGCGCTGACGGGCATGGCCAAGGTATCGCGGACCACCGGCACCCCGCGTGTTCGGAGGAGGGGAGGGTCGATAATCTCTATGGTCGGCCCGTCGAGACCAAGATCCATTGCTGTAGCGACTTCCAACTCGCGCGCACGCTCCTCGCTCTCGTGCTCGAGGGCTGTGATCCTTTCTTGCAGACGGGCGACTTCTTTGTCCTGAGCCGTGCGTTTCTGCCGGCTTTGTTCGATCTCCAGTCGGAACGCCTGAACGGCCTCCTCCTGTCGTTTCAGGGCGAGGGTCTGGTCCGGCTTGGCCCGGAATTGTTCGAGTTCAGCCTGTGCGCGTTGGTATCGTTCGGTGAGTTCTTGCAGTTGACGGTGTTCCTCATCAGACGCGCGGATACGGTCTTTCAAGGCGGTGTCGAGCTTTAACAATTCTTGATTGGCGGCCTGGAGCTTCTCTCGCAGGATCTGGCTTTCACGTTCTCGGACCGCAACAGTTTGTTCGAGCGTGTCGATGCGCAAAGCCGTTTTTTCAAGTGTGCCGATTCTTCCCTGAAGCCGAGTGATCTCCTCGTTTCGCTGGGTAACCTCGGTTCGGCGGCGAGCGATCTCACCTGAGAGGGTTTCCACCTGTTGCCGGAGCCCCGCAACTTCACCGACAAAGTTGGGAGCAGCCTGCGCTTTCTCTAGCGCGGTCTGTAGAGCCCTGAGCTACTGTTCCTGCTGGCGGATGATGGCTTCCTGTTGGATGGATTGGGTTTGCCGATCCTTGATTTGGGTTTGGAGGGCGGCCAGATCATGGTGTACATGGTCGAGGTCTCTTCGGAGGCTATCGATTTCCTGTTCCTTCTTGGCAATTGTGTGCTCCAACAGCCGCACTTGCTCCGTGGCCTCCTGGTGTACTAACAGTGAGAGGTTCGCTTCATTCAAACCTGATGATTTGGCAAACCATTTGTAGGCCTGCCCAGGGTCCTTCTCGACGCCGAGGCCTTGCTCGTACAGTCGACCCAAAGCGATTTCAGCACGGCGAAAGCTTTGGTCTGCCGCCTTGCGATACCAGACGGCAGCCTGGCTGTAGTCCGGCGCGCCGGTCGCTCCCTTCTCGTACAGGGTGGCGACATAGTATTGAGCTTCGGCATCGCCGGCCTGCGCGGTCTTCATCCAGACCTTGAGCGAGGTCCCATAGTCGGCTCGGTCGGCGGACACGTACTCGCCGCCTCGGATGATGCAGTCTTCTGCCGTCGTTCGGATCGGGCGTCGCTCGGTGAGGTACGTCAACTGAGTGCCCAATTGACGGATTTGTCCCGGAAGGAGGCAATCCACCACATCATAGGCATGGTCTGCGTCGGGTGAAGCGCGCTGGAGAGAACCGGAACTCGGTTGGCCTCGCGGAGATGGCTCCGAGGCGCAGCCGGCGCCGGCCATCCAGCACCCCATGCCGCTGCAAAATGCGACCGATCGTCCTGACATTGGGAATCGGGGGCCGCATCTCCTCGGCCCGCAAGCTCTCGGCGATGGCCTCTGCCCCGGAAAAGCCCAGCGCGCTGGTCTTGGCCAAGCGCTCGCGGCAGGCCAAGGCTGCCAGTTCCATCTCGGGCGCGGTTCGATTGTGCACACGTCCCGGCGCTCGCGAGCGCGTCCGCCAGTCCACCTGATCCAGTGGCTGGGTGCCAGCCCGAGCCAGCCACCACTGCAGCGTCGAGAGTGCGACGCCGAATGCGGCCGCGACCTGACGGAGGAGCCCGTGGTGATCCTGTACCTGGATGCCATCGCCTTGCGGGTCCGGCTGGACCGTAAAGTCGTCTCGGTCCCGGTGCTGGTGGCCCTGGGCGTCCGCGCCGATGGGCAGAAGGTCGTGTTGGATGTGGAGACCCTGACGAGTGAGTCGACGACGGCCTGGAGCGGCTTCGTGGAGAGCCTCATCGCTCGGGGGCTGCGCCGGCCGCAGTTGTGTGTGCTCGATGGCAGTCCAGGACTGCGCGCCGCCGTGGAGACCAACTGGCCCGGCCTCGCCGTGCAACGCTGCGTCGTCCATAAATTGCGCAATCTGGAACGGCATGCGCCGCAGCACGCCCGCGAGGAGCTCACGGCGGACTATCATCGGATCACCGAGGCCGAGTCCGGCGCGCTGGCGCGACAGGCGTACCACGCCTTTGTGGCCAAGTGGGAGAAACGCCTGCCCAAGGTGGTCACCAGCTTGCGCGAAGCCGGGGAGGAGCTGCTCACGTGCTCTCGGCTGCCCTCCAGTCAGTGGAAGTGTGTGCGCAGCACCAATGCCATTGAGCGGTTGAATGAAGAATTCCGCCGCCGGGTGAAAACACAAGGGGCGCTGCCAACGGCCCAGACGGCCGAGCTGCTCTTCTACGGCCTGTTGCTCACGGGGCAAATTCGGACGCGACGCATCGATGGGTGGCGGGAGATGCTCACGATCTCGACGGCCTTGGCGACGACGGTCGCCGCGTGACGGGGGATCGCAGAGGTCAGGCCGCATGCTGATCGCCTCGCATAAGGCAACTACGGAGGTCATACGTCAGAGGAAGGCACGGGGAGAAGCCAAATTCCACAGGAATCGGGACGCAACCGATAATACCAAGAAGAGCCGCCCGATCGAGCAAGCTTGGTTTGCTCCGGGTCGAGCAAGCTTATATAGGAACCAGGTACTCGTAGGTTGAGGACTCTATCCGGTCGCAATAGACATGTTACACCGCTGAAGAGCGACCGGTACGCGTAAGCCCATTTCGGGAAGCAAGTGGGTTGAGGACTCTATCCCGTCGCCTCAGTTGATAGGCTCCGGGTCGAGCAAGCTCTGTTTGGCGCGCCCGACAGGACTTGAACCTGTAACCCCCAGATCCGTAGTCTGGTGCTCTATCCATTGAGCTACGGGCGCTCTCTGAAGAAGTGATGAGTTCTGAGTCGCGAGTTTTGAGTGCTCCGGCCCTTCCAACGTTTCAACGTTCAATCATTCTCTCGTGCCACGGGGAAAGGGTTATACAAGGGCTGAGGAGGAAGGGTCAAGAGAAGGTGCACTCGTCCTTTCTCATTGCACGGACAAGATCGTCGCGAGACTGAACTCTACACTTGTTGAGTCCTGCGCAATCGCGCAAATGAGTTCCGAGATTCCGCCCATTGTTGTAGGATGGGTGCATGACGCTTCGAGTGGCTTCAGACAGAACTTCAACGACCGACGCTGGTGAGACGGAGGCTTCCCCCGTATCCGGGAGGATCGGAAGAAGCAGCACCGTTGCATCCAGCGACGTTTCGCCCCATCCTGCTCCGGTCAGCGCCGGTCATCTGTGGTTGGCCGTGTTTATGGGGGCGATCCTGATCGCCCTCATCGGGACCTGGCTGGTCTGGTTCTCCGCCTATATCGGCCGAGCCATGTCGCAAGAGGAAGTCCGGGCGGCCTGCCAACATGCCATGCCGGACAGCGCCGACCGGTGTTTCGATACCGTCGTCATTCAACGCGGCGGCACCCGCCGATGATTCATCCACCAACTTGGGCCATGCCGCTCCGTCGGTTCTCAACGATACTCCTACTCGCAGCGGTCGTTTTTTCACCTGTTCACGCGCAGGCCGTCGAGATCGCCGGCCGCAACGTGGACATCGAGCTGGGCCTCGGCGGCTGGCTGAGCCAGGGAGAGACAAGGTGGAACCACGATAACTCTCGACTAGTTTACAAGGATAACGGAACCAACATCATTGAACTTTCGGGAAAAGTTACGTTCAACAAGCGAGTATTTGTGCGGGCCAACTATGGATTCGGCGACATTGGCGGGGGACGGTTGACCGACGATGACTTTGACAACCCCAACGGTCCGGTTAACGTAAGCACACATAGTGACATCAAAGGCAACGATACATGGTACGTGAACGGAGACGTTGGTGCGACCGTGCTGCATTTCCCAAATCAGCGTGGATCACTCAGTGTGTTCGGTGGGATCCAATATTGGAGACAACAATACCAAGCTGTCGGGGTTGTACAAGACATTTGTAATCCGGGCACTCTTCCCTGTAATCCTGCCAACAATGGTGTAGACCTTGCGCCCGGACAAAAGGCCATAACGAATACAACGACCTGGACATCCGTAAAATTAGGCATTGAATCCGAGTACCGGTTCACAAGGCGGTTCAGAGTGGAAGGAAAAGCGGCGTTTATCCCATTCACATCATTGAGCAACAAAGATGTCCATCACTTACGAACGACGGATGTGGTCATAGCTCCTGGCGTTACCCTTCCCGCACTGCAGCAAGATACGAGTTTCAAGATGACGGGTACAGGCATCGGAGCCAATCTCGAAGCCGCGGCTAGCTATATGGTTATCAATCGCCTCTACTTAAGCCTTGGTTATAGATTTTGGTGGAACCGTGTAACAGACGGCACAATCATACAGAACACCGTTAACTTTGGCTCTTCCAGCACGAAGCTTCAGGAGTTTCAGACTTGGCGGCATGGGATGACGTTGGGCGTTACTTATATCTTCTGATTCCACAGAACCCTTCCAATCGCTGATGAAGCAGGCGCCCCTCACCTTCTTCCTCTCCCCGGCTGCCGGGGAGAGGAAAACAAGGTTTTTGCTTCTCTCCTCTGTGAGGGCAGATGCTGATTTCATCTTGCACGGACAGCCGAGTTCAGGGCAGAGCGCGACATCACCGGAGGCGTGGGGTACCCACCGCGCAGTTGCCAGGAAGGAAGGCCGGAACTGACCACGGCACTTGGGTTGGCGTCGCCAACCCAACCCACGGGAATTCCGGAAGGCTTCCGCCAGGCAACTGCTGGAAGGGTCACGCCGGGAGGTGCGGAGCCGCTAGCCCTGGGCTCGGCCATGACAACTGCCGAATTGTCAGTGCCGTCGATAACTGATAACTGACAACTGAAATCTGACCAGCGTTTTCTGAGGGCCCCGCATCAATTTCACTGACAACCACACACTACCTGCGCGATCCCGAGGGCAGCGTTTCATCCTCATATTGCGTGAAGAGTCGTTTGGCTTCCGGGTGCAATTTCCCGGGATGGCCGTAGGGGATCCCTTCCGTTCGGAACAGCGGCGTGAGCTTGCCGTTCGGGTGGAGATAGCCGGCCCGCAAGGGAACCGAGCGCTTCGAATGTTTGATGAGGTGGCACGGCGTCGGGCGGATCGACGTCAGCCAGTCGGCAATGTCCTGCGGATTGCCGATCGAGGCGGAGAGCAGCAGCAGCCGCGCCTGGCTCGGACAAAAAATGATCGTTTCTTCCCACACCACCCCTCGTTCCGGATCGGCCAGGAACTGTGATTCATCGAGAATCACGAGCCCCAGCGTATCCAACCGCACGTCGATTTCGCCGCCCGCCGCATCGTAGAGCAGATTCCTCAGAATCTCCGTGGTCATGATCAACAGGGGCGCCTCGCCGTTTTCCTTGCGGTCTCCGGTCAGAATGCCCACTCGTTCAGCACCGAAGATTCGGGAGAACTCCGTGTATTTGGTGTTCGAGAGCGCTTTGAGCGGCGACGTATAGATGACGGTCCGGTTGTCGTCGATGGCGCGTTTGGCAGCTTCGATGGCGACGTAGGTTTTGCCGCTTCCGGTCGGCACGCTGACGATCACGTCGGTCTCGGCCAACATCCTGAGCGCTTCTTCCTGCCAGGAGTCTGGCACAAACGGTTTCGCAGGCGGCACACCGATCCCTTCCAACCAGGTGGCGAGCGAGACGGCCCCTTCAGCCGGTTCCGGCTCGGCCGTCAGAGCCGGGCGCCGGTGCCCGCGACGGCCCGTCGGGGCGGCATGGGAGGATGGCTTGGATCCGGACGGTGGCGCGTGATGAGCCGGCCCAGCTTTCTGCGTCCCACGTTCATTCACCAATGTCAGGAGGTCCGATTCAAAACCCGCCCGATTCTCGGCTGATTGACGTAACAGCAGCTCGATGAGTCGCCGCTTGCCGGCACGGAAATGGCGATGCACCCGTCCGCGGGCCAAGCGATGCAACAGCCCGACCGGCTGCTGGGCCAGGAGCTTTTCAAGTTCGTCGGTCGTCATCTTAAATGCGCGTCACTCTTCATTGGTCAATAGTCATTTGGGGGACAATCGAGTATTGTCTTCGTGTTCTTGCCGTTGACCGATGACCAGTGACCAGTGACTTCCTCATTCACGGTAATTCCTCCAGCACTCCCCGTCGCATCGTCTCGATGGCGCGGCTCGCCGTTTCCGCGAGAGACGGGTGGCTTGCCTTCAAGGTATGAAGCTGGGAGAGGTATTCGATCGTTCTCGCAAAGAGCCGATAGATGTCGCCTTCCGCCATCGTCGTCGACCGGCACAACCCGATCCACGTCAGGGTGGGGTTGGCGATCCAGCGTTCCGTGAGCCCCGCGACATCCGCGCGCAACAGGGGCGGGTCTTCATAGGCGGCGAGGGACTCCGCCAGTCGGCGGACCTGTCCCAACATCGACGCGAGACCTGCGCTCACGCGGGGAAACGCGCCGGGACGGTCATCGTCGTGAGCGATGCTGGCCATCACGCCGCCGAGCGTCGGCGGATCGATCGCCGACAGCGCGTCAGCCCTGATGAGCTCGGTGATCAAGAGCGAATGGTCGATCCTGATCAACCTCGCCCATTCGCCCTCCGGGGTCAGATGGGCTGTCGGAGTCAAGTAGCCGAAGTGCTGCAGCGTTTCCACTCGTTCCTGGAAACGATGCCAGAGGCTGGTCCGGAGCGCTTGAATGGATTTATTGTGCCGGTGCATTTCCTGACGCAGGCGCAATGCTTGGGCATGGTCCTTCTGACAGGCCGGACGCGACGAGCAGGTGGGGCAGGGAAAATCAGCGAGGGTGTTCGCCACCGCGCCCTGAGTAGGCAGCTCCTCTTCTTCGTGAGTCAGGATCGGCAGGATCGGCAACCGGCTCGGTAGCTCCTGGAGATGGTGCACGAGACTGTCGAAACTGTCCGGGGTGCACCAGGGATACGACGGCGCTTCATGGCACTCGTACACGCGATCGAAAATCTGCGTCACGGCGCTGGCGGGGCATTCCGTCACGGCTTCATCCGGCCTCAAAATCGTGACCATTGCGCTCTTTTGCCCCTTGCTCCGGTATTGCCGGAGCACGATACCACGGCCGCGCGGCAACCCGATGACTCTTCCCGGCGACAGGAAGTGCAGGCGAGCTCGCAGTTCCGGCGGTTCGCTCCGACTCAGATGGGCGCGCTGCGGTTTGTGGCGGCGGGCGTGGTCGAAGACCTGCCACTGCGTGATCCAATCGGCACAAACGCGCGGGCCGTACGGCTGCATCTGGTCGTGCAGATGGTCCAGTTTCCGCTCCAACTGTTCGGCCCGCTGGTTCAACTGGAATTGGGCGAAACTCTTCGCCAAAATCGGTTGAATCTGCTCCAACGGATGAGCCTTGAGCAGATTCAAGACCATCGGATAGGCGATCGTAAACTGACTATCGATGGTTTCAGGATGGCCGGTGAGCCCCTTCGTGAGCACCGCGAGGTCGATATAGGGCGACGGCGTAATGATCGCGAAGCCCACCTGGTCTTTCCCACGGCGGCCGGCCCTCCCGGCGAGCTGTTGAATCTCGCCGATCGTCAGTTCGGTGAAGTCGCGGGTCTTTCGCACGCTCGATTGTGTGACCACGACGGTGCGGGCGGGGAAATCGACCCCGGCGGCCAGGGTCGTCGTGGCGAACACTGCGTCCAGGCAGCCGTTCCGCATCAGTTCTTCGACGGCAATCTTCCATGAAGGGAGGTGCCCGGCGTGATGAGCCGCGACGCCGATGCGCTGCACCGTGGGGAGCAGCGGATGTTCCGCGATGCTGGGGTATTGCGCAATCACGTCCTGCAGCACGGCGGCGATCGCCTGCTGCCGGGCCGGGGGGAGGAACGTCTGCGCCCGTTCGAAGGTCTGCATGGCTTCATCACAGGCGCGGCGAGAAGTCAGAAAGACGATGGCAGGGGTGAGGTGCTTGTGGCGGAGGGTGTTGATCAGGTCAACCGGATGGATCGACGGCGCCATTCAATCTCGTTCCTTTGGTGATCACGACCAGCCCGGAATCCGTCACCGTGAACCGCTGGCGGTCCTCGTTCGGATGGTAGCCGATTTCCGTCTTGGGAGGGATGACGACGTCCTTGTCGACGATGGCCCGCCGGATCTTCGCGTGCTCGCCGACGACCACGTTCTCCATGACGACAGACTCCCGCACCTCGGCGTGGTCCATGACGCGCACATTGGGTGACAGCACCGAGTTCTGCACACGCCCCCCGGAAATGATGCACCCGCCGCTGACGATGGAGTCCAGCGCGAGGCCCATGCGCCCGCCTTGGAAGTCCTGGGCAAACACGAACTTCGCCGGCGGGTACTGGCCCTGATAGGTGCGGATCGGCCACTGGCGGTCGTAGAGATTGAAGAGCGGGTCCACCGCGACGAGATCCATGTTGGCTTCCCAGTAGGCGTCGAGCGTCCCGATGTCCCGCCAGTACTTGACGGCCTTCCGGTTTTCATCCTGAAATTTAAACGCGTACACGCGCCGTTCCTTGATCATGCGCGGGATGATGTTTTTCCCGAAGTCGTGGGCCGAATCCTCCTTGGCATCGTCGATGAGGTGCTGGCGGATGACCTGCGCGCGGAACAGATAGATTCCCATCGAAGCAAAGACGTGGCCCGGATCGTTCGGGATCGGCATCGGGTTTTGGGGCTTTTCTTGGAACTCCACGATGCGGAAATCTTCGTCGACGCCGATCACCCCGAACCGGCCGGCGTCCTGAATCGGAATGTCGATGGCCCCAACCACCGCGTCCGCCCGCTTGGCCAGCAGCCAATGGAACATGTCCTCGTAGTTCATCTTGTAGATGTGGTCGCCCGCTAAGATGAGCAACAGTTCCGGGTGCTCGCTGTCCAGCAGGAAGAGGTTCTGATAGACCGCATCGGCGGTCCCCCGATACCAGTCCTCGCTGATCCGCTGCTGAGGTGGCACGGATGCGATGTACTCGCCCAACTCGGTGTTCAGAATGTTCCAGCCGCTGCGGATGTGCCGGTCGAGCGAATGGGATTTGTATTGAATGAGGACGGCCACCTGTCGAAGGCCGGAATTCAGACAATTGCTCAGTGTGAAATCGATGATCCGGTACTTTCCCCCGAAGGGCACGGCGGGTTTAGCACGGTGTTCGGTCAACGGATGTAGTCGTTCACCCTTGCCCCCCGCGAGAATCATGGTGAAGACGCCTTTCATGACCGGCGCATTGTAACAGGATGAGACCCAAATGGAAAGCGAGCCAAATCGTTGACTTCGGCGCGGACTGAGATGATACTAGCGAGCAACACGACCCAGCTCGACCTACAGCGGCCGGCTCGTGCGAACAAGGAAAGGAATCGCATCCATGAAACGCGACGTCGTTTTGTCGGCGCTAGCCAAATCCAACAGCGGTGCCACCGCCAACATGAAAGACTTGCAGTGGCGACTGGACCGCCTCGAGCGGCAGCTGGCCAAACTGACTGAACTCGTCAGGTACCACGCGGAGGACAACGACCGATTGGTGCGCATCGTGGCCGAAGATCGCGATGTCATCCGACGAGAGCTCCTCAGAAAGCATCAAGCCACAGTGCGCGCACGGAAGCATCTCCGCGCCGTGACTTCGAAGGTCGGTCTCGAGAGTTGAGCCGCACCGGCCTGCTACGGTCCTTCCACCTCGTCGAATCCAGATTTCTGGGACGCGAACCTCGCCTCCGTGCTCCCTCCCGTAACGAGTTGATGTGTGTCCGAATATCCGATGGACCATCCGGAATGCTCGAAGAACTCGGGACATGCGCCGTATCTCTCAGCGAAGCGGAAATCGGAGTTGAAAACCCCTTTCTAACAGGTTGTTTTCATTGGCGGAACTTACCGGTATAATGAACGCGCCATGCGTCCGAGTGCACATCCAGGGAGGTGGAAGGGTATCGTGAACTCTGCGGGTGGAGTTTCCCACCGGGTCATGCTGGCCTGTGCGCTTCTAGCCTGGGGTTGCGGTTGGGGCTTGGCCTTGGCCGCCGACATGCCTGCACGGGTGGATGGACCCATGCCCCATGTCGTGCGCTTGACGCTCAACGAGGCCCTGGCTCTTTTCCTTCGTCAGAACCTGGATCTGCTGATCGCCAAGTACGGGATCGATTACGCGATGGGGCAACAGATTACCGCCCGGCTCTTTCCGAATCCCGTCCTGTCCGTCGGCACATTGAGCGCCTACACGCAAGGACAAACGGCGGCGAAGAGCGGACAGGTCTTTACGCAGGTTCAGCAACTTTTCGAGATGGCCGGTAAGCGCGGCTACCGGATCGAAAGCGCCGGCTTCGGCACCCGATCGGTCGAAGCGGCTTTCGAAGACGCCGTGCGCCAACTCGCGTTTACGCTCAAAGACACTTACTTCCGAGTCCAGTTGGCTCAACGGCGGTTGGCCTTAGCCGAGGAAAACCGCGACCGGTTCGCGCGCATCTTGGACATCAACACGATCCGCTTCAAGAAAGGCTATATCGCCGAGGTGGATCTGATCCGCATCCGCTTGCAGGTGGTGGACTTTCAGTCGCAAGTGATCCAGGCGCTGCAGGAAGCGGAATCGGCCCGTGCCGACCTGCGCCAGTTGTTGCGGCTCTCGCCGATGACCGGGCTGGAGCTGACCACCGACCTTGACTATCGGCGAGTCGATCCGGATATCGCGGCCCTAAGAGTTTCCGCGATCGAAGTCAGGCCGGATATCCGCGCCAAGCGGCTCACGTACTCGCAGCGAGAAGCGGATTTGAAACTGGCCATGGCGTACCGCTTCCCGGATCTCACGGTCGGCGCCGGCTACGCGATTCAAGGTCCCCAGGGTCCCGACAACCAGCAACAAGTGGCGCTGAACTTCGGAGTTCCTCTCCCCTTGTTCAATCGGAATCAAGGCGGCATCAGCCAGGCCGAGGTCGCGCTGCAGACGGCGGAGGCGGATCTTTCCAAGACCATCAATCAGGTCGAGAATCAGGTCGACGTGGCGTACAAGAATCTGTTGCACAGCCGCCGTCTTGTCGAAGCCTATCTGAGCGGGATTTTGGATGACGCCCGCGCCACCTTTACCATCGTGGAGCGGGCCTATGAGCGTGGCGGCATGACGATCCTCGATCTGCTCGACGCGGCGCGCACGTCGCGGACGATTCAGCAGAACTTTATCGAAGCGCTGTTCAATTACCAGCGGAATCTGTTTCAGTTGGAGAGCGCCGTGGGCCGGGAGATTACGTCGTGATGGTCGAGGGTAAGCCCAAGATTCTTGGTTCATCTCGGGGGAGTGCGCGGTTTCTCTGCGACCTCACGGCGTCGACCTTGTCCTTAGCCCTGACCTTGGCCGTTCTGTTCCTCGCCGCCTGCGGGCGAGGACAGGAGCCTCCGCAGTCCAACGCGGCGACGCCCTCGCCTTCGACCGGCGCAGGGCCGAACGGCCACGCCGGGCCTCGCATCGAGACGGCAATCGTTGAACCGAGTCAGGTCAAGCCGGAGTTGGTGTTGGCCGGCAAGGTCGCGTACGGCGAGGATCGATATTCCAAGATCTCGTCGCCCTTGCAAGGGAGAGTGGTGGAGGTACGGGCGCATCTCGGAGATCGCGTGAAGGCGGGAGATACCCTGCTGATCATCGACAGCCCCGATATTACGGGCGCCTATTCCGATTTCGTCAAGGAAGCGTCCGAGCTCCAATACGACACGAGAGCCTACGAGTTGGCGAAGGATCTCTACGAAAACAAGGCCATTCCTCAAAAGGATCTGAAGCAGGCGGAGAACAACTTGATCAAATCGCGGGCCGAGTTCCGTCGCGCCAAGGAACGCCTTCTGTCCTTGCGGGTGCCCGCCGCGGAGTTGGAGAAACCCCTCGCCCAGCAGCGCATCACGTCACGATTTGAGATGAAGAGTCCGCTGTCCGGAACCGTCGTCGAGCGTGCGGTGACTCCGGGGCAATCGGTCAGAGGCGACTCGGACCAGGTACTGTTTACCATCGCGGATCTCGACACCCTGCAGGTGGTTGCGGATGTGTATGAGCGGGACCTTGGGCTGGTGAAGGTCGGGGAGGTCGGCCGTGTGAATGTCGAAGCCTATCCCGGTGTCGATTTTCCTGCGGCGGTAGCGGCGGTGGGCGACGTCGTGGATCCCAGCACGAGAACCATCAAAGTCCGCGCCTGGGTGAATAACGAAGCCCGGCGGCTCAAGCCGGAAATGTTCGCCCGTCTTCGGTTGGATGTCGGTGACGCCGCGTCGTTCCTCACGGTCCCGAAGGAAGCCGTGCTCGAAGTCGACGGCAAACAATTCGTCTATGTGGAGGATTCGCCCGGGCATTACATCAAGCAAGAAGTGAAGGTTTCCAACGTCTCGCCGGAATACTTCCGCGTGCTGGAGGGTCTGACCTCCGGCCAGCGCATCGTCGTCAAGGGAGCCGTGCTCATCAAAGGGCAAGAAGTCAAAGGCTGAGACCTATGCCGGGCACGAGGCAAGCCACCAAACGGGACGATGATCGCGCGAATCGTTGAGGTTTCCCTCGTCCAGCGGTTTCTCATCTGTGCCCTTGGGCTCGCCCTCTTGTTCGGCGGGCTCTACGCCTTCCACATCCTCGACATCGTCGCCTATCCCGATCCATCCCCCCCGATGGTCGAGCTGATCACCCAGCTTCCGGGGTGGTCGGCCGAGGAAATCGAGCGCCAGATCACCATTCCCCTCGAGCTCGCGATGACCAATCTGCCGGGTTTGGCCGACGTGAGGTCCTTGTCCATCTTCGGTCTCAGCGACATCAAGATCTATTTCGACTTTGGAACCGATTACTTCGTCGATCGGCAGGAAGTCATCAACCGGATCATGTCGGTCGATCTACCCCAAGGCGCGAGACCCGTACTGTCTCCCTGGTGGGCCATCGCCGAGATATATCGGTACGAGCTTGTGGGCAACGGCGTCGGCCTCACCGATTTGAAGACGATTCAGGATTGGCAACTGCGACGCGAGTTCAGGCGGGTGCCCGGCGTGATCGATGTGACGGCCTTCGGGGGAACGACCAAGGAGTACCACGTCGACATCGATCCGGGGAAACTCATGAGCTACGGCGTCAGCCTGTCGCAGGTGATGACCGCGCTTGCCAACAGCAACGCCAACGTCGGCGGTAACTATCTCTCGGTCGGTTCGCAGAGCTTCAACATTCGAGGTCTCGGCCTCATCAATTCACTCCAGGATATCGAGAACGTGATGGTGGCGGAGAAACAGGGCACGCCGATCTTCGTCAAGACGTTGGGCAAGGTCACGGTCGGGCATCGGGTCAGACTGGGCAAGGTCGGGATCGACGATCGGGACGACGTCGTCGAGGGCGTGGTGCTGCTGCAGCGCGGGTACAAAGCCTTGCCCGTGCTCGAGCGCGTGCGGGCGAAGGTGGACGAACTGAACACCTGGAAATTGCCGGAAGGGGTCAAGATCCGGACCTTCTACGACCGGACAACCCTGATCCACACCACGGTCGAGACGGTCACGGATATTCTGATCAGTGGCATGGTCTTGGTGTTCGTGATTCTGTACGTCTTCCTGGGGCATTTCCGGGCCGCCATGATCGTCGCACTGACGATCCCCTTGTCGCTGCTCTTCACGTTCAGCATGATGGTGTACATGGGGCAATCCGCGAATCTCATCTCGCTGGGCGCGATCGACTTCGGCATCATCGTGGACGCCACGCTGATCATGGTCGAGAGCATTTTCTATCACCTAGCGCACCACCGAAGCCCCGGTCTCACGGTTCCTCAGCACATCGTGAGAGCGGCGCGACAGGTCGGGCAACCCATCTTCTTTTCGACCGCCATCATCGTAGTCGCGTTCGTTCCACTGTTCACGATGACCGGCGTGCCGGGAAAGATCTTCGCCCCGATGTCGATCACGTATGGGTTCGCGTTGCTCGGAGCGCTCCTGATGGCCTTTACCTTGGCGCCGGTGCTCTGCTCGCTGTTGCTGCAAGATCCAGTCAGCGAGCGAGACACCGCCCTCGTGCGCATCGTTCGGCGTCTTTACCAAGGGACCTTGGAGTGGGCTTTGGAGCAGCGCGTGCTCGTCATCGGATTGGCGATGAGCTTGGTGTTCGTGGCCCTCGTTGCGCTTCAGTTCTTGGGAGGCGAGTTCATGCCGGCCTTGGAGGAAGGGAATCTCTGGGTCCGTGCCACCATGCCGGTGGATATCTCCTTCGATCAGGCGGCCAAGCTCACGAGTGAGATCCGCGGCATCTTCCGCGAGTCCCCCGAAGTGACCACGATCGTGTCGCAGTTGGGACGGCCGGATGACGGCACGGACCCCACGAGTTTTTTCAACGCGGAGTTTCTGGCGAATCTGAAACCGCCTAAGGTATGGCGGCCCGGTCTGACGAAGGAAGGCCTCATCGCAGAAATCGAACAGCGTCTCAAGACCATTCCGGGAGTCATCTTCAATTTCTCCCAGGTCATCCAGGACAACGTCGAAGAAGCCATGTCGGGAGTGAAGGGCGAGAACTCCATCAAACTGTTCGGTACGGACCTGCGGCTTATGGAGAGCAAGGCGGTGGAAATCGAGCGGGTGATGCGGGGCATTCGCGGGGTCAAGGACCTCGGGATCTTCCGCCTGATGGGTCAGCCGAATCTGCTCATCGCGGTCGACCGGGAAGCGAGTGCCCGGTACGGGCTACAGGTATCCGACGTCAACGCCGTCGTTCAGGCGGCCGTGGGAGGGCAGGCGGTGACGCAGCTGTTCGAAGGAGAGAAGCTGTTCGATCTCGTCATCCGCTTTCTCCCCGAATACCGCCAGGACCCGGAAGCGATCGGAAACATTCTGGTCAATACGCCGGAGGGAGCCAGGATTCCGCTGAAGCAGTTGGCGACGATCACGACCCAAACGGGGGCCTTCATCATCTACCGGGAGAACAACCAGCGGTACATCCCCATCAAGTTCAGCGTCCGTGATCGTGACCTGGAGAGCACGGTGAAGGACGCACAACAACACCTCAAGAACGAAGTCCGGCTACCCGAACGCTATCGGATGGAATGGGCCGGACAGTATGATCAACTCAAGGACGAGCAGAAACGATTGTCGCGGATCGTTCCCCTGAGCTTGATCGTCATCCTGTTCCTGCTCTACTCGACCTTCAACAGTTTGACCAACGCGCTGCTGGTGCTCGTCGCGGTACCGTTCGCGCTGATCGGGGGCGTGTTGGCCTTGGTGCTCACCGGGACCCATTTCAGCATCTCGGCGGCGGTCGGGGTGATCTCGACGCTGGGCGTCGCGATTCTCGGCGGCGTGCTGCTTATTTCACGGATCGAGGACCTGCGATCGAGCGGCCTGGAGTTGAGGGACGCGATCCTCAAGGGAGCCGATGTGCAACTCCGTCCCATCCTCATGGCGACGCTGGGGGCCGCCATCGGGTTGCTACCGGCCGCTCTAGCGACCGGCATCGGCTCGCAGGCCCAGAAACCGTTGGCGCGGGTCGTCGTCGGAGGAATGCTCACGGCGGCGGTCTTGATTCTGGTGGTCTTGCCGGTGTTGTATGAAGTGGTCCACCGTCGTAGAGAGCGACGGCGTAGCCGGAATGGTGCGCGATAGGTATATCTCAGAGGAGAGGGAACGTGACGACCATTCGACCCAAGACGCTGTGGTTGTTCGCGTGCATGCTCGGGATTGCGTTCCTAGGCGGCCCGCCGAACGGTGCAGCCGGATCGACGACGGAGCTGCGTCTTGTTCAGATGCCGTTCGAGGGCCCGCCGAAGGTGGAAAACGTCCCGGACATCTCTGTTCCTCGCAACACGGTGCAGCTCTCCGAGGAGGAGCTCAAGCGCGCCGAGGCGCTCATCCCGTTGCTCGAGGGCAAACAGGAGCTCTGGGCGATGGGAGAATTCGTCCACTTGGGCGAGCCGGTCGTACCGGTTTTAATAAAAGCCCTCAAGATGCCGGGACCGCGGGTGCGCTACAATGCGATCGAGACCCTGTCCATCATGAAAGCCACGGCGGCCGTACCGTCGCTGCTCGATGTGGCCAATGAGCCGAACGAACTCGCGCGCGTCAGAGAACATGCCTTGCGCGTGGCCGTACGGCTCGATCCGGTTCTGGTCCCATCCACCATCGCGGTCATGGCCAAGGATCCGAATCCCTCGGTTCGAAAGGTCGCGGCGTTTGAGGCGCGGTACGTGCGCCGGAAAGACGTGATTCCCATCCTTATCGACATGATCGGCGATGAAGAGCGGTTCGTCGGAATCACCGCCGTGCAGTCCCTCTGGACGGTGACCCGCCACGAAACGGAGTTCCACAACTGGGAAACTTCGACGAAGCAGGATCGCGAGGAGTGGGCGAAGGAGTGGATCGAGTGGTGGAACGCGGTGCGGGAGACCTTTGAAATCCCGGAACCCCGCAAGCCACGAACGGAGCTTCCGCGCGGATGAGCCCCGTTCGTTCGTTACCTTGCGGCTCCGAAGAGGCCTGTGTTATACAATTTTAGCGGCGCAGGGTAGTCGTTCTGCGGTGTCCATCTCGTCACGAGGCCGGTCAATGGCAGTCTTACAAATCGCAAAATTAGGCAATCCTGTCCTACGAAAAGTAGCCCTCCCGGTCGAGCTCGGAGAGATCAAGCGGCCGGCGTTCCAACAATTCATCGACGACATGTTCGAAACAATGCATGACGCCCAGGGCATCGGCCTGGCGGCCCCGCAAGTGTCTCGGTCTCAGCAACTCGTCGTGATGGAATGCGCCGGGGAAGGTGGGTTTCCTAAGACGGTGTTGATCAACCCGTCCATCGTGTTCTATGGGCCGAACCAGGTCGAGAACTGGGAAGGCTGCCTCAGCGTGGACGGCTTACGAGGCCAAGTGGTCCGACCTTCGATGGTGCGCGTGAAGGCGATTGATCGGTTCGGCCGCCCGCTCGATTTCGAAGCCACGGGGCTCTATGCCGTCTGCATTCAGCACGAGCTTGACCATCTCATCGGAAAGCTGTTCCTGGACCGCATGACCGACTTCTCCACGCTCACGCAGCTTGATGAGTTCGAGACCTACTGGAAAAAGGAACCGGCCGCCGTCATTTGAAATTATGAATGCTGAATGATGAATGATCTGATGCGGCCTCAATTCAGAATTCATAATTCAACATTCATCATTTCATAGTGAAATCTCTCCTTCGCGTCCTTCGCTTTCTCACCCCCTATCGACGCCTCGCTGCTCTCACGCTCCTTTGCGCCGCGTCGGCCACGGCGCTTGAACTCGTTCCTCCCTGGCTGATCAAGATCGTCATCGACGACGTGATTCAAGGGCAGCACCGTGACTGGTTGCCGTTGGTGCTCAGCGGCCTGGTCGGCGCCTACCTGCTGAAGAATCTAGCCGCGTCGATGCGTATCCGTTTGAACAACACGCTGGAGCAACGAGTGATCCATGACGTGCGGTCGCAGGTCTTTGCCGCCCTCCAACGACTCTCGATCAGCTATTTCGAGAATCGCTCGACGGGGGAAATCATGTCCCGCGTGATCAGCGATACCGAACACGTCGAACGGATCTTCATCGACGGGGTCGAGGGCATGCTCACGGCCGGGTTGACCTTGGTGGGCATCACCATCATGTTGGTCACGTTGAACTGGCAGTTGGCCCTCCTCTCCTTCGTGCCGATCCCCATTTTGGTGCTCTCAGCCTCGCAGTTCACTAAACGCGTTCACGGCTATTACCACGAGATCAGGAAAGGTGCTGCGGAGCTCAACGGATACTTGCAGGATGCTTTGTCAGGTATCCGCGAGATAATAGGTTTTAACAGGGTCGCTCATGAGCAGGCGAGGTTTGACCGGCTCAGCCTGGGATACAGCCGCAGCAACCTCAAGGCGATGTATTTATGGTCGATCTACTCACCCGGCATGATCTTGCTCGGGAGCCTCGGCACAGTCCTCATTGTCTGGTACGGGACTGGAGAAGTCACGTCGGGTCGTTTGACGGTCGGGGAGTTGGTCATGTTCCTCTCGTACCTCGCCTTGTTTTACGTCCCGATCAACCAGATCCACTCCGTCAATCATATGCTCCAACATGCTCTCGCGGCCGGCGAGCGGGTGTTCGAAATCCTGGATCAGGAGCCGGAGGTGCCCGACCGGCCAGGGGTGACAGCCCCAGCCGCACGGCTCACCGGTCATGTGGAATTCCGACAGGTGAGTTTTCACTATCGGCCTGATGTGCCCGTGCTACGGGAGATATCGTTCCGCGTTCATCCCGGGGAGCGGGTGGCTCTCGTCGGACCGAGTGGAGCCGGGAAGAGTACTCTTCTCAAGTTGCTCATGCGCTTCCATGATGTGAGAAACGGGGCGGTCCTTGTGGATAAGCGCGATGTCCGGGACCTCCCCCTGGTTTATCTCCGCAGCCAGATCGGTTTGGTGCAGCAGGAGCCCTTTTTGTTCAACGGGACCGCGAGGGAAAACATCGCGTACGGTGATCTCTCAGCCGACGATGAGCGGCTCGAAGCTGCGGCTCGCGCCGCTCAGGCCCACGAGTTCATCATGCAGCTCCCGGATGGCTACAACACTTGGATCGGGGAGCGGGGGGTCAAGCTCTCCGTCGGGCAAAAGCAGCGCATCGCGATCGCGCGCGTATTGTTGAAAGACCCTCCCATCGTGATCTTCGACGAGGCGACCTCCAACGTCGATACGGAGACCGAAGGCAAGATCCGTGAGGCCCTCCGAGAGCTCACCAGAAACCGAACGACCTTCATCATTGCGCATCGCCTCTCGACGTTGCAGGACGCGGATACAATCATCGTCCTCGAACAAGGGCGACTCGTCGAGTGCGGAACCCACGAAGAACTGCTGCAAAGGGTCGGCGTGTACGCGCTGCTCTATGACGCGCAGTTCCAAAGCTAGCCCTCGTCTGGAGATCACTCGAGGGCCGGCCCCTTTTCCACCATCACCCCCTGTGGGGAAGAGGCGGCGGTGAGGGAGGATTCTTCAGATAAGAGCTAGCCGTCTTGCGGGCTCTTGATCGGCGACAGTAGACTATTGCGCGGGGTATACGGTCCATGGTTCTGATCTTCGAAAGCGATCCGTTGGATGACGAGCATGCACGAGGCCGTTTCTACCACGTCTGCCGCGGTCGGATCGAACGAACCGAGCTGATGGTTCCGCCTCCGGATCAACCCTACGAATGCCCTCAGTGCGGCATCGACTTGGAGACCGACGATTTCATCATGGCGCAGGTGAAGGGGAGCGTGTAAGAGATAAAGGTGAAACGTAATACCTGAGAGATCAGACATGCAGGTGAGCCGTTAGCGCTTAAGCTGATTCCTCTCCCCAGCGGGGAGGGGGTAGGGAGAGGGGAGTAAGCTAACGGCCGAGAGCTGATTGCTGATTGCTTGTTACTCGCGCTTCACGCTTCACGTGGGTGAGAACATGGCTTCCAGCGCAGGACGAAAAACCGTGTCAGTCGCCCGGGGCTTGATGATGCTCTGCGACACCTGCTACGACCACGTCCAAGCCGACAACCTGACGGATTCGCGGAATTTCGTATCCAACCACGAGCTGCTCTTCGATACCATCTGTCCGGGTTGCACGGATATTAATCGGCCGCTCATCGACGACATGCTGGGCAGCTCGGAATAGTCGTGAAGCGTGATTCGTGAAACGTGAAGCGTCGAAGCCCAGAAGGTGCTCGCCCGGGACAAGGTTGCGGCTTGGCGCGATTGGGACTGGGCGGCTGAGAACAATGCGCGCAGGTGGGATCATCCCCGCCACCCTCTCATAAAAGGGTGGGTTGAAACTCCTCAGCCGTAGTTGTAGCTCGTCCGTACGTCCTGCCTTTCCATAACCCCTGCGCTACCTAGGTGGCACTTGACGAAGCACATGGTTCGGCTGACAATACGCCAGACTTTTCGTCCGCCAGTCTGCTGAATCGGGTTAGGAAAAGAGATTCGGAGTCCAGCCGATGCACTGGTCCAAGGGTCGAGCCCTTGGCAGCTATAAGGGAGTCGTGCAGGTCTGTAGAGCACCCCAACGCCTGGTTGGGGATATCAGTGGTAAGTCTCTGGGCCGAAACGCATAATGCATCACGTCTCACTGGAGCCTGTCCGACATTGCCGTTCGTGACGAGGCGAAGGAGGTGCGGCCAGAGGCAAGGCCGCAGGCCCGGAAAAACCCGAGGCGTATTTGCTGGAATCGGGACCCATTGCAATCCCGGAGCAATGGGTGCCCCGGATTTTTTCGGGCCGAGAACGACGCAGACGGCCGCACATCGTTTGCCGCAGTAGAAAGGTCAATGTCGGACAGGCTCCCAGCTACCGGCAGGTTTTCCCGTCAAAGAACTTGCAAGGCGAGTCGCCCACCGGAATCTTCCAGGTCTTCAGGAGGGGAGGTTGACCCGGCCGGACTTCGACCACGAAATCGGCCAAGGTGCCGACCGGGAGTTTGTCGATGTGAGGTTTGGCGGCTTCGCTGATTTCAATTCCAAAGACGGCGCCGCCGCTGTCGGCGATGAAGATAAGGCCCTTTTCTTTGTCCACGAAAATGACGGGGGCATAGTAGCCTTTCTCTTCCGCTAGCCCTAGCCCCGGCGCGATGCCGCTGAGATAAAAGCCGATGAGCGCGAGTATGACCAGGCGGTTCATGGGATGCCTCCTGCGCTGATAACAGCGGCATTATGACATCGGTTAGGGCTGAAGAAAAGCGTCAAGATGACGTGCGGCTCACTCAAACGACCAGGACGTCCGCCGGAGTGACTTTCCCGTTGGTGATCCAATACGTGCGAATGTCCGGTTGGGGATGCATGAGCGATATCAGCAGATAGGCGGGGACAGGGAGGTTGATTTTGGGCCAATACTGTTCGTAGTCCGTGGCAATTTTGACGTCCGTGACCGACGGGCGGGCCGGGTCGTGGGGATGGGAGTGATAGACCACTTGTAGCTGCAGCCCGCTCTTTCGCATGTCCTTCTGCGCGACCGCGAGGTCGTGGGCGTCCATGACGAACGCAATCTCGGCCCGCTCCTGAGGTGACAACCGCTCGAGATGCGCCGCCTTCGCGCTGTCGAAGCTCGCCAAGGTGGAGGCCCCCTCCAGGGCAACGACGTTCTTGATCCGATAGACGCGCGACACCACCCCGTTATTGCCGGCCAAAAGTCCGCAACACTCATACGGCGCGAGCTCGCGCGCATGCGCCACGATGTCGTCGAGAATCGTCTGTGGGATTTCTAGGTCAGGCACAGGTCGTTAGATCGAACAGGAGACGCTGTAGTCGCCTTTGAGGTCTCGGATGGTCGGAGAGGGGCCGCAGAGTCGGCAGGCGGGATCTTTCGGTCGCGAGACCTTGCGGAATTTCATCTCCAAGGCGTCGTAGATCAGCAGGCGGTCCGCGATCGTTTCGCCGATCCCGAGAATTTCCTTGATGGCTTCCGACGCCTGGAGGACGCCCATGGTGCCGGCCAGGACGCCGAGCACTCCGGCCTCTTGGCAATTGGGGACCAGGCCGGCGGGCGGCGGTTCCGGATAGAGGCAACGATAGCACGGATAGCCGGCGTGGGGCTTGATGGTGGTCAGTTGTCCTTCGAAGCGAAACATGCTGGCCGAGATCAACGTCTTCTTCGCAAAAAAACAGGCGTCGTTCACCAGGAAGCGTGTCGCGAAATTATCCGAACCATCCAGCACCAAGTCATAGTCGGCCAGGAGCCCCATGATGTTGTCCGGGTCGACGGTCATCTGGTAGGTCTTGACCGTGATCTCGGGGTTGAGCGCGGCCAAGGTCTTGCGGCCGGATTCGACCTTCGGTGTGCCGACGGTGGCCGTCGAGTGCAGGATCTGACGTTGAAGATTAGAGAGATCCACCACGTCGCCGTCCACCAAGCCGATCGTGCCCACACCGGCGGCAGCCAAGTAGAGCGCGGCCGGAGAGCCGAGCCCGCCCGCACCGATCAGCAGGACCTTCGCGTGCGAGAGCTTCTTCTGGCCTTTGCCGCCCACATCACTCAGGATGATGTGACGACTGTAGCGCTGGATTTGCGACTCAGTGAAATCCATAACAACAGTGACGCGAGGCACCCATTGCATTCCGCAGAGCAATGGGTCCTGGTGACGCGTGGCGAGTTAGAAAAACGGGAAGGGATCTGTTCTCTCTCCTCTACCCGTCACTCGTCACCGGTTACTTGTCACTTCTTCTATTCCACCACATTCAACTCGATCGGATCCACAATACAGCCTTTATCCCGGAGACCTTGGAGCGCCCGCTCGATCTCGGCTGTTTCCCCCGTGAGTTCCACGTCCATCCAGCCGGTGGTCTCGCGCACATCCGCGCGCCTCACATTCGTCACGACCTTATACTCGTGGCCGATCTGATAAATGATGGGTTCGGTGATTTTGTTCTCAGGGAATCTGATGTGAAACCGCAGGTGCGGCATGGTCAGCCTCCCGCGATGGCCGGCACGATCGACACTTCGTCGCCATCTTTGAGCAACGTATCTTTCCCTTCGAGGAACCGGATGTCTTCCTCGTTGACATAAATGTTCACGAAGCGGCGCAGCTCGCCTTTCTCGTCGCAGAGCCGGTCTTTCAGGCCGGGATGGGCCGTATCCAGGTTGATGATCATGTCGGCGATGCTGCTCGCCTTGGCCTCCACTTCGCCTTGGCCCTTCGTCAGCGGTCTGAGCGGAGTCGGAATGCGGACTCTAATCATGCGTCACCACCACCGTTTTTGCCCAGCTTGAACGTCTTTTCGAAACTGATCAAGCTCGGCTGGATTCGCACCGGTCGGCCGACTGCGTCGACCACGGCCTCCTGGGTCTTCAGGCCGTTGCCGGTGATGTAGGCGACCGTGACGTCGCCTTTCTTGATGACTCCCTGCTTCACCAGCTTCTTGAGCACGCCGATCGTCACCCCGCCGGCCGTTTCGGCGAAGATGCCTTCGGTTTGCGCCAGGAGCTTGATGCTCTCGACCACCTCTTCATCCGACACCATATCCATTGCGCCCTTGCTTTCAGCGGTGGCCTTCAGCGCGTAGTAGCCGTCAGCCGGATTGCCGATGGCGAGCGACTTGGCGATCGTCTTCGGCTTGACCGGCTTGAAAAAGTCCCGTCCGGCCTTATACGCAGTTGCGATCGGCGAGCAGCCCTCCGCTTGCGCGCCGTTGATTTTGGTCCGCACCGCGTCCACCAGGCCCAAGGCGTGCAATTCGTTGAGCCCCTTCCAAATCTTGGTGAGCAACGAGCCGGAGGCCATCGGAACGACCACTTGATCGGGGGTACGCCAACCGAGTTGTTCGACGGTTTCGAAGGCCAGCGTCTTCGATCCCTCTGCATAGTAGGGACGGATGTTGATGTTCACGAAGGCCCATCCGTGCTCCGCGGCAATTTCGCTGCACAGCCGATTCACGTCGTCGTAGTTGCCTTCGACTTCGACGACGTTCGGCTTATAGATCAGGTTGCCCAGGACCTTGGCGGCTTCGAGATCGCCGGGGATAAAGACGTAACACTGCATCCCGGAGGCCGCGGCGTGGGCCGCGACTGAATTGGCGAGATTGCCGGTGGAGGCGCAGGCGACCGTATCGTACCCCAATTCTCTGGCCCTCGTCAGGGCCACGGCAACCACCCGATCTTTGAATGACAGGGTGGGGTGGTTCACCGTGTCGTTCTTCATGTACAGCTCATCCAGACCCAGGTACGCGCCAAGGTTCGTCGCACGCACCATCGGGGTGAGCCCGGCGTGGGGTCCCACCAGAGAGTGACCTTCCACCGGCAGCAGGTCGATATAGCGCCACATGCTGTGCGGGCCCTCTTCGATCTTCTTGCGAGAAATGGTCCGTTTGATGTCCTCGTAGTTGTACTTCACTTCGAGGGGGCCGAAACACATCTCGCAGACATGGATGGCTCGCGTGGGATACTCCTTCCCGCACTCTCGGCACACCAACGCTTTCATCTTGGCCATGAGATCACCTGCTTTCCTCTACCATGAAGCCGTCGGCTTTCAGCTCACAACTCTCAACGTGACACACTGCCTGTCGCTGAAGCCTGGCCACCGACGGCCGCCGTTTTCAGATCGCACACCTCCGGCTCTTCGTCGAAGAGCTCGGCAATCGTCGGATGCGTCCCGCAGAGGGGGCAGTCGGGATTCCGTCTGACTCTGATCTCTCGAAACTGGGTCCGGCGAGCGTCGAAATCAAGCAGGCGGTTCGTGAGCGGCTTTCCGATGCCCAGGATGAGTTTCAGCGCCTCGGTCGCCTGAATCGTCCCGATGATGCCGGCGAGCACCCCGATGACACCGGCTTCCTGACACGACGCGACCAGGCCGGGCGGCGGCGGCGTCTTGAAGATGCAGCGATAGCAAGCGGACTTCTTCGGGATGATCGTCGTGACCCGGCCATCGAAGCGCAGAATCGCGCCGTGCACGAGCGGCTTGTCCGCAAAATAGCATGCATCGTTGATCAAGAACTTCGATGGGAAGTTGTCCACGCCGTCGATGACGACGTCGTACTCGCCGACGAGCTTCAGCGCGTTCTTCGACGTGAGCCGCTCCTCGTGCATGACCACCTGGACGTCGGGATTCAAGGCCTGCATCTTCTCCTTGCCCGACAGCACCTTGGGACGGCCGACGTCCGGCGTGTGATGGAGCACCTGACGCTGGAGGTTGGTGAGGTCGACCATGTCGCTGTCGATCAAGCCGATGGTGCCCACGCCCGCGGCCGCCAGATAGAGCGCGGCAGGCGAGCCGAGGCCGCCGGCTCCGACCAGCAACATCCTAGCCTTGGCGATCTTCTTCTGGCCTTTGCCTCCGACTTCCGGCAGGAGAATATGCCGGCTGTAGCGCGTTATTTGTTCGTCGGTGAAGTCCATGTTAGATGCTCTGACGGGTGACAAGTGACCAGCGACGAGTTTCGCCCCGGTGCCTCATCGTTTGTCACCCGTCACTCGTCACTTAGATGTTGAAGTACTTCTCAATACTGATATACCGTTCGCCGGTATCGCACAGCACCGTGACCACGTTCTTGCCGGGGCCCAGCTCTTCCGCCACCTTTTGGGCGGCGAAGACATTCGCGCCGGCCGAGATACCCACCAGAAGACCTTCCTTCTTCGACAGAAGCTTGGCTGTCTGATAGGCCTCGTCGTCCGTGACCACGATCACACGATCCAAGATCTTTCGGTTCAGCACTCTGGGCACGAAACCGGCTCCGATCCCTTGGATCTTGTGGGGACCCGGCTCTCCGCCGGACAGCACCGGCGACCCTGCCGGCTCGACCGCCACGATCTTCACCTGCGGGTTCCGTTCTTTGAACACCTCACCACAGCCCGTAATCGTCCCGCCGGTGCCTACTGCCGCCACAAACGCGTCGATCTTGCCCTCGAGAGCCTCCCATATCTCCAAGGCCGTCGTCTTGCGGTGCATAGCCGGGTTCGCCGGGTTCGAAAACTGGTCCGGCATGAAGTAGGACGGATTCTGGCCGACGATACTTTCGGCCTCCTTGATCGAACCCTTCATGCCCTCCCAGGCTGGTGTCAGCACGAGCTGCGCGCCGTACGACGACAACAGGCTGGCCCGCTCCATGCTCATGCTCTCCGGCATCACGAGGATGAGCTTGTAGCCTCGGACCGCAGAAACCAACGCCAGCCCGATCCCGGTATTGCCGCTGGTCGGTTCGACGATGGTCCCGCCAGGCTTCAGTTTGCCCTGCCGCTCCGCCTCGTTGATCATGTTGAGGCAGATACGGTCTTTGACGCTGCCCCCCGGATTGAAGAACTCTACCTTTGCAAAAATCGTCGCTGCATTCGGCTTCGTCAGCCGGTTGAGCCGGACCAGCGGCGTATTCCCGATGAGCTCAGTGATGTCCTTATGCGGCACCGGCGTCACCGTCCACCGCCCATGTAAAACAGAAGTTCGACCTCGTCGCCCTCTTTCAGTGTCGTGGTACTGAGATGTTCGCGCTCAAGCATCTTGTCGTTGAGTTCGACCGCCACCATTTGGGGCTCGATGTTTCTGGTCTTCAGAAGGTCCAAGATCGTCCCCCCGGAAACGTCCTCGGTCTTGCCGTTGATCTTCACCTGCATGGAAGCTCCCAACTTGGCAAAGAGATTGAAGAATTCGAGCAAGCTAACAAACAATATGGAACATTGTCAAGGCGAGCGTTCAGCGCTGACCCGATACCAACCCCGACAGATTTCAATGAAACGCTTGCCACTTGGGCTGGCTCTGGTAACTTCAACCCTGTCGGCATCAAGGGATTCACTCCTCCACACATAACCGCCGAGGGACATAAAGTATGGCCGCCTCGATTCGCACACTCAAGTTACCAGGAACCGGTCCGCTCGCTTGCATGGTGGCAGTCGTCACAGCGGCGGCCGCAGCAGGATTAGTCTATATGCTTCTGGATCAGCAAACTCAGACGCTTGCCGAATTGGAGGCGCGCTACCACCGTCAGGCCGCGGAAACGCGGGCCTATGACGTCGTGAAGACATTCGCTGCGATGGCCGAACAGTTCCTTCCCGACCAGCTTTCGAAGCTCCAGGAAGTCGTGAACACCCAGCTCAAGGTGAAAGACCTGGTAGATCTGGCCGTGATCAACACAACCGATACGATCGTCGTCTCGAAACAACCTCGATCAATCGGTGTGCGGGTTCAAGGAACGGAATGGGCCGCAACGAAATCGGCGGGAGAACTGCGGTCCAGAGTCGTCACCACGACGGCTAACCAGCACGGTTTGGAGATCGTTGCCCCCCTGCGCAACCAGGGCGCGATCGTGGGGTGGGTCCGAGCCGTCTTTGTTCTGCAAAGCGTTCAAGCGCGCGAAGTCGCCCCGGAAGATCGCGCCGTTGAAGTCGCGGAGTGGACGGGTCCGCTGTTCCTTCTAGTGCTGATCGTGGCCTGGGTGGCCGTCGAGCGTGTTCGGTCCTCGGCGCGTAAGGCCTTAGAAGCGGTCGCGGAGAATATTCTCGCAGAAATCCATTCCTCCGAGCACGACATCGAACAGTCGTCGGCGGGGCAGTCTCCTTCGGCTAAACACCGGGCCGCATAGCCGCATCTCGGTCCACCGTTCCTCTCCTTGCCTACTCGTCGGTTTGGTCGAGCTGCGCTCGACACGGGAGGAGGGCCCGAACTAATCCCCCTCCCGTACCCGCGCGCGAGTCTTGCCATGCGGTCCCGATCTTGACTTTCCCCTGTTGCGCCCGTCAGTATCCTTCCCGCGCTAACACGGCCTGCCACCATGTGGAAACAGAACTTCATGTTTCGGGCGCAAGGTGACGTCCCACTCAAGGAGTCCGAGCAGGAACTCTTTCACGAGACCGAACCTGCAATGGATAGCGCCGGTCTCAACCTCGAGAAGTTTCTGTCCGTGTGGGTCCAGGGGGAAGAACAGGATGACAAGCCCACCGTGTACACCTCCCTGTACGTACGGACAGCCATGCTCGATTTCACTAAGCGCGTGGGATTCTTGCAACCTTTGCAGGGTCGCACCCACCAAATCAAGCACATGTTAACGGCGGGCCAAAAACAATTCCTGCGACAGTGGCTGAGCCAGCATTCCCCGGCGGCTTGGGCCGCCTCGGACGAGCAGTTCCACGAGCTCTTTACCATCGAGTGAAGCGATCCCTCCACCAGTGCCTCCCAGCGCGTATGTGGTTTCGCCTCGTTTTCCTGTGCATGACGGCGGTTGCCATTCTCGGCGTTGGCCGTGCACCCGCTGCGACTATCGACGTGTTTTTCGCGCCGGAGGATGAGCCGCTGAACCAGGTCATCCGTCTCTATGATGAAGCCCGCCGCTATATTTTCGTGGCCACGTACGGGATCACCTCGCCGCGAGCGGTCAAAGCCCTGATCGAAGCGAAGAAACGAGGCGTGGATGTCCGCGTCATCACGGATCGAGGCAAGCTGGATGACCCGAAACAGCGCGCGGCGCTCGAAACTCTGCGGATCGCCGGTGTTCCCATTCGTATCAATCAGCACGATGGGCTGATGCATCTGAAACAGGTCGTCGTCGACGACTCACTCAGCGCCTCTGGTTCCATGAATCAAACCACGAGCGGGAATCTGTACAACGACGAACGTCTGGATGTCATTCACGATCGCTCCGTCAGCGTCAAGGCCCGTGACAAGTTTCTCTCGATGTGGCAGGACGACGTGCGCTACCGGTTCTGGGGGGAGTAGATCTATTCGATGGCGGCTCTGACGGAAGACATTGATGTCGCGATCGTGGGGGCGGGCGGAGGTGGAGCCGTCTTAGCTCTGGCCCTGGCGCGTCAAGGGATTCGGACGCTTGTGATCGAGCGGGCGTCGGGACCTCCGCAAGGATTGCGGGGGGAAATCCTGCAGCCCAACGGCCAGCAGATATTGGACCGGCTGGGTCTGTTGGAATCGTTACCGCAAGCGGCAACGAGGGTGGTGAGGAAGTTTCACTTCCTGCGTGCAGGAGGAGAACGGCTCTGCACGGTTGACTACGGGGATCTGCCGCCGCCGTACAACCGAGCGGTCGTCACCTTGCCGAACGTGGCCCATCATGCCATCCTGTCGGCCTTGGAAAAACAGGACGGCGCCCGATTATGGTACGGAACATCCTTTGCCGGGTTGCGGATGGATGGCGATCGTGTCGTTGGGTTGGTGGCGGCGCGAAACGGCAACCCAATTCAGGTGGCGGCGCGATTGGTGGTCGGGGCGGATGGCGCGTTCTCCAAGGTCCGGGAGGCCCTGCGTATCCCGGCCGAAGTGCATCGATACCGCGAGGCCTATCTGATCGCCGTCATGGAGACTCCGCAGAACATCTCCGAAGGGCGCTATTACGTGGGTCGGAAAACCATCCTGGGCCTTTTCCCCGCTGCCGGCAAAAGTGTCTATCTGTTCTATATGATTCCGGCCGGGAGCCTGGATCAGGTGAGAGCCGAGGGAATCACGGCACTCCAGGACCGATGGACCAAGATCGACCCCGGCATGGAGCCGACCTTTCGGTATCTGAAGGATTGGTCACAGACCGCCTACATGCCGACCTGCCGTGTGAGAACAAGAACCTGGGTCGCGGAGGGTGCGGTACTCATAGGCGACGCGGCCCATGCCATGAATCCCCACGCCTCACAGGGCCGCATGCAGGCGATGGCGGATGCCATGACCCTGGCCGATCAGGTCCCGCAGTGGCTTGTCGCTCGCGACTTCTCATCGGAACGTCTGCGTGTGTTCGAGCGAGCGCGTCGACCGCAGGTTGAAATGCTGCAACGCCTCGCCGACGAACAGGTGCTGTTTTGGAACACCGGCAACCCGCTTATGGCCATACTCCGCGATCGGGTCTTCCGCACGTTGGATTGCAATGCTCGCTTACGGTACCGCGTCTTGTCGACGACGGCAGGGCTGCGTTCCCGTCCGCCTTTCTCCCTGCTCGATCGGGTCATGGCGGCAGGCTTGATCCCGGATCCTCGTGCCGATCACCTGGAACGCGATGGAATTCACTGATCAGGGAGGGGTCCGGAGATGAGCAGCACCCCACGCCATCTTGAACAGCTCCCCGAGGAGGTCGTGGCGACGCTGCGCGCCTACGTGCGCTCCGTCACGGAGGCTTACGGCGATCAACTTGAGGCGGTCATTCTCTATGGGAGCGCGGTGCGCGGGGACTTCTTCCCGGGTCGATCCAACCTGAACGTCTTGCTTCTCTTGAGGGATTGCGGAAGGCCGCTGCTTGCGCGGTATGCAAAGCTCCACCGACGTTGGGCCAGGGAACAGATCGTCGTCCCGCTGTTCATCACGCAGGACGAACTGCAGTCGATGGCGGCGACCTATCCTCTGGAGATCTGGGATATCCGATCGCACTATCGGGTACTGGTCGGCCACGATCCCTTCCTGGGATTGCACGTGGACCAGGGGAAGTTTCCCGAAATCATCGAGCGGGAACTTCGCGGACACCTCCTGCGAACGAACCAACGATTCGTAGAAGGCGGCGCGACGGTCGAGGCGGTCACCGTGCTGCTGCCTTTGGCGATCACATCGATGCTCCCCTATTTGAGAGCTACGCAAGCAGCGCTCGGGCGACCGGTCGGACTGTCGGGAGAACTCGTGCTCAAAGATGTCGAGGCGGCATTGGGGGACATTGACCTGAGGGGACTCATGGATGCCTGGAATCTCAAGCGGGGAGTGGTGACACCCGGCCCTGCGGAGGTGCCGCATTTGTTCGATCGATATCTCTCCGCGCTCCGGCTACTGCTAGGGACAATCACCGGCCTGAGACAACAGGGCCGCTTCTGAGCATGACCTCCGCCCGTCACACCACGAGATTGCTCACCATCCTCTCGGCCTTCTTGTTAGCAGCCCTACCGGCGGTAGCTCGTGAACGGGTGCCGTTGCCCGGACCGCTGGGTTACATGAGCGACCATGCCCATGTGCTGGATGCAGAATGGATCGCCCGTATCAGGTCCGTCTGTCAGGATCTGGAACGGAAAACCGGTGTCGAGCTGGTACTGGTCACGGTGCCATCGCTCAAGCCGTTTGGATCGGCGAACGACTTTGCCACGGCGCTCTACGAGAGCTGGGGCATCGGAACGGCGCAGGAGGAACACGGCGTACTGGTGTTGCTGGCCGTGCAGGAACGCCTGGCTGCCATCACCGTGGGCCGCCGGATGCTTCCGACGGTGACGCACGAGCTGATCGGCACGATCGGCCGCGAGTACCTCGACCCGGCGATCAAAGTGGGACATTTTGGAGAGGGGTTGTACCGGGCGGCCGTCGCGATCGCGTCGGCCTCACAAGAGATTCGGGTGGGCGCCGCGCCGCACCAACACTTCAAGGGGCTCGGTTTCTGGATCACCCTGCTGACGAGCATGGGATCGCTCGCGTTCCTGTGGTGGATCAGTCGACCCGACCTAGGCCATCCTTATGCGCGAATCAGACGCGGCGAGTATTGGGGAAGCGGACAGGGGGGGTTCGGGGGAAATTATGGCGGGTTTGGTGGGGGAACAAGCGGGGAGGGATATAAGTAGGATTGGAGTAACACTCGCGCTGGTCCTGCGCTCCCGGAGGCTGCGCTTCAGAAAGCGCTCCCTCGACGGCCGCAGTTGGACCAGCGCGGGTCTTCCTCCAAAAAGAGAGATACCAGCGAGCGTGGTGAACAATGCTCAGGAGGACCCATTGCTGAGAAGATGCAATGGGTCGCGACGCGCGCAATCGAGGATCGACCAGGCCGCACTACCTCGGAGCAGGAACTGAGCTAGGTGCCCACGTTGACCAACAGGACTCCCTCCCCGCGGGAGAGGGAGAGCGGGCGAGCTCGGAGGGAGCATGGGTAATGTTGCTCGCCCGACGTGCTAGCTCACCATCCTACTCGTTCGGCGTGGTACCGGGCGTCCTTCTTCAAGATCCATCAGGTCCGCCCAAGCGGTAATGTCGGTTCGGGAGGGATCGACGGCGTCGCGGCACTTGTTGAAATACTCCTGCTTCTCCGGCGTGCTGGGCCCTCGGTTCAGCATCATCTGGTTCCATTGTTCCAGCTCCGCAGGTGGATGGAGCTTAGCGGCCTGCCGAAACCATGCCGCCACTCCGTCATCAGTCGGATTGCTTCTGACCACCTCCGTGAATTGCTCATCGGTAATTCCGGCGAACTCCATGAACCGAACGTCCATCGGGCAGGGATAGATGTATTCGCCTTGCGTACCTGCCAGAACGGCCCGGCACTTGTCGATCATACGCGCGAGATGGACATAGCCCTCCAACTTGTCCCGCATGCTGCGTGGGAACGATTTGCGAAGATCCATCGTACAGTAGGTCAGGCATCCACCTCACCTTCGCCTCTCCCCCGTCGGGGAGAGTGTAGGAGAGGGGAAAATCAGAGTAATTTGTGGTTTCTGAACGAGAGGCTCTTCACGACGACTTCGCCGTTTTCAAACGAGATGATCCGTCGTGTTGCAGGAAGATCAGAGGACCCCACGCGCACATGCGTGTCGGCGAAGCTCTCCACGTTCTTCAACTTCCCGTCCGTGGGCGAATAGTAATAAACAGTGTACCTGGTCGTCAGATTCTTCCCATCCTGCGTGACGGCGCTTTCCTCGATGTTGATCGTGAAGGCGAACGGAGGCATGCCGGGATGCGCCATCTTACGATTGATCTGCGTGATCCGGTTGTCCTTGATACGGTAAAACGAATTCGACCCATGAATCATGAGCTTCGGTCCGAACGGGTGGCCGTCCTCTTCCATCGTCAAGGTATATTGGCCGTCCGATTCTTCAAAGCTTCTCGGGCCGCGGTGCACGGCGATCATGGCGATCTGGTCCTGCGCCCATTTCTGCACGTCGGCATCCGGGAGTTGGACGGAAACCTCGCGAGGGCCTTTCACCATCACCGGTCCGCTGGTTTCCTTTCCGTTGATACTCACTGTCAGATCAGCGGTAAATCCCCGGAAGTCCGGCTGCCAGCGAGCCGTATGTTCGAATGCGCGTCGTAAGAGGGTGCGCGCTTGGGGATCGTCCGCAACGGTCGCCTGTTGCTGTCGCCCTTCACACTGTTCCATGTGGTCCTCCGGCCGTTGGTGGTGATGAACTCAATCCTTCGACTATCCCGCCCTTACAGGCGGGGGTCGCTCAGGATTGACGCTGAGCGGCGCCCCCTGCCCCTGCCCGCCGAAAGTCTCACCTTGGCCTGAGCTCGGGACGAAGGCTGGGTCACACAATCGAACCGGGCACCGTCGAAGCGTCAACGCGAAAATTATAGTCAGTCCTGTGCTGCTGAACAACCGTCGGCAACAACGTAGGGGCAAGCGCTTTGCAGCAGAGTGAATCGCAGGGCGACGGGCTCACCAGACCAACGGTCCGATCAGCTGTGGTAAATCCCTGAAAAATCGGATATAATTCGGCGCTCCGATTTAGGAGATCAGAGTCTGGGTCACACGAAAGGGAGGAGAGTCAGCGATGGAGCGACGGGCCGCATCTCATACAGAAGAAGAGGAAATGAACCAGCGCCGTCGCTTGCTCAACTTGGCGCGCAAAGGCGACCCCAAAGCGATCAGCAAGCTTTTTGAATTGTACCAGGTGCGGATCTACAGCGGAGACATGCTGAGCAAACTCAACCGTACGCTCGCCGCTGCGACGGCCCCGAGTCATGGCCCCAACTCCAAGCAATCCGCCAAGGTTACACATCGTGCCAAACCGACCCACAAGGCCGTCCGTGCGCACAAACCCGCTCGTCGTTCCAAGGTGCGGAGGCCGGTTCATCACGGGAAGAGGAAAGGCAAGTAGGAGGAATCAGGTTCCCGGTAACTGAAGGTTTATTGGACTGCGACCCGCAACCCACCCGCGGCTAGTTGTTTGCCGATCCCTTCAGCGGTCTCCCAGTCGCCGTTGTAGACCAGGGCCTGGCCTTCGTGGTCGATTTTCCAGGCAAGCTCGAAGGCTCGGCGCGAGCTCATCCCAGGGACGATCTGGCACAAAAGCGTAATGACTTGGTGGTACGTATGACAGTCGCAGTTGTACACGATAACACGTGCCTCATGATCAGTACCGATCCCGATGCTCACGTCTTCAGACTGACCTGGGATAGCGACTGGCGTAGGTGGGTGCATCGTGTTCAGAGTGATTGTACCAAACCGTAAGACCTTGGAAAGCCAAGGCTTTTGCGATTGTTTCTTCAATAATCATGTCGCGGAATCAGGATGTTTTCAAGAGCCTTTCCAGATCGGCGGCAGCTTCTTTCCAGCAGATCGTAATGGATGCGCGCGTCGGTGACCGTGGCAATATGGAGCTGATGCGCAAGTTTCATCGTATGGTGGAGGGCAGTGGCGGTTTTCATTAAGGCCGAGCCATATTCGAGGCGGTAGCCGGCTTCCACACTCCTCGGGATTCCATCGGCCCGCTGAAGCTGCTCAACCGAGATCTCCTCTTCCTGATATCGCTCATCGAGTAGAGCCAGCAACGCGGCCGGACCAGGAATCAGCTCCGGGCCGATCTTCGCCGCGTGCGAGAAATCCCACAGCCCCCGTAGAAAACGACGATCCTCTCGCAAACCTCGATGAAACAGGGCGCGCCACTCCGCGTCTCCGAGATCCTCGTTGATCGCCACTCGCGCTTCCTGATTCAAAGAACCGCTCACCTGGTGCCCTTGCACAAGGCGGCCGCTCTTCACCAGGTCCGGAAACGCATCCCCCATGCGATCGAAGTAGGCCGTCGTGCCGGAAAACCGGTACAGTCGTAAGGCCATGTAATCCATGAAATGAATCGTATCGAAACGCGCGAGCAGTTGCTCCAGCGTCCTGACGTGGCAAAGGTGAAACGGGTAATACAAAGCGCTTCGGGATTGCTCCTGGTTCGTCGACATTTCTAGAGGCCCGTGCTACTGTGGCGGCGTGAAGTGGCCCTTCAGTCCTTGGCCGGATGTTCTGCTCGTCTTCGTGCCTGTCTCCTTCACCGGTTCCCTGCTGGATGCAAACCCGGTCTTCCTGTTTTTTGCGACCGCCTTGGCGATCATTCCCTTGGCCGGATGGCTGGGGAAGGCAACGGAGCACCTTTCCACTCACGTCGGTGCCGGGGTCGGCGGGTTGCTCAACGCCTCCCTCGGCAACGCAGCCGAATTGATTATCGCCTTGGCGGCCCTGCGGCAGGGCCTCCACGACGTCGTCAAGGCGTCTATCACGGGCTCGATCCTCGGCAATATTCTGCTCGTGCTGGGCGCGGCCATGTTCGCGGGAGGCTTTCGTCGGGAGCGCCAACGGTTCAACCAAACCGCCGCCGGCATGGGAGCGAGCCTCCTGCTCCTGGCCGCCGTCGGCCTCGTCGTCCCGGCGTTATTTCACGTGACGGCTGCCGACCGAGGTCCTGCCATCGAAGGGACGCTCAGTCTGGAAATCGCCGCCGTCCTGTTTCTTATCTATCTGTTGAGTCTCACCTTTTCACTGAAGACCCATTCCCATCTTTTTGCGGGCGAAGGGGCTAATGCGCACGCCCTCGATGAGCGTCCCTGGTCACGGGCTCGATCGATCACCGTACTGACCCTCGTGACCGCTCTGATCGCGGTCTTGAGTGAGATCTTGGTTGAATCGTTGGAGCCGACTGCGCATCGCTTGGGACTGACTCAGGTGTTCGTCGGGGTCATCTTGGTCGCCTTGGTCGGCAATGCCGCCGAACATTCGAGCGCGGTCCTGGTGGCCATGAAGAACAAAATGGACCTGGCGTTTACGATCGCGGTCGGATCGAGTCTGCAAATCGCTCTTTTGGTAGCGCCGGTGCTGGTCTTTGCCAGCTACCTGTTCGGGTCTCCCTTGGATTTGATCTTCACGCCGTTTGAGGTGGCGGCCGTGACCATCTCGGTGTTGATCGTGGGCTTTGTGGCGATGGACGGAGAGTCACATTGGATGGAAGGGGTGATGCTGATGGGGGTCTATCTGATCCTGGCGATCGCGTTCTATTTCCTGCCAGCGTGACTGTGAAGAATTCTGAATGCTGAATTGATGGATCACACATTCAGAACTCAGAATTAATAATTCATAATTCAGAATTCACAATTCAGCATTCGAGAAGCTACCATTTATCCATATCGATGACTTCAGTCGCATCCCACAGATTTTTCCATTCGGCGTCGGCGAGATCCTTCTCCCGATCCTTTTCGGTCTCTTGTCCGAAAGCCACACCAGCATTAGTGGTGTCCTGAGACTCAGGCCCTGTTGAAGATTGCTGCTCAAGTGGGCTCTTGCGTCGCCTCTTGGCGGGATCCATGTTGACCGGCATAAGAACCTCCTCGAACAACGGATACAGTTTCCTCCTTGTCTTAAGGAAATGTCAATCCTTCGACTACCCTGTCCTTGGGCTCGACGGCTCGAGAGAGCTCGCCAAAGTCCAGGCAGGGCTTGCTCAGGATTGACGCTGAGCAGCGCCCTTCGATCCTTCGACCATGCTCGGGACCGACCCTGCGCGAGGTTAAAGGGTCGACGGGCACAGGGCGCCGTCGAAGCGTCAACGTCGGAAAATACGCGATTGACGAGCGGCGGCACCGTTGCTACAGTCCTGGCCCTATGCTCGACCCAAAGGTCTGGTGGCCGCTCTTCCCGTTCTTGCTGTTGGTCGTGGTCGTGTGTCTCACGTGGGCGGTGGTGGCGGTCGTCCGTGGAACAACGACGACGCGGGCGCGTTGGCTCCAGGTGTGCGCGTTTGGCTGCTATTTCTTAGCAGCGGTCGCGGCCATTGCGAGCGAGCGAGGGGTCGTATCGGCGAATCTTCATCGGCCGTTTTCTTTTCTGACCCAGGTGTGCCTGGTTGTCGCGCTCGTTCACCACTGGAATAGGGGCAATCGAACGCTCCTCTGGCTGAATGGGACGGCCTGGGCCGCTATTCTCTCGGATACTGCGCTCCATTTCCTGCTACGCCATTGAGGAACAGCAGATTGTATTTTTAGAGAAGCTCGACCGCGATCGTATCCGCATACCGTCGTCCTAATGTCGTCAATCGAATACGGTCGTCCGCTCGCTCAAGGTATCGCTCGGCGAGAAGGAGGTGGAGCTTATCCCTCCACGCTCCTCCCTGGGTGGAAGACTCAACCAGTTCGGCAGGGATCCCATCGATCAGGCGCAATCCGAATACCACGGCTTCATGGACACGCTGCTCCGATGACAAAGGGTCTCGCTCTCCGATCGGCAAGGTGTCAGCGTTCAGTGAGGCGATATATCCCGAGAGATCCGCTAAGTTGCCGAAGCGGACCCCGTCCACGAACGATTGCGCGCTGGGGCCAAGCCCAAGATACTCGCCGTCCGTCCAATAGAGGAGGTTGTGGCGGGAGGCGAAGCTGGGTCGGGCATAGTTGGAGATTTCGTAACGGGTATAGCCGGCACCTCCGAGGATCTGGTGCGCGAGCAGTTCCATCTCGATTTGCCGATCCGGATCAGGACCCTCGACAAGACCGGAGGCCACCCGCCGCTCAAAAGAGGTCCCCTCTTCAACGGTGAGTGCGTAGCAAGACAGGTGCGAAGGACGGAGGGAGACCACACCGTCCAGCGTGGCTTCCCAATCTTCAATCGACTGGCCAGGAAGCCCGTACATCAGGTCGAGGTTCACGTTGTCAAAACCGGCCTCTCTGGCTGCGGTCACAGCAGTGACGCTCTCTGCGACTGTGCCGGGCCTTCCCACCCGCACAAGCTCATGCTGGCGTAACGACTCCACGCCGAGACTGAGCCGGTTGAAGCCGGCTCGCCTGAGAAGGGCAAGACTCTCCGGACCGACACTCTCCGGATGTGCCTCGAGTGAGACTTCGGCATCACACGCCACGGGCAACCGATCACGCACGGTGTCGAGCAGATCGATGAGTTGTGCGGGAGAGAGCGTCGTGGGCGTTCCGCCGCCAAGATAGACCGAGCCGAACTGATGCCGTTGCATCGTTTCCATCCCCGCATAGAGGGCGATTTCGCGCTTCAGGGCGGCGAGGAACCCGGCGGCGTCTTCTTCCCGATAGACCTCAAGATAAAACGCGCAAAAATGACACCGGACCCGACAGAATGGAATGTGGATATAAAGGCCTCGGTTCATCGTGCGTTCTCAGAACAGACTATCGGGTTCTGGTTTGGAAAAATCCCTCAGGACGGCGATTTCGATTTCATCGGCCGGTGACTTCCCCCGGTTGCGGACATGGACCGAATAGGCCGGGGAGCGGCGGAGGGATTCGAAGATCGTTTTCAGCAAGTCAGGTTTCAGCCGCGTTTCCCAGTCGCCCAACCAGGTATAGCCGTCCTGGTCTCCTTCATAGCCGTCGGGGAAGACAGCTTCAAGGCTGAACCGAAACGTGAACGTTTTTTCTTCCTGATACATATGGACCTCGTTGCGAACCGTCCGGATACGATTTTATAATACGCACAACGAAGGAGTGTGATCCATGCCCATCTTCGAGTATGTGTGCCAGGAATGCAACCACCGGTTCGAACTCTTGGTGCGAGGGTCAATGGAGCCGGCTTGTCCATCCTGCAAAGCTACCAAGCTCACCAAGCAGTTCTCGCCGTTCGGCGTCGGCGCGACGGCCGACTGGGCCTCGTCCAGCGGGCCGAGCCCGTGCGGGTCCTGCGGCGATCCACGCGGCCCCGGTGCCTGTTCGATGAACTAACCTCACCATGTCGGATACCGCTGATCAGGCGCTCGCGCGCGCCATCGCGACGATCGCCCAATCCGATCCCATCATCAAGCTCCTCAAAGACGTGAAGCTCGGGAAAATGAAGGCCAGTGATCCGGGCCTGCGCGTCATTACAGAAGCCTGGCTGGCGACCTACCAGAAGGTGATCGAATCGACGCCGCTCACGCGCCCGGCCCTGGCGCGTCTCGACCCGTCCCCGCGCCTGAACGTGCTATTCGACGCAGGAGTGTTGAGCCCCGACTCCCAACCCGTTCGCTCGCTTCGCGAAAGTTTTGAGAAGGCCTTAGCGCAGGCCCCGCCAGGGTAACGAGGCTCTCATGAGGATAGGCCTCGTCGGCATATGCCTCCTGATGATCCTCGGAAATCCATGGGCCGGCTTCTGCGAAGAGCCGGCTGGTGCTCGCCCGCTTGTGACCGTCACGGCCGCGCGCCTGCGCTCTGCGTTCCCACCCGACACGCAGCCGCTGATCGAGGCCGCGGCGATCGAACGCTTCCTGGACGAGTTGGAAGGGAGCCCGCCGGATTGGGCGGCGGTCTACGGGCATGGCCATCATGATCCGGATCACGATGAGCGGCTCTTTAATCTGAACCGTGAGCGGGATGCCAAGCGAGAAGGGCATCCCTGGCTCCAGAAACGGATTACCTTCGTCTGGCCAGGAGAGGTGAGCTACGACCCGCAGCGGCGTGTCTTCGGCGTCGCGGTCGGCCCGAGATTCATTCCCACCCGCTGGGGTGTGGTCCGGTTCAAACCCGAAGACCTGCCGGCCAACCTGGAGGCGATTCCCACTCGCACGCAACGAGCCTCGCTACGAAATCGTCTCTTGCAAGGCAAGAAAGTCGAGATTACCGTGGCGCTGACGGGCAAGCTCCTCCCTGAAGAGTCGATCATCTACGATTTCTCGCATGATGAAGAAGGGCGCGGGCTCATCATGCCGGTGGTCCGGGTCGAGCAGATCGATTATTTGCTGATCAAGTGATGGGGCGACGGTGATACGTTCAGCGCGTCGAACGGGAGGGCGCCCAGTGAGCGTCGCCGCAGAGGGTGATGTCAAGGAAATCGCAAGCCACAGGGTGGCGGCATCCGGCCTGAGTGCCAGGTCGGACGATCTGTCTCGTCTTCAAGCCGGCCACGGCGGCCGCGTCCAGTTCCGCCTCGACATCCGAAAGAAAGACGATGGCATCAGACGGACATTCCAGCAGCTTGGCAATGCGTCGATATGAGGCCGAGTCCGTCTTGGGCCCTACGCGCGTGTCGAACAATCCGGCAAACAGCCCTGTGAGGTCGCCCTCGGTTGCGTGGGCGATGAGGAGCTGTTGGGCCCGCTCCGAGCCGGATGAAAACAGAGCAAGCTGCAACCCGTTTGCCCGCCATGCGGTGAGTGCAGGAACCACGTCCTCGTAGAGAGCGGGGGTGAAAACCCCCATCTCATAGCCTTCTTCCCAAATCATGCCTTGCAGAGCCTTCAAGCCGGGATGCTTGCGGTCCTCTTCGATCCAACTCTTCAGAATGTCCGAAAGCGCCTCATATTCGGGATGACGGCCGGTTTCCCGTGCCGCCGACTCCTGACAGATGGCTGCCCACTGCCGCACCGCAGGGTTGTCCCGCTGCTCCCGTAGAAACGCCGCCATGCGCTCCCGGGCATAAGGGAAGAGCACCTCGCGCACGAAGGAGACCGGGACGATGGTCCCTTCGATGTCCATCAACACGCAGCGAATCGTCACGTTATCGGTACCGTTGCTCGATGCCCGAATTGGTATAGTGAGCCACCCACCCCGTTTCATCCGTGAAGATGCGGATCGCGCGCACGGACGGATTGGGGCCTAAGTCGAACCAATGTTTAGTGTTCGCCGGCACGGAGATCAGATCGCCTTTCTGGCAGAGGAGGGCAAACACCTCCTCCTCCTGGCGGTCCAAGTGGAACCAGAAGAGCCCTTGGCCTTCCACAAAGAAGCGCACCTCGTCCTCGCTGTGGGTATGTTCTCGGAAAAACTTGTCGCGGATCGCGGCGAGATTGGAGGTCTGGGCGGTGACGCTCACGACATCCATCGACTTATAGCCGCCCTTCTCCATGAGGGGCTTGAGCCAGCGATCGTACGCGACAAGGACTTCGACGTCCAAGGCATCGGGCTGCAACCCCACATCCGTAGACCACCGTTCATAGAAGATGCCGCGTTCGTCTAGAAACTGTCGGATCTCATGGTCCGTCGTAAGAGAGAGATTCTTGTCGGGCATTCGTAGGCTGGCCATGACTCCTTGCCTCCTGCTCGCATCGCAACAAAAATTCAAACACCTCTAAGTGACGTTTCGCTTCCTGCAGGTCTTTCCCCCAGGCGTACAGCCCATGACCTGCCAGGAGAAACCCATAGCACGGCTGGGCAGCCGCCACGCGAGGTTCAATGAGGGCTGCGAGAGAGCGCATGTCCTGTGAATTCGGAAAGACCGGGAGATTCACTTCGCAGTCATGTGTCGTTATGCCGTCGAGACCCTTCAGCAATTCCCAGCCCGACAGCGTCACAGAGCCTCGCGGAGCGTCCACTTTCGAGAGCAGCGCCGCCGCCATCGAATGAGTGTGCAACACGGCGCCCGCTCCCACGGCCCGATACAACATGAGGTGCAGCGGTGTTTCCGCGGAGGGCTTGAGCAGGCTGCCATTCACTGGGCAACCATGGCGATCGACCGCAAGGATCTGTTCAGGATCGATCAGTTCCTTGTCCACGCCGGAGCCGGTGATGGCGCAAAACGCAGGGGCGGCGGTATCAGGTAACCGGACGCTGTAGTTGGTGCTGGTCCCCGGCGCCCAGCCTTTTCGATAGGCCCAGCGAGCGATATCAGCTAGCCGGTCAGCGTACAGCTTGAAGTCGGGATAGGTGTCCATACAGGGGGGCTATTTATGGATAAGATCCAGAACTCCCGCAGCCGTTGTACCACCATGGGCGAAGAAAAGCACCTGGCGCTTCCGCCAGGTAGGGGGGGAGGGAAGGGAGGAGGGCAGGCCAGATTGGCAGGTCCCTTTCGCTCGTGGAGGCCGCACCAGGATTGGGGATATCGGACGATATCCTGAGCTGGCGGGCTTTATCCCGTCGCCGACATGAGGATAACTACCACTCCCTTAACGCGCATTATTCATGAACGCTTCTGCTGCAATCGCGGATTCGCCGCTGCG
>JBBIJI010000025.1:0-54480 GCA_037446055.1 Nitrospiraceae bacterium
TGTTGACCCGAGGCCAGGATCAGCGACACCGTGCGACGAAGCAACGCCTGTTTGCCAAGATCCGAGGGAGAACGTTGCTGGTGGCTGTGGGCACGGGCAATGACGTGAAGCATCTGCCCCCAGGAAGCGATGTGATGGCGATCGACATCAGCCCGCGGATGCTCGCAAAGGCGCGAGTCAAAACCGAAAGCCATTCGGGGAGGCTCAGACTCATGCTCATGGATGCCGAACGCTTAGCGTTTACGGGCGAAAGTTTCGATACCGTCCTGACAGTGTGTACCTTTTGCTCGGTTCCCCATCCTGTGCAAGGGCTCAAAGAGATTCATCGGGTGCTGAAACCCGGTGGGCAGTTGTTGATGTTCGAGCATGTGCGGAGCAAGATCGGTCCGTTCGCGTTCTTCCTGGATCTCATGACGGGACTCACGCGCAAGTTTGGACCTGACTTGAACCGTGACACGGTGGGGAACGTCCGGCTGGCTGGCTTTCGCCTTCGCAGGGAAGAGAATGTCTATCTGGATATCATGAAAATCATCGAAGCGGTGAAGTAGGGCAGCCTGGTCACCGGCCGGACGCATGTGCGGGTAGTGAATCGGAGGACTCAGATGTCTTTCGGCCCGGACGCGCTGACCGTTGGGTTTGCCCGACGAGCGACGCAATACAAGCGGGCGGATTTGATCTTGTCCGATCCGGGCCAGTTGGCCCAGATCGCCAGAACTGTCGGACCTGTGCAACTCATCTTCGCGGGGAAAGCCCACCCGCGCGACGGCGGCGGGAAGGAGCTGATCCGGAGAGTCTGTCATGTCGCACGGCAGCTCAAGAACGAGGTCGCGATCGTCTATCTGGAAAATTACGACATGGCGTTGGGCCGGCTCATAACTTCGGGAGTGGACGTGTGGCTCAACACTCCACAACGCCCGCTGGAGGTCTCCGGCACCTCAGGGATGAAAGCTGCGCACAACGGTGTGCCCAGCTTGAGTGTCCTCGATGGCTGGTGGATCGAGGGCCACATCGAGGGCGCCACGGGGTGGTCCGTTGGAGTCCATCCGGCGACTGGGTCAAGACCGCAAGGGGGAGAGGTGCAGGATGCGCAAGATCTGTATCAGAAACTGCGCACGGTCATCGCCCCCCTCTTTTATCGCGATAGGGAGCGATGGATCGAGATCATGCGGCAGGCGATTGCCTTCGATGCCTCTTTTTTTAATACCCATCGCATGGTCCAGCAATATGCTGCAAACGCGTATGTCTGACAAAGAATCGTTCAACATGAACCCTGACCTGATTTCCAGACGTGTGTTGCTCAAACAAGCCGGTGCGCTAGGGCTCATGGCGGCAGTTGAACACGTGATGCCTGCCTGGGCCTTGATGAGCACGGCGGATGCCGGTTCACAGACCACGCTGAGCGGAAACGTCATCGACCTGACGATCAGCGAAAAGTTGTTCCGCGTTGACGGTCGAACAGGGACCGCGATCACGATCAATGGGACGATACCGGGTCCCATAATTCGCTTGAAAGAAGGTCAACCCGTGACGCTGCGCGTCATGAACCGTCTGACGGAAAGTACGTCGATTCACTGGCACGGGATCCTCCTGCCGCCGGATATGGATGGCGTTCCCGGTGTCAGTTTCCGCGGGATCGAACCCGGCGAGACGTTCACCTATCGCTTTCCGGTCAAGCTGAGCGGCACCTATTGGTTTCACAGTCACTCCGGGGGGCAGGAGTTGTCGGGCATGTACGCCCCAATGATCATTGACCCCATCGAACCGGAGCCGTTTCAGTACGACCGCGAGTATGTGGTGATGTTCTCGGATTGGAGCTTCGAGTCGGCCGAAATCCTGATCGACAATCTCAAAAAGCGAGACGGCTATTATAACTTTCAGAAGCGCACCGCGCGGGAGTTCTTCTCCGACGTGTCACGAATGGGGTTGTGGCCGGCGCTGAACAATTACTTGATGTGGGACCAGATGCGGATGGACCCGACGGACTTCGCGGATGTCACCGGCTACGCGTTCTCCTATCTGATGAACGGCCTGTCGCCCGCTGGCAATTGGACGGGGCTGTTTCGGTCAGGCGAGAAGGTGCGCCTGCGTTTCATCAACGCGGCCAGCATGACCTTGTACCCACAGGCCAAGCCCACAATCCGCTGGCGCAGCAAATCCCGCACCGTGTGGCGAATCGTGTCCGGATCCCGGCGGTCGACCAGACAGGCCGCCAACTGGTCGGTCAAGCGGAGGCGGTCATCCAGCGCCTTGATCAACACCGCACCGCCATCCGTACTGACCTGCGCCTGGTCAAAGCGGGCCACGACCGGCTACAGGTTGTCGTAGAATCTGAAGGTCACTTGCGGTATACAGTCTGTCGCCATCGGGTTCCTCCGTCGCTGTCCGTAGAAGCTGCTGGGTCGCCGCTCCTATAGCACAGTTCGGAGCCTCTGTGGCTTTTTTATGACGCGAGTCGTGAATTATTCGGGCTAGGCGACAAGGCGTTGCGAGAACAACTGGTGGTGCAGGGCACGGCCGACCCTCACTTTGTCCATGAGATCCTGCACCAACTGGGTCAGTGGCCTGACGGTGACCTTAAGTTTGCCCGACTGTTCGCAGAGCATCTTGGTCATCATCCGACCACGGCGCGTCCGGTGTTACAGGAATTGGCAAACCACCGAGAGTTTGAAACTTGGATCATCGAGCGATTGTGTGGGAGGCAAGATGGACCTTGACTCCAATGAAAGTGCCCACATTCAGACCCTTCATGCCATCGTGGCGTAACAGGGATAAGGCGTTTTCTCAGATCCGCAAGCTTGCGGGGGTTTTCTCTGTCGCTGTGGTTTTGAACTATCCATGGGAGCGAGCTCAGGCGCAGCTCTACGTGCGGCCCAACGAAACGAGCATTCCATGGTGGCTCTGTGTCGTGGCGAGTCTCTGCGACGGTCTGCTGGTGTTGCTCATTGCAGTCATCGGCTGGATGCTCCTGGGGCAACCGGACTGGTTCCAAAAGCCTGGCACCAGAGGCTACCTCGTAATGCTGGCCTCAGGTGCCATGATCACCGTCGGGGTCGAGTGGACGACGATCTATCTGATGCACTGGTGGACCTACAGTGAGCGGATGCCTCTGGTCCCTGGACTTCGAGTGGGGTTGCTCCCCCAGGTTTAAATGCTCGTGCTCCCACCACTTATGTTTTCCTTCACAACAGCCTGGCATCCGCGAAGACAAAGCAGCGTGACCGATCCCTCCGAACCTTGTTCAGACACGACCTCTCCGTGACTGCCAGCCCTGCTTAGACCCAATGTCCAGGAGCGCCGAACCTTGTCCGTTGTCATGGCCATCGTCCTCTTTACGATCGGACTCGGGCTGATCCTCTATTGCGCCGAGCGGCTCGTCAATGGAGTCGTCGGCACATCGCTTGGCTTCGGCGTGTCCCCATTTCTGATCAGCGTCGTCTTCATCGGCTTTGATCCGGAAAATCTTGCGGTCGGGGCCGTCGGCTCGCTTGAGGGGCAAGCAGGCATCGCCCTGGGCTCGATCATCGGATCGGCGATGGTCGCCATCGCGCTTGCGTTCGGAATCACCGCGTTGATTGTCCCACTGAAGTTTGCGCCGGTTCCCAAACCCATTCTGATTGTGCCGGTGGTGTCCGTGTTGGTTCTCGGCTTGCTCGCGGCAGACGGCCGGCTCTCAAGGATCGATGGAGCGATCTTGCTCCTTGGGTTCGTCTCGGCCGTCGCCTATATGATGTGGTTGAGCAAGAGAGGGATCGATATCAGGCCCGCGGGAGAGGTCGCTGAAGCGCTGCGGGAAGCCGATCGGCGCACTCGATGGAACGATGTCGGCCTCCTGCTGTTGTCGCTCGCCGGCCTTGGCGTCGGCGCTGAGATGCTGGTCGCCGGAGCGACGGCCATCATCGCCGCCTTCGGCTTATCAGGCACGGTGTTCGGCATGACCGTGCTCGCGTTTCTGATCAGTATTGAAGAGGTGGCGCGAGAGTTGCCGGCCGCGCTTCAGGGCAGGCCGGAGATCAGTTTCGGGAACGTGGTGGGCTCGATCCTGGCCTTTTTCTTGTTCAACGCCGGAATCATCGCGTTGGTCCGTCCTCTCGAGGTGGAGGCGCAGATACTGCGATTCTACCTTCCTTTCTGCTTCGTCACGATCGTCATCGTGGCTCTGCTGATGATGATGCAGGGCGTATCCCGCTGGGCCGGGGGGCTGCTGGTTCTGTTGTACGCCCTCTTCGTCCTGGAAGGATACCTGGGATGAGCCGAACGTCACACGAACGACAATTCCGCCCCTATCTTCGTGAGACTATGGGCGGGAACAAACTAAAGAAAACCTCACCGCCTGCAGGACGACAGGGAAGGAATCCGGAATGGTACACATGCAAGCCTGCTGAAAAGTGCCCCGCCGACAGGAACCGCACAACAAAAAGGCTCGCCCTTATGCGGACCACCGGATCTGTCGACCGGCCGGGATCGTTTCCGGCAATCCTTCAGTCGCCCTACCGGGCCGTTAGGTCGAGCTGCACTCGACACGGGAGGGGGCCCGAACCAACTCCCCTCCCGTCTCACTAGTCGAGCTGCGCTCGACACGGGAGGGGGCCCGAACCAACTCCCCTCCCGTACCCACCAGGCTGATTGCCCCGCGCTTCAATCTTGGTGCGGGCTCGAATTTACGGCCATGCCTAGTGGCACCGACAGTCGAAAGCGCGTCCCTTGAACCACAATCCCGCAACTGAAGCAGATGCGGCGCCCTATGCACGCTGGCTGCATAAGGGCGAGTCAAACCTTCCAGAGGGTGCCGACCCTTCTGAGCTTCAGACACCTCCTTCACTTGTAGGTATAACCACCCTTGGTAAGGGATCAATAGCGCAGCCGGTGTTGCGTCACTGCCACAGTCGATCTCAACCCCGACTACCCGTTTACGGGTAAGCCGGGATAAGGCCGGCTTTAATCAAGGTCTGGGTGCTTTCGCGAGCTTGGTGAACTTTCTCGATGGCGATCCGGTGCAGCTCCTCACTCGTCCTTGCCACTCGGGCGAGACCCTGCTCTTGAGCTTTCATCGCCGTGGCCACGGCGACCCTCGGCACCACCTCCCATTCGTCCATTCTGGGCAGGATGTACCCTTCCCCCAGGCCCCGCTCTTCTGCGCACCTCGCAAGTTCATGGGCCGCCGCCATCGCCATCTCGTCGCTGATGGTCCGGACCCTCACATCCAAGGTTCCACGAAAGACGGCTGGGAATACGAGAGAGTTGTTCACCTGGTTGGGAAAGTCGCTCCGTCCCGTTGCCACAATCCGGGCACCCGCCTCTTTCGCCTCCCACGGCCAAATCTCCGGCACAGGGTTCGCGCAAGCAAAGACCACGGCGTTCTTGGCCATCGTCTTTACCCATTCCGGTTTAATGATCCCGCCCGCTGCAAAGGCGACGCACACATCCGCTCCACGCAACGCCTCCGCGATGCCGCCACGCAGGCCGTCGGGATTCGTCTCACAAGACACCTTCCACTGGTCCGCGTAATCCGCGTTGTCCCGATAGTCGACGCGGTGCCTCCCGAGGATCCCGCCCAGGTCGCAGGCGATGATCGCCGCGGGGTCCGCGCCACTCGCCTTCAAGAATCGGTATGTGGGCACATTGGCCGCGCCCATCCCGATCATGGCGATGCGGATCTTGTCGATGGATTTCCCCACCACCTTCAACGCATTGACGAGGGCGGCAAGGAGGACGGTCCCGGTGCCCTGTTGGTCGTCGTGCCATACGGGAATGGAACACTGCCGACGGGATCGATCGAGCACTCGGAAGCACTTGGGCATCGCGATGTCTTCCAAGTTGATCCCGCCGAAGGACGGCTCCAGGAGCTTCACCGTGCGCACGATCTCATCGGGATCCTTCGTCGCGAGACAGATCGGCACTGCATCGACTCCTCCCAGGTATTTGAAAAGCAGTGCCTTGCCCTCCATCACCGGCAACCCGGCCTCTGGTCCGATATCGCCCAACCCCAAGACCCTTGACCCGTCCGAGACGACCGCGATCACGTTCGCCTTATTGGTATGCTCGTACACCCGCGCCGGATCGGCTTGGATCGCTCGACACGGTTCCGCCACGCCCGGCGTGTACCAAATCGCGAAGTCGTCGATGCTCCTGATGGGACACTTGGGCAGCATTTGAATCTTGCCCTTATAGCGGGCATGCCGCCGCAAAGCCTCCTCTCCGGGTTTGTGCGCTTTCTCCAAGAGCTCGTGACCGTTAGCCATCGACAGCCTCCTTAGTCGAGCTGCGCTCGACACGGGAGGGGGCCCGAACCAACTCCCCTCCCGTACCCATTCAGTCGAGCAACGCTCGACACGGGAGGGGGCCCGAACCAACTCCCCTCCCGTACCCACTGGTTCCTTCACCGAACGATCAACACCGAGCAGTCGGCGTGTGGGAGCACCTTCTGACAGACACTCCCCAAGAGAAACCGCTTGATCCCTTTGGTTCCTCGAGAGCCGAGGAGCACCATCTGTGCCTCGTATCGGACCGCCGCATCAAGAATCACGAAGGCGGGATCGCCGTGCAAAACCTCCGTCTCAACCGTGTATGGGCCTCTGCCGAGCTCCGCCGCAATCCTCTTCAGAAATTCCGCTCCCTTGGCGTCCACCAGGTTTTTCAGCTCCTCGCGACCTTCGGCCCAGAAGGGAAGCCCCATTGGTTCCTGGCGCCGCTGGGGCCAGGCGGTGACGACAGTGACGTGAAGCGGCCCCTTGAACGGCGAGCCGGCCAAGAAGTCCACGGCCTTGTGAGACTCGGCCGATCCGTCGACGGCGACGATGACACGCTCCAACCGCTCAGCCGATCCTTTGACCACCAGCACCGAGCAGGGCGCATAGGTCGCGACCTTTTGCGACACGCCGCCGAGCAAGAACGTCGGACTCGCCGTCATGCCTCGTTGCCCCACGATGATCAAGTCCGAGCGGGATTCCTCCGCGGTTTCGATGATGCTTTCAGCGGCATCGCCGGCATCGGCGATCAAGCGGATGTGCCGACACTGCCCCTCCAATTCCTGCTTCATCTCATGCAGGACACGCTCGGCGACCTCTGAGACCTCCGCGCGGTAGGTCTCAAGATAGTGGGCCGGTATATCACGGGAGATGTAAGCATGCTTGAGGGCGTCCTCGTCGACGACGTTCAACACGTCGAGCAACGGAGGGTCGGACAAGTGCCGAACCATCCGCGCGGCATTTTTCGAATCCGGTGACGCGTCGACCGCCAACAACACGCGCATGGTTCCTCCTCAGTCACGCCTGGGCGTTGAACCAGGCATTCCTGCCATAAGTTCCCTGACGAACCGAATAGGGAGCGCCAAATGGACACCCTCGATGCGTAGCAATCTCCCATGGTTGACGGCAAAGACCTTCCCCGCTCGATTAAAAAGCGGGGCTCCACTGCTGCCTGTCGCGGATCCCGCTTCGTAGGTGATGACATCCGACGAGACATCCGACACATGTCCCTGGGTCGCCAGCGGACGTATGAAATTCCTTCTCGCGACCTCTTCCGCCAGCTTGTTGGGGTCTCCGCCCGCCGCGTCCATCACTTCCCTGCTTTCCGGCTTCGGGACACGGGCCAACAGAATATCGATACTCCCTGGATAGCTGAGCATCACGATCGGCTCCCCGACGCGAACCGGTTCGTCTCGGCTCGATAACACGAGCGAAGGTCGCCCCCCCGGCGGGCGATCGGTCCGGAGGAGAGCCAAGTCCGTTTGGTCTGACAGGGCCACGAGCTGGAGGTTGTAGGGCGAGGCATCCCCGGGGAGAAAGAGTCTGAGACTCACCACGTCCGGGTCGAAGCCCGCTTCGATGGCTTGCTGAGCCGGTTTGAAGGATTCCCACATGCGGACCAGATGACGATTCGTCACCGCCGTGCCGACTTCGTCCACGACGAAGGCCGTGCCGGCGAAATTTACGACCACCGGCGGACCGAAGCCCTCGACCGTGACGAGCGCGTTCCCATCCTTGTCCACGTAAGGATTGCCGAGACGGTCGAGCCCTTGATAGCGCAGGACACGCCCGCTCGCTCGCTCCTTGAACCCATATGCGCCCTGGAGCAGCCCTACCCCGCTTCCGTATCGCTGGACGATCTCCTCGGCAAAGCTCTGCGCTTGGCGCATATCGGCGAGTTGCCGGCGGATCGACTGAATGTCCTCCTTCGACTCCTGCGCGGATTCCAGAGTTCGTAACTTCGCCGTCAACGCGGCGATCTCGATCTCCTGCTGCCGGCGCAAGGCCTCCGCCTCCCGGCGCTCCGTTTCGATTCGCTGTTCCAATTCCACCTGCGTCAGGCGACCCGCGGCAAGCTGAGTCACGAGCTCGGCCATTCGGCGCTCGGAGGCGCTGACGGCCTGGCGCTGTTGATAGAGCGAGCCGACCAGCCAGCCGAACAGGAGCAACGGGGCCAGCAGCGCCGCCGCAGCGAGCACTTTCAAACCGGGGGACGCATGAGAGGCGATGTCGCCCAGGATGTGTCGGGCGAGGTAGAAAGACGAGAGATAGTGCGGATGCGGAGTCCGGACGACGATATCGCGGGAATCCTGGATGATGGCCCGCCACGGTTTCGTTTCGGCGGCAAGGTCCGGGGCCAGGCGAAATCTCACCTGAGGGCCTCGCTCCCCGAATTGCAGCAGATCCCCATCCTTGAGCGTTGCCTCTGAACGTGGCTCCCCATTAACGAACAACCCCTGTTGGCCGGATCGGTCGCGAACGACCGGCGTATGGTCTTCGACGGCCAATTCGGCATGGAGCGGGCAGACCGCCCGGTCAATGGTGGGGTCGAAGGCGATGCCACAAGTCTCCCCGATACCGAAGCTTACGAAGTCCGTATCGATGAACTGCGTCCGCCCTTTTAAGCTGCCGGTCAGGTGACAGAGCATCATCCGCATGGCATAGAGACCCCTTCAAAGCAATGAATAGGCCGAGGTCCAAGCCTGCGGAAGGACTTGGTCTGCGTTAGCGATGAAGGAATTTGAGGGAGTTGCTAGCAGCGGGGCGCTTCGGGAAGCCCCCGTTTCTGTTGCGTTCCTCCCCAGTCGCCGACTACCGACTGGTGCGGAACGCCCCGAAACCGATGGAGGCAGATTATCGACGATGTATCTAGGCGATTACGGTCTAATTCTGGTTTCTAATTCAGATTCGCCCGACCGGATCCCGCAAAGAGTCGTTCCGCCTCCTCCCGAGCCACGCTCCGTTGGCGGTGAGCAAGAATCACGGGATCTATCCGCTCCCCGCAGGCGACACACCGCCATTCGATCATTCCGGTTTGATGCTCTCTCTCGGTGACCATTAATCCTCCGCACCGGTGGCAGTGATCACGTCGGTCTTGAACAAGCTGCACTGTCTTCGTCATGGACTCTCCTTTTGAGGGTAACAACCTGTCTGTCAGGCGTTAGAGTCGTCATCAACAAAAAGGATTCAGCGATCTTTGGCCCGCTCGCTGACGTCCTCCAACACGGTACGGAGGGTCAAGTCGCCGTCCTCCACACATTCATAGCTGAGCCGACGCGTAGGGCGGTAGATAGCCATGACGCGTGGGAGGTCAATCCTTGGACTCCCGTTCCGATGTGCCATGAGTGGGAACGATCGGGAGGAGGAAGTGCGCAGGGTGCAACTTTTGCGCGAATCTTTCCACTTCGAGGGTCCAATCTCACTGAGACCGGAAACACCCTCACCCAACCTCCCAACATGGTTGACAAATTTCTGTCCTGGTCATTCCGTTCTATCTCGGCACGCCAGTTGCCCATCCCGGCAGTTGAGCTCAACCAGGCGACGCTCTCCGGTTGGAACCGATCGCATGGACCCACTCTCCTGCGCCGACTGTGGAAAGCCCCTAACGATGGGCATCTGGGACAAACGAACGGAACGGGTCTATTGTTCCCAGTGCATCCCGCCTTTGCCGGCTGACTTACGTCCCAGTAGCGAAATAATGTCCTCAGATTCCTCGGACGCTCGGGGTCGTTCGAAGACTCTCATGACTAAGCTTGGGTCCTTTCGGAGAAAACCATGAGTGAGCAAGAAGAGACCGCGCTCGAGCCACCGGATTCCACCTGCGAAGTGTGCGGCCATCAGGTTCCAAGACTTGAATGGGTTACCGAGTATCAACTCCTTGTATGCGCCAACTGTAAGTTGTTGATCAAGCTCTCCGAGAGAAAGCAGCGGCTGACAAAAAGGGTTTCATAGACTTCGGTTATCACCGGATACTGGAGTAAGGACATGGACGACAAGAAGGAGTACCGGGCATGGTTCGTCGAAGAGGAACGGAAGCTCCGTTGGCTTATTTGCCGTCACCCTGCAACGCTCGAGCTGCATTATTACTTGGTCTTCATGCTTCTTGCCCATCAGCGCTGGGCAGAGGCAGCACACGAATGCGAGGAGATTTTGGGGAAGCATCCCCAGGATTTCATGGCTCAAGCATGGATGAGCCTTCTGCGTCGGCCGAGTAGTCATGGTACTGACCGATATCCGTCCACCCCCCGGGGGAAGGTATCCCGACATCGATGCCTGGGCCACATACGCCGGTCGGAGAACGAAAGGATCCCGCACGCTCCGGAGAATGTTCGATCTTTGGTCGCATGGGCACTATGAAACACCTCATGGCCGGTGATTTCTGTGCCTGCCGCCTGGCTCTAACCCTGCAGACATCGCCCCATCACAAAGAACGCTCGGTCTCAGTATGAGGGAGCCTGCATCCGTCCCTCCTTGAGTCCATAGGAGTTTCACGTGCCAGACCCCAGAAAGATCGCAACGCTCCAGCGAAATGGGCTCTTGACCGAGCTTGCCAGGCTCGCGTTCCTGATCGGGCTCGAAAGACGCGTGCTCGCGATCCTCTTTTCTTACGCGGTGGCGATCGGTCTCTTCTCACTCGTCATCCCCCTGACCGTCCAAGAGCTGACCAACACGTTCGCTTACGCGATCGAGCCGATCATGATCGTGACGTTCGCCTTGGTCATGCTGGTCGGACTTCTGTTCATCGGATTTTTCAGAGTGTTCCAAACCAGCGCCATGGAAACGTTATTCCAACGACTGTACGCCCGCATCGCCCTGGCCATGACGGAGCATCTCCCTCGCATTCGGGAGGAAGCCTTCGTTCCCGGCCATGCTTATAGATTCATGGAAGCGGAGTTTCTCACGCGAGCCGTCATCGTCGTGCTGGTGGACGTGATCAATGTGCTGGTCTCGGGCATCACCGGTATGACAATCTTGGTTTTCTATCACCCCAATTTTCTCGTCTACAATGCGTTTCTCATCATCGGCTTCGGTCTCGTGGTGACCGCAACCGGGCAGGGCGGAATCAGCGTCACGAAGACGGTTTCGCGAATGAATTATGAGCTGATGACGTGGATTCAGGACCTGGCGCATAATCGGCTCCATTTCAAGGCCAGCCACAGCGCTCCGCTCCTCATCAGTAAGACGGATCGCCTTCTCGACGAGTATATGGCCGCTCGTCGAGCCCGGTCCAATATTCTGACTTGGCGTCAGTACCGCAGCATCGTGATCTGGGAGGCCGTCTGTCACAGCGGCATGATCGGATTGGGCGGATGGCTGTTGTCGATCGGGCAGATCACGCTGGGCCAGTTCGTCGCGGCCGAGGTCATCGTCGGTACGTTACTCCTGAACTTGGACACGGTCACCCGTCGGATCTACGCTGTCACTTACATTCTCACCTCGTTGGATGAGCTGGATCGGGTCTTCGCGCTGCCCAAACACGAAGCGTTTGCCGAAGCTTCGACGGCCGGCTTGCCCGCTCCGGGGCTCAACGGCATACATCTCGTCTGCAAGGACGTCGCCTTCGCTTACCCCAACGCGCCGCCACTCTTCGAACATTTCAATATGGAGGTGATGCCCGGTGAGAAGGTGGCGGTCGTGGCTCAGACGAGCACCGGCAAATCGACGCTTGCCTTGCTGCTGGCAGGGCTCTATCGGCCGACTGCGGGTGTGGTGCGCTACAATGACGTGGACCTTCGCGATGTGACGATGGACTATGTCAATGCTTCTCGGGGACTCATCCTGGACTCACATCTCTCGTTGTTCGGTGGCACGTTGGAAGAGAACATCTCACTGCGGCGGCCGTCTCTCCGCTTCGAGGATCTCAGGTGGGCGGTCAGGTTCGTAGAAATGGAAGAAGAGATCGACATGATGGCCCGTGGACTCGACACGACGGTCGAAGCCGGAGGAAAGATGTTTACGAAGAGCCAGATCCTCCGCATCTTGGTCGCGCGCGCCATCGTAACGCGCCCGCCGCTGCTCATCTTCGACGGAACCCTCCACAATATGGAGCCGAGTCTGCGCCGGATTCTCTTACGCCGTCTGTGCTCGAAAGAGGAGCCGTGGGCCGCCGTTTTCGTCACGAACGACCCTGCGATCGGAGAATACGTCGAACGCTGCGTCGTGCTGGAATGACAGAATGACAACGGGCTCAACAAGGATGCCTCGCATTTAGCCGCGTCTGTTTGCTTTGGTGTCGGCGAGGAGAGCCATGTTTGTTTGTGGTTTCACGAAGTTGCCCGGGTTCGATGTGGTCCCGTCGTGGCAAGGGGGGATGGGTACCCCGAGCGTCTGAGCAGGGCAGGCTGACCCATCCGCAGCAGCGAGACACCTAACGTGAGCAGGCTGGTGTGCCGCCGTGTACAGCCTCAGAGCGCCGTGTTAGCATAGGTTACCTGCTTCACATCGAACAAGGCATACGAGGATGTTTCGACCGACCCCGGAGACAACGCTCTTTCATAAGATCCCCTTTCGTTTGATTGCGGCGGTCCTGCTCATTCTCGCCCTGGTCGTCTCTGTCTTGCTGCTGTTCAGCCTGGAGCACGAGAAATTCGTCGTGCAGGGACTGACGGAGGGGAAGAATGTCCCGACGGAACTGTTTCTGGCCCTCTGGCAATCCCGGCAGGACCTGATCGCGATCACCGTCCTGTTGTTTCTCGTGAGCGGGATCGGCATCGCCGCGGTCATTACGTTCCTGCATTACACCGGCACGCGGCGCACGTTGGAGGAAGTGAAGGGTCTCGCCCGCAACATTCTTCAGAGCATTCCCACCGGGGTATTGACGGTCAACCGCAGCGGACAGATCACCGCCGTGAATCCTTCCGCCGTAACGACGCTGAAGCGCGCGACCGCCGAGTTGCTCGGCCAGTCCTATGAGACCGCCTTCGCCGAAGGGGACATGATCCGAGTCGTCCTCGACAACGCGCTCGTGCGCCATCAGCACGTGGATCACCGCGATCTGACTTACGGGCACGGTGGCGAGACGCGCACGATCCGCGTGACGACGGCTGAATTGACCGGGGATGACAGGCAACCGGCGGGCGTGATCGTGCTCATCAAGGATGTCACGGAGCTGTTGGACCTGGAACGGCGCGTGCGCGTCGCGGAGAAGTTGTCGGGGTTACATACCCTGTCGGCCGGCGTGGCGCATGAACTGCGCAATCCGTTGAGCGCCATGGATCTCAACCTGCACCTCCTCGAAGATGAGTTGCGAGGCGGCGGCGTCCTCTCACCTGAAACGGAGAAGTACCTTCAGGTTCTCAATGCCGAAAGCCGAAGGCTCTCCGCCATTCTGGATAATTTTATGAGGTTCGCACGACCCGGCTCCCTCCGTCCGCATCGAGTCGACACCAAGACCTTGCTGGCCCATATCGCCTCGCTGATGCAGTATGAGGCGGAGGAACGGAACATTCGTCTGGAGACGAGAGTTGCGGAGGCATTGCCGCCTCTCGTAGGCGACGAGACCCAAATTAGTCAGGTCCTGGTGAATATAGTGGTCAATGCCTTCCAGGCCATGCCTGACGGAGGGCGGTGCGAGATCGCGGCCACGCCGACGAGGGCGGATGACCAGGAGTGGGTGGAGATTTCAGTGCGCGACACGGGAGTCGGGATCAAGCAAGAAGAGCTGTCGCGCCTGTTCGAGCCCTTCTACACCACGAAAGCCGGCGGGAGCGGGCTCGGCTTGGCGGTTGCCTATCGGATCGTGCAGGACCACCACGGCACGATCCAGGTCTCAAGCGCACCGGGCGGCGGGACCACAGTGGTGGTCAAACTTCCTGCCGTGACGGTCAGCCAGGACACGCTGACGATCGGTCGATGAAACCAGGCGCGCACATCCTCGTCGTTGAGGACGAAATCAACATCCGCACGGCACTGGTGACCATGCTGGAGAAACTCGGTCATCAGGTGCAGGGAGCCGCTTCGGCAGAAGAGGCCTTGGTGCTGCTCGAAGAGTCGCGGGCAAACCTGGTCCTGACCGACCTCAAGATGCCGGGCATGACCGGGATCGAATTCCTCCGTCGCGTGAAAGCGAATTGGCCCGACACGGAAGCGATCGTCATGACGGCATACGGATCGATCGATACCGCCGTAGAAGCGATGCGCCTTGGGGCCTACGACTACCTGACAAAACCCATCGATCGCGAGCGCTTTCCGGTAGTCGTGGCGAAAGCGCTGGACCGGCACTTCCTCGCCGCCGAGAATCAGCAACTTCGCGACCGTCTGGCCACCCGGAGTCGTTATGAGCAGATGGTCGGCGACAGCGAGCCCATGCAGCGCGTGTACAACCTGGTTGAGACGGTGGCGGGAAGCGATGTGACGGTCCTGCTGACGGGAGAAAGCGGGACCGGCAAGGAACTGGTGGCGCGAGCCATTCACCAGAAGAGCCCGCGCGCGAACGGGCCCTTCGTGACGCTGAACTGCGGGGCGCTTCCGGAGAATCTCTTCGAAAGCGAGCTCTTCGGATACGAACGGGGAGCCTTCACGGGCGCGATCGGGACCAAGGTCGGCCGGTTCGAGTTGGCCGATGGAGGCACGCTGTTGCTGGACGAGGTGGGCGAGCTCTCCTTGAAGTCGCAGGTGGACTTCCTTCGCGTCTTGGAGACCAAAGAGTTCCGCCGCCTGGGCGGCACGAAGGTCGTCAAGGTGGATACCCGAATTATCGCGGCGACGAACCGCAATCTGGAAGAAGCCGTCAAGCAAGGGGAGTTCCGCGAGGATCTCTACTACAGGCTGAACGTGGTGCCCATCAAGCTGCCCCCGTTGCGAGAGCGAGGCGACGACATACCTCTCTTGGTGGACAATTTTCTGAAGCAGTTCTGTGCGCAACACCAGCGGGAACTCAAGGACGTGTCCCGGGAGGCCATGCGGCTCTTGCGACTGTATGCGTGGCCAGGGAACATCCGACAGCTTCGGAACTTGATCGAACGACTGGTCGTGACCGTGCGGGGAAAAACCATTCAGCCCCAGCATCTCCCGGAGGAGGTACAAGCCAGCAAGGAAGATGTTCGCACCATGCTGATCACATTGGGCAGTTCGTTTGAGGATATCGAGAAAGAGGTGATCAAGCGCACGCTTGCCGAGGTCACCAACCACCGCGAAAAGGCCGCCAAGCTCTTGGGCATCAGTCTCAGAACTCTCCAATACAAGATCAAGCAGTACGGCATCCGTGAGTGATTCGGAATAGCCCACCTCTCTGTTCAGCTTCCTTCTCTACCGGCCGGACGAGCTTCATTTCAGTCCAACCTGCAATTCTTGCACGGTTCACTTCTTCAACGAACAGCGCGTAATTCTTCGCACGTTCGTCAAATCTCGATCCGTAGCCCAACATCGAGCTCACGAAGACCTGCAGATTTTGCAGAAGGTTTACTTGATTCGCCTTCGCAGCCGGTCACCGCCCCGGCTGTTCAGGTACCAGGATATGGAATCGAGGCTCTGGCAAAGCCGTTACACCTCTTTCGCCTCTCCGGCATCCACTATGCAAGCAGCCGTGGGAAGATTCCAAAACCTTCGGGGATGAGGTGTCGTCATGAAGAAGAGTTGGCACCGGATGATTGTTGGGGCCATGGGGATCGTGCTCGTCGCGTTGCTCAGCTCATGTGCCGAACCCCCGACGGAAAAACTCGCCGCGGCGCAGAAAGCGTTCGAGGCGGCGCAAGGGGCCGGCGCGGCCGTTTATGTAAAAGAAGATTTCGCCGCTCTCGAACAAGAGCTTGCCGGAGCAAAAGAGGAACTCGCGAAGCAGGAGAAAGCGCTTTCTATTTTCCGTTCCTACACCGAGGCCGACAGGATGCTGACCCGAGTGGCCGACCTCGCAAAGCAGGTGGAATCGAAGGCCACGACCAAGAAAGAGGAGGCGAAGGCCGCCGCTCTGAATATGGAAAAGGAAGCACAACAAGCGGTGGCCTCGGCACAGGAGCTGATAGCAAAGGCGCCGACCGGAAAGGACCGCGCCGCAGTGGAATCCATCAAACAGGACCTCACTGCTCTAGAGAGCGGCCTCACCTCGATCCACCTTCTGATCGAGAAGGGAGATTATCCCGGCGCGGAGGTACAGGCGAAGGCGCTTAAGGACAAGGGACTTGCGGTCTCCGATGAGATTCAGCAAGCCATCGACAAGGTGAAGGGAAAGGGAAAGAAGTCGAGGAGCCATGCTTAAGTCTCCAGCGGAGCCTCTGTGAGACTCGACGAGTCCTATGAAACGGCCAAGCACGCGCGACCGGTGCGATGCCGCCGGTGCCGGAAGTCAGCCCCGGTTCTTGTGTTTGATTCACCGGCCGTCGGGATGGTGTGCCCTCACTGCCATGAGGGCCTCATGGGTTTACGGAAAGAAGCGGTGGCCTTGGCGAAAGCGCCTCGGACAAAACGTCCGGCTGCCACGAAACCGATATGGTGCCCCCGATGCGGCGACCCTGCTCAAGTGCTGCTTTTCGATTCGCCGGCCCATGGGATGGTGTGCCGTCGCTGTCATGCCGGCTTAATGGCACTGCGGCAAGAAGCGGTCGCACTGAAGGGATCTCTTCTTTACTCTCGGCTGAGAACACACCGTGAGGACCCACCCGATGCCGCATAGTCAACAGAGTAAGCAGGGGACCTTCGAGGTGGTGTTGGTTGGAGGCTCAGTGGCTGCGATGCTCGTCTCGCTGGCCTCCGAATCCGCCTTCACGATGACGATCATTTCAGTGGCGGTCCTCGCCCTCGTGGCGTTGCTTCGCGACGCCTGGCTGTAGGGGCGAACCAAGCACCGTGCAGGTTGATTCGATGATGATGTGTGTAGGCAGGATGCGACCAATTCAAGAAGGTCGTGGTCGCTGCAATCTCGGGAGGTGCCGTTCATGAAGTCACAAGTCCCGCGTTCGTCTGACCGCATAATCGACATTGGCCCCGCCGGGTTTCATCCTCCATCGGCGATGGAACTCGGTGTGACCCATCCCGATTCCGGTTTTGGATTACTCTACGGTCGCCACGCGCCTGAGGACGACGTCATTGCCGAGGCGGCGAGGCAATTCTTCACACGGAAGAATCCGACCATTTTTCCAGGACCCTTGTATCTCTGGGCATGGGACCCTGGTTGGATCGCAAAAAGCCAAGCCTTGCTGAGACTTGCGGCTGAAATTCCCGATGTCATGATTATTCCCATGCCGGACTATCGGCCAAAGTATCCCAAGATCGACCCTGAGGAGGGCATCAACCCCAATCACCCCAATCTCACGATCTGGCACAACAAGATAGAAGTGGCCCTGTTCATCGGCATTCACTGTCACTACGCCAACCTGGCGCTTCGCATGGTGCGGGCCGGAACGAACTGCCTCACGATCGCCTTCTGTCATGACATCCACGAAGACGCGATGCTCAGCGTACAGGAACTCGACGTGAAACAAATGGACCATATCATCGACATCTTCAGGACCGTCCGCAAACAACTGGGGATCCGCTTGCCGAATGACGGTAAGACCGTGCGCCTGACCGGCACGCAGATTCGGGCGAATCACGGCACTGAGCGAGTGAATCCGACACCGGTGTAAGGGTTGTGATGAGTTCTGAAAACGAAAGGGAGCAAGAACGGGAGCACGAAGATGGCGACGAAAACAGAACGATCGGGTGAGACAGCGTCATCCTTGCACCATCCATCCGGGGACGAATTGATGGCCCGACTCAGTCAGCTTCAAGAGACCCTGGCAGTTTGTCCCACGGATCTCTCGGCGAGAAGTGAGCTGGCCACCTTGCTGGAGCGGCTGGACCAGCCGGAAGAGGCTTTGTTCAATTGGAAAGCCGTCCTGGCCTGCGATTCCAACAATCTCGTCGCGCGAGAGGGGATAGCTCGCTGTCGGAAACGAATAGGGCGGCCTCTCCAGTCCATCCGGTGACAGAGGACCGGCTATGCCGACAATCTGTGGCAGTCTCGATCGGATTGAGAACCATCTCGATGGAAGTCGGTTCGTTCAGGTGAGAGTCATCCTGACTAGGGGCTCGGTTCTCCGAATTCGCGCTCTCGTCCGGAAACAGACCATCATCGCCCGGGGGACAGAACAAGTTGATCTCTCGACCCTTTGCACCGGCGAACTCGTGCAGGTCAGCTACCATCAGGGCCGCGACGGTTTCATGGAGGCTGACACGATTCATGTCCGACCGGAGCGCGGTCAGGTGGCGTAGGAAACCAAGGAACGACCGCAATGCTTCGAGCATCGGGAAGCCTGCCGGCAGAACAACCGAGGCGCCCACATGGTTCGGAAATGCGTCGAAGCGTTCAGAGTGCCGAACGGTGGGCGTGGTTGCTCCGAGGCCTACTTGGAATTCGGATAAGAGCGCTCAGCCTCAAACGGATCGACAAGAAGGTGAGAAGAGGCAAGTGAGACAAGTGAGAAATGGTGCGGGGATTGCTAAGCGTGTTCCAGTTCGAACCGAACGATGCGGAGGAGCGGGTCAACGGAGTACTCGTCGGGCAGTTCCGGAAATTAGTCCGGAACACCAAGGTGGAGAAGAGGTTGCTGAGACTCCCTGAATGAACGTCTAACCGTCTCACAGGAGGGAAGATCATGGCGGCGAAGAGAAAAGCTACCGCGAAAAGAGTGAAGAAGAGCAGCGCGTCACGGAAGAAAAGCGCGAGGAGAAAAAAGTAGCCGAATTTGTGGGCGGGCGTCGGAGGGATCAGACATGGAGATGCTCATCATCCAACTGCCACGCGGTCGCACAACCGTCGTGGCGTTCGATCCGGAAACCGGCGCTGTCTTGACCACACATACGGGGTTGCACGCCGTTCTTCGACAGGGAATCAAAGATTGGACCGGCCAACGTCTTTTCCCCTCCGACGGTCTCCCTTTCCTGTCCGCGCTGCACGACCATGTGTTTCTCAGCGGGTATAGGGTCCGATGGCTAACAGCGTCTACCGTCTTCAGACTTGGTAATAGCCGGCGCGAATAGGACAGAGTAGCTCTCGATATGGCCCCATTCACAGCCTGGCTCCCCGCACGTCCGGAGCAGGATCTCGACCTGATCGTCACAGTCGTCTGGAGTGGTGCCCCCGGTCTTGCCGACGCGATCGCCCCACTCGTTCAGGGTTTGACGAATCGAGGTCTGCACGTCATATCGCAAACGGGAGGCCTGAACGGTGCAAGGCATCACCCAATCTTCCAACTTCGTCTGGGGTCCCGGCCGTTCTATTCATTAGGCCATGGTTGTGATGTGCTTGTGTACCTCGACGATGATATCCCCGACTTCAGGCGGTTCAGCCTGCAGCCCGGCAGTGTGCTTCTGTGGGAGCCACCCATACAACCGCGGCTTATGCCGCTGATCCCCGAAGGCGTCATTGTTTATCCCCTCCCCCTGCTGGAGCTATGCGGCCGGGATGACAAACCTTCATGCGCAAAGGGATTGGTGGCGATGGGCGCCCTCATGGAGCTCCTCAAGGTGTCCGATGAACTCTTACCGTGTCACAGAGCTTCGGGGGCAGACCGGACAAGGTTCGATGCCGGCGTTGAATTCGCCCGCACATGTTTGGTCAAACGCGACCTCTACTCGCTCCCTGTGATCAGAGGGTCCTCTACGCGGATGATTTTCACCACGCAGCAGGCCGTGAAGCTCGGACTGACGATGCGGCACTGCGACTGTGGTCCTGCCTGTGGTCGTGAATTCGACTCCTCGCCGATGCAGTGGGTCGCCGACCACCTCGCCGCCGCCGACAAAATGGTCTCCTTACTGCACAGCCAGAAGTATCCGGAGAGCCACGTCTATCGGAGTCCTCAGGGAAGGCTCTTTGCACTCCTGGGAGGAGATGAATCGGCTTTTTCATCCTGCGTCGGTGCGAGTCCCACCTCGACCGTTGTCGTCGCCGCCGACGTCCCCGATGTTCTGCGACTGTTGGCGGCGGGGCATTGTCTGAACCGCGAGAACCCCGCCACCCTCATGGGAGTGCTGGTCGAAAACGATTTGGCGGTAAGACATCAAAGTGTCGAGTTGGACACATTGGGGACCGTCGTCAACCTCCAGGAAACCTCTCCGCCGAGACCCAATGAGCCGACGGGATCACCCTGGCGGTCCATTCTGCTCACTGAGCGTGACGGACCTCCGGATGCCGACGTGGGATATGTGGCATGGGGTACCGCGCAAGGCGTGGTCCGCGATGCCGTGGCACTGTGCCGGAGTTTCGGCCTCAACGTCGCGGCGCTGTACCCCAAAGTCACCCTACCGTTCCCCATTGACGAACTGGAGTCGTTCGCCCGCACGGTGAAGCGGGTGGTCGTGGTGGAGTCCGATCGCACCGGCGGGTACGCAGAACGCATCATCCGGTCCTGTTCGTTTCGACCGGCGGTGGTGCTGCCGGCGCCCGGAACGGTTTTGACACCGATGGACATCTTTCTGCGTGAAGGGTTGGGTGCTTAGATGCGGAAGAAAGGAGCGAGCCGAATGAAGCCGTATGAAATGGTCATTGGTCCCGAAGGGTATCTTCCACCCGCCGTCTCGAGCCATGGTGTGGTCCTACCTTCTAAAGGGGAAGGGTTGGTCATGGGGAGAATCGTACCGGAGCAGCAGGCCATTGAAGAGGCTGCGAGGCGGCTCCTGTCAGCCAAGAACCCGACGATTTTTCCGGGTCCCTTGGTCTTGTGGGCATGGAACGAACGATCCCAGCGGGAAGCGAAAGTCGTCAAGGCCTTAGCCGAAGAGGTCCCGGCCAAGTTGATCCCCATGGCGGATTACAGACCCAAGTATCCGAAAATTATTGCCGAGCGCGAAATCAATCCAAACCATCCCAACTTGACGATCTGGAAGAACAAGATTGATGTCTGCCTTTTCGTCGGCGTACATTGTCACCAGTCCAACATCGCGCTGAAGATCATCCGCGGCGGTACCGATTGTTTCACCATCGCGCTCTGTACGTTCAGTGGGGATGATGAAGCCCACCTGACCATTCGCGATTTGACGGCCGAGACGATTCAGCGCATCGTGGACGCGGTAAGACAGCAGAAACGAAGGCGACCCTCCTAGACGCGGGGGCGCCGAGTTCCGGCAGATCATTCACGCAGAGGGGGCACATCATGCGTTACCTGTTTGCTGCAATGTTCGCAGCTCTGATTGGAGCAGGCTTGCCTGCTTGGGCCTATGAAGAAATCAACGTGGCGGATGGGGGGACTCTCAGCGGCACCATCGTGCTGGAAGGCACGGTGCCCAAGCCGAAAGGGTACAACCTCATGACGTTGCCCGACCCATTCTATTGCGGGCGCATCTCCGATGGGCAAGGCTGGCGGATCCTGCAACCGTTCCAGGTCGGGCCGGCCGGCGAGTTCCGCGAGGTGGTGGTCTATCTGGAGGGGATCGACAAGGGCAAGCCCTTCGGCGAACGGGCCGTGCCGCAAATCGAAGCGAAAGACTGCCTTTTTCTTCCGTTCACGACCGTCGTGCGGGACGATCAATCGGTGACGGTGGTCAACATGGACCCCGTCATGCACGACATTCAGGCCTATGAAACGTCGCATTTGGGGCCGCGCGTGTTGTTCAACGTGCCCTTGCCGATGAATCCGCAGCACCCGCGCAACTTCAAAGATCGCAGCGATGCCGCGCTGTACCACAAGCACATGGCCGGCGCGCCGATGAAGCAATTGGTCAATCTCAGCAAGGGCCGCCGGATCTTCGTCATGCAATGCGGCTTCCACGCGTATATGGAGAGTTGGGGCCTGGCCGTGACCAATCCCTATTTTGCCAAGACGGACGCGCAGGGTCGGTTCACCATGACGGATGTGCCGCCGGGCACCTATAAGCTGGTGGTGTGGCATCCATATATCCGCAGCACGATCGAGCAGACCGTCACGATCGGGCCGAAGCAAACCGTGGAGACGCGGATGGTGGTTCCGGCGCCGACCGGGCGCTTGTACGCCAACGAAGTCCTGGAGCACGCGTATGTCCGCTACAACGTGACCGAGGAAGCGAAGAAAGACATCGAGCCGATGGTCCACAAGCAGGAGCGCTGAACCCATGCCCCCTGTTCAGACAAGAATGTTGATTGCGTCCGATCGCGCCAGGAGGATGGAATAGAATTGGAATCTCATGCCCACCGTCCGCACAAGAAGCCGTACATATCGCCCCAGATATTCCGCATTGAGCTGAACCAGGAGCAAGCCATCCTGACCGCTTGCAGTCTAATGGCTACCAGCATAGTCAACGGCGGCAATAGCAGTTGCCTGGGGCTCGGCGGCCGAAGGAACTGCAAGAACCGTTCGGGTCGTCGCGGCGATAGCGGGCCACGAGCGTCATGAAGGACAGCCCTCCGGTTGTGTCGACAGAATTGCCAATCCTGAAGTTCACCGCATGCTGAATCTCTTTCTCCTGATTCTCATCGGGTACGCCGGGGGGGTGGTGCTTCCGTGGTGTATCCCCGCCAGGCCACGCTTGCAGAACGTCCTCGCCCACGGTCTTGCCGGTGTCGCGAGCGGCGCAGGGATTCTCCTTGGAATTGCCGGCCTTCTCATCCCCGCCCCCTGGACCGTTTCAGCCCAATCCACCATTCCGCTCCTGACTTTCGCCATCCGCCTCGATCCGCTCGCGGCCTTCTTCGTCTTGACTATCTCGCTGGTCGGTTTGGCCGCCTCGATCTACGCGCTCGGTTACCTGACTGAGTTCTATGGCCGGACCTCGCTCGGCGCGCTCGGCTCCCTCTTCAACGGCTTCCTTCTGTCCATGACGCTCGTCGTCCTCGCCGACAACGGATTCTTCTTCCTGATCGTGTGGGAGCTCATGTCCCTGGTCTCGTATTTCCTGGTGGTGACGGAGCACGAGAAGGCGGACGTGCGTTACGCGGGATTCTTTTACCTCATCATGACCCATGTCGGAACAGCCTTCATCATCCTGACCTTCTTGATCTTTTTCCAGGAAGCCGGCTCCTTCTCATTCGATGGCTTCCGACATCCGGAGACGCGAATTCCCGAAGGCCTGCGGACCCTCGCCTTCTTCACGGCATTGATCGGATTCGGCACCAAGGCCGGCATCGTACCTCTGCATGTGTGGCTGCCCTATGCGCATCCCGCCGCGCCGTCGCATATCTCGGCATTGATGTCGGGCGTGATGATCAAGACGGCGATCTATGCGCTCGTCCGGGTGTATTTCGACTTTCTTGGCGGCCAGTTCCCTTGGTGGTGGGGGTTCGTCGTGCTCGTGATCGGGGCCGTTTCGGCTTTGCTCGGCGTGATGTACGCGCTCATGGAGCATGATCTGAAAAGTTTGTTGGCGTATCACAGCGTCGAAAACATCGGGATCATTCTGCTCGGAATCGGCGCAGGCATGATCTTTCACGCCTATGGATTGAAGGAGTTTGCGGCGCTGGGGTTGCTGGCCGGTCTCTATCACACGATCAACCACGCCCTGTTCAAAGCCCTGCTCTTTCTGGGCGCGGGCTCGCTGCTGTACGCCACCCATACCCGCAATATGGAGGAGTACGGAGGCCTGCTCCGCCGCATGCCCTGGACCGGTCTGTTCTTTCTGATCGGGGCGGTCTCGATCGCGGCGCTCCCGCCCACCAATGGCTTCGTCAGCGAATGGCTGGTCTTCCAGAGTCTCTTCCTCAGCTACCGGATTCCGGATCTCTTGCTGAAGCTGATGTTGCCGCTGGCCGCTGCCATGCTGGCGTTGACCGGCGTCCTGGCCTTGGCCTGCTTCGCCAAGGCCTTCGGGATCTCGTTCCTCGCGTTGCCTCGGAGTTCCCACGCCCGTCACTCCGAAGAAGTGCCTTGGTCCATGCGCGTCGGGATGGGCGCGTTGGCGGCGGTTTGTGTCCTGCTGGGGGTGGCTCCGATGTTCGTCGTACCGATGCTGGATCGAGTGAGCGCTGCTCTGGCCGGATCATCGATTGCGGACAAGATGCTGGCGCTTGACGGATGGGCGCTCGCGCCGGTGAATGTGGAATTCTCCAGTCTTTCGCCGCCGGCGCTCGCCCTGCTATTGATCCTGTCGTCTGGGCTCGGACTCGCACTGGTCGCCCTGTTCGGCGGCCTTCGGGCGAAGCGGTTCTACAAGACCTGGGGCTGCGGCATCAATCTCTCGCCCCGCATGGAATATACCGCGACCGGCTTCGTGCAGCCGATCAAGCGGGTGTTCAGCACGATCTACCGGCCGACCGTAAAGCTGGAGACGGAATTTCTGGAAGAGTCGCGTTATTTCGCAACGCGCCGGCGATTCGAGTTCCACATCGAACCGGTGTTCCAGAAATATCTCTACGAGCCGGTCGTGAGGTTCTTTTCCACGATGGCGGAGCGATTGCGGATCATCCAGGCAGGCAGCCTCCATTTGTACCTGGCCTATATCTTTGTGACGCTGGTGGTGCTGTTGTTGATCGCGGTCTAGCAGGCTGTTGAAAAGCTGGTTTGACACTCCAAAACTCTCGACGCATGGAGCTTCGCCGACCGCATCGGAATAGCCCGCAGGATGTTCAAAAAGGCCTTCCAGCAAGGCCGCAGCGAGCGAAGAGGCGAGGCGTACCGGGGACCCGTTGCTCTTCGGAATGCAACGGGTGAATCGTACGTTGAGCCCTTCGCGTTAGACCCATTGCACAGCAAGAGCAATGGGTACCCCAACGCCGCTGGAGGACTTTTTCAACATCCTGCTAGTTCCTCCCCTTTGTAAGGGGAGGAAAGGTGGGGTAGACCTGCATCTACCTCCCCTACCCCCTCCTTACAAAGGAGGGGCATATAAGAAGAAGCTCCCAAGGAGGAAGTCGAGAACCGAAGTAGGAGTGATGAGACTCATGAACCCCATGTTCCAAGCCGTCCTGCTCGTTGTCGCCCAGACGATCATCTTGCTGGCCGTGTCTCCGTTCATCGTGGGTCTGATCCGCAAAGTGAAGGCGAGGCTCCAGTGCCGGCGAGGAGCCAGTCTGTTCCAGCCCTACGCTGATCTCGCGAAGCTGTTACGCAAGCAACCCGTCGTTTCCACGACCACTTCATGGATCTTCACGGCCACGCCCTACATCCTGTTTGCCTCAACGCTGACGGCCGGGCTGCTCGTCCCGGTGTTCTTTTCGCAGATGCCGCTCAATTTCGCCGGCAACATCATCGCTCTGGTCTATCTGTTGGCGTTAGGGACTTTCTTCCTCATCCTGGCCGGTCTCGACTCCGGGTCCGCCTTCGGCGGCATGGGAAGCAGCCGGGAGGCGATCGTCGCCTCGCTGACGGAGCCGGCCATGATCATGGCCATCTTTGCGATCGCCTTGACCGCCGGATCCACGAACCTCAGCACGATCGTCCACAAGACCACGTTGCTGGAAGGCATCGTGACCGATCCGTCTCCCCACCTGATGGCGCTCGCCGCGCTCTTCATCGTTGCCCTCGCCGAGACCGGGCGCGTTCCGGTCGATAACCCGGCCACGCACCTTGAACTAACGATGATCCACGAGGCCATGGTCCTGGAATACTCCGGACGCTATCTCGCGCTGGTCGAGTGGGCGGCGGGCATCAAGCTGCTGGTGTTTCTGACGCTCATCGCCAACGTGTTCGCCCCTTGGGGCATTGCGACGACCATGACGCCCGTTGCATGGGGTGTCGGCGTGGTCGCCTATCTCGTGAAGGTCATGGGGCTCGCCGTGTTGATCGGGATGATCGAGTGCATGTTCGCCAAGCTGCGGCTGTTCCGCGTCACGGACCTTCTCGGCGTGGCCTTTATCCTGGCGCTCCTGGGCTTGCTCTTTTTCTACATTCTGCGAGGATGACGGTGTCGCTGCTTTCCCCTCATATCGGATCGCAATTGGTCGACTTCGGGTCGGCGCTCCTCTTGCTGACCTGTTTCGCGATCGTGGCGCAACGCCGTCTTTCCGCCTGCGTAGATGTGTTCGCGCTCCAATCCGTCTTCCTGGCGCTGACCGCCGCACTCGTGGCCTACCTGACCGGCATCCATCATATCTATGCGGCCGCCGCCCTCACGGTCGTCATCAAAGTCCTCGTGATCCCGCGGATCCTGAAGAACGTCATCGAACGAATCAACGTGAAGCGTGAGCTGGAGATGAACGTCAACGTCCCGACCGGACTTTTGGTCTGCGGCGGACTCGTCATGCTGGCCTTCTTCATCACCCAGCCCATCATTCCGCTCGGCTTTCTGCTCACGCGCGACTCGCTCGCCATCGCGCTGGCGATCGTGCTGATCGGCTTCTTCACCATGATCGCCCGCAAGAAGGCCGTGACCCAGGTCATCGGGTTCCTCGTGATGGAGAACGGGTTGTTCCTGGGAGCGACGGCGGCCGCCTACGGGATGCCGCTCATCGTCGAGCTGGGCGTATTCTTCGACGTGCTGGTGGGAGCCTTGATCATCGGCATCTATGCCCACCGGCTGCAAGACGCCTTCGACAGCGTGGACACGAGCAAGCTCACGATTCTTAAGGAGTAGTTGGTGTGGAAAATGCGGGTCCTGTCGTCAACCAGCCACGTACCTGTTGCTCTTCTCTAGGTGCAACGGGTGAAACCTAGCACCCCGCCCGGTGTAGTAAGGGGATGGTGGCCCGTTGGCCTCCCTTGCTCGCGCAACGCGCACGCAAGGTTTATCGCAAGTTGAAATAGTGGGCGGTGCTCGTTGGACGCGCGCAGTCGGAGGCCAATCGGGCCACCTCCATCCGGCAGACTGGGGACAAATAGCAGACGATCTGCGGGCGAATGGGGAAAGCCTGCGTCCAGGCGCAGGCGGGGTAGGCGGGTGAATTATTCGCCCGGGTTGACGCCACCCGCAATGTTCGTTGTATAGGGAGGGGTCAGGAACCCCTCCGGCGCCCAATGGCGCGGTTCCTGACCCCCTGGCGACAAGGGGTCGGGGGTCACTCGGAAGGACACTCCCGACCCCACCGAAGACTCATGGGAAGTTCGATGGCGTGGCCGCTGCTCTTGCTCGTGACAACGCCCATTTTGGCCGGTGTTGGTAGCCTACTCCTGAAAGACCGTCGAGCCATCGAGGTGGTGCAGTGCGCTCAGGCCGGGTCTCTGCTGGCTTCCACGGTGCTCCTCGCGGAGTGGGTGATCACGCGAGGTGGAGCCTCGGCCGGTTCCCTCTTGCAGACCGACGCCTTGAGCGCCTGGATCACCCTCATCATCGGCATGGTCGGGGCAAGCGGAACCTTGTACGCCGTCGGCTACCTGGGCGAAGAGCTCGATCGAGGTCACCTGTCGCTGAGGCGATTCCGACAGTTCTTCTGCCTGTTCGATCTGTACCTGGCCGCCATGTTGATCGCGGCGAATCTGGAGAATGTGGCGATCATGTGGATTGCCATCGAGGGCTCCACCCTCTCGGCGGCGCTGTTGATCGGATTCGAGCGGAGCAAGGAGGCGTTGGAAGCGGGGTGGAAGTATGTGATCTTGAGCTCGGTGGGCATCGCGCTGGCCTTGTTCGGGACCATTCTCGTGTATTACTCGTCCGAACATGTGTTGGGCGTGACGAGCGACGCGCTCCGATGGACGGAACTCTATCGCGTGGCCGAGTCCTTGGACCCGACTGCGATCAAGGTGGCCTTTGTGTTCGTGTTGATCGGGTATGGAACGAAAGCGGGCGTGGCGCCGATGCATACCTGGCTGCCCGATGCGCATGCGGAGGCGCCGACGCCGGTGAGCGCGATGCTATCGGCGAACATGTTGACGCTCGCGGTCTACGCGATTCTGCGGTTCAAGGCGGTAACGGACAAGACCGTCGGCCCTACGTTCACGGGCAAGCTGATCATCGGGCTCGCACTCCTCTCGATCGGGATCGCCTCGATCTTTTTTCTCGTACAGCGTGACTACAAGCGCCTTTTCGCCTATTCCAGCATCGAGCACATCGGGATCGCGCTCCTCGGGTTCGGCGTAGGAGGGCCCGGCGTCTTTGCCGGAGCCTGGCACCTCCTCAACCACGCGTTCGCGAAGTCCACCGCCTTCTACGGCGCCGGACTCATCTTTCTCCGGCACAACCATAAACTCTTAGACCGCGTGGGAGGCCTGCTGAGAGAGCTCCCACTGGCCGGGACCGCAATCTTCGTGGCAGGGGTCGCGCTGGCGGGCTTGCCTCCGTTCGGCCTCTTCGCAAGCGAGATGTTGATCGCAGTGGGAGCCTACGCGAGCAAACCGGAGCTTGCCTACGTGTTTCTAGCGTTACTCACGCTCGCTTTCGCCACCCTGCTCTACCAGGTGCTTCGGATGGGGTTGGGAACCTCCGTGGAGACCGGCACCGTGTTGAGCCGACGGTGTCGGATGTTCACGGCCACGGCGGTGGGAGTCAACGTGACGGTGCTTGGGACGCTCGGCCTCCGAGTGCCGATGGGTTTAGGGCACTTGCTGAGCGCCATCGGGCAGATCTTCAACGCGGGAGGAGCGACCCCATGACCGACCCGATCGCGGGCCCCGTGGTCATGTTTCTCGGCGCGCCTTTGGTCGCGGCACTCCTCAGCTTGATGATCCGGCAGTCCCGTGTGTTGCATGGGCTCAATCTCGCGACGATGACTGCGCTGGTCGTCTGCGAGATTTCACTGATCGGTCAGGTGCTGACCGGCGGGCCCCTTACCACGCTGTGGGGACTGGTGTACGTGGATGCGTTGGCCGCTTTCATTTTGTTGATCATTACCGCGATCGGGTTGTGCTGCTCGCTCTATGCTTGGTCCTATCTCGATGAGTATGTGGCGAGAGGCTCGATCGGTCCGCGCCGACTCAGCCGGTTCTTCTTCCTGTTTCATCTCTTCCTCGTCGCGATGACCGCAGCCACGATCGCGAACAGCCTGGGGGTCCTCTGGGTGGCGATCGAAGGGACAACCTTAGCGACCACGTTTCTGATCGCCTTCTTTCGAAGGCGGGAGGGACTCGAAGCCGGCTGGAAATATTTGATCCTCTGCTCGGTCGGGATCGCGCTGGCGCTGTTCGGCACGGTGTTGACCTATTACTCCTCCGTGCGGGTGCTGGGGGATGTGAGCATGGCTCTGAACGTGACCAAACTCCTCGAAGTGGCGCCGCAGTTGGATCCCCGGGTGCTCAAGCTGGCCTTCATCTTCGTTCTGGTCGGCTACGGGACGAAAATCGGGCTGGTGCCGATGCACTCCTGGGTGCCGGAGGCGTATACCGAAGCGCCGGCGCCCGTCACCGCCATGTTGGCCGGCGTCTTGGAGACCGTGGCGGTCTATGCCGTGCTGCGCAGCAAAATGATCGCGGACCAGGCGCTTCCTCCCTCCTTCACCGGTAATCTGCTGATGCTGTTCGGATTGCTCTCGTTTGCGGTCGCGGCGCTCTTCGTCCTCATCCAACGGGATTACAAGCGCCTCTTCGCCTACTCCAGCATCGAGCATATGGGACTGGCGATGGTCGGCTTCGGCGTCGGCGGTCAGACGGGGACCTTCGGCGGACTCTTCCATCTGCTGAATCACGCGTTCGCCAAGTCGCTGGCGTTCTTTTCGGTCGGTAACGTGCATCGCCGCTTTGAGACTCGCGAGATCACGGAGGTCCGCGGCCTGGCCAGGGTGCAGCCCTTCACCGCTGTCGGACTCCTCGTGGCGGGCCTCGCGCTCGTCGGCATGCCGCCCTTCTCGCCGTTTCTCAGTGAAGTGATGGTCGTCTCGGCGCTGGCGACGCAATCGTTCGCCTCGGATACGCTGCACGTCGGGAGATTTCTCACCATCGTCGTGGCAGACGAGGTGAGGAGTTTAACGGTCGTGGCGCTATTCCTGCTTTTCTCCGTGGTGCTGTTCGGCGGGTTCACCTATCGTCTCGCCATGATGGTCTGGGGAACTCCCCCGGATCATGTGAAGCGTGGTGAGGCATGGGACGTGGGACATGTGTCCTTGATCGCAGCAGGCATGGCGTTGGTGGGGCTCGGCGTGACGATGCCGGACTTCCTTAAAACGCTCATCGACCGAGCGGTCCGCATATTGATAGCAGGATAGCCGCCATGGCCGATGCCAAAACCGCCGCAGAAGTGTTGAGCGCCGAGTTTGGGAACGCCCTCGTGGAGTCAGGCTTGGTCTACGGCACGCCGGTGCTCAAGCTGAAGAAAGAATCTGTGCCGGTCGTCGCCCATTACGTACACACGCACCCGAACCTGCGCGGGACCCTTTCGCTCCTCTGGGCGGTAGACCATCGGCCGCGCGAGGCTCGCTCTGAGCTCTGTTACTTGTTCACGCTCGCTGAGCGTCGGGACTGGCTCTGTCTCTGCACGGATCTCCATGGCGAAGATCGCCGGTTTCCGTCCATCACGCCTCACATTCATGCCGCCAAGTGGTACGAGCGGGAGATCCGGGATATGTTCGGTCTCATTCCTCAAGGCCATCCCGACATGCGCCGGCTCGTGCGCCACGAGCACTGGCCGAAGGGCACCCACCCGCTCAAGAAGGATTTCCGATGGGATACCGTGCTTGAACGAGCGCAGGGGCAGTACGCTTTCCGCCATATCGAGGGCGAGGGAGTCTTCGAGGTGCCGGTCGGGCCGATCCATGCGGGGATCATCGAGCCCGGACATTTTCGTTTCTCCGTGGCCGGCGAGCCGATTATGCAACTCGAGCTGCGCCATTTCTGGAAACACCGAGGGGTGGAGAAGCTCTTCGAGCAGTCCCGGCTCACAGACGCAGTGCCCCTCGCCGAGCGCGTGTCGGGCGATACCACGGTCGGCCATAGCCTGGCGTTCTGTCAGGCGGTCGAACGTCTCACACGGACGGAGGTACCGCGACGGGCGCGCTATCTCCGCAGTGTGTTTCTTGAGCTGGAAAGATTGCACAATCATTTGGGCGATGTCGGAGCCATCTGCAACGACACCGCCTATGCCTTGGCTCATGCTCATTGCGGCAGGATGAAAGAGCGCGTGATGCAGCTCGATGACCGACTGACCGGCTCGCGGTTCCTCCGTGGGGTGATGCGAGTCGGCGGAGTGAGCTGCGACGTAAGCAAGGCGCAGCTCGGTGAGATCGTCGATGAACTGGATCGGATTGAGAAGGATTTCTCCGAGCTGGAAGCCATCATTTTTGCCAACGCTTCCCTCACGGACCGCCTGGAGACCACCGGCGTGCTCACCGAGCGAACGGCCTGGGATCATGCGGTCACGGGCGTCGTCGGAAGGGCATCCGGCATCGATCGAGACCTCCGGCGCGATCAACCGTACGCCGCGTATGACGAGCTACCAATCAGGCCAGCCCTCTATCGGTACGGCGATGTGCGCGCCAGATTGCGGGTCCGCATGGATGAGATTCATGAGTCGATCCGCCTCATCCGAGAAATCCGCCTCGGCATGCCGCAAGGTCCGATCACGGCCGAACCAACCCGCTCGCCGGAACCCGGCGAGTGGGCACTTTCGGCGGTCGAGGGATGGCGGGGAGAGATCCTGTACATGGTCATGGCGGGAGAGCACGGCCGGATTCACCGGTGCAAAGTGCGGGACCCCTCGTTCGTGAACTGGCCTGCGATCCAGTGGGCGGTGCTCGGCAACATCGTTCCCGACTTCCCGCTGATCAACAAGAGCTTCAACTTGTCGTATGCGGGAAACGATCTGTGAAGAAAGTATGAGTTCATGATTTCGTGATTTGGCGAAGTAGTGAGAAATATGACTTGGTGATTTGGTGAAGTAATGGGTCAGAACAATCCGAACCTTCACCAAATCGCCGATTCACCAAATCGTCCTTCGTACTTTAACTTCACCAGATCACCAACTAAAGAAAGTATGATTTGGTGATCTAGTGATTTGGCGAAGTTTCGGAATGGTCTTCACTTCACCAAATCACCAAATCGTACTTCACCAAATGAGAGGGAAAGATGTTTCGCATCATCAAAAAGAGTCTGAAGACCGGAGTGGTAACGGGCACACATCCCGAGGCCGGACCGCCGTCAGAGCCGGTCGCGCAAGAGGCCAAAGAGAAAACCAAGCCGTTCAAGCGATCGCTGACGATTCGCGAAGTGGACACGGGCTCCTGCAACGCCTGCGAGATGGAGATGAATGCGCTGGCAAATCCTGTCTACGATGTGGAGCGGTTCGGGATTCACATCGCCGCCTCGCCCCGCCATGCCGACGCTCTCGTCGTCACCGGACCGGTCACTGTGAACATGGAACACGCGCTCAAGGACGTGTACAAGCAGACCCCTGACCCGAAAGTCGTCATTGCGCTCGGCGATTGCGCGATCAACTGCGGGCTGTTCAAGGGCAGCTATGCCGTGACCGGTCCGGTCGATCGTCACATCCCGGTCGACGTTCGCATCCCTGGTTGTCCGCCACGGCCGGCGGAGATCATCAAGGTCCTCGATGATCTGCGGAAGTAGCTCGCTGAGTTAAGCGCGTCTGACGCGCTGGACGATCGGGCGCAGCATGTCCGCCAACGTGGGGGCGCCCAGCTCTCGCAGTTCATAGGTCAGGCGACACGTCGGATGCTTGATGCGGATGACTCGTCCGAGGTCCGCGGGCGTCGCGATCAACACGACCTCGCACGCAGCTCGAGCAATCGTCGATTCCAGTTCGCGGATCTGTTCAGAGCCGTAGCCCATGGCCGGCAGCACCGCTCCGATGTGCGGATAGAGCTCAAACGTCCGGGTAAGGCTCCCGACCGCGTAGGGTCTCGGATCAACCAACTCACTGGCGCCATAGTGCTTGGCCGCCAGCGCCCCTGCCCCGAACCCCATTCCCCCGTGCGTGATCGTCGGTCCATCCTCGATGACCAGAACCCGCTTCCCTCGAATGGCGCCCGCGTTCTCCACGGTCAGCGGCATGACGGATTCGATGAGTGGGATGCCCGGCCTGTAGTCGGCGATCGCGCCCTTGACCGCCGCAATCTGATCAGGGGTCGCCGTATCTAACTTGGTCAAGATGAACACGTGGGCTCGAAGGAAGTTGACTTCTCCCGGATAGTACGATCGCTCATGTCCTCCCCGGTGCGGGTCGATGACCACGATCTCCAGGGTCGGCTCGAGAAACGGGATGTCGTTGTTCCCGCCGTCCCAGACGATAACGTCCGCTTCGGATTCCGCCTGGCGCAGGACTCGTTCGTAGTCCACTCCGGCATAGACCACATGGCCCTCACGGAGATGGGGCTCGTACTCTTCCATTTCCTCGATCGTGCAGTCGGCCTTCGCCAGATCCTCGATCGTGGCAAACCGCTGGACGGTCTGTTTCATCAAATCGCCGTAGGGCATCGGATGGCGCACCACGATGACCCGAAGCCCTTCCTCTCTTAGAATATTGGCAACCTTTTTGGAGACCGGACTCTTCCCGGCCCCGGTTCGCACCGCGCACACCGAGACGACCGGCTTGCTCGATTGGAGCATCGTCGCCTTGGTACCCAGCAATCGGAATTCGGCTCCCGCCGCAAGCACGCGCGACGCTTTGTGCATGAGGTCTTCATGCGAGATGTCGCTGTACGCAAACACCACTTGGTCGACGTGACGGTCCTTCACCAACGAATCGAGCTCCTCTTCGGCGTAAATCGGGATGCCGTCCGGGTACAGAGGACCAGCTAATTCCGGTGGATACACGCGCCGTTGGATGTTCGGGATCTGCGCCGCAGTGAAGGCTACGACCCGATGCGACGGATCACCGCGAAAGACCATGTTGAAGTCGTGGAAATCGCGCCCCGCCGCTCCCATGATGATGACAGTTCTAGACCCTGTCTTGGCGCGATTAGCCACTGGACCGACTCCACCGGTGATGACTTCTGCTACAGAGAGGCCTGCCCGCCTTGCCGCGTCAAAAGGAAAATCGTCCGGTTTCCCAAGACCTTCCCTATGTTGAGGGCGGCAGTCCCATGGTCTATGCCTTGCAGAACTCGTGCACGAGGCGAGTTGCGCGAATGGCCTGGCAGACCATCATCAAGTCGCGACGGGACTGGGAGGTCGTCCCCAACCTCCATGACTATGAAGCAGGACGGGCTCAGTTCTCATGGGAGTCTGCGAGGCAAGAGCTGGAAGGATTACCGAACAATTGCGGTCTCAACATCGCGCATGAAGCGATCGATCGCCATGCAGCGGGCCCTCGTGGAACCCATCTCGCGATCCGCTGGCTCGGCAAAGAGGGGCAGGTTGTCGATTATTCGTACAGTCGCCTGCGCGAGCTGACCAATCGCTTTGCGAACGTCTTGCAACGGCTTGGTATCGGCAAAGGCGATCGCGTCTTCGTGTTGGCCGGCCGCATTCCGGAGCTGTATATCTCAGCGCTCGGGACCTTCAAGAACCGCAGTGTCTTCTGCCCGCTGTTTTCGGCCTTCGGCCCTGAGCCGATCCGCGCCCGCCTCGCGATCGGCCAAGCCAAGGCGCTGGTCACCACCGAGGCGCTGTATCACAAAAAGGTCGCGGGCATTCGTGCGGCGGTGCCCGGTCTCGAGCACGTGCTCCTAATCGGGGAAGAAGGGCGCCCAACTACCGTGCCCGGCACGCACGACTATCACCAACTCCTGGATCAGGCCGGCCCAGAATTCACCATCTCCCCGACTGATCCAGAAGACGCCGCCCTCCTGCACTTCACCAGCGGCACGACCGGCACGCCCAAAGGGGCCTTGCACGTGCACGAGGCCGTAGTTGCGCATCACATGACCGGCAAGATCGCCCTGGATTTTCACCCGCATGACATCTTTTGGTGCACGGCGGATCCCGGCTGGGTGACCGGCACCTCCTACGGGATCATCGCGCCGTTGACGAACGGCATCACCAGCATCGTGGATGAGGCCGAGTTCGACGCAGAGCGCTGGTACCGAATCCTCCAAGACCAGCACGTATCGATCTGGTACACCGCGCCGACTGCCATCCGCATGATGATGAAAGGCGGGACCGACCTCGTGCGGAAGTTCGATCTCCGCCATCTACGATTTCTCGCCAGCGTCGGCGAGCCCTTAAATCCGGAAGCGGTCGTCTGGGGGCAGCAGGCATTCGGGTTGCCGTTTCATGACAACTGGTGGCAGACCGAAACCGGCGGCATCATGATCGCGAACTATGCCGCCATGGACATCCGGCCGGGCTCGATGGGCCGACCGCTGCCTGGAATCGACGCTGCTATCGTCAGAAAGACCGAGGTGGGCGGTGTGGAGGTCACTGAAGATCCGAACGTCCAAGGCGAGCTCGCCTTGAAGCCGGGTTGGCCTTCTATGTTTCGCGGCTACTGGAACGAGCCCGAGCGGTACCGGAAATGCTTCGCCGACGGCTGGTATCTGACCGGCGACCTCGCCAAGCGAGACAAGGAGGGTTATTTCTGGTTTGTCGGCCGCGCGGACGACGTGATCAAGACCTCCGGCCATCTGATCGGTCCTTTTGAGGTCGAGAGCGTGCTGATCGAACACAAGGCGGTGGCGGAAGCCGGCGTGATCGGCAAACCGGATCCTGTTGCGTTGGAGGTTGTGAAGGCCTTCGTCTCCTTGAAAGACGGCTACGAGCCGAGCGAGGCGCTGAAGCGCGAATTGCTGGGCTTTGCACGAACGCGGCTTGGAGCTGTGGTCGCACCGAAAGAAATCGCGTTTCTTCCGACACTACCGAAAACACGGAGCGGTAAGATCATGCGACGGCTGCTCAAAGCGCGTGAGCTCGGATTGCCCGAGGGTGATACCAGCACGTTGGAGAATGGTTGATAGTTCTCGAAGAATGGTTGATGGGAGATGGTGAATGGGAAACGAAAGAGAGCCAGGACAGTCGGATTGCTTCCTCATCATCCATCAACCATTCGCCATTAACCATCAGCCATTTGACTCTGCGGTTTTTCTATGACGATTCCCGTTGATCGCCAACATGCACTTGAGCTCCTGCGGCAGATGATGCGCATCCGCCGCTTCGAGGAGAAATGCGTCGAGCTTTACGGCCTCGGCAAGATCCGTGGCTTCCTCCACCTTTATATAGGGGAGGAGGCGGTGGCTGCGGGCGCCATGCCGATCTTTACGATGGAGGATGCGATCGTCGCCACGTACCGCGAGCACGGTCATTCGCTCGTCCGTGGCACACCGATGGGATCGCTCATGGCCGAACTCTACGGCAAAGCCAACGGCTGTGCGCGCGGGCGCGGAGGGTCGATGCACTTCTTCGATGCGGCTCGCCGGTTCTATGGAGGCCTCGCGATCGTGGGCGGCGGCCTGCCGGTGGCGGTCGGCCTGGCGCTGGCGCAGAAACTCACCCCCCTCGATAAGGGGAGAAACAAAGGAGCGGTCACGGCCTGTTTCTTCGGCGACGGGGCTGTGGCGGAGGGTGAATTTCATGAATCGCTCAACCTCGCCGCTCTTTGGAAGCTCCCGGTGCTCTTTCTATGCGAGAACAACCTCTACGCGATGGGAACAGCCCTTGCCCGCCACCAATCTCAAACCGACATCGCCAAGAAGGCTGAGGCCTATGCGATTGCTGCAGAGGCAGTCGACGGCATGGACGTGCTCGCGGTTGAGGAGGCGACTCGGCGGGCCGCCGAGACTGTGCGGGACGGCAACGGGCCCTATCTGATCGAGTACAGAACCTATCGCTTCCGTGCGCATTCCATGTACGACCCCGAACTCTATCGGACAAAAGAAGAAGTCGCGCAATGGAAGGAGCGCGATCCGATCGAACAGTTCAAGGGACTCCTCCGAGAATGGAAATCGCTCACACAAGAGGATCTCGACAAGATGGAGGAAGCGATCGCAACCGAGATTGCGGACGCCATTACGTTTGCTGAAAGAGGGCCTTGGGAACCGATCGAAGACCTGACGAAAGATGTGTTGACACCAGCCATCAGTTCTCACCAGTCGGTCGCGAGTACCCCCACCCTTGAAGGGGGAGGAAAGAGCAAGGGGTGAAGCTGATAGCTGACCGCTGAAGGCTGAGAACTACAGGCCTATCATGACCAAGATCACCTATCGAGAGGCTGTTCGCGACGGACTCCGCGAGGCGTTGCAGAGCGACCCGCGCGTGTTCCTGATGGGAGAGGACGTGGGAAAGTACGGCGGCACCTACGCGTGCAGCAAGGGACTGCTGGCGGAGTTCGGGCCGGACCGTGTTCGCGATACGCCCCTTTCGGAAAATACCTTTGTCGGGGCCGGGATCGGCGCCGCACTCGGCGGGATGCGACCGATTGTCGAAGTGATGACGGTCAACTTCAGCCTGCTGGCACTGGATCAGATCGTGAACAACGCGGCGACGATTCGGCACATGTCGGGCGGACAATTCACCGTGCCGCTGGTCGTGCGCATGGCCACCGGCGCAGGGCGGCAGGTAGCCGCGCAGCATTCGCACAGCTTCGAAGGATGGTATGCTCACATCCCCGGGATCACGGTCCTGACGCCGGCGACGGTTACCGATGCCAAAGGCATGTTGCTGAGCGCGCTGCGTGAACCGGACCCAGTCTTTATCTTCGAACACGCGTTTCTGTATCCGATGGAGGGCGAACTGGACGAGCAGGCGGGAGCGGTGGATATCACGAAGGCTGCGATCCGGCGGCCTGGCCGCGACGTCTCCCTCATCACCTTCGGAGGCTCCCTCTGGAAAGCGCTCCAGGCTGCCGAACAATTGGCGACCTATGGCGTCGAGGCCGAAGTCGTCGATCTTCGAGTATTGAGGCCGCTCGATACTCGGACGATGCTCGATTCGGTCCGTAAGACTCACCGTGCCGTCATCATCGATGAAGCCTGGCGGACGGGCAGTTTCGCCGCCGAGATCAGCGCTCAAATCATGGAAGGGGCGTTTTACGATCTGGATGCGCCCGTTGCGCGGGTCTGCAGCGCCGAAGTTCCGATCCCCTATCCCAAACATCTGGAGGACGCCGCCCTGCCGCAATCGGCCACAATCGTCCGAACGGTGAAGGGCGTGCTCGGGCAAATTTGATCATTGTTCCATTGCACCATTTTGTCATTGACTCATCGGGACTAAACAATGAGTCAATGATCCAATGAACCTATGAGTCAATTGTTCGAAGACCATGGCTGACTTCGTCATGCCCATTTTGGGCGCCGACATGGACAGCGGAACGCTGATCGAGTGGAAGAAGAAGCCCGGCGATCGCGTCGCCAAAGGCGAAATCATCGCAGTCGTCGAAACGGACAAGGCAGCCATCGAGATCGAGGTTTTCACCAACGGCGTCGTCCAGCAATTCCTCGTACAACCGGGCGAAACGGTACCGGTCGGCAAGGTCATGGCGGTCATTCGTGAAGAGGGAGAACAAGCGCAGCCCGCTGCACCGCCACCCATCAAGCCGGCTCTTATGACGACGCCATCGCAACCACCCGCTCCAGCGCCGCCGGCAGTTGAGGCCGGTCGGCTCAAAGTCTCTCCTTCCGCGAAGCAATTGGCTCTCGAGATAGGCGTTGATCTCGCCTTGGTGCGAGGCACGGGACCTGACGGCGCCATCACTCGCGAGGATGTTCACCGTGCTGCCTCCCTCACCCACCCCTCTCCATCACCCGTTGCAGTCGGTGAAGCAACGGGTACCCGGGGAGAGGACAAAGGTGAGGGGCGGGTATCCGCCGATCGCCAGGCTCGCATGCGACAGACGATCGCCGCCGCCATGACCCGCTCCAAACGGGAAATCCCCCATTATTATTTGGGCACCACGATCGATATGGGCCGGGCGATGGCATGGTTGAAAGAGGAGAACTCGAAACGGCCCGTGACAGACCGCCTGCTCTACGGAGTCCTCCTTATCAAGGCGGTCGCTCTGGCTCTGCGCGAGGTCCCGGAACTCAACGCGGTGTGGAAGGGCACGGAGCCTGTCCAGAGCGACGCCATTCACATCGGTGTCGCCATTTCCCTCCGACAGGGAGGCCTGATGGCTCCGGCCCTTCACCATGTGGACGCGCAGAGCCTCACGGAGCTCATGCGGAATCTGCAGGATCTCGTGAAGCGGACCCGCGCCGGGACCTTACGCGGCTCGGAACTATCGGACCCGACCATCACGGTGACCAATTTGGGCGAACAGGGAGTCGAAACCGTATTCGGGGTCATTTATCCGCCCCAAGTCGCGCTCGTTGGCTTCGGCAAGGTCGTGGACCGACCCTGGGTCGAGGCCGGTCAGGTCGTGGCCAGGCCGGTCGTGACCGCAACCTTGTCAGCCGATCACCGCGTCACGGACGGCCACCGGGGAGGGCTGTTTTTGGCTGCACTCGATCGATTGCTGCGGGAGCCGTCCCAACTGTGACGATGAACCAAGGAGACGCTATACGGAACACGATCCTTCGCCTGCTCGGCGACATCACGCCCGAGGCCGATCTACAATCGATCAAGCCCGACGTGAGCCTCCGCGACCAGCTCGACATCGACTCGATGGACTTTCTCAACTTCGTGATCGCCCTACACAAGGAATTTCAGGTTGAGATCCCTGAGCACGAGTACCCGAGGCTGGCGACCTTGAATGGCTGCGTGAACTACGTGGTGGCCGCGAAGCAGGGTCTCCGACAGGGCACATGACCCGAACAGTCACGACGGAAGAGTGACCCGATCGCAACCTGAGAGGAGATGATCGATGAGTATCCGACAAAGGATTCTGGTCTTTGGTTTGAGTTTTGTTCTGGGCCTTCCCCTTCACCACTGGCTCTCACTTGCAGACGCCAAGACGCAACTGATTTCGGGAGCGATTCAGGAAGCCGACCCCCAAACCGTCAAGGACCTGTTGGCCACGTTCGAGCGCGCCGAACAGGCGATGAAGGCTCACGACCTGGATGGGGTCATGGCCTTATATTCGGAGCAGTATCACTATCATGGTCTCAAGAAGGCGGACATCAAAAAGATCTGGAAGCAACTCTTCGACAATTACCGGGAGCTGGAAAGCTTCCATAGCTTTTCGGTGATCCGCACGGTCGGCACGGACGCCAACACGGTCGCCGAGATGACCTGCACCGGCGTGGTCTGGGGAACCTCGAAGGACACCAAACTGCGGGTTCCGGTCGATAGTTGGTACGAAGAAGTGCACTACCTGAAACGGGAAAACGGCTCCTGGCGCATCATCGGCAATGCAGGTGGAGAATCGTCCCCGGTGCTACAATTCGGCATCGCTCCGCATCCGCTGTTTTGAGGAGCCGCAACGTGGCATCCCCATACAAGATCTTGAAAGTCCTCGTCGGTTCGCAGGCGCATGGATTGGCCGGCCCCGAGAGCGACGCCGACTACCGAAGCGTGTTCGTCATGCCGACGACGGAGATGTTTCGCTTGGGGTTCAAGTATTCAGGCGTCCGAATGACCAAGGAGGCGGCCGACGAGACCTCGTGGGAGGTGGGCTTGTTTTTGACTCTGGCAACCGAATGTTACCCGCTCGTACTCGAAGCGTTCTTGGCGCCCGTGGTCTGGGCTGACGACTGGGGGGGCGAGCTGCGGACCCTCTTTCCAGCGGTCTGGGCTCCCAAACAGGCCTACGACGCCTTCGTCGGCTATGCCGAGAATCAACGAAAAAAATTGCTCGAGAAGAAAGACGCCCGACCCGCCAAATATGCGGCAGCGCACGTGCGTGTCCTCTACAACCTCTGCGAGCTGCTGGAACGAGAGACCTTCACGGTCCGGACAAGCGAGACGATGATCGGCGAAACGGTCGGCCGAATCAAATCCGGCTCTTTCAAAACCGGAGAGGTGATCGATTTAGGGGAGGAATTAATGGCACGGGCTCAGAAAGCGCTCTTTCATTGCACCCACCATCCTCAGCTTGAGAAGATCGACGCCTTTCTTGTCAGGATCAGGAAAGCGTTCCTCACCTAATAAGCGTATAGCCAATAGCGAACAGCAAACAGCGAAGAGCGGGCTGTTCGTTCAATGAGGTAATAGGCAACAGCCCGCTTTGGGAACGTTGACCCCAAATGCCCCAGACGCCTTCTCTCCCCCGGAGACCCCTCATCTCTAACGCTGCGAGAGATCATCTCTCTTCGGCGTGATCATACCTGTGGCACCATGGATGCAAACGATTTGAATGGGGGCCGCAAGCTGGGAGGGGATCCATGCCGACGGCGACGAAGCCATGCGATCAGACCATGGAGGTTATTGTGCGTAGCCCGGGCTGTACGATGGAAGAGCTCGTCATCGAGTGTCCCGATTTGACGTGGAACCAGGTATTCAACGAGTTGGATAGGTTGTCCCGCCTCGGCCACATCAAGCTGGCATTGAAAGGCCCGGGGCAATATGTCGCCACGCTGCGAGATCAGCTTTATCCACGGAGCGGAAGGGCACGGCTTCTGGATCGAACACCGGAGGGGACGGCATGACTCACAACCTGAACATTCGGCGGGGGACAGAAGCTCGCTTCACCGATCGGCCAATACCGCCCACGGACGTCGCGATCAGAGACTTGCATTCATCACCATGCCCGGCTAACTGCGCAGCGGAGATCGACGCAGGCTGGCGAGACCGGCGCCGCTGGATTCGTGAGATTCAAGAAGGTTTCGTAACCCGGCAATCACATCTTCAACAGGAGGAAAGAACGCCATGACGTTGCCTACGCTTTGGGAACCCTTCAAGACTCGTTGGGATCCGTTCAAAGAACTCGAGGAAATGGAGAAACGTCTCGCCGCTTGGATGGGCCGCCCGCCGGCCCGTCGTGAGGGCCAGAGAGAAGCATTGACAGTCGCCGAATGGACGCCGCTCGTCGACATCGTCGAAGACGAGCACGAATACCTGATCAAGGCGGAACTCCCTGAGATGAAGAAAGAAGACGTGAAGATCACCGTCCAGGACGATGTTCTCTCCATCTCGGGCGAACGGAAATACGAGAAGGAAGAGAAAGGCAAGAAGTATCATCGTATCGAGCGGTCGTATGGCAGCTTTCTTCGCAGCTTCACGCTTCCGGAGGATGCCGATGGGACGAAGGTGAACGCCGAGTACAAAGACGGCGTCTTGAAGGTCCACTTGCCGAAGTCCGAAAAGGCCAAGCCGAAAGCGATCGAGGTGAAAGTGTCCTGACGGAAGAGGGACGGAGGGAAACAGTAGGCTGAGGACTCTATCCGGCGGCGTGAATCACGATAAAACGATCGAGAGCCGCCGGTACGCACGAAGTGCGGTTTGGAATGAGGTGAGGCAGTAGGTTGAGGACTCTATCCGCCCGCAACAGTCTCGATAAGGCGATGAAGAGCGGGCGGGTCGCACGAAGTGCGGTTTGGAATGAGGTGAGGCAGTAGGTTGAGGACTCTATCCGCCCGCAACAGTCTCGATAAGGCGATGAAGAGCGGGCGGGTCGCACGAAGTGCGGTTTGGAGGGAGCTATGATTCGCCATCCACACTATCTCGAGATTCCGTGGGATATACACTGGCATCGCGAGGCGGCGGGACGTTTCCCGACCCTCTGGTGGTTGGTGGCTATGTTGGTGGTGCTGGCCTTGTTCCTGATCGGCGTAGAGGGAGCGGGCGGACTGTATTGACGTGAGCACGGAGGTTCCAAGGATAGATGAACGGAGTACCGGTGATCTTTCAGAATCGTGAAGAGGCTGGGCGTCTGCTGGCGTCGGAATTGACGGCCTATCGAAACGATCCCGCCGGCCTCATCCTGGCGCTCCCCCGCGGCGGCGTAGCGGTGGGTTATCAGCTCAGCCTGGCTCTTCATCTCCCGCTGGACGTGTTCATCACAAGGAAGATCGGCGCGCCGGGCAACCCGGAGTACGCGCTCGGGGCCGTCAGCGAGACCGGGACCATTTATGTAAATCCGGAAGCAGCCGCAGATTTCGGTCTCCCGCGGAAAGAGATCGAGGGGTTGGCGAGCCAGGAGCGACCAGAAATCTCCCGTCGCCAAGCCCTCTACCGGCAGGGGCGCCACCTTCCCACCTTGACGGACCGAGTGATCATCGTCGTCGATGACGGCATCGCCACGGGCGCGACGTTCTTTGCGTCCGTGGAAGCGATCCGTCACTACGGCCCTCGTCGCCTTATCGCGGCCATTCCTGTCGGCCCCCCAGATACCATCGCGAAGGCGAGGCGCAGCGTCGACGAACTCGTTGTCCTGGCGACCCCAGAGCCGTTTTGGGCCGTGGGCAGCCATTATGTCGACTTTGCACAGGTCAACGACCATGAAGTGTTGCAGTACTTAAATCTGGCCGAAGAAGCGATGCGGGAACGCACGCATCCTTCACCGGCCTAAACGATTCGAAAGGAACGACATGGCGACGAAAGCCAAAACACCGGCAGGATTGGGAAGCAGGCGTGATCGAACGGTCCAGGAATACGAGCACGACACCTACAAGCTTCGCGGCAAGCTCAAGGAACCCACCGTCTGTCCCGAGTGTCGTGCCGTCTTTCATAAAGGCCGTTGGACGTGGGCCATTGCGCCGGCTGGAGCCGAAGAGGCCGTCTGTCCGGCCTGTCATCGCATCCGAGACAAGTATCCGAAAGGCTTGCTGACCGTAAAGGGTTCGTTCATGGACGAACAGCACGAGCAAGTGATGGGGATCGTCCACAACACGGAGGCGAAAGAAAAAAAGGAGCACCCGCTCTCTCGCATCATGGGGATCGAGCGGCAGCGGGAAGGACTCGTGATCTCCACGACCGACACGCACCTGCCGCGCCGCATCGGCGAGGCGTTGAAGCATGCCTATCACGGCGAACTGAGCTTCCATTATGACCAGGACGAGGATTTCATTCGCGTCACGTGGACGAGGTAATTCGGCTTCAGGCGTGGAGAACTCCGGCATGGTGAACATAAGGCATGCGGGGGGAGCTGCATTGATTGTGGCCCTGGCCACGTGCTTCTGGCCGTCCATCGGCGAGACGACGCAAGGCACCGCACGCACGGTCCGGGGAGACGTGATCGCCATTAATCTGAATGCTCAGCCGCACACGATCGTCGTGCGGGTCATGAGGCCGAACCGCCAGGAGTTGATCGTGGGGGCTCGTGTTCCATCGGACACCAGGATCAGGCTCGGCGAGCGATCGGCGACGTTAGCGGACATTCGCGTCGGCGCCGTCGTTCACCTGACCTATCTCAAGAATCCGGACGGGTTAGTCGCTCGCTCGATTACTGTCCCTTAGGCGAAGGAGGCCGCATGCCGAGGCAGGTCACACGTTCTCTCATCATCGTCTTTCTCTCTGTCGGCGTTGCCGGGTTGCTCAGCGCGTGCACGGGCCGCCGAGTCTCCACCGCCGTGGAAGATCAGCGGCTTGTCCCGGGGCCGGTGGCCGAAACGCCCCGCCCCCCGCAAGAGGTGAAAGTCTCGCCACCTGCGGCCGTTCGTCCTGAGCCGCTGAAAGCAGCGCCTCCACCCCTCGCACCGACTGAGCAGCCACCCGCGGCGGGGCCTTCGGAACAGGCGCGCGGCTCCATTGTTCCATCCGGTATCGCGCCGGCAGAACAGCCGGCCGTAGCTGTCCTTCCGGCACCCATTCCTCCGACCGAGGCGGAAGCCAGGGTCATCGAGCCGGCGATCGCACCGCCACCCTCTCGACCCGCAGCCCCACCAGCCCCTCAACCGGTACCGCCACCTGCACCCGCTCCGGTCGGCGGACTGTCGGACGTCTATTTCGACTTCGACCAGTTCTTGATTCGAACCGACGCCAGAAGCACACTCGAAGCGGACGCGAAGTCCCTCCAGAACGGCGGAAGGACCGTCCTGATCGAGGGACACTGCGACGAACGCGGCACCTCGGCCTACAATCTGGTCCTCGGAGAGCGGCGCGCCCGCGCGGTCCGGCAATACCTGCAGGAGCTTGGGGTATCTTCTTCACGGCTCCACATCACCAGTTATGGAAAAGAACGTCCGTTCTGCACCGAGCACAGCGAGGCCTGCTGGCAATCCAATCGACGCGCCCATTTTGTAGAACGATGACCAGACGGCGAAGACAGGTTATGCGAAGGCAAAGGAGGTTCTGGTGAGACAGCCACTTGTCTTGATGATGTTCGGCGTCAGCCTGTCGGTCCTTGTCGGTTGCACCGGGAAGGGAGAAGTCATCCCTCTGACCGTCCAACCGATCCTCGAAAAGCAGGCGACCGCTGCCAAGCCACAGAATGCCTTGCGGGTGGCCGTCGTGCCCTTCGAGGATGCGCGTAGCGACAAGGGTCACCTCGGCGTCAGAACCCATTTGTGGGGCGGTAAGAGCTATTTCAACGTCTCCCGCGGTCAGCCCGGCGAGGTGACCGCCGAGTCCCTGGCGAAATATTTGACGAACAGAGGATGGAAGGTGGTGCCGACGGACCGTGGTGACGGTCAGGCGGATGTCATCCTGTCGGGCCGGATCCTAGACTTTATCGTGAACGCCAAGAGCGGGGCGTTTCACACGAACCTGACGGCCACAACCAGGCTCGTCCTCCAAGCCAAGAACGCGGCCGACGACAGTCAAGTGCGCATGACCGTCAATGGCACGGGATCGGATCGCGTGTTCTGGTTCGCTCCCGAGGACGCCGAGACGCTGGTCAACGAAGTGCTCACGGACGCATTCGCCAAGCTCATTCAGGATACGACCGTCGAGCACAAGACCTTGCGCCTGCGTTAAGCACACGCTGCACGCGACGGTCCGGTCAGAAGGAGGTGCGCAACGTGAAAGTCGAAGAGATCATGACCCGCGAGGTCCAGTGCTGCGGACCCGGAACGAACCTGGCAGCCGCGGCAAAGATGATGTGGGACAGCGACTGCGGCATCCTGCCGATTCTGAATCCCGAGGGAAAGGTGCTCGGCGTCGTTACCGACCGCGATATCTGCATGTCGGCTACGACGAAGAACAAACCGCCATCGGAGATCACGGTGTGGGAGAGCATCACGCCGCGAGCTTACACCTGTCGCGTCACCGATGACATCCACACCGCGATGGACATCATGCGGCGCCAGCAGGTCCGGCGCCTCCCGGTCGTGGACGAGGATGGCGTGCTGCAAGGCATTATTTCCATGAACGACCTGATCCTTCACGCAGGGGAAACGAAAGGAACAGCCCATCCGGATCTTTCGATTATCGAGGTCATGCGGACGTTGAAGGCCATTCATGCGCACCGAGTCCTGGTGGGGCTCTGAGAACGGAGAGGATCGTATGCGGATCACAATCGGGGTGGACTGGGCCAATCACTCGTTCGCGGCCGTGCAGCAGGCTCTGCAGGTCTATCCTGCAACCGACATCACCCTGGTCCACGGGGTCGACTTGGGATTTCTTGAGTACCCGCTCGTCGCGGAAGCGGCGAATTTCCAGGGATACGACGAGTACAAAGCCTCCTTGCTCGACGCCGGGCGTCAACTGCTGGACCAGGCCGAGAACCTACTCCCGAAGGACGGTCGGTCGGTGCGGCGGGTCTGCGAGATCGGGAGCCCCGCTCGTCTCGTGCTCCAAGCCGCGAAGGCGACCCATGCGGAAATGATCGTCGTCGGGACCCGCGGGCACGGACGCCTGGCCGAACAGATCCTGGGGAGCGTGTCGCACCGGGTGCTCCTGCACGCCGCGCAGCCGACCCTGATCGTCAAGGGAGCCGCCCGCCCGATCCGCCGCGTGTTGGTCGCGGTCGAGGGGCGAGACGATGCCGAGCGGCTGCAAAGCTGGCTGCTCGGTCACCAGTTCGTCTCTCCGGTCCAGGTCACGGTGACGAGCGTCGTGCCCTCGATCCGCATCGCCGATCCTGCCCGCATCATCGGGGTCGAGGCCTGGTCGGAGCAAGCGAAGACCTATGCTGAAGACCTCGTCAAATCTTTCGCCTCGGTCCTCATCGGCGATCGGTGGACGGTTTCGACACACGTCCAAACCGGCGACCCTGCCGGCGGTGTGGCGGACTTGGCGAAGGACTTCGACCTTGTCGTCGTCGGCTCACACGGACGCAAGGGATTGGATCGCTTCCTGCTGGGAAGCGTGTCGCACGCGGTCGTGCATCGCAGCCCCTCTTCCGTCCTCGTCGTTCGGTAGAGTGTGGAGAGCAGCCCATGGATGAGCTCGCTTTGATGGGTCTCTTGGCGGTCGTCGTCGGAGTCCTCGGGTTTGCGATCCTCTATAGAAGCCGAAAACGGTCCTGAAGATCGTCAATGGAGGCCATGATGAGAACGGCAAGGGGCGACGGTGCTTCGTTCACGGGCGGCGGGGTGATCGGACTCGTGGGGATGGTCTTGTTCTGCACGACCGTCTCCCTGGCGCAAACCGAGCGCGGCAATCCGCGAAGCGGGCAACAGGTGTATGAGCAGCACTGCCTGCGCTGTCACGGGGAGAAATTGAACGGCGATGGCCCGGAAGGGCGCTATCTGATCGTTGCTCCAGCCGACCTCCAATCGCTCCGATCACGGTCCAAGACCGACTGGGAACTGTTGATCACGATCTCTAACGGGGTCTTGTTCAGCCCCATGCACGGGTTCCGCGGCCGCCTCACCGATCAACAGATGCTGGACGTGCTCTCCTACATCCGCCAGATGGCTCCCTTTGAAGCCGTGAGCTGATCTCCGCGCCCCCCGATGATCGCGAGAATCGCACTGTGTGCCGCACTCGCTGTCGCCGGCCTCTGCCTCGCCGTCCCCCTTACCGACCGCTCGGCCTTCGCGAGCGAGCCTGCCTCTTCGGAATACGACCTTGAAGTCTTCGTCCGCGAAGGCTGCCCCCATTGCGCGGCCGCCAAAATCTTTCTTGATGAGCTCGGCCGGGACCGGCCCGGGTTGCGCACGGTCATTTACGATGTCGGGACGGACCGAGCCGCCCTTGCGCGACTGAAGGACCTCGCGAGCCGCCATGGTATGAGGACGCTCGGAGTCCCGGCCTTTTACCTACGTGGCCAGTTGATCATCGGGTACTCCGGGGCGGAAACGACGGGTGCCAGGATCAAAGCCATCCTGGACCGACCGATCGGGCAAATTCGCGAACGTCCGCCTGTGGGGGCCTGCCGCCCTGAAGGCGATGTGCCCTGCGAGGATCAAACCGGCCAAGATCGGCTTGCCACTGATAGCATCGAAACCCGATGGTTCGGCCGATTGAGCGTTCGCGAGCTCGGCCTCCCCGTTTTCACGCTGGCCATCGGCTTGCTGGATGGCTTCAACCCCTGCGCCATGTGGGTCCTGCTGTTCCTCCTGTCGCTCCTCGTTCATCTTCGCTCACGTGCGAAGATGGCGGTCATCGCCGGCACTTTCGTGTTGGTCAGCGGACTTGCCTACTTCGCCTTCATGGCGGCGTGGCTGAACGTCTTCCTTTGGATGGGGATGGCTCGCTCCGTTCAAGCGCTCCTCGGCGTCGTCGCCGGGGCCATTGGAATCATCAACGTAAAGGACTTTTTCGCGTTCCGCCGAGGGCTCTCCCTCGTGATCCCGGAGAGAGCCAAGCCCAGACTTTACGAGCAGGCACGCGCCGTCTTGCAGGCCGACAACCTTGTCGCCGCTATAACCGGCATTATCGTCTTGGCTGTGCTCGTCAACGCAGTGGAGCTCTTGTGTACCGCCGGCTTTCCCGTTCTTTACACGGAAATCCTGACGCTTCGACGCCTCCCTTGGTGGCAGTATTACGGCTATCTGGGGCTCTATAATGTCGCCTACATGTTCGATGACGCCGTCATGGTTGGGATCGCGGTGGTCACCCTGAGCCATCATCAACTGCAAGCCGGCGGGGCCCGCTGGCTCAAGCTCATCTCCGGGCTCGTGATGATCGGGTTGGGGAGTCTGTTGCTCGTAAACCCGGACTGGCTGGCGGGTTAGCCCGCGTGAATCGTGACGGCTCGTCGAGAGACCGCGCACACACCGGAGAAGGCAACGACCGGCACTGGTCGAGGCTCACGTGAAACGTATCCGTCCCTTCTACATGCCGCCGATCGCCGATGAGCCGCCGGACTCGAGCCGCCTGATTCTCCGCGACGGCACGACGGCGACGATCCGCATCGCCACTCCTCAGGACGAGAAGCTCCTGCAGCGATTCATCGATCGCCTCTCACCCGAGTCCAGGCGGCATCGGTTCTTTTCGGAGACGGTCCCGGCTCAAGAGGTCATCCGCGCTCTCTGCGATACCTCCCAGCCGCAACAGCGGCTCACGCTGATCGTGACTCGGATGCGGGAGAATCAGCTTCACATCATCGCAGCCGGCTCCTATTCGGCGAGGGACGCAACGAGCGTCGAAGTGGGGATCGCTGTGGATGACCACTTTCACGGAAAAGGGCTCGGCACTCTCCTGCTCGAGCGCTTGGCGATGCTCGCGATCCGTCACGGCTTTACCCGCTTGTGGGCCGTGACCCACGCGGGCAACCTCGCGATGCGGGAAGTGTTTCGCGAATCAGGCTACGAGACCCGCGAGCGGTACGCCGGCGCCGATATGGAAGTCGAGCTGTCCCTGCTCCCGACCGAAACCACCGTCGTCCGCTCGGAGCTCCGCGAAAAGATCGCGACGATCGCCTCGCTCCGTCCGTTCTTCCATCCGCGCGCCGTGGCGGTGATCGGGGCTTCGCGCGATCCGAAAAGCATCGGGTATCGGATCGTCGAGGCCCTCACGGTCAACCGCTTCCAAGGAGCCGTCTACCCGGTGAACCCATATGCCGCAGAGATCGCCGGCTGCAAAGCCTATCCCTCACTCGAGGGCATCCCTGAGACGATCGATCTGGCCGTGATCGTCGTCCCCCGAGATCTCGTCTTATCGGTCACGCAAGCCTGTGCGAGGAGCAATATCCGGACGCTCGTAGTGATCTCCGCCGGATTCGCCGAGGTTGGCCCTGAAGGCAAAGTCATCCAGGACCGTTTGTTGACCACCGTGCGTCAACACGGGATGCGGATGATCGGACCCAACTGCTTCGGCCTGCTGAACACCGATCCATCCGTTCGTCTCAATGCGACCTTCACGTCCACATTTCCTCCCGCCGGACGCGTGGCCATGTCATCCCAAAGCGGGGCGTTGGGTCTCGCCGTGCTGGCCGCAGCCCGTCGCCTTCACTTAGGCTTGTCGTCGTTCGTGAGCGTCGGCAATAAGGCGGACGTCTCCACTAACGACCTGCTCCAATACTGGGAAGAAGATCCGTCCACGGACGTGGTGCTGTTGTACGTCGAATCGTTCGGCAACCCTCACAGATTCGCCCGGATTGCGCGGCGGGTCAGCCGATCCAAACCGATCATCGCGGTCAAGGCCGGCCGCAGCCAAGCCGGTCGCCGGGCCGCCGGTTCCCATACGGCGGCTTTAGCCGCCAGCGACATAGCCGTGGAGGCCCTGTTCCAGCAAACCGGTGTCATCCGTGCTGAAACTCTGGAGGAGCTGTTCGCCCTGGCCACCGGTTTGGCGTATCAACCGTTGCCGCCCGGACGTCGCGTGGGCATCATCACCAACGCGGGCGGCCCCGGCATCTTGTGCGCAGACGCGTGTGAGGCGGAAGGACTGACCGTCTCGGAATTGTCGGTCGACATCAAAAGCAAGCTCACGACGTTTCTGCCTTTCGCCGCATCGGTGAAGAACCCCGTAGACCTCGTCGCTTCGGCCACGCCGGACCACTACGCCGGAACCATAGAGGCCCTCCTGACTTCGGGGGAAATCGACGCGCTGCTCGTCCTCTATATGTCGGTGACGGTCGCCGACACAGGCGGGATCGCGGACGGCATCCTGCGCGGCATTGCCGCCGCGCGAAACAAGGGCTGCAAAGACAAGCCTGTCCTGATCGTCTGGATGGCGGAAGGTGACCTGGAAAGGGCCTTTACCCTCCCGAGCGAAACGCTTCCCACATTTGCCTTGCCGGAAATTCCCGCCCATGTACTTGCCAAAGCCGTTCGTTATGCCGAGTGGCGAGCACAGCCGCTCGGCATGATTCCCGACTTCGACGATGTGGATGTTGAAAGAGCCCATCGCATCTGCACCACCGCCCTCACGCAGCGGGAGCCCGGCTGGTTAACGACGGAGGAAACCAGGGCCGTGCTCAGCGCCATGCGACTACCTGTTTCTCCTGGTGGAATCGCTCACAGCGCCGAGGAGGCAGCCGCGTTGGCCAAGGAGATCGGTTTTCCTGTCGCGGTGAAATTGGCTTCGCATCGCATCGTCCACAAGACGGAGATCGGCGGCGTTCGGTTGAACCTTTCAAGCGAGAGCGCCGTGCGGGAGGCTTTCGGTTCGATTCGACAGCGATTGGTCCAGGCGAACGACCTCGAGGCGATGGAGGGCGTCCTGGTGCAACCGATGGTGGCGGGGGGAGTTGAAGTCATGATCGGCTCCGCGCACGATCCGCTGTTTGGTCCCCTGCTCGCCTTCGGCCTCGGGGGCATCCACGTGGAAATTCTCGGCGACGTCCGGTTCCGCATCACGCCCCTCACCGACCGGGATGCGGCGGAGATGGTCCGCGAGATCAAAGGCTTCCGCCTGCTCCAGGGATACCGGGGTCACCCGCCCGCTGATGTTGAGGCCATTGAAGAGCTGTTATTGCGCGTGTCGAGACTGGTCGAGGAGATACCCGAGATCATCGAGCTCGATTTGAACCCGATCTTTGCGCTCCCGCCGGGCCAAGGCTGCCGAATCGTCGACGCGAGAATTCGTGTGGGTTCGGCCGGTGGCGATGGAGACCGCTAAAGGAATTCCGCCTCGTCACTGCGATTCCCATCCAGCGGTCTCCGCCCCGGTATCCCACCCCCACGATTGACTAGGCCGCCGATTGAGGACTATCGTATTGACACCTGAAGAATGACGTGGGTCGAAGCCTAGCCCCTCGTTGTTCTTTCCACAACGCGCGTCCTCCGACCCGCGCCATTCCGACAGGGCAGTCATCCCTCACATGTATGCTCGCTGAAGTATGAGGATATGTCCTCGTGGATAGTCGCCTCCGGGCACAACGGAAGGAGATCTCGCCGTGGAACCTGCTACCAAGCAACAGTACTGGGAATCATCCCAAGAGCGTGGTGCCCTCCCGGGATACCAGCCATCGGAGCGCCCGGTCCCTGAATGGGAGATCACGCTGGGAAAAATAATCTTTTACATCACCTGCGCGCTGAGCGTGTGGTTTTTCTACTGGCTGAATGGAATCCAGTGTCCGTGCTGACGTGCCCGCTCTCCGATTCATGGCAGGGTTGTAACGGGGGTCAGCGGCGCGCCGGCGCTCGGACTGGGGGGTCGGAAGGAGTAGGACCAATGCCTATCTACGAGTACAAATGTCTTGATTGCGGCAAAGAAGTCGTCCTTTCGCTGAGCCTCAAGGATCACGACAGCGGATCGGTTGCTTGCCCATCGTGCAATAGCAAGCGCATGGAGCAATTGATCACGAGCGTCATGGCCCAGACGAGTCGGAAGAGCTGAACGGCGCACGCGCTCGGCGTTTGTGAAGTGTTCTTGGCTCTTCAGGATCTTGTGTGGGTCGCTCCGGTCAAGCCTCGCCGTGGGCTCACGCTTCCGCGCTTCCCGGAGCGACCCTTCCTGGTCGATCACCCATTGCATTCCCCCGTTGCACTGAAGAGGAGAAGCAGCGGGCGTCACCAGCAAGGTCAGCGCTCACCCCACGCCGAGCCCAAAGCCACCCATACGAAACCCTGAAGAGCCGTAGCTATCTGATGGAAGGCAAGCCTACCCAGAGTCCGATCTCTGTTCAACCCTCGACTTGATGGCGACCTGGAGGAGTCCCCCATTGTGCGCATTCAATGGTCCCTCCAATCCTGCTCGTTTTTCTCTCTGCGGAATGGCACCCGTGCTGGTCCCACTGCGGCCGTCGAGCGAGGTCCTTCCGAGGGCGCGCGCTCCGGGAGCTGGGGACCAGTACGGGTGTCGTTCTATCTCCTTGTCACGCCTTCACGACGGAGAAGAGCAAGGTAAGCCAACACGTCAGTGACCTCTTGATCGGTCAAGGCCGTGTCGGGAAACATGCCTGTGCCGGGATGGCCTTCGCGAATGGCGCGGAAGCGTGCTTTGTCGCTTACCAGACGGAGCGACTTGGGGTTGCGGAGATCGGCAGGCGGCGGATCGAGCCGGGCGATAAGGGCGGCGGTCTCGGCTTCCAACTGAGGCGGCTTGTTCCGATGCCCATCCACACCATGGCAGTAATAACAGACTCCCTTCCCGTTGAACACCTGCCTCCCCGCTTCCGTATCGCCTCTTCTGCTCGCCGTCACTCGCGGTGAGGGGCCGGCACCGATCACATCTCCAGGGGACGCCCACCAGATCGGCAGACACACGCTCATCAACAGGCTTGTGCCTGCACAAACTTTGACCGCTTCTCGGTCAAACCGGGTCATGTCGTCACGTTCCGTTCTCCTTCGTTCATTCAATGATCCTTCAGCCATGAGGCCGCCCTTCCAACGGCCGTTCGTGAGCCTCTCGCACCGCCTCAGCATGGGCTTCACAGGAGCCGGGAGTTACGGAAGTGGGCTCTCGGTCCCACCGCCCGCGTTTTGCGCCCAGGTGGGTGAGCAAACATTCCGCCGTCGCGAGAAGTTCCTCAACGCCGCGGCCGGTCTTGGCGCCGAAATGCTCTCGGTCGAAGATCGGGATTTGCAAGCAGACTTCCGCCCGGTATCCCCGTTCCGGCGAATAGACGATGCGATGGGCCGGCGGTTCAGGATGCTCGCAGGGTTTGAGCAAGTCCAGCGACTGGAAGAACACTCGGCAAAGGCGCCGGAGATCGACCAGAATCGATCGGAGCTCCGCCTCGTCTTTGATCGGTAGTTGGTGCGGATTCTGAAACGCGCCGTAGCGATTCAACTGAAACCCGATGTGAACGAGGCGTCCCGATCCATCTTTGACATAGAACGGGTCGTGATCGAAACAGACTTGACGCGTGGCGATCATCTCACGGAGCGCCTGCTCGTTCGGAAAGGCTCCGTCTACATTCAGCGCGATTTCCGTCATTCGTCGCCGGCTCCGCAACAGACTCGGTACCGCTCTTCAGGAATTTCGTCCATCTTCTTGTAGATCGATGCGCGTTCCTCGTCGCTGGTCACTTGATCGATCGAGGGATAGAGGATCCGTTCTTCTTTCATGTTATGCGACCCAAGCAGATCCAACAGCGCTTGCTCTTCGCGGTCGCTCTCGGGATTGTGCTCCTGCACCTTCCGATGGATCGCCTCCAGGTATTCGCCGATCCGCCGATGCTCGGCCCGCATCACGTACGTCGGCCCGCCTTCGGACATGCCGGTTTTCTCCTCCCACAGTGGGAAGAGAAGATCCTCCTCCCACACGATATGCCGCTGCAGACCGAACTTGAATTCCTTGAACGACTCCAGGGCTCGCGAGCAATTCGAGCGCTTGCAATCCTGAAACGTCTTGAACAACGCATCGAGCCGGTCATGGTCCCGCTCGAAAAAGCCGCTGATTGTCTTCTGCTCGCTCATTGTTTGACTCCTTGTTGCAGGGTCATCCCTCATATCTCACAAGCCTGAAGATCAGTCACTGGTCATCAGTCATCGGTCATTCTCTTTGCCAATGACGAGTGACCGGTGACCAATGACACATCTCGTATCTTGTATTCCAGGTGACACGCGACGCAGGCTTTGAGCGGTTGTGTCCCGATTTCCGTGGAAATTGGCTTCTCCCGGCATCTGACGTGA
>JBBIJI010000026.1:0-52873 GCA_037446055.1 Nitrospiraceae bacterium
TGTTCACGTCAGATGCCGGGAGAAGCCAATTTCCACGGAAATCGGGACACAACCAATCTCTCGGCATGCTGCCAACTGATTTGCTGCCTCGTCGAGTTTGTGCCAGTAGCGCCGACGGTCCTCCTTGTCGGCTAAGTGGTAGTTGGCGACGTCGAGAATGAAATCAAGCATGCCTCCGGTCAGCCAGATCAGGATCAGATAGAGGCCAGCGAATCCGATTTCCAGGTCGAAAATGTCATCCTGGTGGGCGAACCCCCACTCCGGTCCCAGGAACCATTTCACTCCTTCTAACACCATATTGAGGGGCAAAAAGAAAAACACATAAGAGAAGACAAGCAAAAAGAGCGTCACCACATAAACCTTGCCCAGCGCCCAAAGAGCTTGCGACCGGACCCGGATCGACGGGTGGACGATCATCACTTCCAACAGATGCCCGACAGACTTAATAGACTCCAGCCCAACCTTGGGAAATAGGACGATGCTCGACCACCCGATGCGATTGAAACTATGTCGCAACCGTTCCCAGCCTCGACCTGCCAACCACCGGTTGAGTACACGAAACGGAGCGACCGCCGTCTGACCCCAGGCGACGAGAACGACCCCGACTCCGAGCAGACCGAAGGTCACCAATGGAATGTAGCCTGTCATCATAATGACGCTAGGTCGGAGCACTACCCAGATGGCTAGTCCCATTGCATAGAGCATCCCCGACATAAGGCCGAACGATGCTCCTTGAGATTCTTGTCGAGCCCGGAATTTCCCCCATGCCTCTCGAGCGGAAAACGCGCAACAGATCCACCAGGACGCACCCAAAATCATCCCAAGGATCATCGTGATGGTTTCGGCCACTGGAGTCACGGCCGAGCGGCTCCGATCATCCATTCCCGGGGACATTTCCGGAACTACTGCACTGAGTCCGAGGACAATCACTGGAGCGAGCATGAGTGTGTACACTGCGAGGCGTAGAACCTTCTGCCCCCAAGATAACTGCGCAAAGTCTTTGGGCTGATCGCGAAGAATTTGCGGTTCTCTCCAGACCCTGCACATGGTTTCCCATAAGCGTCCCCAGAGTTCCCGATGCCAATCGACCTCCGGAGCATTTTCTAATCGACTGAGCGGGGCCCAATAGGCCTCTACGACGCGAACCGGAACTCCCGACACCTCAACGGGATACGGCGGGACGGGTCCTCCGGAGTACCGTGTCCGCAGCGCAGCGATATTATCCTCAACCGCAGCGTTCACGTTCGGCCGGTCGGAACCATCAACCGACTTGAGGGCTTCTCCCACAAGCGCACAGTGCCGTCCTGGAGGTTGATTCCCCACACCATGAACGACCAAGAGTCCGATCCTACTGATCTCAGGGATCGTCATCTCGTGACCCTAACGCGCGTTACTCATGACGTTCCTCACGACATCGCGCAGTCGCCATGCGAGACGGGCGTGCGGAGCCCCGAGCGGCCGAGGCGTACCGGGGACCCGTTGCCAGGCTTCGTGCAACGGGTGGTCAGTACGTTGAGACCACGAGGGGCGAGCCCGCCCGCCGGCTTGTCGCAGCGGTGAATCCGCGAGTGCAGTAGAAGCGGTCATGAATAATGCGCGCTAATGAAATGGTTGAAGCGGGATGACCTCTGCCGATGTCTGAAACTTGTTCCGTTTTTCGGGAATCACGGCTACCTGATCCGGAGTCAGCCGAAAGTCGGGAAGGGTCTCCATGGTCGCGCCTTCTGGGGGGAGCAGGTCACTTGTAGAGCAAACAATAGTCGAGAAGCTACTGGCGTATCCGCCAGGGAACACCCACGTTGGCTCTTTGCTCCCGGAGACCTCGCGTCCGTGATGAAGACAATCCTGCACCTGATGTGTTTATCCCGTCGCCAAGTTTCCCGCAGAGGGCCCCGGGTCGAACGAGTTCTGTATCGAAGTGCTCCCTCGATGGCCGCAGTAGAGCCAACGCGGGCGCCAGTCCCAGAAGGGGATCAGGCAAGCAAGCTCGGAAGGATCAGATGGAACCTTGGGCGCGTGCAGTGGGAGATCGACCGAGCTCCCCTCAGAAGGAGAAGCGCGCAGACTCGGCAATAGAGTCTGTGCTGATCGGGGCGCGAGCCTGGCAAGCCACCTTCCGTTGAACCTTTGTCCGTGCATATGTACAATGTCCATATGATCGGCCTACGTTTTGAATGGGACGAAGCGAAGAACCGTCAAAACGTGAAGAAGCATGGCGTATCCTTCGAGGAAGCCCAAACGGTCTTTTTCGATGACCACGCAATTCGTTTCTATGATCCGGATCACTCGCGTGACGAAGACCGATTCATCATGCTGGGTCTCAGTTTCAAGCTTCGAGTCCTGGTCGTGTGCCACTGTTATCAGGAAAGCGACTCTGTGATCCGAATTATTTCAGCGAGGAAAGCGACTCGACAGGAGGCTAATCACTACGGGAGGTGACGCAATGAGAGCACACTATGATTTCTCAAAGATGAAGGGGAAACGGAATCCCTACCGCGGCAGGTTGAAGCAGCCGATCACAATTCGCCTGGACACCGCAACCGTTGCCTACTTCAAGCGACTTGCTGCGGAACTCGGCATGCCCTATCAGAATCTTATCAATCTCTACCTGCGTGAGTGTGCCCAGCAGCAGAAGAAGCTCGATCTGAAGTGGGCGTCCTAGCCCACATTATTCATGAGCGGTTCTACTGCAACCGCCGATACGCCGCTGCGATGAGCTTGGCTGCGGGGTTCCCGCACCCAAGCGGGCAGGCTCGCCCCTCGCGGCCTCAACGTACTGTTCGAGGGACTGGCTCCGTCGTCCTCGACGGTGCCTGTCCCCGTTCGGAAGGGGACAGACACCACGCGCAGACGCGGGGAAGGGTGTCAGTCCCCAGGGGGCTCCGCGTGGGGGCGCCCATTGCTCTGCCGGGTGCAATGGGTCCAACGCTTGGCGTCTTGGCGGTTTCGTCACGAACCGTCATGAATAGTGTGGGTTAACCCCACGGGAAGTGTTGACAAGTGATGGAACAACCGGAAGAATCAGGCGCTAGATTGCAAGATCGGGTTGCGCACTATGCCGGTCTGCATACTCAATAGTTAGGTAGGCGCGCGACAGCGGAGGCTAAGAGGAGACTGCCGGGGGTCTGTTATTTCCGGGCCACCTCAGGTCTTGCAATCAAACATTGCGCCACTCATCTGCGCACCGCGGCCCTCTGATCCAGCTCGGTCCGGCTCTCAGAAGTGAAAAGATGAGAGTCGGGTTTTGGGATGACACATGGCTGGTCAGTAGGCCTTCTGAAAATCTGGCTTGCTGGCACGCGTACGATGTCAATGCGCGTCCCAGACCGTTTGAACACCACCCGATAGTCGCCTGCTCTCAGCCGACAGAGACTTTCCTTGAACCCCTGCAACTTCTTGATTCGTTTTCCGTCAGGAACGGGATCGTCTCCGAGGCGGGCGTAATCGGTGAGAATCTGCTGAGCAATCTTGTCCGGAAAGCCGTCGAGGTCGCGCTGGGCTCTCTCCGACAACAAGACCTGAAAGGTCACGCGGTGCGGGCCTTCTTCTTGCCTCGCTTCGCTTTGTAGGAGGACAATGGCATCGTCCGACCTGCGCGGATGTCTTTCAAGCCTTCTTCGATCTTCTTGCGCAGTTTGGGGCTATAGGCGAGCAACACGTCCTCGATGTCGTCTTCCGTCACGGGCACCAGCATCGCGGTCGGCCGCCCGTGAGTTGTAACGAGGACAGTGTTTCCCCGTTCGACGGTCCTGAGCATTTCGGACGTCTTGGTCTTAAGTTCACGCACGTTCGTGAATTTCACGGGGCCCTCGGTTGTGGTTGCAAATGTGACCACAGCGTACGGTCTCAGGGCGGTGAAGTCAAGGACCTCCACGGAGCAGTAATAATTTGGGACAGGCTGGTTTTCCGGAACAACCCAGGTGGGGAAAGACAACGGTGTCAGCAATCGTTTCGTCTTGTCCGCGGGCGGCCGTGTCCGTTGCGTTCTGGCGTTCCTGCGCTTAGAATCCCAGCCATCGACAGGATAGGTTATGACTACCGCTAAGCAATCCCTCATCATTTCCAGTCCTGACATCCTGGGCGGGACACCGGTCTTTCGCGGGACACGGGTCCCCGTGCAAACACTGATCGAGTATCTCGAAGGGGGACAGACTATCGACGGTTTTCTCGACGGATTTGCAACCGTTACTCGTGAGCAAGTCATTGCCTTCCTCGAAGAGGCGAAGGCTCGAATGCTGGCCGCCGCTTCGTGAGAATCCCTCTTGATGAATGTATCGACCGTCGATTGGCCAAGGAGATAGAAGGCCATGAATCGGTTGAAAGACCTTCGTCTATTGCTATCTCAGCTCCTACGAATGTCACCTTCAACTCCCAAGCGCCAAGTGAGTTGGGTGAATCTGTGAGAAAAGACACCAGTGCGACGAGCTATTTTCCCCTCCTCCGCGTGCGGCGAGGATCTCGGGCTCACCGAATGTGAACTGGTTTTCTTGAACGCGTCGCCACCACGCATGCTTCGCACAGCGAAACCTTCTGCCGCCGGGGCAGTTATCCATTGTTCCCCAATCGCGCTCGGTGGGGCGCAGGCCCTTGGTCGGCTTGAGCCAGGAGCTGCCGCTTATGGATTTGATGGCGCGTCGTGCGGGACCGGGCGGGTGCGAAATCGGCCAAGGGAGGAAAGAGTGATGTCCGCCAAGGACGTCGTCGCCAGGCTTTTTAAAAGCTGGGAGCAAGGCGAAGTGTGTATGAAATTCAAGGGGGCGTAGGTCCTGTCCGACGGAAGGCCCTAGCGCGCCTTATTCATGAACGCTTCTGCTGCAATTGCGGATTCGCCGCTGCGACAAGCCTGCGTGCGGCCTTTCAGCAGGCAGGCGGGCGGGCTCGTCGCTCGGTCGGTCAACATACTGTTTCAAGTATGCCTCCCTCCCTCGCGCCTCCACGCGCCCGTCTCGCTTGGCGACTCCGCAATTTCGCGACGAACCGTCATGAATAATGCGCGCTAAGTACCCCCCGATGGTATCTCAGGACCCTAGTACGCTAAGATCAAGGAGCGGCGATGACGCGGCAGCGAGCGGGTGGTTGATGAAAGTCCTCGTACTAGGTGGAACGGGGCTACTCGGAGCCAACCTGGTTCGGGCGCTCCTAGATCGAGGGGACCAGGTGCGCGTGCTTGTGCGTTCGATCCAGTCGGCCGCGCAAGCCAAGCGCCACCATCTGGCGCTCCACGGTCTGGAGGTCGAACGGGCCGAGGGCGATCTGCGCGATGTCGCATCCCTTGCTCAGGCCTGCGCCGGAGTCCGCGTCGTCTATCATTGCGCCGCGTATTATCCGACTGAGACGATTCCCGCCTCAACCGCTGTCGCGCAGGCGCTCGCGGAAACCAGGCACGTGCTTGACGCGTGCCGAGGCGCCTCCGTCGAGCGTCTCGTTTTCGGCAGCACGCTCACGACGATCGGCTTTCCGGCTGAAGGCAAGGGGCTGGCCACCGAAGACCGCCCCTTCGTCTCCCGCTACCCGAGCAATCCGTATCTCATGGCGAAAGCCGCGATGGAGAACGCCGTGCTGGAGGCGGCGAAGACCGGAGTGCCGGCGGTAGTAGTGAACCCGACGGCCTTTTTCGGGCCGTACGACGGCCGGCCCACGAGCGGAACGCAAATCCTCATGATCGCGAAACGGTTGATGCCGGGCTATATCCCCGGGCTGACCAACGTCATTGACGTGCGGGATGTGGCGGCGGGGATGATCAAAGCGGCCGAGCGGGGGAAAGTCGGCGAGCGCTACATCCTTGGAAACTGGAACACGACACAGAAGGACCTGTGCCGGCTGATCGCCCAAGTGGCGGGGGTGATGCCGCCGCTGTTCCCGGCGCCGTTTGCGGTCGCGCGCTATGGCTCGAAGGCCGGCGAGTGGGCGTTTCGGACGATCCTCCGCCGGCCAGCGCCGGTGCCCGGTTTCTTTATCGAGACCTTGCAGCACATGCAGCATTACGACTGCTCGAAGGCCATCCGCGAGCTGGACTACCCGCGCAGCTCGGTCGAGCAGGCCATTCGGGACGCGGTCACGTGGTTTCGCGGCAACGGCTATTTGCCCGCGTAACGCACAGAGCGAGCAGCGCGGGGCCAGTTTACGTTGCATTCGTAAGAATCCGCGCAGCCTTGGGATGCCGAATGGCGCGGTCGTCGCCTCGATACCCCCGACAAAAGTGTGGCCTAACCACCGGATATACCCGATCGCTTTACGATTAGGTGATCGGCGTAAGGTCGGCAGCGAGAGGGGTGTTATGTCATCCAGCAAGTCTGCGCTCTGCCTCGCGCTGGCCGTGGCCTTCTTCGCTGTCTCGTCCCCTTTAGCCGCTGATCCCGAAGCCGACCTGAGGGCTAAAGGACCGCTTCAGGTTCATCCCAAGAACCCGCGCTACTTCACTGACGGCACAGGCCGGGCCATCTACCTGACCGGGTCGCACACCTGGGATAGTCTCCAGGATTCCGGCGCGCTTGGTAAGTCGATCACCCGCTTCGACTACGACGCCTATCTGGATTTGCTTCAATCCTCTAGTCACAACTTCATACGGCTGTGGGCTTGGGAGGGGGGTGTTGACGAGAGGTATTACGAGCCCCTCGCTTACCGTCGCACGGGACCGGATATGGGCTTGGATGGGAAGCCGAAGTTCGACTTGCGAGAGTTCGACGAGACGTACTTCCAACGCCTACGGGACCGCATCGTTGCCGCCGGGCGCCGGGGAATCTATGTGGGCGTCATGCTGTTTCAGGGCTGGAGCATTTATAACCACGGCTACGGCAATCCCTGGCCTCTCCATCCATTCAACAAGGCGAATAACATCAACGGGGTCGATGGCGACCTCAACGGCGACGGGGAGGGTGGGGAAGTCCATTCGCTTGAAGTACCCGATATCACGCGGCTTCAGGAAGCCTACCTCCGGAAGGTTGTTGATACCCTTAACGACCTCGACAACCTGCTCTATGAAATCACGAACGAGACCGCGATCTATTCCAAGGACTGGCAGTACCACATGGTGAGATACATCAAGCAGTACGAAGAGACCAAACCCAGGCAGCACCCGGTCGGGATGACTGCCTTCGATAGCGGCGGGGCCGGGTCGATGGCGGCATTATGGGCGAGCCCGGCCGACTGGATCTCTCCGCAGGACGATGGCACGGCGGGCGACTTCAAGGACAATCCTCCTATCGCCGACGGACGAAAGGTCGTCATTACGGACACAGATCATCTCTGGGGAGTAGGCGGTGATTACCGCTGGGTGTGGAAGAGTTTCCTGCGCGGCTATCACCCGATATACATGGATCGGCTCGCCATACTCAGCGGGAAGCCGGACGATAACGTTGCCGGTGCCGCCAGCGCGCGCCGCGCGATGGGCCATACGCGCCGGCTGGCTGAGCGGCTGGACCTCGCCGGGATGACGCCCCGCGATGACTGCGCTTCAACGAAATATTGCCTGGCCCAGCCGGGCGAGGCGTACGTCGTGTACCTCCCTGTGGGTACTGAAGCGACGGTAGATCTCACAGCAGCCGAGGGAATTCTCGAAGTGGAATGGATCGATCCGGTCAATGGCACGGCGGAGAAGGCACTTCCCATCGAGGGAGGCGCCCGCCGCACGTTCCGTTCGCCTCTTGCCAGCGATGCCGTGCTGTACCTGCGGAAGAAGTGACGGTCGTCCTCGCTGCTAATAGGCGCTGCAACTGACCGCCGCTGTTGGACTTGCTACTTCCAATCAAGTTCAGCCATTCCAGTCACAGGTTGCATGATTGTCTCGCCCATAGAAGCCCTCCAACTCAGAACGTCCGCGAGCGGTCCCCAGTAGGCGCTTGCCTGCACTCCGGTGCCAGCTTTGTCCGATCCTTTTTTGTCATCCCTGAGGATCTGTGTCGGTGGCACGCGAGGTTGCGGGTTGCCGATGAAGGCATTGCTCTTGCTCAGCTACATCGGCATGGTCCTCGACTGCCCACTTCGATCGTGACCAAGAACATGAAATCCGCATGGTGGCGAAATCGGTCTTGGATCGATGAACTTGACGCTCGTCACAGAAATCACACCTCCTACGCGGTGATGAACACGGAGGTCTGCCATGATGCGCGGCAACATACGCATACGAGCGGGCCACACAGTGAGAGGGTTCACAGCCTCCGTTATAGGTCTCTCCGGCGTGATGTTCAGCCTTGGGCTCATCGGTCCGGGATTGTTTCTGGCCACTCCGAGCACACTCTTCGCCCACGAGGGTGAATCTCACACTTCTTCCTCTCGACATTCGCTCATTCCTCGAGATCGCGGCAGTCTCGGCGATCGAGAGGGGAGCACAACGGGAGTGATCGAAGACCGAGGGTCGAACTTACAGAAGCCTGCTCAACGGCGCGCCCCGACCAAGAAATCGCGCGGCCTCTTGAAGGCTCCTGCCGCCGCCCGGGTTCAACCAAACGGCCTAGACCTACGGCCCGGCGAAAGAGGAACGAGCGGGGAATCGGCTGCTCCCTCTGCCTCAAGCGAGATGAAGCAATCGTCGCAGCTCGACACAACCTCAAAGACCCCTTCAATGAGTGACGCCTCCGTCGGCGGCTCCAGCACGGTCGGTTCTTCAATGGGCGGCGCAGTCGGCACTTCCTCCGCCGGCTCCGCGAGTCGTCCCACTGGAATGACCATGGGATCATTCGCGGCAGTGGGGTCGACCGTGCTCCCCTTCGCCTCGGCCACGGGAGGCGAAGCCGCGATCAAAAAGCCGGTCGGCGCCGGGTTGCAGCGCCTCTTGAACAAGGCGCCGAAGCTGGAAACCATCCTCATTGAGCCGATCACGATTCCCGCGCCTCCGCCGGCAGCTCCAGCACCGACGCTGTGCCCGCCGGCGCCCGGGCTGCCGGCCGTTCCGGCCACTTGGATCGCGTATCACGCGTTGAATCGCCTGTCTTTCGGCGGCACTCCCGATCAGTTGAATCGTGTCGCCGTCATGACGCCGACCGAAGCCAGGGACTGGGCGACCCGCTTTATGAAAGAGCAGCTTGAGCTGGATCCGACGCTCCCGTGGCCGACGCACCTCCATAGCACGTCGCCGCTGCCGGCTCCGGCGCGCCTCGAGGATACGGCAACCGACGCGCTGCTCAGCCAGGACAAACTCGACTGGCCTGCGGACAGCAGCGACGCGAGCGTGCTGTCGCCCTCGCTCGGTCAACTCCAGGACCACGACCTCATCCGAAAGTTCCACAGCCGACGCCAATTATTGGAGAAGATGGTGTACTTCTGGGACAACCACTTCAACACGAACTATCGGACCCATGGGAAGGGGCAGTACGAATTGATCGAAAATGAGGCGTTCCGATCCTTGGCATTCGGCAAGTTCGTGGACCTCCTCATGGCAAGCGGCAAGAGCGCGGCCATGATGATCTATCTCAACACCGATGTGAATGTGAAGGAGAGCCCGAACGAAAACTATGCCCGCGAGGTGCTCGAGTTGCACACCCTGGGCGTGGACGGCAACGGAAATCCGAACGGCTACACCCAGCCCGACATCGTGGAAGCGGCCAAGACGTTCACCGGCTGGGACAACACCAATGACGTGCGCGGGGGCTTTCGCTTCGTCTCGATCCGCTACAGCCCAGGTACCAAAACGGTGCTCGGGAACGTGATTCCCTTCGACGGAAGCGGTCCGAGCGAAGGAGAGCGCGTACTGCAACTCGCTACGGCGCACCCCTCGACCGCCCCGCATCTCGCGAAGAAACTGTGTGAGTATTTCGTCAGCGACAGCCCGTCTCAGACCCTGGTCAATGAAGTGTCGTCCGTCTTTACCGATTCGGGCGGGGACATCAAGAAGGTGCTCATTACGATTTTCACATCGGCCGACTTCAACGACGTTGCGAACTACCGGAGCCAAATCAAAACGCCGCTCGAATTCGTCGTCGGCATCCACCGGAATCTCGGGGTGTGGTCGTCGCGAGACCCCTTCCGGAACCGGCTGGTCGCTACCGGCCAATCTCTCTATGAGTATTCACCGCCGACGGGGTTCAAGGAAAATTCCGTCGAATGGCTCGATACGAATGTCCTCTTCAACGAAACCAGCCTGGCGTTTGAGTCGACCATCTCCGGATTCGGGTCCACCATCAGTTACGGCACGGGCGGCGGCAGAAGCCGGACCTGGATGCAAAATCTCGGCTTCGGGACGGAAGCCGATGTGATCGGATTCCTGACGAACCTGACTCTCGATCGACAGGTCACGACGACCGAGTATCAACTGTATCTTGATACGTTGCGGGAAGGGATTCCCGCGGGCAGAACCTTCGATCTCAATGACACGACCCGAGAAGACGCGATCGATCGAGTCCTGGCCACCATTTTGAGCAACCCCCGGTATCTGTACCAATGAGGTCACCCATGCGTACCAAGAAGCCGATTCAGGTCATGTCTTCTCAAGTGACCGACGAAAATCCGTCGATACACGCATGCTCGTGCTGCTCGGCCACCCCTGACGCGGCACTCTCCCGCCGGACCTTTTTGAGGCGTGCGCTGGGGACCGCCGGCTCAGTGCTGACGATGAGTCTTGTCCCGAATGCCTTGCTTCGTTTCGGGGCCGCCTTCGCGGCAACCAATGCCGGGAAGACCTTGGTGGTCGTGTTTCAACGCGGAGGCAATGACGGACTGAACACCATCATTCCCTACTCGGACCCGCAGTATTACGTGATGCGGCCTCAGCCGTCCAACGGAGGCATCGGCGTGGTGCCGCCTGGCGGCGGTCACGACAGCGGGGTCCGCCAACACACTCTCTCACTTCACAGACCAAGACACGATCGAGCACGGCGTCTTGACCCTGCAAGATGGATGGCTCAATCGGTATCTGCAGGCCGTTCCGTCGCCGGTCACTCCGACGCTCCGCGCGGCCGGATTTGGGTCCGATCTGGCCGACTCCCTCCGGGGCTCGGTGCTCGTTCCCGCGATGTCGAGCCTCAGTGCTCTGAGCTTTTCTCGCCTAGGAAGTTCGCGAACGAGGCTGGAGGGGAATCTGCGAGCAATCTATGGCCAGGACCCCCAGCTCACAACAACGAATCCGTTCCGGCAAAGTGCACACGCCTTGGGACCGGAGATGCTGGACAAAATCAGAGCGATCGAAGCGGTCGGGCCGGCCGCTCCCCAAAACGGCGCCATCTATCCCAACACGACCTTTGGGCGGCAGCTCCGTGATATCGCTCACATCATCCGACCGGGGCTCGGCATGGAAATCGCCACAGTCGACATCGGCGGATGGGACACACATGATGACCAAGGCGCCGGCGGCGCGGCCGGTAATCGCCAGGCGGCGCTCTTCACGGACTTCGCCGGCTCGATCAGAGCCTTTTACGACGACCTTGGTGCCAGGATGAGTAACGTGGTGTTAGTCACCTGTACCGAGTTCGGTCGAACCGTAAAACAGAACGCGAGCGGAGGAACGGACCACGGCAGGGGGTCAGTGTGGTTTGTTTTGGGAGGCTCGGTGAGGGGCGGGCTCTATCACGGAGTCGGTGGCTTCCCTCTTTCCCTCTCCGCGGCGAATCTGGCCGACGGCCGATACATTCCGCCCCGCGTCGATTTCAGGGACATCTTCGGCGAACTTTCGGTTAAACATTTCGGCGTTACGAACTCGGAACTGGCTACAGTCTTGCCGGGCCATAGCTACACACCGGTGGGGATGTTCGCGTGAAGCGTGATCAGTAGGCGTCAGCGGCGCAGCGAAACCCCGTGCCGCTGGGGCGGCTGTCGGTCGTGCCCCAGTCGCGGTCGCTGGTGCGCAGACTCTTGGCCGGTTTCAGCCAGGAGCCGCCGCGCATCGATTTGATCGCTCCTCGCGGCGGTCCTTGCGGATCAGATAACGGCGCCGATCGATAATAGTTCGGATCGAACCAATCCTGAACCCACTCGGCTACATTGCCCGCCATGTCGAGCGCGCCGTAGGGGCTCGCCCCTTGCGGAAAGCTGCCGATCGGCAGAGTCAACACTTCACCTTTGAGTCCTTTCTCTTTTGAGAGACGGGCACCCTCGCCTCTCAGCCAGAAGGCATCCCAATCCGCGCCGCTCTCGAATTCCACGGTGCGTCCCGCCCAGTAACTGGCGCTGTTGGCCTTCGTGAAATCCCACTCGTTCCCCCACGGGTAGATCCGTCCGTCCGTCCCCCGCGCGGCCTTTTCCCACTCCGCCTCCGTCGGCAACCGCTTATTCAGCCACCGGCAATAGGCCAGGGCATCCTCCCAGCTCACGTTCACGACCGGATGGCGCTCGATGCCCGGCATCGGTCGGCCGCTCTCCCAGAGAGTGGCTGCTGTCCGGGCGTTTTCCGGGATGCGGTGACCCGTCGCCTGGACGAAGGCTAGATAGTCGCCGTTCGTGACTTCGTGGCGGTCGATTTGGAAGGTGCTGACGAAAACATGGCGCTGCGGCCGTTCGTCCTCAAAACCCTCGGTGCCGGCCGGACTCCCCATGACAAACTCGCCTGCGGGCACCAACACCATGTCATCCCGCGGAGAGAAACTGATAGCTGATGGCTGAGAGCCAATGTCTAAAAGAGGAACGAGCAAGAAGAGGAGTGAGGTGAGCGGACGCAACGATCAGGGTTTCTTCAGGCCGCAAGCTTTGGCGACGGCGTCCCGGTACTTCAGCCACAGGCGGAGCGATTTCCTGAGACAGCTCAAGACGGCTTCCTGTTGCTGCGCGGTGATCGCATGGTTGACGACCATCACATAGGCATCCTGGCGGTGCCCCGCCTCGACCTTCTGATGCGCTCGAATCAGGTCCATGTGGTCCGGCGAGACCCCGTGATGCCGGACCAACGGGTGATCCCTGACGTAGGCTTCAATTTCGTCCCGGCTCTTCGGTTTGGTCGGCTCGAGAATCTCTTTCCGGTCTTTGACGCTGCCCTCGACAAAGATCGCCAGCGCCGCGGCCCCGACCACCCATTCTCGTCGATTCGAGACTCGGTCCAACCATCGTCGAAAGATTCTGGCGGCGGGCAGCAGGGTCACTCGCTCAAACTCTTCCGCCTTGTAACCAAGACCCCTCATCATCTCGTGAAACAGCTCGGGATGCGACCGTCCGAGTGACAAACCGCCCGTGTCTTCTTCATAGATATTCGCCGCCAGCATCCGGCGAACCGAGGCCGGTGGGTTCTGTCCGTGCACGCGCGCGAGGAGGACGGGAAACTCGCGGACATAGACGGCATATTCCTGCTGAAAGTGGATCTTCAGTTGGTCTTTCGTCAGCGTGCCTCCGGCGAAGTAGGGCCACGCCCAATGATGTTTCTGATCCATGATGCCCAGAATTCGTTCGCAAAATTGTGTGGAGGTCAACGCGCGCTTTGCCATGCCTTGCCTTCTCCGATAAGGCCTCGTTACAATCCGCTCATAATGGAATCAAGAGAATGGATCCGATCACCATCCAGAATCCGGATGACATCCTGAACCTGTTGGCCGACGTGGCTCTGCGGGGCAAAGGATTTACGACGGAATCGCTGTTGGATTATGTCTTGGAAGAGGGATTTACTGAGCCGATCTATTTGAACGCCAGCGGAGAAGATCCCGACGCGTTCTACAAAGGACGCTCGAACGCCTGGGCCATTTACCGGGTGCGCGAGTGGAAGCGAGTCTTGACGGTCTCGGGCGGTCCCGGCAAGGAACGACGCGTCCAGATCACGGAAACGCCTTAATATTCGCCCTGCAGTCCTGAGATGTGCAACCCGTAGCATGAGCCTCATGGCTCAGTGTATGGGGCGTTCGGATAAAATGCAACGAATCTGACGTGTTTGCACAGCCTGTTCGATGGCAACCCGTGAGCCGAATCCGAAACTGGAGGACACGAACCGAATCATGGGGTCTCGAGTGTTGGTGACGATCGGCATGATCCTTATCGCGGCGCTTGGCGTCGCACTCCTGCAGTGGCCCTTTGTCAATGCGGTGGAGACCGGCAAGAGCCCGGAATATCCGGATCTCCAACCGAGAACGTACGCGGCGCCGGCGGAGCGCGTGTTCGAAACGGCTCGCAAAGTGGCCGGCCAGTTGCCGAGATGGAAGGTGCTCACGTATCAGTTCAGTCCGATGGAGATTCGGGTCGTTGCCAAAACACCGCTGTGGGGATTCACGGATGAGGTCACGGTCCGCGTGAACGCGGAAGGGGAACAGGCCGTCGTCAACGTCCGCTCCGCTTCGAAAGTCGGTCGCTGGGACTTCGGGCAGAATGCGAGAAATGTGCGTCTGTATGTCGAGGCGCTGGATCGGGCAATGACAGGGAAGAATTTCGCAGGTTCACCGTGAAGCACGCGATGAGTGGGTTTCAAACATGGTGAAGTTGACCGAGCCGTCCAATGTCGGTGAGCTGGCGGTCATCAAGAGTCTGTTGGATGTGAACGACATTCGCTATGTCGTGAGGCATGAGCACGTCAGCAGTCTCTATCCCGGGGTTCCGTTTCTCGCCTGCTGGGTGATGGTCGATGAACGGGATTTCAGCCGCGGCGCAGAGTTGTTGAGCCGACTACGTCTGCCGATCCGAGAGGCGAGTTGAGCCGTCTCCCTCGGTGGATCGTTCGCCTCTGCCGGAAGAATTCGGCTTCGGAAGTGCCGGCTTGGCGGGAATGCGCACATCCGACCCCCGGAACCACCCGCCGACAAGATTGCCTTCTTCGAAATAGAGATAGCGATGCGTGACGACGGCGGGGCTTACCCAATCCTCAAAGATCCATTCCTCGCGGCGAATCCCATCGTCCGTGAAGGACACGTTCATCGTGTTCGGCGATCCCCAGGCCTGGAGCACTTGCTCCCTGGACATCCCCACGACGACGCGGTGCTCCGCAATGTGTTTCTCGAAGGTCGGATCCAGCAGGACGGGCAGGTACCGCATGATGATCATGGCGGCCAGGAAAAGCCCGAGCCCGGTATAGATGATGATGCGAACCGGTCGGCGACAAAGAAATGGCTTCGGTTCCGGGACCGGCTGGGAAACAGGAAGGGGCTGGGTGTCGACTTGGCCGCTCGGCATGGCAGTCAATGGCATTAACGATAAGGATGCTAAACAATGCTTGTCGATCGAGTCAACCCCAGGAGTGCCCCGCGGTTCCAAGCAGGGTTTGCTCGGGAAGAAGGTTGGATCGAACGATGGAACTAGGTCAGTGCCGAAGCGTCATGCGAATACTGCCGTGATCATCGACGTCGAGAGCAACGAGAATTGTGAGACCAGTTACTTTGCGCGGTTCAAGGAGGTGAGCCCTGCGCGTGCTGTCAGCCACGTGCGCTTGTATGATCGCAACCCGAACGGGGAATGGTGTGAGGTGACCGGTTGGACCGATGATCCGGCGCATCCGTGTTGCCAAGCCTATGCCCAGGTCGTGGAGGACTCGGGTGCGGGGCTCACCTACCTCGTGTACGGCGGTCGGTACGGGCTTCGCTTCAAACCCGAGCACGTCGATGAACCGTGGAGCCTGGAAAGCTCACGCCAATGGGGCGAACCCTACCTATCTTTAGCCGATGAAGGAGATCTCCGTTACTCAGACTCCTGAGCCACTCTTTTGCCCACACCTCCAATAGCCCACTACGGTCTCGTCATCATTCTCCAGGCGGTACACCGCCCGCTGGTGAAACGAGGGGGTGACCTTTTCGTTGAGTGGTATGCTTGTGGGGATCGATGTGGCCAGTACCCCATCGCTTCCTTCGAGGGTAGGCGTGAAGGATCAGCCTCAGGGCGGCAAGCAACTACTGTGGATCGGGCTCTGGTTGATGTGGTGCCTTCTGTCGCCTACGGCAGGTGTGGCCGAGAAGCTCCTCTATACCTATACGGATCAGAAGGGACAACTGATCGCCACGGACCAATGGGAAGCCGTGCCGCCGCAATTCCGCGATCGGGTCACAGTGATGAACGATGCGGAACCGGGAGAATCAGCACCGATCACGCGTTCTGAACCTCCGTCGAGGCCTCTTTCGCTTCTCGCACAGAAGACGATCGATTCCGCCGTTCAGAGAACTCTGGATCTCCTTCCGGAGACCGTTATCCCAGGGCTGACCGCCTATCAATCGCTCGTGATGGTGGTCGGGTGCCTGGCGATGATCCTGCTTTACGCGCTCGCACGCCTGACCGGTAGCCAGTTTCTCTCGTTGTTGCTTCCTTGGGGTCTCGGTTTCCTCATGCTCGGCACTGTGTATGCCATGTTCATCGCAAGCGACGGCATCAAACGAGCCGGCTCGACCCAGCGCTCAGGCAGTCTCGTGGACCTTTACAAAACGCAAGGGCAGAAAATCCAAACCCTCCACAAGGACCGGGTTGGTCAGATCGATCAGGCAAGCGCTCCACAATAACCGCTGCTTGGCGCGCCGTGGCTACTCCGAATATTTCGGCATGGGGATTTTCTTCGCCGCCGGCGGAGGCGGAGGAGGGAGTTGCGCGAATTCTTTGGAGAAGGGGTTGAGGATCGGGTCATGCGTGTTCTTTTGACGCTGCCGAACGAGCTGGAGGCTTTGTGCACTGATCTCCATGCGATCGACGGGCGCTTTCATGGAAAGCGGATCCGAAAGGCCTTGAAGGGAAAACAGTTGGAAGGCCAGCGCCCAGTCGAGCTTGTCTTTGCCCTTTTCACGGACGATAAATTGGGCCTCCGGGGATGAAGGGCCCTTGAACAACAGAAGCCAGAGGTTCGATCGAAAGGCCGGCACGTTCGGTTCCTCCGACGGCCGGAATTCCGGAACCAAGGCCGGTACCTGTGCGATCGGAACCGGCGGGGAGAACTCGATATCCACTAAGCGCACGTACAGTGTAGGTGCTTCGCTCTGGTCGTTGAGGTCCCGCGTGTAGCTGAACGAGTACCGCACGTCGACACCGCTCCGCTTGAAGATGTAGACATCTTCCCCGTTCTCCGGCGATACCAGCTTCTTGAAATAGCGCTCCCAGTCGGCGATCGAGTAATAGGTGAAGACGCGCAGGGCGGATTTTCTGTCACGAACGGCCTGGGGTTGGCCGAGCTTGTCGTGCAGCTCTTGCTGGGTAAGGCCCAAGAAGCCGTCCTCGAAATAAGGTTTGGCCTCGATCACAGACGGCCGAGCACATAAGACCATTATGAAGAGGACGAAGAGGTGGATAGGCAGGCGAGGAGGTGTACTCGGGAAGGGCAACGGTGACTCCTGCTACGGCAAGATCGTATCGGCTGACCCGGTGACTGTCAAGAAGTCCCCGGTGTTAGCACACATTCTTCATGAGCGTTTCTACCGCAACCGCCGATACCCCGCTGGGGCACCCAGTGTTCTCTCTATGCAATGGGTCCAACGCTTGGCGTCTGGGCGGTTTCGTCACGAACCGTCATGAATAATATGGGCTCGCTTGCCGCTCCCAGACCCTTCCAGTATGATGGCTGCACGGCCGGGGAAAAACCATGAAACCGATTGAATCCCTCTTGCGGGAACGCATCCTCGTTCTCGATGGAGCGATGGGTACCATGATCCAGCAGTACAAGCTGGACGAGGCATCGTTCCGCGGGGAGCGGTTCAAGAATTGGGCACGGGATCTCAAGGGGCACAACGATCTCCTCAATATCACCCAACCGGCCATCGTCGAGGACATTCATCGGCAATATCTTGAAGCCGGCGCGGACATCATCGAAACCAATACCTTCAACTCCCAGGTCATTTCTCTGGCCGACTATCACATGGAGCCCCTTGCCTATGAGTTGGCGAAGGCGGGGGCGGAATGCGCGCGACGAGCCGTGGAGAAGGTCTGCGCCGTCCAACCGGGACGGCGCTGTTTCGTCGCAGGCGCCATCGGGCCGACCACCAAAACCTCTTCCATATCGACCGATGTCAGTAACCCGGCCGCGCGGGGAACCACCTATGATGAGCTTGTCGCGGCCTACTACGAGCAGGCGCGGGGCTTGATCGACGGCGGCGTCGATCTGTTGTTGGTGGAGACGATCTTCGACACGCTGAACGCCAAGGCCGCCTTTTTCGCGATCGAAACCCTCTTCGCGGAACGCCGGATTCGGATTCCGCTGATGGCCTCAGTCACGTTCATCCAAGCCGGGAGCAATCGGAGCGTCACAGGTCAAACGGTCGAAGCCTTCTGGAATTCCATCTCGCACGTGCCGCTGCTCAGCGTCGGCATGAATTGCGCCCTGGGTCCGAAAGAGATGCGCCCCCTGATCGAGGAGCTGGCGCAGATTGCGCCGGTGTTTGTCAGCGTCCATCCGAACGCCGGGCTTCCCAATCCTCTGCTGCCCACCGGTTTTCCGGAGACCCCGGATACCATGGCGCCGCAGCTTCGTGAGTGGGCGGAAAGCGGATGGCTCAATATCGTGGGGGGCTGCTGCGGAACGACGCCCGCCCATATCAAGATGATCACCGATGCGGTCAGAGACGTTCCGCCCCGAACGCCCGTGACCGTCGAGCCCTATACGCGCTTGAGCGGCCTCGAAGCGCTGACGATACGCCCGGACACCAATTTCGTGAACATCGGTGAGCGGACGAATGTCACCGGCTCTCCGGCCTTCGCCAAATTAATTCTGGCCGGCGATTACGAGCAGGCCGTGTCTGTCGCTCGCCAACAGGTCGAGAGCGGAGCCCAGATCATCGACGTGAACATGGACGAGGCGCTGCTGGACTCCAAAGCGGCCATGGAGAAATTCCTCCGCCTGATCGGGTCCGAACCCGACATCGCTCGGGTGCCCGTCATGATCGACAGCTCGAAATGGGAGGTGCTCGAAACCGGGCTCAAGAACATCCAGGGCAAAGGGATCGTCAATTCCATCAGCCTGAAGGAAGGGGAGCAGAAGTTCGTGGAGCAAGCCGCGCTGATCCGCCGGTATGGAGCGGCAGTGGTCGTGATGGCGTTCGACGAAAGCGGCCAAGCGGACACGCTGGAGAGGAAAACGGAGATCTGTGCGCGCTCCTACAAGATCCTCACTGAGCAAGTCGGATTTCCACCGCAAGATATCATCTTCGATCCGAACGTCCTCACCGTCGCGACGGGGATCGAGGAGCACAACAACTATGCGGTGAACTTTATCGAGGCGACGCGCTGGATCAAGACACACCTGCCCCATGCCAAGGTGAGCGGCGGGATCAGCAACATTTCCTTCTCGTTTCGGGGAAACAACGTCGTGCGCGAGGCCATGCACGCGGCCTTTCTATATCACGCCATCAAAGCGGGTCTCGACATGGGGATCGTCAACGCGGGTCAGCTCGCCGTGTACGAGGAAATTCCGAAGGATCTCCTGGAACTGGTCGAGGACGTGCTCCTCAACCGGCGGCCCGACGCGACCGAACGGTTGGTGGCCTTCGCCGAAACCGTGAAACAGAAGGGCAAAGCGACGGTCAAGGACGATGAATGGCGGAAGGGGACGGTTGAAGACCGCCTGTCCCATGCGCTGGTGAAGGGTGTCACGGACTATGTCGAGCAGGATGTCGAGGAGGCCCGCCGCACGTACGCCAGGCCGCTCAAGATTATCGAGGGCCCGCTGATGGCCGGCATGAACATCGTCGGCGACCTGTTCGGATCGGGCAAGATGTTCTTGCCTCAGGTCGTGAAGAGCGCGCGCGTCATGAAGAAGGCCGTGGCCTACTTGCAGCCGTTCATGGAGGCGGAGAAGCAGAAGCTCGGCACCGCACGATCAAACGGGAAGATTCTGCTCGCCACGGTCAAGGGCGACGTGCATGACATCGGCAAGAATATCGTGGGAGTCGTACTGCGCTGCAACAACTACGAGGTCATCGACCTGGGCGTCATGGTGCCTTGCGAGAAGATCCTGGCGGTTGCACGGGAGCACAAGGTCGATATCATCGGCCTGAGCGGACTCATCACGCCCTCGCTCGACGAGATGGTCCACGTCGCGCGGGAGATGACCAGGGAAGGCTGGGAAATTCCGCTGGTGATCGGCGGCGCCACGACGAGCAAAGCCCACACCGCGGTGAAAATCGCGCCGGCATACCACCATCCCGTGGTCCACGTGATGGATGCCTCACGAGCCGTGGGGGTGATCGGCAGCCTGGTCAGTGTGGACCTGCGGCAGGGTTTTGCCCGAAAGGTGGAGGAGGACTATGCGCAAATCCGTCAGGCGCACAAGGATCGCGGAGCGAAGGCCCTGTGGACGCTCGCACAAGCGCGCGCGAACAAACTCACGACCGACTGGGCCACCATGGACATTCCGAGCCCGGCCCGTCTCGGCGTGCAGGTCATCGCGCAACAACCGCTGCCTGACCTCGTGTCGTTCATCGATTGGTCGCCCTTCTTCCATACCTGGGAGCTCAAGGGGCGTTACCCGACCATCCTCGATGACCAGAAGGTCGGCCCGAAAGCGAAAGAACTGTTCGATGACGCGAGGCGGCTCCTGGAACGGATTGTGCGGGAGCAACTCCTCACCGCGAACGCGGCGTACGGGTTGTTCCCCGCCAACGCGGTCGGCGACGATATCGAGGTCTACCGCGACGACACACGAACGAAGACCGTGACGACCTTCCACACCTTGCGACAGCAATCGGAGAAACCTGCTGGTCAGCCGAGTCTCGCCCTCGCCGACTTCGTTGCGCCCAAAGAATCCGGCCGAAAGGACTACATCGGGGCCTTCGCGGTCACGGCGGGCATCGGCCTCGACGAGCTCTGCAAGCAATTCGATCGCGAGCACGACGATTACAACTCGATCATGGCCAAGGCCTTGGCAGACCGGCTGGCCGAAGCCTTCGCCGAATACCTGCACAAACGGGTCAGAGACGAGTGGGGATACGGTCGGTCGGAGCACTTGACGAGCGACGATTTAATCCGCGAGCGGTACCGCGGCATCCGTCCGGCGCCGGGCTATCCGGCCTGTCCGGACCACAGCGAGAAACGTCTGCTGTTCGATCTCCTTGAAGCCGAACAGAACTCCGGCATCACGTTGACGGAAAGCTACGCGATGTTGCCGGCCGCCTCGGTCAGCGGCCTTTATTTCGCCCATCCCGAGGCCAAGTATTTTGCCGTCGGACGGATCGGTCGGGACCAGGTGGAAGACTACGCCCGCCGCAAGGGGATGGACATCAGAACGATGGAGCGATGGCTGGCTCCGAACCTCAATTATGAACCGAAGTAAGGGGGCGGGAAGGGGAGCCTAGTGGGGACGGGAGGGGAGGTTGGTTCGGGCCCCCTCCCGTGTCGAGCGCCGCTCGACTGAATGGGGACGGGAGGGGAGGTTGGTTCGGGCCCCCTCCCGTGTCGAGCGCAACTCGACTTAGAGGAGCAGGACAGCAGGGCTCGCTGTACCGACCTCCGGAGTAAACTGCGCCGGTGACGAGATTGCTGACTGGAGGGCGCTGCGCACCCAACGGTAACGATCCTCGGCCCAGGCGTTGAACTCATCGGCATTCGCAAACACCAAGTCCCACGCACGGGCCGCGTCGAGCATCAAGAGACGGTGAGGTTGATTCCGCCCAGGGAAATACACCACCAACACCGCCGAATTACCGGTCAGGCTGATGTCGGTGAACACATGCAGCATCGAGAATTCCGGCAGCCTCACATCGCGGGAAGCAGCCTCGACCAGAGGCTGATAGAGAATCTGTAAGAACCTGGATGTGTCCTCGTAGGGGTGCTTCGTTTCGAGCAACCTGGGGTTCGGCTTCTCCCCGAAGAGATGCTCGGTCAAGTACGTGGTAGCTTCCCACGCCGGCATGGCGCCGGATGTGAGAAGCGCTTCACAGACGTAGACGAGCCAATGTCTTGTGCTGGTCTGACGCATCACACCGTACGCATAGAACGCGTGCCTTCATCCTGAGGACGTTTCACAACCGCCATTTCAGGGTTTCTCGACCGAGGTGGTTCCTGAGGCAGTGTGAGGCGCGAATTCTCGGCGAGTATACGGGGCGGAGGCGTACCTCGTCAACGAAGCGAAGGCCTCGGTTCATCCGAGGGGATGGAGTATGGAGCGATCCGCGTACTGGTCGTGAATCCGTTTCATCTCGTCCAGCGAGGACAGGAAGACGTCGATCAACTCCGGGTCATAATGGACGGCCCGATGTTTCCGCATGAACTCGACGGCCTGTTCGAACGGAAACGCCGGTTTGTAGACTCGCTCGGTCGTCAGGGCGTCGAACGCGTCCGCAACCGAGGCGATGCGACCCTCGATCGGAATCGCTTCGCCCTTGAGTCGTCTGGGATACCCGCTGCCATCCCACCGCTCGTGGTGCGTCCAGGCTATGATGGCTGCGACCTTGAGCAAGTCCGCGTCGGATCCACCCAGGATGCGATAGCCGATCTCGGCATGCTGCGCGATGACGTTGAACTCTTCAGGGGTAAATTTGCCCGGTTTCAGGAGCACGTGATCGGGCGTGCCGATTTTCCCGATGTCGTGCATCGGGCTCGCGGTACGGATCAAATCGCAACGTTCTGGGGAAAGACCGTACCGGCGCGCCAGAAGCTCACAGTAATGACTCATCCGTTGAATGTGCTGAGCGGTCGCGCTGTCACGGAATTCCGCCGCAATAGCCAACCGCTGTATCGTTTCTTCGCGGGAGAGCCGAAGTTCTTTCTCGCTTCGCTCCAGCCATTCCAACGCCTGCTGCAGAGCCATGGTGCGGGCCCTGACGATTTCCTCGAGGTTGTTGCGCTGGGCTTCCCGCTCAATCTCCAATCGGCGACGCCGTAGCGCATTGGCCACGTCGATGAGGACTTCATTGGCTTCGAATGGCTTGACGATGTACCCGAAGGCCCCCATCTCCAACGCAGCGTTGGCCAAGACCTGGCTGTCCAGTCCCGTGACCATGATGACGGCCGTGTGAACGTGTTCGGTGCGGACAACGTGGAGCAGATCCATTCCTGACTCGCCCGGCATATTCACGTCGCAGAGAATGAGCGCGTAGGGTTGTTCTGCGAGACGCTGACGCGCCTCCCTCGCGTCGGAAGCCAAAGTCACGTGGTACCCGTGGTTCTCCAGGAAGTAGGCCAGAAGACGGCGGATGGGTTCCTCATCGTCGACGACAAGGATGTTCTTCCGATCGAGAAATCCTGCGTACTCGTTCAGGTTCGTTTGGGATGGCATGAAGTATGGCACGGCCAGAGTCGGATCGGTCTGCGGCGCCAAGGCAATCTTATGAAATTTTTCCTGAATATGGGAGCAAAATAACTGAACGGACTGATGCACCTTCCATGCCACTATAAGCTCCATGTTTCGGCTGCGCACTTGAAATTCGGTGCATCGGAAAACAGTGTGAATCACTCGACTCCCGTAAGCAACGAAGAACCGCTTGCGTTTTTCTCGTCGCCCACATAGGCTGAGCCATGCCCTACGTATTCCCGCACGATGATTGGTTTGTGTACACAATTAGCCTGGTGATTCTTTCGCTTTTGTACATCCGAAGACGTGTCAAAAGGCGTGTACGGTCCGAGAAGCCCCGGCCTCCCGGCGAGTAGCGCCGTTATTTGCGCTTTCATCCTCCCTTCTCTATAATTCAGCCATTCATTCACAGGAGCGACTGGATGAGCGCAGCGGGGGGAATCGTGCGTTTCGACGGGCGCCGTGGAGACCAGATTCGGCCGATCAAGATCACCCGGCACTTTATCAAGCACGCGGAAGGATCGGTCCTGATCGAAATGGGCGACACGAAAGTCATCTGCACCGCTTCAGTGGAAGAAAAAGTTCCGCCTTTTTTGAAGGATAAGGGCAGAGGATGGGTCACGGCGGAGTACGCGATGTTGCCGCGGTCGACCCATGAGCGGTCTCCGCGCGAAGCGGTCAAGGGGAAACAGGCAGGCCGGACGTTGGAGATCCAGCGCCTGGTAGGACGTGCCCTCCGAGCCGTGACCGACCAGACCCTGATGGGAGAGCGGACCATTTGGATCGATTGCGACGTCATCCAGGCGGATGGAGGAACGAGAACCGCCTCGATTACAGGAGCCTTCATCGCCTTAGCCGACGCGATCGCGGTATTGAAGAAAAAGGACTTGATCAAGAAATCCCCCTTGACCGATTACCTGGCGGCGATCAGCGTCGGGAAGGTCGGGGGGGAGGTGATGGTCGATCTGGCTTACCAGGAAGATTCGATGGCCGAGGTTGACATGAATCTCGTCATGACGGGCCGCGGGCAGTTCGTGGAAGTCCAGGGAACGGCGGAGCGATCGCCTTTTCATAAGAAGGACATGGATGAATTTCTGTCGATCGGATGGAAAGCCATTGAGCAACTGGTGGCCATTCAAAAAAATCTGATCGGTCCGCTGATATGATCAAGGAGCTTGTGCTCGCCACGAGAAATCCCGACAAGGCTCGGGAGCTTGCGGCGCTGCTCGCTGATTTGGGGGTAACCATTCGGACACTGGCCGAGTTTCCATTGGCTCCGGAAGTGGAGGAAGACGAAGAGACCTGCGAAGCCAATGCGATCAAAAAGGCGAACGTGGCAGCGCAATTCACTGGCTTGCCGGCTGTGGCCGACGATACGGGATTGGAAGTGGATGCATTAGGTGGCCGCCCCGGGGTCCATGCGGCCAGGTTCGCCGGCGAACATGCCACCTACGAGGACAACTGGCGCAAATTGCTCCGAGAACTGGAGGGAATCCCACGATCAAAGCGACAAGCGAGGTTTATCACGGTGGCGGCCCTGGCTGCCCCCCCCCACCCAGTACAGATCGCGAAGGGGGTCCTCGAAGGCGTTATCAGTGAACAACCGGCGGGGACGGAGGGCTTCGGGTATGACCCGGTCTTCTTCGTACCGGACTTGGGGAAAACCTTGGCTGAGCTGAGTCGAGAGGAAAAGAACCGGATCAGTCATCGAGCGCGGGCCTTTGCAAAGATGCGGGAGATTCTGCAAAGGGCTGCTCGATCAACACAACTTGTTTGAAACTCGACGCCCAAAAAGGTCTCACGCAAGACTGCAGGGAGTGAGGACGTCGACGCGTGCTGTTTGTTGCATGTTGAGGCGTGCGAACGACTGAAAACCAAGCCGGAGGGATTCTTCAGCATCGAGCACAAGTCGGGGCGTAGCGCAGCCCGGTAGCGCGCCTGCTTTGGGAGCAGGATGTCGGAGGTTCAAATCCTCTCGCCCCGACCAGCCAAAGCTTGCTCGACCCGGAGGCCATGAAGTTGCTCTTGCCGACGGGATAGAGTCTTCAACCCGGTTGATTCCTATAAACCGCACTTCGTGCGTACCGCCGGCTCTTTATCGCATTAAAGTATTTGCTGCCGGCGGATAAACACCTCATGTTCCTGCGCCCGTAGCTCAGTTGGATAGAGCATCAGCCTTCTAAGCTGAGGGTCGCTGGTTCGATTCCAGCCGGGCGCACCAAACAGAGCTTGCTCGATCCGGAGCATAGAGAGCTCACTCCTCCGCGAAGCTCTCCATCACGCCGGACAGGAGCTTCACGCTTCGGGCCTCGTAGGCTGTCCAGCGCCGGCCCCATAGCCCGCATTATTCATGACGGTTCGTCGCGAAATCGTGGAGTCGCCAAGCGTCGGACCCGTTGCAGGGAGAAGAGCAACGGGTACCCCCGCGTGGAGCCTCGCGCGGCCGAGGCGTACTTGAAACAGTACGTTGAGGTCGCGCGGGGCGAGCCCGCCCGCTGGCATGCCGCAACGCCGCATGCCAGCCGGGACCCATTGCAATCCCGGAGCAATGGGTGCCCAGCGGCGAATCCGCGATTGCAGCAGAAGCGTTCATGAATAATGCGGGATAGGGTCATCACCACTCCGTATCAGCAAATCGCCGGCGGCTCGGATAGTCCTGCCGCGGCTGAATCACCGGCACCGGCACATCTTTTCGGTTTTCGAACCGCTCTTGGGCGACCAGTGGAATGAGGAAATGGGGATAGGGGGCTACGTCCGGTATCGCATGCGAGTGCCGTGCAGCAGTGAGAGGGTAATTTCCTCCGCAGTCAATTCAGGAGGAAAGTATGTTCCGGAGATTCTCGCACCGTTGATGCTTGCGCCTTCAAGCTTCGCCTTCCGCAGGTCGACGCCGCGCAGGTCGGTCTGCCGGAAATAGCTGTCGCTAAGATCCAATCCCTCGGCATCGAGACCGCGCAAGTCCAGGCCTCTGAGATCACATCTCCGGAGGTCGGGTTTTTCCCCGGCGGCTTTCCTGGCGTTGAATTCGGCTATACAGCCTTCGCGCAAGAGCCGGTACATTGCATCAGGCGGGACACGCAGTCTGGACCGTTCAACCTTGATGGGTTCCATGCTGGTCCTGGGATCGGCTCTATTGTTCTTTTCGGATGATTTGTCACCAACTTGAGCACATCAGCCACCGGCACGCCCCACAGGCATCTGCCTCTTGAACTGCATGGCATGATGGAGGTATCGTAACTACCGCGCAGACACCCCCAGAATTATTTCCATCCTACAAATACACGTACGAGAAAGGAGGCCGGTATGGCATTACGATTAGGCGACGAGGCGCCGAACTTTACGGCGGAGACAACGGAAGGAACGATTAACTTCCATGAGTGGCTCGGCAATGGCTGGGGCATTCTGTTTTCCCATCCCAAGGATTTCACCCCGGTGTGCACGACGGAATTGGGGTACATGGCGAAGATCAAGGACCAGTTCGCCAAGCGCGGGGTGAAGATTCTGGCCATCAGCGTGGACCCGCTGGATTCTCACCGCGGGTGGACCAAGGACATCAATGAGACCCAGAACTGCACGGTCAATTACCCGCTCATTGCCGATCCCGATAAGAAGGTGGCCATGTTGTATGACATGATCCACCCCAATGCGCTGGACAATATGACTGTACGGTCTGTTTTCGTGATAGGGCCGGACAAGAAGATCAAGCTTATGTTGACCTATCCGGCCTCATGTGGCCGCAACTTTGATGAATTGTTGCGCGCCGTAGACTCACTGCAGCTGACTGCCAAGTACAAGGTAGCGACTCCCGTGAATTGGAAGGATGGCCAGGATTGCATTATTACCCCCGCAGTGACCGATGACGAAGCGAAGACGCTCTTCCCCAAAGGGTTCAAGGTCGTGAAGCCCTACCTCCGCTATACGCCGCAGCCGAACAAGTAGCATGGGGTCGTTTAGACGCAGGGCGGAATCGCTATGCGATTCCGCCCTGTTTTTTCGGTCATACGCGCAAGAGCCCGATCTGCCGAATTTGGTGCCACTGTTTCGTGCGTAAGAGCCGATCAAACCCGGCAGGGCCGCCGACCGGATATTGCCTGCGCGCCTCTCTCAGAGCCGGGTAGTGGTCCGCCCGTTTGTCCGGCGATGGTGTCGCGCCCCGGATGAGATCGAGAAGCCAGCCTGCCGTCCGTGGCTCGAGCGTGAGCGTGATGTCTCGTGTGCGGTTAGGAAGGATCAGGGTCGATCGTCCGGTTCGTGGTTCATGCACGAGCTTGCCTCCGATCCAAACGAACCGACGCTCCGCGAGGGGATTGTCGAGCTGCTTCTGCGAGGCCAATGTGGTGCGGAGCCAGTCTCGTCGGACGCGTGATCGTGAGACCCGTTGATCGAACCATCGTCGGACATCGACACGCAGGCCGCGGCCTTCGATGAAATTCAGCAGCGACCTCCGAAGGCCGTCTCCCACCCAGGCCGGGCACGAACCCTCCTCGCAACGATGAATCAGATCGTTTTCTGCAAATCCTGCGAACGCTGGACCGATAATGGTTACGCCGTGCCGGCGGGGATCGAGACCGATGGGACTGTGCGCCGTTGCCGTGAATCGATGCCAAAAGGCGGACTGGACGAGGTCGGCGGCGAACAGTTGCCGTACCCGTTCCAGACAGTCGATGGTCTCCTCGATCGTTTCGCCTGGGTAATCGTACATCAGATAGGCGTGCACCATGATACCCGCCGCGCGAAATGCGGCAGCGACTCTCGCGACCTGTTCGAGCGTGATGTCTTTCTTCATCTTGGCGAGAAGTCGGTCCGATGCCGCTTCCAACCCACCCGTCACGGCCACGCAACCTGAGGCTGCCAGCAGCCGGCAGAGGTCCGAGGTAAAGGCCTCTTCGAAACGAATGTTGCCCCACCACGTGATCGTGATTCCGCGTTCGAGCAGCAACAACGCGATCGATTTGAGGGCCGCAGGAGGGGCGGCTTCGTCGACGAAATGGAACCCTCGTCGGCCGGTCTCCGCGACGAGAGCCTCAATCCGGTGGACCAATACCTCACCCGGCGTCGCTTCATACCGCGCGATGTAGTCGAGACTGACGTCACAAAACGTACACTGTTTCCAGTAACATCCGTGGGCGACGGTCAGCTTGTTCCAGTGGCCTTCCGACCAGAGCCGGTGCATGGGGTTCAGCGTATCCAGAATCGAGAGATAGCGGTCGAGTGCGAGCCCGTCGTATGTCGGCGTCCCGATCTCCTGCGTGTTGAAGTCTCGCTCCTTGGCATCGTTGTAAAAAACGACTACGCCATGAGAGCGGGCAAACGTACGGCAGAGCTCTTTGCTATCGCGCCCGCCCGCCAGCAGCTCAAGGAGACACAGCAGCGGGCGCTCACCGTCGTCCAGCGTGATGAAATCGACATAATCGAAGACCCGCGGATCGCGCAGACGGCGAAGCGACGTGTTGACATATCCGCCCCCCAGGACGACGATAGTACCGGGGCGTGTAGTTTTCACGTGCTGCGCGATTCGAAAGGCTCCAAGCAGATTGCCGGGAAACGGAACCGACAGACCCACGACATCGGGAGCGACGTTCTTGAGGTAGTTCTGCACGGCTTCACCCAGAAGGCGATCCGTGAGACTGGGCGGCTGTTCCATGGCATCGATGACCGCATCGAAGCCAGACGCTGCGGTGCCGATCCGTTCCGCATATCGGCTCAACTCGAAGTGAGGAGCGACGGTCGCCTTGATTAAATCCGCAAGGTCCTCGAGGTACAGCGTGGCGAGATGCTTCGCGAGATCGACCGTGGGGACCTGTCTGTCCGTCGAACGAGACCTGGCCAGCGCGTTGAACCGTGGACCCTCCGGTAGAAAACCGCGCATACAGATCCGAGGACCAAGCATCGGGTCACGACCTTGCAGAAACCCAATCACGGGATCGATCGTTTCCAAATAGGCCGGCGCGAGCGCCAACATCTGCGCTGCTTCCCCGGGCAGGTGTTCGCGCTGGGCGGTCAGTTGGTCAAAAATCTCCGCCAGGGTTGTCCGCGAAAACAAGGCCAGCACCATTTCGATCCCGATGTCGGCCTGGGCGACTTTGTAACCACGTTCACGGAGAAATCCCGTTAAATAGGCCGTGGACGGGTAGGGCGTATTGAGTTGCGTGAGAGGAGGAAGGCACAAAAGGACGGACGGTTTCTTCACGCTGGTGAAATAGCACACTTTTAACGGGAGACGCCAGCGACCAAGGATACGGGAAAGTTAAAGCGGCCGGCACAGGGCCGCCCGATTGCCACCAGGGAGAAAGCGCTCGAATCGTGCAACGGTGAGGGGGCGCTACTTGCGGATATCCAAGATGCTTCCAAGCACTTGGTCTGCCGTGCTCAGCATTTTGAGGTTTGCCTGAAATGCTCGCTGGACGACCATCAGATCGACCAACTCACTCCCGAGATCCACGGTGGACAATTCCACCGATGCCGCTCCTATCGACGAATCCCGCAGGACCTCGGCACCTGGGCTATTATCCTGGACCACCAAGGCCTGGACCCCGTCTCCGGCTGCTTCCTGGAACTCGGTGCGGGACCTCTTGAATCTATCGGTGTTGGCGTTGGCCAAATTATGGGTCGTCACTCCCAACGCCTTGCCCATGGCGGACAGTCCCGACAGGACTGTGTGAATCGCGGGCATCATGGGATACCTCCCAGGGTATTGTTGCCGGATTCAGGAGCGCTTGGATCAAGCCTAGCAAAAGCGCCAGAGTAGTACCGGCACAGACGGATCCCAACAATCAGGATTCGTTTCTATCAAGCTAATCAGCCGACCTCTCGCATAAATCGCTCGCAGGCAAGCCTGACACTGCCGGGTTCGACTCGCACCTGACTCCCGAGTATGAAGCAGACCTCCTGCCCGTAGACCTCCAGCATTTCCTGGACGCGACCGTGCTCCATTCTTCCTGCCGCCGTGGGGAACATCGGCTTCAGATCTCCCCACCGTTCTCGGCATGCGGAGGACACACGACGGCAGTCTTCAGGGCTCAGCGGGAATTCAAGCCCAAAAGTGGGAAAGATGGAGACGTCGGCGCCTAGCAGTCTGGGCAACCGCCCGAAGAGCAGGGCTGGTGCGAGGCCCTGGTGCGGGTTCACGTAGTAGCTGCCTAAGAACGCCGGGTGCCAAAAGAGGGGGAGTGCTATTGCATCGTCTTTCGCTAAATCGTGGAATGCTTCAAACCCGCTGGTGCCGGGCATCACGAGCAGTCCACCGGCGCCCAAGCGTTGGGCCTGCGATGCTCGCGCATAAAGATCCTCCCAAGAGCCGGAGATATGAGGAACGTACAAGCAAGGTCGTCCTCTCTCACTTGCAGCACGGGCCAAGGCCTCGCCGACACGCTTGAGACGTTCATTGAAAGGACACCACGCGTGGTCGCCGAGCCCCTGATCGTCTTTGACCATGTCGAGCCCACCCAATGCGAACTGATACGCGAGGTCCGCGAGATTATGCGGGCATGCGCCCACTGGCTTAAGGACGCCACAGACCAGGGGGCGACGCGGTGCATCGACCAAAACCCGAATGCCAATCAGCCCATAGCGTGGACCTGGCCAACCCTCCGGGAGCGGATCTGGAAGGTGTATCTCGTCAACACGTATGCCCGGCTTGAGACTGGCCGTGCCGAATACGGTATGGAGAAGCTGCGTGCAGCTCGATCCAAAGAGATCAACCGGAAAGCTGATTGCGACACGTGCTCCGCCTTCGCATAGGTCGAAATCTTCAATGCGTCCGACGAGGCGCTGACTCTCCGGGTAGTCTGCGAGCAGCTCGGCCGGGGCTTCAATCGTTTGATCCAAGCACAAGAGGTCTGCAACCCGTCGAGCTTGCGCTTCAGGACCCTGAAGGCCATACTCCACCGTGAATCGAGAACGGACCGGTTGGGATGGTTCGGGTGAACAATTCATACTACGGAGCTTGCGCTTCAGGAAGACTACTCAGCGCTATGCGAAAAATCCAGCGTTCCGCGTCATCACAGGGCCTGTAGTCAGCAGCCGGGGAGGTAGGTATGTCGCCTTTGGCACGGGTGATTGCGATCCTCTGCACCTTGTTGGCAGAAAGCCACAGTTGGGCCCAGATCGACGGGCAGAAGTTGATCGATCTGACTCACCCATTCGATGACAACACCATTGTCTGGCCCACGAATCGACCATTTCACTGGGAGAAAACAGCCTGGGGGATGATGCCCGGCGGCTACTGGTACGCCTCCGCCGACTTTTCTATGTCGGAGCACGGAGGCACGCACCTGGACGCGCCGCTCCATTTCGCGCAGGGACGAAGCGCCATCGATCAGATCCCGGTCAGTCGCTTGGTGGGACCCGCAGTCGTGATCGATGTGACGGAGGCCGTTTCCGAGAATCCGGACTACCGCCTGACCGTCGCGGATCTCGAGGGCTGGGAATCCAGGCACGGACCCATCCCGAAGGGAGCCATTGTCTTGATGCGGTCGGGGTGGGAACGATTCTGGGGGGATCGCGAGAAATATTTGGGCAGCAAGACGCCCCACGATACCAAGTCACTGCACTTTCCCGGGTTTTCCAAAGAAGCCGCGGAATTTCTCGTGCGCGAGCGCGAGATCAGCGGGATCGGTATCGATACGGCCAGCATCGATTATGGCCCATCTCAGGACTTTATCGTGCATCAAATCATCAACGGGATGGATAAGTATGGGTTGGAGAACGTCGCCAATCTCGACAAGCTGCCCCCGACGGGCGCGACGCTGATCGCGCTGCCGATCAAAATCAAAGGAGGAACTGGAGGCCCGGTTCGGATCGTCGCCGTGCTGCCTTAGCCCTACGCACCCTGTCGAACCCCTCGACAAACCGATAACGCATCCAGGTAGTCCTTTCGTATAATTGCTGCGCCGCATTGCGGACCTGTATAGCTATCGCGTCATCGGTGGCGGATACATGCTTATTACGGAGGTGTCGACCATGTCTTCATCTGTAAGGATTTCCGCGGTTCTGCTGGCCAGCGCCCTGATGGTATGCGGCTGTACCACTCACTATCAGCTCAAGATGAGTGCATCGCTCAGCCCGAATGATGAAACGGTCATTTCACCAAAATTGTCTGAGAAGAAGTATTCCCGAATCATGGTGATTCCGCCCTCCGGAACGGCGCGAGGTCAGTACGACAAAGAGATCGCCCTGTTTGAGCGCGAGTTCCTCAAGAGCGGCATCACGGTCATTTCAGGGGCGATCACGGGCCGGGTGGTCCTCGACGCCGAGGGAGGAAAAATCAAGAGCGAGAGCGCGGCGCAGTTGTCCGACGCGGAGCGAGCCTTGATCATGGCGAAGGAAACGGGGGCGGATGCGATCCTGCAAATCGGGCAATTCGAGTGGAGCGAAGGGCAGACACGCTATTACATCGCCGATCCCGGAAACGACTCGCACAAAGAAGTGAACCTGGCGGCCTTCCGGGCTTCGAACGGGAACAAGATTTCCTTCCCCTCCCAGTACATCACCTTCGTGGGCAGGCTCACAGATGTGCAGACCGGAACTATTCTGGCATCATTCAAAATCGTGGGAGCCACGAATTGGAACCTTCCGATGGACTACACAGCCGACATCGTCTACGAACAGGCGCATCCGAACGTGCTCAAGGAAAACTTCGAATACGTGCGAGCGCAGCTGGTAAACGGCGAGTACGTCACGTCACGCCCTTGGGAAAACGAGGCCAGGGAACGGACTGTATCCAGCGTGATTCAGCAGGTGGCCAAGCGGGTCATCGGCTCATAAAGGCCAGAATAGGGCGCGCCCGTCCAGCACGCTTGGCGCCTGCCTGTGACCTTGATGCCCTGAGACGGGCAGTCGTGGGTCGAGATGTGTGGTGAAGCAAGGGAATGCCCAATACCGTCGCGCCATCGCCGCATCAGTCGGGCCGTTGCCACTTCATCTCCACCGAACCTTAACGACGGTCACTTGGTTCCCGGGTGGGCCTGTTTCCTCGGAAAAGCGTCGTCTTGCGTATTCCTGCGAATCGGCTCCTGGAGCCGATCGCGCAGGCATGCAGGAATCGACCTTTTCCTTTGAGTTTGGCTGACCGGATGGTACACAAGAGAGCAGCTGCTGCCTTCTTGATCATGTCACAAAAGGGATCCCCAACCGGGCAGACCCGAACGAGCGACGTTCAGGCTGCGACGATCCTTGTCGTGGATGACGACCCCGCGGTTTGCCATCTGACGAGCAGTATGCTGGAGATGCAAGGATTCTCCGTGCTCTGCGCGTCGAACGGACTCGAAGCGATCGAGTTATTCAAGCGTCATGCGGGACGGGTTCACATGCTCGTGGCCGACATCGTGATGCCGAACATATCCGGACCCCAGTTGGCCCAACACCTCCGCACCTTCTCGCCGGACCTTCCCGTCCTGTTTCTGTCCGGAGTCGTCTCGCCTGGCAACTTCCAAGGAGTCATGGGTGGTTGGATGCTCCGCAAGCCTTATAGTTCCAAGATGTTGGTGTCTAAAGTGAAAGAAGTGCTCGCCATCGCAGCCTAGCCTGTCGACCTACCGATTCGGAACAGCAGCTCCATTTCGTCTGGGCAGATGCTTACAAACAGCGGGAACGCCAGGGACCGAAAAGCACTGTTTGTTACTCAGGGCGGCACGGTGCCTCGGAACAACTCGCAGAGCACACAGACGTGGTGCCTGGTCGCCTTCTCCTGGTACTCGCGAACCAGCCGCTTGGCCGCCGTCAGTTGCTCGCTCGTCATTTTGTCGCTCACATAGTCCCGAGCATCCACCGCCTGTTTGTCTCCCTGATCGGCGGAGAGACTGATCAAATAGTAGGCCACGACTGGATCGGCCGGAACACCCTGCCCGTTCAGGTACATCCGGCCGAGGCTATATTGGGCCCGCGGTTTCCCCTGATCCGCGGCCAGGCTGTACCAGCGCCGCGCTTCCTGATCGCTCTGGGGAAGACCCTGCCCCTTGTCGTACAGCACGCCAAGGTCGTACTGGGCTCTCGGCTCGCCGGCGATGGCAAGCTCATGCAACTTTGTGAATGCCTCGTCGTAGTCGCCGCGCAGGTAGGCCTTATCCGCGCGGCGATCCTCGCAACCTACTGCCATTAGCGCAAGACCACTACCCACAGTAAAGACAAGAAGCCAACTTTCATGGGCCTGTGAGTCCAGCAGCGAGGGGATCGGATTGCGACAGGTCATCGCTCATGCCGGGACGAATTTGAGTGCAGCAGAGTTCATGCAATAACGCAGGCCGGTGGGCTGCGGCCCGTCTTTGAAGACATGGCCGAGGTGTCCCTCGCACCTGGCGCAATGCACTTCCGTCCGGGGGATGATGAGCTTGAAGTCGATCTTGGTTTCGATCACCTCTGGAGCGAAGGGTTGCCAAAAGCTGGGCCAACCTGTTCCGCTGTCGTACTTGTGATCAGAAGAAAACAAGGGCAACTCGCAGCCGGCACAATAGTAGATGCCGGGTTGTTTGTTGTCATGGTAGGCGTTCACGAAGGGCCGCTCCGTCGCCTCGCGACGAAGCACCTGGTACTGCTCGGCCGTAAGGATCTTCTTCCATTCCTCGTCGGATTTGACCACCTTCACGATAGGGCCGATATCGATCTTCGGTGCCATGAGAGGCCTCCTTCCTGGGAGGACCGAGTAGGACCACCGTCTCTCGGGCTAGGTCGGATATCGAGCGATGATCTTACACGAATCGCGCAAGCAATTCTTCGGTCACCCGGCGAGAGTTGCCGGTTTGTCCCCGGCCAGGTTCGTGTCCTCCCAGAGGTTCCGACGATGTTGGGCCTCGTTCGAAGAACCCTCAAACGCCGCATGAAGGACTTCTTCGATTGTTTCCACCAAGACGAAGACAAGCGCTTTCTGGACTTCCTCAGGGACCTCTTTGAGATCTTTTTCATTGGCCTTCGGAAGAATGACCCGCTTGATCCCGCTCCGGTGGGCTGCGAGGACTTTTTCCTTAATGCCGCCCACAGGCAGGACGAGCCCGCTCAGGCTGATCTCTCCGGTCATGGCAGTATCCTTTCGGACCGGCTTCCCGACGTATGCCGAAGCCAGCGCGGTCGCGATCGTGATGCCGGCCGAAGGACCATCCTTCGGAATGGCGCCTGATGGAACATGGATGTGCACGCCGTTGCGCTTGAACCGCGAGATATCGAGCCCCATCGCTTCCGCATGAGCCCACAGATAACTTCTCGCAGCTCTGGCGGACTCTTGCATCACCTCGCCCAACTGACCGGTCAAGGTGAGATCGTGGCTTCCCGGCAACAGGCTGGTTTCCACGTACAACACATCTCCTCCGGTCGGTGTCCAGGCAAGGCCGGTAGCCACTCCGGCCGGCAACTCCTTGCGCGCCTCTTCCGCAAGGAACCGTTCCGAACCGAGCCAATCCTGCAGCATATCCCGGCCGATGGCGACCGGCTCTCGTTCTCGTCCTTCCGGCAGATCGGCGAACTTCAGCGCCACCTTCCTCGTCAGGCGTCCCAGCATCTGCTCGAGCTGCCGTACACCCGCCTCTCGCGTGTAGCGATTGATGATCAACTCCAGCACCTCTGACGGCAGCGAGACGTGCTCAGGCCGAAGTCCCGCTTCGCTCAGCCGCCTCGGCCAGAGATATCGTTGCGCGATCTCGATTTTCTCGCGCTCGCTGTAGCCTTGGAGCCGAATGATCTCCATCCGGTCGAGCAAAGGCTGACTGATCGTATCCAACGTATTAGCCGTTGTGATGAAAGACACCTTCGACAGGTCGAAGGGCAGGTCCAGATAGTGATCTCTGAACGTGTGGTTTTGCGCAGGATCAAGGATCTCCAACAAAGCCGCAGCCGGATCCCCACGGAAATCCCGGCCGATCTTATCCACTTCGTCGAGCATGAGAACAGGGTTATTGACCCCCGCCCGCCTGATGGCCTGGATGATTCGTCCCGGCAAAGCCCCCACGTAAGTCCGGCGATGGCCGCGCAGCTCCGCCTCATCGTGCATTCCCCCGAGGCTAAAGCGCTCGAACCTCCGCCCCATGGCTCGGGCGATGGATTGACCGAGACTGGTCTTCCCGACGCCCGGAGGACCGACCAGACAGAGGATCGGAGCCTTCGCCCCTGGATTCAACTTCAAGACGGCCAAGTGTTCGACGATCCGTTCTTTCACCTCCTTGATGCCGTAATGGTCTTCGTCAAGGACCCGCCGCACTTCGGAAAGGTCGAGATGGTCCTCCGAAGCCTTCTTCCATGGAATCTCAAGAATCAGCTCAAGATAGCTGCGCGTGACCTGATGATCAGGAGAGGTCGGGGGAATCTTCGCCAGACGCACCAGCTCCCGCTCCGCTTCCTTGCGGACGTGGTCCGGCAGATCCGCCTCCTTGATTTGCTTCCTCAGCTCGGCGACCCCGGATTCCTCTTCTTCAGACTCTCCGAGTTCCTGTTGGATGGCCTTGAGTTGCTCACGCAGGATGTATTCGCGTTGAGTCTTGCCGATCTTCTCCTTGGCCTCGGTCGCAATCTTGTCGCGAAGCTGCAAGATCTGGATCTCGCGCGACAGAGACCCGTACAGACTCCTCAACAAATCTACGCGGGTGCCGGCCTCCAGGAGTTTCTGTTCTTCCTCGACGGTGAGGTTCAGCAGGGACGCGATGCGATACGCGAGCCCTACCGGATTGTCTTCCGCGGTCAACGTCGCTACGGCTTCGGGCAGGCCGGGAGACGCAATAAGCTTGGGCAGCTCTGCGACAAGATCGAGAATCGCGCGATGAAGGGCCACCACCTCATTACCGGAATCGGTCGGCTGCTCGAGTTGGCGGGCTGTCACGCTCAAATAGGGCGTCTCCTGCTCGACTTTGATGAGCGCGACCCGTTCCAGACCTTGGACCAACGCGTTGCGTTGCCCCTCTCCGCCTCTGGCGATCTGCTTGATGATGGCCTTGGTGCCGATGATGTGCAGATCCATCAACCCCGGCGCTTCGGTTTGTGGATCTCGCTGCGCGACCACGATGAGGGTTTTATCTTCGGTCTTGAGGGCTGCTTCAACGGCGGCGACGGATCGCGCACGCCCGATGGTGAGCGGCATCAAGACCCCTGGAAACAGGACGGTCCGCTTGATGGGAACAACGGGCAGGGTGACGATGAGAGATGCGTTCGACACGAAAGCCTCCTTTTCTCGTGTTCTTGCTGAACCCGAGACTTGGCGATAGTGTCGAGATATCCACAGGAACAATGAAGTCAAGCCGGGTGCAAGCTCCTGGTTTCCAAGGGCTTGCGGTCAGGTGCTCGACATCGAATCCTGTTTGATTACTGATCGATGAACAGCCCTCCCACTGGACTAAGGATGGTTCGCTTGTTGTTCCGGATCGCGCCCTTAGAAGCCGGAATGGCCGCATCTCCCAATACGTACTCATCCGTACCCGCCAGGTCGAAGAAGCCGGCCAAACTACCGTGTCCCGCAGATCCCAGCCCCTGCCCGGCCTTGTAATCCTCCTGCCCCCCTTCCTCCACAAACAGGGCCCACGATGAATAATCGGCAACGCCCAACCCCGTCGACCGTTGCAAACGATAGCGATCGTTCCCGGTTCCTCCGTCGATGGCGAGGGCCGCGCTGTGATCCCAGGCTGTTCCGACCGTGTAGTACGGACCGGTCGAATCGTAGGTATCCTCCCCGTGTCGGTCGATAAAGAGACCGACACCGTAGTGAGCCCCGCTGCCGATTCCGTATCTGGCCGCCCTGTGCAGGTCATCGCCGTCCAGATCGAGTACGGTGCCGGCACCCCAATAGAACCCCATGCCTTGCGAGAAGTTCGAACTGTGCTGCTGATCGTTCCCCGCGAGGTCCACGAGCAACCCCCATCCGCCTGCAAGGTTGAGCTCCTGCAGCTCAGGCTTCTTCGAGAACACTCGGCGACCCGCGCCGACACCGATGCCGAAGCAATCGTATTGATAAGCGGGGTCGCCCGGTTGGGCGCTGGGATTCTCGGCGGCGTTATAGGCGCTCGCATATTTGTCCCCGCACTGATAAGTATCGTCGCCGGCGATGTCCAACACTCCTCCGAAGCCCAACGGTCCGCCGAACCCGACGGCGAATCCATCGCTGGTGTAGCGGTCATGGCCTCCCATGTCCAGGAGCAAGCCTGACCCCGCCATGGCCGTACCCTGGGTAAAGCGGCTACCCAAATACACGTCATTCCCCGCTCCGTCGTAGAGGACGCCGATGCCCGCGAACCCGGCGCCTCCTGATCCCGGCGCGAGCTGATAGAGGTCATTCCCCTCCATATCCAGCACAAGGCCGACACCCATTCTACCCGTGGCAAGGCCCAGCGTCGTCCCCTGGTAGGTGTCGTTCCCTGCGAGATCGATGACCACTCGGTTGCCCTGATCGACACCCGCGCTGCTGCCGATAAAGCCTCGATAGATGTCGTCGCCACCGAGATCGATGACCAAGGCGAACTGCGCATCAAGATTGTAGGTATTGGGGCCGGGACCTCCGATGACGATCAGGCCATAAGAAGTCTGTCGGAGATACAGCACATCGCCGGTGATCCCCGCCGGTTGAGTAGGAAGCGCCTGAGTCCGCTGAAAGGCCAGCCAAATCTGCCGCAGGACCCGCTGTGTCCCCAAGCGGACCAAGGCCTGTGCCGAGGCGATCAGCGCTGCGGAATCAAGCCGTTGGTTGACGAGCTGAACGAAGCGATGATCCCTCTCGGCCTGTCTCACGATCTGATCGGTAATGGTGCCGAGGTGCGGCGTAAACTCTTCCATCAGGCTCTGCGCGTGAGCGAACAGAAACTGGCGCTCCTCCACGCCCAGGTTTTTGAGGGCCCGCTCGCGGAGTTGAAAGCTTTGGGCGAGGACATCTTCGAGAAAGCCGGCGACCTCCGCTTGCTCCGAGACCGAAGGGTAGGGAACAGGCTGAAAGAAGTCCGCGGTCCGGTCCATCGTTGCCTCAGCAACATCCAGCAAGGCCGGCAGGTCATCCACTCCGCCCTCTGCCAGCTCCGCAATCAGCAGAGCGTGGTTCTCGACCTGCTTGAACCCCTGCCACGGGTCATGGAGCGCATCCAGCACCAGCCGTCGCTTGTAATCCGCCGGTGCCGGCGGCGTGGCCGCGAGTTCGGTCAGTAAGGCTTCTTGTTGTTCTGCAAGCTGCTCACGCATCACTTGCCGTACCCGGCTTTCCAGACGGTCGACCGACGAGAACCGCATCACAGCCTTCGGAGCGGTCGCCGGGGCAGGAACAATCGATTGTGGCGTCAGGCTGCAGGCTGTCACGCCGAGAGCCATGCAGACGCCGACGATCTGTCGAGATCCGCCCGCGAAGATCATCGCGTGACCTCGGCTCGATCGCTCGCTTTGACCCGACGATGGCTACCCTGGACTATCTCGAACTCGTAGAGCCGGCATTCCAGCGCACCGTTGAAAAGCGGAATCCGCCTGGAAGGTTTCAGCCCTATACGCGACGGGAGGCGGAGATCTTCCGATAGCAGAAAGACTTTCCAGTCATACAGGCTGCGCTTCAGCCAGTGCCCGAGCTTGCGATAGAGCTGGTCGATCTGCTCACCCTGCCGAAGACGGACGCCGTAGGGAGGATTCGACACCATGATACCGGACTCGCCGGGGCGGGGTGAGCTCAGCGCATCGGCCTGGCGGAGCTGAATCATCCCTCCCAGGCCAGCCGCCTTGACGTTGGTCAGGGCAGCCTGGACAACACGAGGATCCACGTCGGCACCCATGATCCGGATATCGTCCAGAGCAGCTTCCGTGGCGCGGGCTTCTTCGCGATAAGCCTCCCACTGCGACCGTGAGAAATTCGGCAACCGCTCGAAAGCAAAGCGACGGCCCAGCCCTGGAGCTTTTCCCGCGGCGATCAATCCCGCTTCGATCAAGATCGACCCTCCTCCGCAGAAGGGATCGAGCAACGGCACCATCGGCGACCAGCCGGCCAGTTTGAGCAAGCCGGCGGCAAGATTCTCGCGGAGCGGGGCCTCGACCGTAACCTTCCGGTAGCCCCGTTTAAACAGCGGCTCGCCTGAGGTGTCGAGGTAAAGCGTGACCTGCCGCTGATCGAGAAAGGCATGGATCCGGTGGGCGGGCTGCGACTTGTCGATCGAGGGCCGCGGCTGTTTGCCGGCGACGAAACGATCGCAGACCGCGTCTTTGATCCGCAGCGTCAGGAACTCAAGGCTGCGAAGAGGACAATGCTGCGCGCCCACCTTCACGCGGAAGGTGCCCCGCGGTGACAACCAGTCAGGCCAAGGACAATCATAAGCCAGGCGATAGACCTCCTCTTCCGTCCGGTACGGTCCCTGAGCCACCTGCCACAAGACGCGGCTGGCGAGGCGGCTTCGAAGGTTGACCTGCCAACACAATCTGAAGGGACCGGAGAACCCGACCCCACCCGGCGTCGCCGCAAGAGCCTCCGCACCCAATTCGCGCAGCTCCTGTGCCAGCAGCTGTTCGAGGCCGCGCGGGCAGGGTGCAAAGAATCGATGAATTGTGCTATCCATCTGGATGTGGAACGAGAAAGCCGCGATCAGTTTTCAGTTTTCCGTTTTCAGGCTCCGGACCTGAGAACTGAACAGTGACCACTGACGACTCGCATTTCTCAGGCTTCATGCCATGAACTACTGCAGTCAGTGCGGCTCGCCGGTGTCGAAGAAAATCCCCGTCGGCGACAACCGCCCCCGCTACGTGTGCGAGCGCTGCGCCGCCATTCATTATCATAATCCGAAGATCGTTGCAGGGTGCATCCCCGAGTGGGAAGGCTCCATTCTGCTCTGCCGCCGCGCGATCGAGCCCAAGTCTGGTCTCTGGACGTTCCCCGCCGGCTTCATGGAATTGGGTGAAAGTACCGAGGAAGCCGCCATCCGCGAGACCTTCGAGGAAGCGCACGCGCAGGTGGAGCTGGCGGGGCTCTACGCAGTGCTGAGCCTTCCCAACATCAGCCAGGTTTATATGATCTTTCGCGGCAGACTCACATCCCTCGACTTCAAGGTGGGAGAAGAAAGTCTTGCCGTCAAGCTGTTTGCCCGAGAGGCGATTCCCTGGGATGAGCTGGCGTTTCCGGTCGTGAGGGAAGCCTTGCAACGCTATAGCGAGGATGCGAAGCGAGGCCGATTCTTGCTGCACGTCAGCAGTCTCACCGGACCTCCGAAATTCTGATCAATGAGCCGGGCAGGGTCGAGGCGAAGGGCACCGGGCGAGGGGTCGCGCTTCACGAGGCTTGGGGAGCCGCTGACTGGAGCTGCCGGATCACTTGATTCAGCCGGTCCTGCTGCGGCGGAGCCACGGTGAGGAATTCCATGCCGATGCCGGACGAACCGGACCAGCGTACGGTGGCAGTGTTGATCCTGATCGGGTCGGATTCGCCCGGAACGTGGAGGAGGAGCGCCACTTGTGATCCCGTATATTGCTGGCTGTCGGTTTCGACCCGACAGCCCTTGACCGATAGGTCGCGAATGGTGCCTGTGTGATGAAACCGTTCCTTGTAGATCAGCGTGCCCGACATCGTGATTGGGAACCGAGGATATTTCCGCGTCACCATAGGAACCTCACCTTCACCGAGAGTCGGCTCGAGACCTACCGCACGGTATGGAGTAACTGTGCGAGTCGCTCCCGATCAGACTCCTGCATACCCAAAAACTCCAATCCACACTCTTCTCCCATGACCCAGCGGACCGGTGCTGCACGGACGGTGATGCTAGAAAAAGGATCGGGGAAGTGGAGCCGCAGCGTCAACATAGCCCCTTCCGCCACCCTGGCGCGGGTGATCATTTTGCACCCCCCGATCCCCAAATTGAAGATCGTGCCGTCTCCGGAGCTGTCACCGCTGAACGAGACCGGCACGTCGACCTTGAAGCGGGTGTAGAGGCGCTTTTCCACAGTCACAACTTGCGAGACCGGAAGCTGTTCCCGCCCGCATCCCCGGGAGCGGTCTGGAGGCCGCATTCTTGTGAACCCATCCTCGAACCGAGGCTAGTTGGATTCCCTGAGTCTGTCAATTGATATGTGACTTCTGTAGAAGCAAAAGCGGGCAGCCTCTTGGTCTCGGCCGCTCGCGGAATGCGCGCAGCTTACGTCAGAGGAAACGATGAGGTGACGCCATGAACAGACTGGGAAACAAGGTTGCGGTTGTGACCGGCAGCAGCTCCGGCATCGGCAAAGCCATTGCCTTGCGGTTTGGAGAAGAGGGAGCCAAGGTCGTGGTTGCGGCAAGACGCTTTACTCTCTGCCAGCAGACGGTTGAGCAGATCAAGAAAAGGGGAGGAGAGGCCTGGGCCATTGAAACCGATGTGACGGATGAGCGACAAGTGGATACGTTGATAGAGCAAACAGTGAATCGGTACGGCCGGCTCGATATTCTCGTCAACAACGCAGGCATCGGTGGGGGAGGACGTATAGAAGAGACCTCGACGAACACGTTCGATGAGGTGATCAACACGAACCTCCGTGGCACCTTCTTCTGCTGTCGAGCAGGGTTTCGGGCGATGAAAACCAGGGGCGGGGGACTCATCATCAACATGTCGAGCGTCGCGGGCGTACAGGCCTGGGCCGGAACAGGGACCTATAGCGTCTCGAAGCACGGCATCATGGCGCTGACGAAATCGTTGGCTGATGAGGGCCGTCCCCACCGCATCAAAGTCAGCGCGATCTGTCCCGGCGGGGTTGCGGATGACTTGGTGGATGCCTCTCGGGAAGAAATCTTACGCAGTGAGAAGATCGATCCCTACGACATCGCCGAGACGGCGGTCTACATGGCGACACTCGGACCCTATGCTACCGTACACCAGATCATCGTCGATCGGATGGGCGCGGACTGGTAAACGGAAGCGGGTGGCCTGTGGGCGGTTGCAGAAGTGGGATTCATGAATGAATAATGTGGCGTAGTCAGGCCCCTCACTCGGAGGTGACGATGAAAGCACGTTCATGCTGGTGGTTCTCCTGCTGCCTTCTGGCCGGCTGTATCTCGACCGGCAATTCGGAGCTGGCCAACGAAGCGACGATCTCACAAATCAAAGTCGGGGTTACGACCAGGCAGCAGGTCACCGACCTTCTGGGAGAACCGACGAATCGGCGAACCATCGAAATCGGGGGAGCAAGCAGAGAATGGTTCGCTTATAACTACGCATCATCCACGATCAATCCGCTCGAATACCTGCTCTTGTACGGGATCTTCTTCAACGGCATCGGGCTTCCCGACACCAGATATGACCTCAGCCTCTTTTTCGATCACAGGGGCATTGTCAACAGTCTGTCAATAATGACAACCGAGTACGAGATGGGTGGACCGGTCACTCCGCTGCGACTCACGAGTTCGACAGGCAAAACGATGGGCTTCCCGGAAAGCTCCAAGGAACCCGTACGGTTTGAAGACACGATGGGGTATGAGTACTGAGGGATTGGCCGGTAGCAGCACCGGTCCCGGGCGTCCCAGCGGCGCCTAATCCGGCTTTTCACGTAAATCTTCACAATCATCCGGATTATCGGCTGGTTCCATGCAGACGGACGCGGCGAGAAAGGCTCCCATGATATCGGAGACTCCGGCACAAGATTTCTGGTCGAGGCTGCTCGATCGACGCCAGATGGTAAAGACACTCGGCCTGGTCGGGTCGGTCGTGGCCATGGGCGGCGCGCGCGGGCTGGCTGAAGCGATGGCGAAACGCCAGGCTGCCCCTGAGGCGGTACCGGAGACGCCGGCTACAGGGTCAGCCAGCGCCACCGCCTCCATCCCACGTCGTATGCTCGGAAAGACCGGCGTGGAGGTCTCGGTGCTCTGTTTCGGCGGCGCGCATTGGGGACGCATGAGCTCGGAAGCCGGCGCCTTGCGGGTGCTGCATGAAGCCATCGAGGCCGGCGTCACCTTCATGGACAACGCTTGGGAGTACCACGGCGGACGATCCGAGGAATGGATGGGCAAAGCGCTCCAGGATAAGCGGCAGCAGGTGTTTCTTATGACCAAGGTCTGCTCGCACGGAAGAGACAAGAAGGTGGCCATGCAGCAGCTAGAAGAATCCCTACGTCGCCTTCGGACGGACTATCTCGATCTGTGGCAGATTCACGAGGTGATCTACGAAGATGATCCCGACCGGCACTTTGCGCCCGGCGGAGCGGCCGAGGCCCTGCTTGAAGCGAAGCGACAGGGTAAGGTTCGGTTTATCGGATTTACGGGCCACAAAGATCCCAAGATCCATCTCAAGATGTTGGCGCATGATTTCCCGTTCGATACCTGTCAGTTGCCGTTGAACGTGTTCGACGGCACCTATCGGAGTTTCGAGCAGGAGGTTCTACCGGCGTTGAATCAGCGCGGCATCGCCCCACTGGCCATGAAAACGGTCAGCGGCAACGCCGAGCCCATCAAGCAAGGCGTGATCACCGCGGAGGAAGCTCTGCGGTATGTGTTGAGCTTGCCGGTGGCAACCGTGGTGAGCGGCATCGACTCGCGCGAGGTGCTGCATCAAAATCTGAACATCGTGCGTCGGTTCACGCCGATGACGGCGACCGAGATGCAGGCCCTACGCGCCCGCGTGGCCCACTATGCCATGGACGGACGATTCGAGATGTTCAAGTCGTCCAATCGGTACGATGGCCGCATCGGGCGGGAGCAGCACGGACATTTGTAAACGTTATTCCTACGCCGCGAAGCGTCTTCGGTACATGCCGAACGGCAGGAGGCCATCTCACAGGCGTACCCACCACGGTTAAGCCAAGCCCCTCTCAGTGAACGGTTGAAGGCGCGTATAATGCCTTCCATGCGCCTCGCTCGCCTCGTGGAAGTCGTCGCCAAGGTTCGGTCGACCACGAAAAAGACTGAAAAGATCGCACTGCTTGCCGACCTGCTGCGCCAGACCCTTCGACCCGGCTCAGGGCAAAGCCAGGGCAAGGATACGGAATTGGCGGCCCTTTACCTCTCCGGTGCACGCCCACAAGGCAAAATCGGGGTCGGCTGGCACATGATTCAAGATGCGATGGTCGAGGGACCAACTTCCGGTGAGCCCTTGACATTGGCGGAAGTCGATCGAGTCTTCGAGGCGATCGCAGGCGATCAAGGCGTAGGTTCCACAGAGCGGAAGATCGCCCGGCTACGCCGGCTGTTTGCGCAGGCCGACCCTGAGGAGCGCCGCTTTCTCGCGCGATTGGTGATGGGCGAAATCCGGCAAGGCGCGCTGGAAGGTCTGCTGCTGGACGCGATTGCTAAGGCTGCCGGCTTGCCTGCAACGGACGTCCGCCGGGCCATGATGTTCTCCGGCAACATCGGCGAGGTGGCGCACGCAGGCTTGGAAGAAGGCGCAGCCGGGCTCTCCCGCTTTTCGCTGCGGCTCTTCACGCCCGTCGCGCCGATGCTGGCCAACAGCGCGGAAGATGTGAAGGATGCGTTGGAGCGGCTCGAGGTGGCGGCGTTCGAATTCAAGCTCGACGGCGCGCGCATTCAAGTCCATAGGGGCGGGGACGACGTGCGCATTTTTACCCGCCAGCTCCAAGATGTGACGGAGCGGCTGCCGGAAGTCGTCGAATGGATTCGGGCGTTGCCTGTGCGGGAAGCGGTGCTGGAAGGGGAAACGATTGCGCTGCGTCCTGATGGGCGGCCCCATCCCTTTCAGGTCACCATGCGCCGGCTGGGCCGCATCAAGGATGTGGAGACGGTCCGGCGAGAGATTCCCTTGTCCTCCTTCTTCTTCGACTGTCTGTATCTGGAGGGTGAGGGCCCTTTGATCGCTCGGCCCTATCGGCAACGTATCGACATCCTGACAAAGATCGCTCCGTCATCCCTCCTGCCGCGCCTCGTGACACATGATGCCGCTGAGGCTGAGGGATTCCTCCGACGGGCTCTGGATGCCGGGCATGAAGGGATTATGGCTAAGTCGCTCATCGCCCCTTATGTCACGGGTCAGCGCGGCTTTCATTGGCTCAAGCTGAAGGCGGCCGTGACTTTAGACTTGGTGGTCCTTGCGGCGGAATGGGGCCACGGCCGGCGCTCCGGCTGGCTGTCCAACCTGCATCTCGGCGCGCGCGATTCTCTGAGCGGGCAGTTCGTCATGTTAGGGAAGACGTTCAAAGGGCTGACCGATGAGCTACTCCGTTGGCAATCGGAAAAGCTGCTGGCTCTCGAAGTGAGCCGCGATGAGTGGACGGTCTATGTCCGGCCGGAGTTGGTGGTGGAAATTGCCTTCAGCGAGATTCAGGAGTCGCCGCGTTATCCGGCCGGCCTTGCCCTTCGCTTTGCACGGGTGAAGCGCTATCGGCCGGACAAATCCGCAGCGGAGGCGGACACGATTCAGACGGTCACGGCGCTGTTCCACAAGCAACGGGCCCAGGAGCCTGTCCGACATTGACCTTTCTACTGCGCCGAACGATGCGCTGGCATGTGCTTCGTTCTCGGCCCAGAAAAATCCGGGGCACCCATTGCTCCGGGATTGCAATGGGTCCCGATTCCAGCGAATACGCCTCCGGTTTTTCGAGGCCCGGGTACCCACTCTGGTGGGTGCTGCATCTGCCGGCACCTCCTTCACCTCGTCACGAACGGCAATGTCGGACAGGCTCCTTGAGGTACTGCGTGAGCGGACGCCACAAGTATAGAGCCCGGCATGTTCCGAATCAGAGTCTCGCCGGCCGCTAAGTCACAATCGTCACGATGAAAGAACCGGAAATGGCGCGCGAGGCGAAGCAACGGCGGCACGCTCGATTCCCGGCACACCGCTTCAGGCCCCACGGCCGCCTCCACTCGATCCCGCACCGCAGGCGTAGCCCGCATTATTCATGCACGCTTCTGCTGGGGCACCCATTGCATTCCCGGAGCAATGGGTCCCGGGATTCGCCGCTGGGCACCCATTGCTCCGGGATTGCAATGGGTCCCGGCTGGCATGCGGCGTTGCGGCATGCCAGCGGGCGGGCTCGCCCCTCGCGGCCTCAACGTACTGACCACCCGTTGCACGAAGCCTGGCAACGGGTCCCCGGCCTGTCCCGGTTCGGACGGGGACAGACACCACGCGCAGACGCGGGGAAGGGTGTCAGTCCCCTGGCTCCACACGCCCGTCTCGCTTGGCGACTCCACGATTTCGCGACGAACCGTCATGGATAATGCGGGGTAGGGCTCCGTTGGTCACCTCCCCAGTGTGGCCGGTTCCAGAAGCATCAGGCTCACCGGGTAAGCGCTGTCCAGCATGGCATCTTACCTCAATAAGAACGGCTCGAGAACGTGTAGAATAATAACCTAACACAGGTCTGTCTTTCTTTGGCGATGAGACTTTTCGTCGAAGGAGGCCAACATGGAGAACGTTACACAACATCACTATAGCGATCGCGATGATGTCCGTACGTGGGTCACACGCATCGTAGTTTCTGTAATTGGAATCGGATGGGGCGCTCTGGTCGCGCCATCTGCGCACGCGAGTCATCAGGAAGGTCATAAAGGCGCTGCGGGAGAAGTCGTCCACGAGACCACCGGAGCAGGCTACCCGATCCCGGGCGCGTCATTTCGAATCTTCCTCGATAAAGGAGCCGTATCGGCCGAAGGCGGGGGACTCGACCAGGCTCAAGCCGATGCGGTCGTTCAGACGGTCGTCGATGCGTTCACCTTCATGATGCAACATCGAGCGGACTACCAACGATTCGATGAAGCCGTGAAAAAAGGCGTGCTCCAACAAGTCGTCATCGAATCCGAAGTCTTCAATCGGGAAGGGAAGGAATTTCCGTTCTTGGTCGCCCGCACGGAAGATCCAGGTCGCGTCAAATTGCTCGTCAACGCATCGTTGCTGAAAGATAAAGGATATGTGCGCCATCCCGAACAATTGGTCCCGGTCCTGGCCAGAGAGTTCCAGTGGGTCATCAGTAAAGCGGATACCGCTCCACAACCTAAGACGGTTTCCGCCGAACGAGATCTCAAGCATGCGCCTATCCGCATGGACAAACACATACAGGAGATGTCCGGGGAGGAACGCGCACGCACCCTTCAACGATTGTTCGACACCTATCTGAAAACCGTTGATGACATGAAAAGCCTGGAGGGTCAGCCGTTTTACGAAGTCGGCAGCACGACGCTCGTTCCGCCAACGCAGCCGGATTCAACGATCAAACTCTACGAGATTCGGGTCCGCGAGGCCCTGCAAAAGATCGTGCGGGAGCCGTATTTTACCGAGCGGACTCCGAAGGCAGTCAGGAGCCTGCTCAATGGAAGAGTATGGAACGTGGCGTTCGTCAAGATCGATCAGCGGGATTGGGCCACGCGCACACGCGTGCTCCCGGAAGATAAATCCGTGGTGGTGGGGGACGGTAATCAAACTATTCAACCGGCCGCGATATTGGTGAATACCTATCGCACGGCGGTTCCGGACGACCCGTTTTATTCGGATACCAAGGGGCTCCCCATGGGAGCGCTCTCGGCGGATCAGCTCGCCCGCGCCATCGCCTGGGAAATTCAAAACAACATCGTCGAGAAGTCCATGACCGGTCACGTCGCTCAGGATGCGATGACGGCACCCAAGTGAGCGGAACAGAAACCCGAACAACCTTAGAAGTCTGAATCCATCAAGGAGTGCGCCGATGAAACGGTTCATATTGGCGGTCTTGATGATCGGTATCACGTCGGGTCACGTGTCAGCCCAGACGCACGACATGGAGTTCACGCCGGGTCCGAGGATGATCCGCGCCATCGAGCAGATCGCCGGCTACTACGCCCACCTCGGCTACGCTCTTGGCCTGACGACACAGCAGAAGGAAGCGATGGCCGCTCTCGTGCAACGGATGAAAACCGAGATGTGGATGAAAGAAGCGGTGCTGGTCGGGATGTTTCAGAAGTTGGAGGAGAAGCGCCGCCACGGGTTGTTGCAGGATAGTGAGTACCGCGTTGCCAATGCCCTAACGGGAGGCATCGAAACCGATGAGCTCAACCTGTGCATCGAGACCCTCGCCGGCCTACGCGGCGTGCTGACGGCGGAGCACCAGGCTAAGCTTCGCGGGTCATCGCATATCCCCATGGCCTTCCGGTTATCGCAGGGGTTCAACACAAGAATCGGCTTGATGTCCTTGGAGGGCATCGGACGGGTCTACAACGGCTACCGGGACGAGCTGCGCTTGACCGAGCCCCAGGCGGAAGCCATTCACTCAAAGCGGTCTTGATCGAGCAGGCGAAGCTCAAGGGGGCCGAACTGAAGCTCCTGAACCTCCTTCGCTATCAGGAATCGGAAACACAGTTGCCCGAAGAGAAAATCACCTCCGCCGTGCATGGCCTCGAAGAAGTTCGAAGCCGGATCACTCAGGTGAAGGCTCAGGGCTATCTCAAAGCGCGGGCGATCCTCACCCGTGAGCAGCAGCAACGCGTGCACCCACCGCAAACGCTCGAGGATGGGCGCTAGCCCGCAGTTTCCACAAACTTGGCTGCCGTTCAATTCCATCTTTGGAGATTTGCCTTGCTAGTAGGTTGACACTATCCGACCCGAACAGTAGCTCGTCAATCTTTCCGTCGCTCACACATAACGAGGAGAATCTCGCTCATGACGAGTAAGAATCAGGCCGGAGGGCCGACGCCCCAACCGTTTTCTCAGATGGCCAAGCCCTATCAGCGGTCGCACCCGTTGAAGGCCGCCATCGACCTGGATCTCTTTACGGCAATCGGAAAGGATACGGTGCAAGCGCTTCTTACAGAACTGGTTGCCCCCTAACACCGGTTACGCACTTTATATTCCCGTCCGCTACGTTTCCATCCGATAGCGCGATTGGCCCATGGATGTCTAAGGGTTGCTCTTGAGTGTGTTATGGCGACGGTGTCGGTTGAAGGGTCCGGAACCTGACTTCGTCGACATGGGTATAGGCCGACGTCTGCTCTCCCGCAAATAGCCCACAGCGGTAGAGGCCTGGTGTCCATCCGGTGTTCGGAGGGTGGAGCAGAAAGTAACCGGACTGGTCATTCATCGAAGCCACGGCTTTGTCCTGTGTGATGGGATGTTGCTCTCCGCCGACTTCAGAGGCTTCGCAATAACAGCGGGCGGTAAGAGGCAGCTCATCATACGAGGCCGAGACCAATCCAAACACCAAGTAGATCTCTCGCTGTGTCATGGGAAAGCTGTCGCCGGGGTTTACCGGAATGAATTCATGTGCGCCGGTGGGGAAATCGTCCCGCATGACCTTGCTTGCGGGAATGACAAAGCGGAACCAACTGAAATTGGCGTCTCTGCCCATGAGCGACGTCTGTGTGTCCAATGCCTTCTGCGGTTTCAGCCGCTCAGCCGCGACCTTCGCGAAGATGTCTTCCTCCGGAAGGATTGTGGAACCCGAAGGATCGCCGGATGGGATGCTGCCTACGGGCTCATCACGCTTCGGGTCCGCCAGTTCCGGAACATGGGGCCGCACCTTCTCCAGCCACTGGGCGAGCTTCTTTTTGTTTAAGACGCGTGTTCCGGCCTGGAGTTGTACGCCCCTGTTGCTCTCTTCGAATTCGAGGACCTCCTCGTAGAGCGTTTGAAAATGAATGAACGCATCTTCCCACCGTTCCAACTCCACCAGACATTGGCCCATGCGAAACACCGTATCCACATATTCATCGTCGCTTGAATCCAGGTCCGACATCCCTCGAAAAATCGTCAGCGCGTCCTTGCACCGGCCAAGTTGCATCAATGTAATCCCTAACTGGTGGACCGCTGTGGGATCCCTGGGGTTGAGAGCCAGAACTCTTCGATAGATCGGCTCCGCCTCCTGATACAGGCCTGCACTGAACAGTCTCCATGCGTCTGCGCGAATGGCAGCCCATTCCTTGAGCTGTGCCGGTGTCGCGTCCGGAGTCAGGACGGGACGGAAGCGTCTACCACGTTCCATCGAAGAGGAGCCGTAAATGAGCGCGAGCAGATTCTTCGCGGGGAGCTCCAGCGGCGAACCAGGTGGCACCCGTTGCAACACGTATTGCACGTCGCTATCTGCACCTAGATAATCAAGGACATCAAACCGCGCTCGGGCTATCGCTAATCGCCAGCCGAGCAGATCCGGCGCGAGGTCCACGGCCTTCTTATATGACTCGAGCGACTCCTCCAGGCGATCGCTTTTTCGGAGGTCAATCGCCAGCCGTAGATGAATCAGCGGATTCTGCGGATCGAACTGTGCTAGGTGTCGTAACTCGGCGATCGCCTCCTCTCCCTGTCCCGACCGAACCAACACACTCCACTTTGCCCAGCGGACATCCAGCGCGGTCGGATTACTGGCGAGTACCGTCTCATACGCCTGCACCGCCTCTCGGGAGCCTCGGGATGAGGCGAGAATATCGCCGCGTAGCTTGTGAAGCGCAGGCGCTTGCGGATAGTATTGAATCCCTTCCTCAAGGATGTCCAGCGCAGGATATGTTGCGCCGTTCTCCCATGCACTCTTCGCACGTTCCGCGATGCTCTCCACTGATAGGGCCTCCGGATCCTGCGCCCAAGCTAAGGAGGCCAGGGTCAACGCCAAAAGCAGAGACGCGCCCAGGAGCCTGGCTGTCGGGTCATATCTGGGCCGAACGAAGGCATTATCCATGCGCAACGGGAGGTCCTCCGGTCATGATCATGTTACCACTGTTTGATCGAGCCGTGAACGACGGTCCATCATAAAGATTTTACGATCGGGTTTTTGCCGATCCTCCCGCTTTTCGCATCAGCGCGGGCACGTCCTTGGATTCTGAGAGACACAAGGGAAGAGAAGGATTCGCGATCTCCCTGGTTGGTTCGGCAGACCTCCCTGGATAGCCTGGCGCTCGTGCACTGGACTTCGGCGTCCGCTGATTCGACCCCGTCTCGATCGCGTGGATCTTCGGATGCGCAGCCTCGTCGAAACCTCGCCGAGTTCTTTGGGATCACGGAGTCGCTCCAGCAGGCCTCCAACTGATGTCGGATCTCGTTTTGGGCCGCAATGTCCGCAAGGTCGACCGGCCGGCGGCGATCGCCGTGCAAGCCGGAACGCGCAATGTTGAATGGCGGGGCCAAGAAGACGCGCGTCACTACGCCGTCCTTTTCGAGCATCCGAGCAGTTATCGTGTGAAAATGTGTTTCCGAAAGCGCCAATAAGGGAGCCCAGAAGACGGGACAATCCGCTGCTCCGATTGATTCATCCGCCTACCGCGGCTCCTGCTACTCGTTTGCAGGCCAGAATGTCCTTTCGTTGTCCGTTTGATCTCGTTTATGATCGCGATCGCGGAGCGATTGGTCTCAACCCGTCACCAGAATCAGCGTATTTCTGGCAGGAGGAGCGGCCATGACTGAACTCTTGCGTGTCAGTACCAGCAGCCGAAAAACAGGTCGTGGATCTGACCGATCGCATTGAGGCCATGATTCGGAAAGCGAAGATGCAGAACGGGCTTTGTTCTCTCTTCCTCACGCACACGACCGCCGCCTTGACGACCGGGGAAATCGGGGAGGGCACCGAGGATGATTTCCTCCAAATCGTCGAACAGATGATCCCGCGCATTCACTTCCGGCACGCTCATGATCCCTTGCATGCGTGGTCCCATATGGCTTCGTCTATCCTGGGTCCCTCACTCACCATTCCGGTGTCAGCCGGCACACTGGTCCTCGGCACCTGGCAATCGGTGATGTTGGTCGAACTGGACGGCCCGCGCGAACGGGAGGTGTATGTGACTTTGGTATTGTCCTGATTTTCGGCAGGCCGTTGAAAGAGTCCATCAGCAACGCGTGGTAGGGTGAGTTTTCTTAGCGGACTAGAGTTGGCAGCGGTCTTTGGCCGGGATGCAACAGATCATCTGAACGGGGACGGCGGCATCGGCGATGAAGCAGTGCTGCTCATTTGGGGCGATGTAGACGGAATCGCCGGACTTGAACGCTCTTTCTTTTCCTTCCGTCCGCACCAGACCGGGAGGTCTTGTCAATAGGTGTGGAAATGGAATCAGGCGGCGACCTCCTTCGA
>JBBIJI010000027.1:0-50303 GCA_037446055.1 Nitrospiraceae bacterium
ACAAACCACAAAGGCAGCCGCTTCGTCAATTTTCAACTAATCCTGGCACACGCTCCCGGCTCATCGTACGAACGTTCTCTAGAGTTGTAAAAACATCCGGAGCATCCAGATGATAAAGAATACCGAGTACATAAACGACATCGAATTGCCCATGGGTCGCAATACTTACGCGGCGAACGTCAGCCTGCTCAAATTGCAAATTCTTTAAGCCCAAACGTTCCGCAACCTCTTTCCCTGTATTCATCCGCTCTTTCCTGCCATCGACGCCCGTTACTTGGGCTCCACGCAGGGCAGTTTCTACAGCATAGACTCCCTCGCCACATGCCAAATCGAGGACGCTCAGTTGCGATACAGGCTTCTTAGCCAAATCACGGACAATTTGTAATACACGACGAACCGGAGCGGCATTAGGATTGAACGGGTCAGGCAGTTCAGTTTCCTTGCCTTTCGATGCGAACAGATTCAAGGTTTGATTATCAAGAGGGAAGAGGATGTCCTCGTTTAACATCATTCAATCCGCACTTCTAGGACGTTGACCGGCCTCATAGGCAAGGCCTGCACCGAAGTCATACGGAGCCCTCGTATAGAACTCGCCGATCGCCTCCACTACTTGTTCCTGCTGTGCCGGAATAAGCTCGGGATAGATCGGGATGGCCAAGGTCTCCTTCGCCGCGCGCTCCGACTCCGGGAAGTCTCCCTCTTTGTACCCGAGGTAGCGGAAACATTCTTGCAGATGGAACGGAACAGGGTAATAGATTTCCGTGCCGATCCCTTGTTGCTTGAGATGTGCCATGAGGTCATCGCGTCTCTCAACACGCAGCACGAATTGATTGTAGATATGGTAGTGCTTGCAGCCCGATCTGCGATAGACCGGTTCAGGCAGTCGAACCCTTCCCTTCTTCGCTAGTCCGCTCTCCTGGAACAACGCTTCATACCGTTGGGCGTTTTCTTGACGGCGCTTCGTCCATCCATCCAGATAATTCAACTTCACGCTCAACACGGCGGCCTGAAGCGTATCCAAACGAAAATTGCCGCCGATGATTTTGTGATAGTACTTTGGCTTCCCTCCATGAATTCTCAGGATTCTTATTCGTTCGGCCAGTTCGGCATCGTTTGTGACAACCATGCCTCCGTCGCCGAGCGCTCCGAGATTCTTGCTGGGAAAGAACGAGAGGCACCCTACTGTCCCCATGCTTCCGGCACGGCGTCCGTCCTGATATTCCGCCCCGATTGCCTGCGCTGCATCCTCGATGACGGCCAGCCGGTGGGCCGCTGCGGTTTCAAGGATCGGCGTCATGTCAGCGCATTGGCCGTAGAGATGAACGGGGATGATCGCTTTGGTCCGAGGAGAGACGGCCTTTGCGATTTGCCTAGGATCAATATTGAACGTGGCCGGATCGATGTCGACGAACACCGGTTTCGCACCAACCCGCACGATCGCGCCCGCCGTGGCGAAAAATGAAAACGGAGTCGTGATCACTTCGTCGCCGGGACCGATCTCCAACGCCATCAAGGCGACCAGGAGGGCATCAGTGCCGGAAGACACCCCGATTCCGGCCTGAGTTTGGCAATAGGAAGCAACTTGCTCTTCCAGTTTTTTCACCTCGGGACCGAGAATGAACGCTTGGCTGCGAAGGGTCTGCTCAATCGCCGCGAGCAGTTCCTTGTAAAGCGGTTCGTGATGCGCCTTCAGGTCGAGCAGTGGAACTCCCATGAACTTCTCCTTGTGAATGGCCTCACTACGTTCTCCACAGTGAACAGCCTCGGTAGGTGGCGCTCAGAGCGATTGCGGAGCGCGCAGGAGGCCCCGAAGCAGTTCCTCGAAGAGCGGCTCGTAGTCGTTAAGGTTCCGGTAGATCGTCACAGCCGTGCGTTCGCTGTAGGTATGCACCGTGAGGTTTCGGAGTTCGACTTTTCTCTTGGTCAAGCGACGTCCTTACACCAGCAATTTCCGATTCCCCCCGCCTTTGCGTTGACTCTCCGCAAGATCAGAGAAGTTGCATCCCGTGCGTTCCCTTCTTGTACCTCTTGCCGCAAGCGGGACACAGAGTACGTGTTCGTTCCGTCTTTAGCTTCACTCCGCACTGACACATCCACCCTGTTACACGGCCTGGACTCCCGACGATAAGCGCATGGTCGGGCACATCCTTGGTCACCACCGCCCCTGCTCCGACGAACGCATATTGTCCAATGGTAATGCCGCACAGAATGGTCGAATTCGCGCCCAATGTCGCTCCGCGTCTGACTAGCGTGGATCTAAGTTCCTTCATGCGCGGAATTTCGCTGCGCGGATTGAAGACGTTCGTGAATACCATCGAGGGACCGCAGAAGACAAAGTCCTCGAGCGTCACTCCTTCATAAACGGAAACATTATTCTGGATTTTCACCCCATTGCCAACCGTCACATTGGGCCCCACGACGACGTTCTGCCCGATCTTGCAGTTCTTCCCGAGACGAGAGCCCTTCAGGATGTGCGAAGTATGCCAGATGCTCGTGCCGTCACCGATCTCCACGCCGTCGTCGATGAAGGCGGATTCATGGGCGAAGTATCCTCTCTTGGCCGCAACCGGAGGAGGCAACGGCCGAACGATCTCTTTTTCAAGTGCTTGCTGGCAGAGCTGAAGGACCGTGAGCACTCGGAGTCCTTCTCTTCCATCCGTCCGCGGAGGGGTCCGGTGTTGGACACAGCCGAGAAAATGCTCGCATTCGGCGCGTAGCGGCTCAACAGAATCAATCTCCACCACTTGCGCTTCCGCTCTCGTTGGAACGGGAACGTTGTTCTTCCAGTCGATGGAGTGAGGATACAGGATTAGCTTGTCTTTTTTCTCCGTGTCGTCGAAGACCGCCATTTTCCGGTCTCCGACAACGATAAGCTTTTGTTCCTTGAAGGGGTGCAACCAGGAAACGAACACGTGCGCTCTGACCCCGCTCGGGAAGGACAGCAAGCTCACGGTCACATCCGCAATCTGCCGGTGCAGGTAGTTGCCTCCCTGCGCCTGAACCTGATCGGGCATCTCATCGAGAAGCCCCAGGATTACGGAAATGTCGTGAGGCGCAAAGGACCAGAGGATATTTTCCTCGCGCCGGATCTTGCCCAGATTGAGCCGGTTCGAATAGACATACTGGATACGGCCCAATTCCCCGGATCGTATAAGTTCCTTGAGCTTGAGAACCGCGGGATGATACCAGAGAAGATGCCCGACCATGAGAATTCGTTCGCGCTCCTGCGCGAGTTGAACCAGCGCTTGCCCCTCCTCAACGGCGAGACACAGCGGCTTTTCGACGAAGACGTCTTTCCCCGCGAGCAACGCCTCTCTCACCATGCTCGCGTGCGTTTCAGCCGGCGTGGCAATGGCAACCGCGTGAATTCTTCGATCACGCAAGACCTCGCTATAGGCCGATACCGCCCGGCATCCGGGGTACTTTTCAGTGTAGGAATTCAGCGTACTCTCGTTGCTATCGCAGAGCGCGGCGAGCGCCTGAAGCTCATGAAAGTTCCGAACAAGATTTTTTCCCCAGTATCCTCCCCCGACCACGGCCACCCGGCCTCGCACAGGAGCTAGTATCGTTGCATCACTTGTCATTTACCGATCCTTTCAGGAGTCAATTATGGGACGCGACAAAACGACAGCCCCCTCCCCTTCCTCAACTCAAGCGGCATACTCGCGATGTCCCATGGTTTGCTTATACCAGGAGAGCGTAGCCGTCACCCCGTGCTTGAGGGAGATCTTTGGATACCATCCGAGGGAGCGGATGCGACTGCAGTCGAGGAGTTTACGCGGGGCGCCGTCCGGCTTGGACGTATCCCATTGGCGCTCCCCTGAATAGCCCACCTGCTTGGCGATGAGTTCAGCCAACTGGGCGATGGAAATATCCTTCCCCGCTCCGACATTGATGATGTCGGATTCCGAATAGTGAGTCATCAGAAAGACACAGGCCTCGGCGCAGTCATCGACATGAAGGAATTCTCTTTTGGCTTTCCCTGTGCCCCAAAGGACCGGCGGTATTCCCGTCTCTTTCGCTTCGTGGAATTTTCTCAGCAAGGCCGGGATCACGTGCGCTGTCTTAAGGTCAAAATTGTCTCCTGGCCCGTAGAGATTGGTCGGCATCACCGCGATGAAGTCGCACCCATATTGCCGGCGGTAGGCCTGACACAGCTTGATCCCGGCGATTTTCGCGATCGCGTACCATTCGTTCGTGGGTTCGAGGGGGCCGGTCAAGAGGCACTCCTCCTTGATCGGCTGCGGGCAGTCACGCGGATAGATGCACGAGGACCCAAGGAACAAGAGTTTCTTCACGCCATGCAGGTACGACTGGTGGATAACATTGGTCTGAATCGCCAGATTGTCATAGATAAAATCTGCTGGGTAGCTGCTGTTGGCCAAGATCCCGCCCACCTTGGCGGCGGCCAGAAACACGTAGTCAGGCCGTTCGCTCTCGAAAAACCGTGCGACGTGACTGCTATCGCGGAGATCCAGCTCCTTGCTGGTCTTAAGGATCAGGCTGTCGTAGCCCTCACGCCTGAGCACGCGGACGAGAGCCGACCCGACCATTCCTCGGTGTCCGGCGATATAAATCCGCGCATCCCTCTCCATCTCGTCTCAGGCTCCCACGCTTCTTGCCGAGCCCTCGAGTTTGAGCCGCTCTTCTTTGAGGTCCGCCTCAACCATCATGGTGATGAGCTGCTTGAACGACACCTTCGGCTCCCAGCCGAGTTCCTTCTTCGCCTTGGAGGCGTCACCGATCAAGAGATCAACCTCAGTCGGCCGGAAGTAACGTGGATCGATCTTGACATGCTTCCGCCAATCGAGATTCAAATGTCCGAACGCGAGGTCCAAACATTCTCGCACAGAATGCGTTTCTCCCGTGGCGATGACATAGTCTTCCGGTCGTTCCTGCTGCAACATCAGCCACATCGCTTCGACATAGTCCCCCGCATACCCCCAGTCGCGCTTGGCCTCCAAATTTCCAAGATAAAGGTCCTCCTCCAAGCCGAGCTTGATCCGAGCGGCGGCTTTGGTGATTTTTCTCGTCACAAAGGTCTCGCCCCGACGAGGCGATTCGTGGTTAAAGAGGATGCCGTTGCAGGCGAACAGGCCGTAGGCCTCTCGGTAATTGACCGTGATCCAGTAGGAATAGACCTTCGCGGCGCCATAGGGACTCCGTGGATAGAAGGGAGTCGTTTCCCGCTGAGGAATCTCTCGCACCTTGCCGTACATCTCGCTCGACGAAGCCTGGTAGAACTTGGGAGTCAATCCCGATTCACGTATCGCTTCAAGCAGCCGGACCGTCCCCACCCCCGTCACTTCCGCCGTATACTCGGGGATGTCAAAGCTGACCCGGACGTGACTCTGGGCACCGAGGTTGTAAATTTCATCCGGCCGGATCGTCCGCAGAATCCTATTCAACGAGCTGGCGTCGTTCAGATCGCCGTAAACCAGACGCAGGTTTGGGTTGGGAACGTGTGGATCCTGGTAGATCGGATCGATCCTTGATGTGTTGAACGAACTCGATCGGCGGATAATCCCATAAACCTCATAACCCTTGGAGAGGAGAAACTCCGCCAGATAGGAACCGTCCTGACCTGTGATGCCGGTGATGAGTGCCTTCATAACGTGAGGCAGCCTTTGACAACCTTATCTTGGAAGCGGAACCGCTGGGACTTGGAGTGAAACCTCTCGCGCGCCGGGGAGACGGCAACCTCGTGAATGTGGGAAATTCACTCGATAAACCTGTTGCTTAATACAGGAAGTGGGGGGAAAAGTCCAGAGCCTCTTGCGGGCGAAAGGCCATCCAGCCGTATGCTCTCAGGCCCTTGTGAAACACTCTTTGCTTCAGGATCACTCAATCACTCAGGCAGGAGGGTGCTATGCGACGATGCCATTCAGGAGGGTTTCCTCAACACCGCCGTTACTCCGGGGCCTTCAGCCATCGCACGTCTTCGTCGACCATCTCGTGCACCAGGGCCTGGAAAGGAATCTTATACGACCAACCCAGCTTCTTCTTCGCCTTCGACGCGTCTCCGAGCAACGTGTCGACGTCGGCGGGCCGCAAGAATTGCGGATTGATTTTCACGTACTCTCGATAATCCAACCCAAGATGCGCAAAGGCGACTTGCGCAAATTCCCGCACCGAATGCTGCTCTCCGGTCGCGATCACATAGTCGTCCGGCTCCTCCTGCTGGAGCATCAGCCACATGGCCTGGACGTACTCCCGCGCGTGGCCCCAGTCGCGTTTGGCTTCCAGATTCCCCAGTTGCAGTTCTTTGGCCAGGCCGAGCTTGATCCGCGCAGCATGCGAGCTGATCTTCCGGGTCACAAATTCGTAGCCTCGCCGCGGCGATTCATGGTTGTACAGGATGCCCGAACAGGCGAAGAGCCCGTACGCCTCCCGATAGTTCCGGACGAGATGATAGCCTGCGACCTTTGAGATTCCATAGGCGGATCGCGGGTGGAAGGGCGTGGACTCGTTCTGAGGGATCTGCTCGACTTTACCGAACATTTCGCTCGAAGCCGCAAAGTAGAACCGACAATGGGGCACTACGTCGCGCAGCGCCGCCAGCACGTGATGCGTCCCGTTGATGTTGGCGTTGAGCGTGGAGAACTCATCCTCGAACGAGTAGGCGACGAAGCTCTGGGCGGCCAGATGGTAGCATTCGTGAGGGGCGACTGCTTGGAGAACACGGTAAATGCTGGGCAGGCTTTCGAGCGACGCGGCGTGGAGATGGATCTTGTCCTTGATGGGAAGGATGCGCCAGAGACGATGAACGGGGTCTTCGATGGCCACCCGCCGAACGATGCCGTGCACCTCGTACCCCTTCTCCAGCAGGAACTCTGCGAGATAGGAGCCGTCTTGCCCCGTAATGCCGGTGATGAGCGCGCGCTTCATACACGATCCGGGGCAAAACTGAGTGTCAAACCGTTCCCCGATTCACTCTGGAAGGCCGTGACAATATTGTTCCACGGCGGACACGAACTCCTCCGCCTCCCTGACCGCTCGCCGCGCGGTTTCTTCATCGAGATAGGAAAGTGCTTCGTAATCTCCTGCTTCCCGATCATCCTTTAAGTTGGCAAGCAGTCTTCCCCACTTCTTCTCGAACTTGCCAGTCTTGATCAGCAGGAGACCAAACAGTTGGACCACACCCTTGTGCGATTCCCCGCGTTGGCCCTCGGTTAAGAGCACAGCTTGCGCGGCGTGGTAGGCCCCATAGTAGGCGCGAGAGACGGCGTCATCCCACTCCTCCTTGGAGAGCAGCACTCGAGCCACCCGCACTTTCGATCGGGCCTTGGCGAGATACCCGTTGACCAACTCACGCTCCGCTTTATCCAACGACGATCCCTTCGTGCTCAATGTGTTGCATGAATGGAGTGCGCAAGGCTCGCAGCCTCGCAAACTCTCCCTCGGGAAAGACCTTCAATGAGATCAAGCGTCCGTGCTGCAGGAGGACGTCCATCACCGCCTCATACAGCACATCCAACAGGTCATCGTCTTTCCTATCCACGACCAGGAGCATGTCATAGTCGGAGTCATGGCGATGAGTCCCTCTGGCGCGGGAGCCGAAGAGCACCACACGGACAATGCGCGACCTGACCCCCGCTATTTTCACCAGGAAGTCTTTCACAATGAGGTCCATCACTCCTCTATCCCGCTACGCCGCTGGTGACTGTCCCCAACGAATTTGCCAGCGTTTCCTTCCAATGAGGAAGCACGATGCCGAATCGCTTCAACACACAGTTTGCCAGGACCGAATTGGCCGGTCGTTTGGCCAATCGTCCCGCCTGAGCCGTGGTAATGGGGAGAACCGGCGTAGTGAGTCCAGCTAGCGAGACAATTTCACACGCAAACTCCTGCCACGTACAGTCGCCCGTTCCAGCCGCATGCGCGATGCCACGCAGGTCGAGCTCCAGAATGCGACCCAACGCCGCCGCCAAGTCATGGGCATTCGTGGGACAGCCTCGTTGATCGGCCACGACGCGCAACTCGCGCTGTTCTCTGGCAAGCCGCAGGATCGTTTTCACGAAATTCTTCCCCGTCGCCCCGTAGAGCCATGAGGTGCGCACCACCAGCGTGTTCGCGCAGCAAGACAGGGCTCGCCGCTCACCTTCCCACTTTGATTTCCCATACACGCTCAGGGGATTGGGTGGATCGGACTCCACGTAGGGCGCGGATTTTATACCGTCGAACACGTAATCGGTGGAGATGTAGATGAGCCTGGCCTTCGCCGCCGCCGCCCCCCTGGCGACCTGCTCGGTTCCTTTCGCGTTGACCGCCATCGCGCGATCCGGCTCGCGCTCGGCCCCGTCCACATCCGTGTAGGCCGCCGCATGGATGACCACATCGGGACTGGCCAGGCGCACGCGGTCTTCGACATCGGCGCTCAAGAGATCAAACTGGGGATGGTCCCACGCCAGCACGTCTTCTTTCGCCAGCACCTGTTGGAGTTCCGAGCCGAGTTGGCCGCCGGCCCCGGTGATCAGGATGCGCACGCCAAGCCCTCCCGGATCCGCTTGCGATACATCGCTTCATAGTACTGTCTAAACTCGCCGGATTTGATTTTTCTCCACCAGGCTTCGTTGGTCCGATACCACTGGACCGTCGCCCGCAGCCCATCCTCGAACTTCACCGTCGGCGCCCACCCCAGCGCATGCAGGCGCGAACAGTCCACGGCATAGCGCCGGTCGTGGCCGGGCCGGTCCTGCACATAACGAATGAGCGACTTCGGTCTGTTCAACTCCTGAAGGATGATCTCCGCCACGTTGATGTTCTCGCGCTCGTTCCCCCCACCGATGTTATAGACCTGGCCCGGCGTTCCGTGGTTCAGCACGTGCTCGATGCCGGCGCAGTGGTCCGACACCGCAAGCCAGTCGCGCCGATAGCGTCCGTCGCCGTACAGAGGAAGTGGTTCGTTATCGATCGCATTGGTGACAAACAAGGGGATGAACTTTTCCGGATACTGGTTCGGCCCGTAGGTGTTGCTGCCCCTTGTGACCATGACCGGAAAGCGGTAGGTCGTCCAGTAGCTCAGCGCCAGGAGGTCTCCGCCGGCCTTGCTGGCGGAATACGGACTCCGCGGCATGAGCGGGTCGCTTTCCTTCGAATGGCCTTGTTCGACGCTGCCGTAGACTTCGTCGGTGCTCACTTGGACGAATCGCTGGACTCCGGCTTGGCGCGCTTCTTCGAGCAACACGCCGGTGCCGATGACGTCCGTTCTCGCGAACATCCCAGGGTCCAGAATCGATCGATCCACGTGCGTCTCCGCCGCGCAACTGATGATGGCCTCGATCCGATGGTCGCGGATCGCCTGCCGCACCGTCGTGACGTCGCAGATATCCCCGTGGATGAACACATACTTCGGATGGTTCGCGACTTCGGTCAGATTGTCCAAATTCCCCGAATAACGTAGGGCATCGAGGTTGACGACAGAATGCCGCCCGTCGGCCAGCAACCGACGGACCAAATGCGATCCGATGAATCCCGCCCCTCCGGTCACGAGAATGCGCATGCGAGTCTCCTTCAATTCAGCAAATAGCTGGTAGCGAACAGATCATAGCCGATAGCCAATGGCAAATAGCGAGCGCGAGTAGCGAATAGCTCTCGCAAAGGCGCAAAGACTCTGAAATCACGGAAGGGCTGTTCGATTCTTTCAAGCTGTTCGCTCTCTTTCGGAAGCTACTCGCTGTTGGCTGTCCGCTATTTGCTCCTAGCCCCCTTTTTATAGCCCGCTCTGCATGACGGCTAAAGAAGTTTGCGAAAATATGCGATCGTCTTTTCGAGGCCGATCTCTAAAGGAACAACCGGCTCCCAGTCCAGCAGGAGCTTCGCGCGGCGGATATCGGGGCGTCGCACCTTGGGATCGTCCACCGGAAGCGGATGAAGCTGGATGGCGCTGGGCGATCCGGTCATTTTCTTGACCAGTTCCGCGATCTCCAACACGGTGAGCTCCAGGGGATTTCCGAGGTTGACAGGATCATGGATGCTTTCGCTGACCGGCACCTCCTGTTTCGTCAGGAACTTCGACCGGTCGGTTCGTTCCGCCACGGTTTTGTCCGACTCCCGCAGCAACAGGGCCACGATGCCGCGCACCAAATCGTCGACGAAGCAGAAACTGCGGGTCTGCGACCCGTTGCCGAAGACCGTCAGCGGCCTCCCTTGGAGGGCCTGCACGACGAAATTAGACACGACCCGTCCGTCGTTGGGGCGCATCCGTGGCCCGTAGGTGTTATGCGCGAAGACTCCCAGACCAGCGATAAAATTTTCATGGCCCGGGACACTGAAGTCATAGACATAGGGAGTCGTATCGACTCGCTCGATCTTCTTGATTTGAGCCCACACCAGGTCTCCCAACCGCCTGGCGTTGAGTGTCTGGGTGACATCTTCATCCCAAGCAAGAATATCGAAATTGGTGACTTCGCACACGGTCACACGCCAGAAGGGAAACTTGCGGGTCCCATATCGTTTCTTGAAGGTCGTCTCATACTGTCCTAAAGATGCAACGAGCCCGAAGCGAAGGAGCAGATATGTCAGATCAGTGGCCAGATTCTCACTGACTGTGTTGAACGCAAGCTCACGGCGCTCGTGGTACTGCGTATGCGAACCATCTCCTTCTCGATATCCCTCCAGGAAGTACTTGAGTCTGGAAAGCGGGAGTTGGAAAACCCACGAAGGGATACGCGCCGTCTTAGCCTTGCCCTCCAGACCCAACACGTTTTCGAACACGGTGCAGAGCAATGTGGAGTGAACGTACAGGCAGGGCGCCCGCCCCTCGGACGACAGCATCCAGCGAGGTTGCACCCCGAAAGACTCTTCCAGGATTCGCTTCGCGCGGTCCAGAAACTTACGGTCCGAACTGATCACAACCGTGAAGGCGCTCCGGCTTCGAGTGCAGGTTCCTTCGGCCAGATGAAGACCCAACAGCCACAGAACATCCGTGGTTATTTCCACGGTATTTCGCACGCGCGTGCCACCTCCACCCTTGTAAGGGCGCAGCCATGCATCCGGTGGCCAGACGAATCCGTTCTGTCTCTGGAGAGCCGCAACGACAAACAGCGGAAGCACGCGACGCTTGGTAAACTTACGAATCGCACAACCGACAGTGTTTCTCCTCGATCGGCTCCCGGAAAACCGGGAGCTCTGCATCAGTAACTTCCAAATGAGTTCGTGATACCGCTCGACCAGCGCAGGAACTTCGTCCGACTCTAATGCGTACTCCCACAGTTCTTCATCCGAAGCGGCCCGCGCGAGGAGATGAGCTGCAATATTCACTCCTGGTCGATCGCGCTCGACAACCGGAAGACGCGCCGGAATCGCAATATAGTCGCCTTCGCAAAGCGTGCGCACCGGGACTGCTTGGGGAAGTCCTTCCCCCGATCTGCGAAAGACGCTGTGATCACCGGTCACGCGAATTTTCCGTCCATAGCGTGTCGTAATAGAGAACGCCTCCGGACTCTGTGGTTCGTGCCGGATCAATGCACGGACCGGCCGCAGCTCCACACGATGCGTGTCGGGATTGAACGCTGGAACCGAGACTTCGCCCGGCCATTCAATCTGCCGAAGTTCGACCCGGTGCGCGTAGTCTTCCACGGACCGAAGATGACATCCATCTCTGTCAAACGCGATGATGATCTCATGCGCGAGAATGCTGTTAAAAATGCGGACGATCCTCGTATCGAGGCCATGGTATCGGTGATAGGCCATGGTGATCGCTTCGCCGAACCGCTTGGCCTCGTCATAGACTCCTCGCGGGCTGATCGGGTTGACGTTTCCCCAATAGGACTCCGGCTGCGGATTCACCAAAGGATCGCCGTACACTTCGGACGTGCTGGCCAGGAGGAATCTCGCCCCCTTCGCCATCGCCAGCCCGAGCGCCTTGTGGGTCCCGAGGGCGCCCACTTTCAGCGTGGCGATGGGCATGTCGAGGTAATCCTGCGGGCTCGCCGGGGAGGCGAAGTGCATGACGGCATCCAGCGCTCCATCGACATACAGATAGTCGCACACGTTGTATTCGATGAGTGAAAACCGCTTGTGCCCCAACAGATGGGCGATGTTCTCCGGCCGTCCCGTGACAAAATTATCCATACAGACGACTTCGTGGCCGGCGCCGACCAACGACTCGCACAAATGGCTGCCTAGAAACCCGGCTCCTCCTGTGATCAAAATTCTCATAGCCGATCTACCCTCGTCATTCCTGCGTCATGAGTTGGTTATAGCTGGTCGAGCAGGCTGCGGCTCCTAGCCCGCTCAGCTTTGAAGTTTCATCGTGTCTACCACGTATTGAGCGAACGGGAATGAAGAGGTGAACGCGGGCGACACCGCGTTCAGCACATGGGTGGAGCGGGGCCCCTCCTCCACGACAAAATCATTCAACAGCTCGACCGCCTCCGTATCGACCAATTGAGCGCGGATCCCCGGTTCTTTACCGGGCAAGAGATCGCGGAATCGGAACCCGGTCACCAGTCCTGCCGCTTCGCGATAGAAGCCGATGGATGATATCTTGGCGAGCTCCCGGAAGACGAGGGATCGGAAATGATCGCGGTTCCGCCGGAGCAGCCGCGTGAGATAGGTGATCATGGCCCAGCCGTCGTCAAAATTGGCTCCTTGCAGCCCTCTGTACTGTACGCGCCCAAGAAGGGGAAGCGCCGAGGGCCCGATTGTCACCTCTCCCTCGGGTCGCCGGGTGAAATGGACGCCGAGGAATGGATTGCGAAGGTCCGGCACAGGATAGATGTTCCCGTGGACCGTCAGGCGCGAGAGCGGACTTAACCGATAGAACATGCCGCGGAACGGCAGAATTCGATAGCGCGTCCCCACGCCGTAGGCGTGAGCGATTCGATCGGCGAACAAGCCCCCGCAATTGACGAGCTGACCATAGCCGAGCGACCCTTTGTTGGTCTCAACCGCGCCCTGATTTCCACGACCGAGCCAGGCCCATCCGAAGCGGAACTCGACTCCTTCCTGTTGAGCATCCTTCACCAGCGCATCCATCACGATTCGCGGGTTGACCACGGCCGTGTCCTTCACGTACAGCGCCTGCTCGACCGTCTTCGCGCAGGGCTCCACCTGCTCGAGCGCCCGATCGTCTATCAGCTCGGCCCGGACGCCGTTCGCCTGCGAGCGCGCGTAAAGCTCACGAAGACTCGGCAGCTCGTCGGCCTTTCGGGCGACGATCACCTTCCCGCGATCGTTCAGAGGAATACCTTTGGCTTGGCAGTATTCGCGCATCCGCCGATTGCCTTCGACGCAGAGCCGGGCTTTCAAGGTGCCCGCCTTGTAATACACCCCGGCATGCAGCACGCCGCTGTTCCTCCCGCTGGCATGGTGCCCGACAGCGTTCTCGCGATCGATCACGAGCACTCGTGCACGGTGACGGCGGCGGAGTTCTCGCGCGATCGACACGCCGATCACGCCGGCACCCACCACAAGGAAATCGAACTGCTCCATCGCCATCGGCGATCTATTCCAAGACGATCACACACTCGACTCAGCGCACGAACGGAACCCTCATCACTATACGGGGGTAACCCCGTAAGCCAGGATTAGCACCTTTATAGCCCGCCCGGCTTGGCCGCTAAAGAAGTTTGCGCAAATCTACCGTCTGCCTCCCGCGCAGATGGTTGCCCGGAACTCCCCTTCAGCCGCGGAACCCGTGTTTCCAGACCTCTCGATAGAACTGCGGATTGAGCCATCGGCTTCTGCGGGGCTTGAGCCGGCTCGCAGCCAGCACTCTCTGTTGCATGACTTTCGGATGGCTCCCCCGGTAGTCCTTCAGCACGTCGTACGTCGGAAACTTCGCCTCAATCTCAGCCAGCTCGTCCATCTGGTCTTCCGTCCAGCGCTCGCCCTCGTGCCGCCTCAGTTGATAGCGCCGCTTCTCCCGCAACGCCGAGGCGTCCCGGGCGTAGCCGTAATGGAAGATCCGCGCTTTGATTCGGCGACTTTCGGGATGATTCTTCAGCACATCAGGGCGTCCGTCGATTTCGAAATCATACCCATCCGTCGCAGAGTGGATGTTCGGTTGACGACGGATAATCCGCGTCGCCCAATGATACATCCAGGGATCGACCGTCCAATAATCGCCCTTGAAATGGAGCACACGGAACACCAACCCGAGCACCTCGGGCCGATCATGATATCGCCGCAGCGCATCCCTGATCACCGGAAGATCTTGCTCATGCACGACCTCATCCGCCTGCAGCAAGAAGGCCCAGTCTCCCGTACAGTTGGCCAAGGCGATGTCCTGCTGCATTCCGAAGAGCCGCCCGTGAGCTCGCAGGGTATCGTCCCAGACGGTCTCAATGATCTTGATTTTCGGGGAGTCGATCGACCGCACCAACTCCAGTGTGCCGTCCTCCGATCGACCGACATTGACGACATACTCGTCCACGATCGGCAACGCGGACCGAATGGATTCCTCGATCTGATAGTCATGCTTGATCGCGTTCCGTACGAACGTAAACCCGCTCAATTTCATGATCGCCTCGGCTCCGTCCCGCTCATCCTTATAGCCGATCCTGCGGGAGAAGGCGAATGTTCGTCGCGCGCGCCGTCGCGCCCGGCCCCCTCATGCCCCGGCCACTGCCGATTTTCTGGACACCCGCTTCGCGATGCTGCGCCGGAGTCGAGCCCAAAATGTGTTTTTCGGCCACTGCCGGTGGGCGATGACGCAATGGCGACGACGACGGACCTGCGCCAGTTCATACCCCCGAGCCGCGAGCTTCCGTGAGAAGCCGATCTCCGCCGCGATTGCTTCCGGCTTCGTAGCGCCCAGATTGTAGCCATCGACCTCTTCCAGGATCTTTCGAGAAGTAAACTGGACCACCGTCGTGACATGCAGGGGCGTCTCCCCTTCAGGAATCCCCCACGATGCAAGCATGCGTCTCACAAAGGACACGAACTCCGCTCTTCCCAGCGGATCGCGATCCTTGCGATCGATGGGCTTCGGATCGCACAGTCTCTCCCAGGGCCTGCCGGAATTCCTCTGCAGCGTTTCGCCGACGAGCCCGCAGCGCGGCGTCGTTTCGAAACAGCGGATGAATGCACCCAGCCAGCCGTCCTCCAACACGACGCAGTCATCTTGCAGAAACAGGAACCGATCGTATTGCGGAAGCGACCGCCAGGCATGATCCCAAGCCCCGAGGTTGAACCCCGTATTCTCCCGCACCAGAACGTGCTTGAACAGCGACGCGACTCGAGCAGGCGGGAGGTAGTCTACTCCGTTGGCGCAGAGCACCAGATCATAGTCCGCGCCGGCCGGATGTTCGGCGATCGAATCACACAACTGGAGAAGATAATCGGGAGGATTTCCGGTCCAGGTCGAGATGACCACAGCGTTCCGCAAACGATCACCTCCGGCTCGGGTCGGACCGGCGTGACGAGGAGTCATACATGCGGCTGATGCGCCCCTTGCGACCGCGGTCGCCCATCGCCCATTCATGGCTTGACCGCCTCCAGCACCACCGCCATCTCTTCGCAGGCGTTCCAGAGGTGTCGACGGCACGGCCTTTGAAGAAACTTCGGCAGGTATCGAAAGAAACTCCTCATGCGATAGGACGTCGAGACGGTCCTGAAGTTCGCCTTGAACCCGTAGAGATTCATGTGCCCGAAGTAATGGAACGTATGCTCGGTCATGAAACGGACGTGGGTCGGATCCTGGAACGCCTCCCGCGACGCGTAATACGGGGTCTTCACCGTCACCCGCGCCCCGGCAGAACAGACGCGGTACAACTCTTCCATGAAGGCCGCCAGCTCCCGGATGTGCTCAACCACATGGATGCAATAGGCGCGCGCGACTGTTCCATCTCTGAAGGGCAGTCCTTTCTCGATATCACAGATGACGTTCACTCCAGGCAGGCGAAGTCGATCGACCCCGATCGACCCGGGCACTTTGTCGGCGCCGCATCCGATATCGAGGGCAATCCCCGCTGGTTGTGAGGCCGAGCCGGTGAACATGGCCACGGACTTCTACCAGCCCAGCGGCAATTCTTCAATACGGGCTAACACATCCTCGGGAGAGATGCGAAGGAGATGAGCATGGTAGTCGCGTTCGTAGTCGACGGCTCTCCAATAGGCTTCTTCGGGCGTCCCTTTCGTGATCATCACGGCGGTCGAGCCCCACGGCGCATAGTGGATGGTATTCGCCGCCCCGTACAAGGCCACGACCCTCGGCTTGTTCAATCCCACCGCGATATGCATCGGACCCGTGTCGTTCGAAATGACAAGGTCGCATTCACGCAAACAGGCCATCAATTCACGCAACGTCAACATTCCGGCCAGATCCACGGTCTTGTGGGTCATCGACTGCGTGACGTGCCGGCATATGGCGATCTCCTCCTCATCCGCACTGCTGAAGAGAACGATCTTCACGCCGTAGCGGTCGACCAACCGGTCCGCCACCCGGGCGAACCGGTCCACAGGCCATCGGCGAAAGCTCAGGCCTGCGCTGGGCACGAGGCCGACCACCTTAGGCGCGGTCACCCCGCGGGTTGAGAGGATGTGTCTGGCACGATCCTCCTCCTCCCGTGTCACCACGAGCTCAAGCCAGGCATCGGTCCGTTCGACGGCTCCGACGAGCGGCGCGACGATCTGTAGCTTCTGTTCGACCAAGTGAGTCCCGTCTCGGGTCACTGTCACCGGATGGTTGTAGAGAAACCCTCGCAACCGCTGCCGGTAGTCCTCGCTGTAGCGATCTCGCGCGCCGCTGAGCCATGCCCACAAGGCGCTCCGCGGGCCGCTGAACAGATCGACCACGGTATCGAATCGCTCATCTCTCAGATTCCTGAGAATCTTCCACTCCTCACGGACACGTTGCCACGGTCGCAACTTCCGCATGAGAGTGCGGTCGATCACTGTTATGCGGTCCACATGGGGGTTGTGGCGCAACACCTCCGCGCTCAGCCCATCCGCCAAGACCGCCAGATACGAAGCGGGAACCCGTTGTTTGAGCAGACGGAGTACGGGCGTCACGAGCACCAGATCGCCGATGGTCCGGATGGCGATCACGAGAATGCGCTTCCCTTGCATGTGTCCTGAGCGCACCGGTCAGCTTCCCTTACGCATACACTTCATACGTGGCGCCGGCTTCCTCGGATGAACCCTCCTGCGCCAGCCCTTCGACGGTGACGACCATCAGCGCCGTGATGAGCATGAAGAGCAGGGAAAATTCGGAGCCGATCATCGGTTCGACGAGGCTCCCGATCAGAAACGTCACGTACGTCCCCAGTCCGGCGAACCACAAGCCTTTCGCAAGGTCGCTGGTCAGCCGACTTCTGTAACGCCACAACATGAGGCCGTAGGCGCTCAGCCAGCCCAGCAGGGCGCAGACACCTACCACGCCCATTTCTGCTGCCACGTTCAAATAGAGGTTATGGGCCTGCCGCTGCGGCCCTGCGATACCAGGAACATTGTATCGTTCGGCTTCCGCCATCCAACACTTGTGTCCGATGCCGAGGACAGGATGGTCGCGAAACATCCGAAGGGCTGCTGCCCAGATGTCATAGCGCTCTTGCATGCTGGCGTCTGTCAGGGGGTTTGTGAGACCGATCAATCGACTGTGTATCGTTGGGCTCAGGAGTGACGCCAGCCCGATGGAGGCAGCAAAGACGAGCCCGAAGAGAATCGGGCGCCAATTCTTTGTCATCGCGGTCGCCAGGCCAGCGACGAGCACCACCGGCACCCAAATCGACCTGCGGTAGGTAAAGATCAAGGCAACGGCGGAAAGTATGCCGACAAGAAGGAGCCACTTCTTTTCACGATTAGGGAGGTGAGCAAACGCCCACAAGCCGATCACGAGAGACATGACCAGCCCGAGATAGCCTCCGGTGTACCCGATCGAGCCGATACGCAGTCGTGGCATCGGGTCCATAGAGACGAAATGTGGCAGGACCAGGTAGTGGATCAAGCCGTACAGGTCGCCGAGCGCGATTCCCCCGAGGACGGCCCACAGCAAAGTCCGGGCTCTCTCCAGGCGATCGAGCATGTTTACGAGGAGGAAGAAAAAGACCGTGTACATGAGCACATCGCGCACGCCTTTGAAGACGCCGCAGGAAGAGCCGACCGAGCTTAAGAAGACCGCCGCCAGCCAGCCGAGAAAAAACCATCCGATCCACGTCACTTTGATGCGGAAGTCTCCGATGACCGCCATCTTCAGAAGCCACAGCAGCACAGCGGCGACAAAGAGCACGCTCTTCGCCGTCTCCGAAAACGGAATGGAGACCACCGTCAGGACCAGCGCGTACCAGGTAGCCCGATCCAGTTTCTCCACGGGAGTCGATTGGGAAAATGCGGAAAGTGACGCCAGCACGTTCATCGTCGCCAACCCGTCACGCATCGCGAGTGAGGCTTCATCGCTCGCGTTGCCGACCTGATTTCAGTGAGAAGCGTCACACCCGGGGGGCGAGCGCCTCGAACTTGCGGCGATACAGCCTGAGAATGCTGTCCGGACTTTGCCAGAGCCGGCGCCAGGCAAGGACCGAATCGACCTGTCGCGATCCCTTTGACAGCAGTTTTCTGACCCGCCTGGGAATCGCGGACATGGCGGACTCGTTCGTCGCCGGTCCCGCGCCCGATCGAAACGTCAGCCGCCTTTGGTCGTCACTGGTCCACTTCTCATCGATCGATAACCGAGGATGGGTACAGGCGAACGGCTCTCTGCGCCCCTTTACCGTAGCCCTCACAAAATGGTGGACGTAGCCCCCTCCCACCATCATGTACCGGCGCACGTCTCGCTTTTCTTCTTCCCTCTTGCGAAGCGTGAAATAGAGATCCCAGTCGGCGGCCTGGAGCCGCTCATCCAGGTACCCGATCCGGTCGATCACCGAACGCCTCATCATCACACAGGCCCCGTGCAGGCCGTCGAACAGCAGTCCGCCGAAAGCCCGCTGTATCTCCCGACAGAACGCTTCCCAATCCCCGTACATCTGGCGGATCATCCGGCGCAACTGCGGTTCCCCCTTGCCTGTGGACAGCCGCCCGCGTCCGATCGCCGCCCACCGATCATGCAGCCAGTTGGTCAGCTCCGGCGTCGGCATCATCTCGACACCCAGCGGGGAGACCACGTCCAAGCCGTGCGTGTTCATGGCGTCGATGAGGATGCCGTTCCAATCCGGGCCCACATAGAGATCGTTATTGATGAGACAGAGAAACTCCCCCTTCGCCTCGCGGATGCCGAGGTTCATCGATTCCGGGTAACAAAGGTTCACGCGATTGCGGATCACCCGGCAGCCGGCGGCCTCGAAGAACTCGCGCGATCCATCCGTCGAGTGATTGTCGATCACGATCACTTCGTAGGCGCCGGTCGTGTATCGGCGAACGCCCTCCAAGAACAATGTATTGTGACCGAGTTGGTTGTGGACCGCGACGATGATGCTTACGACGGACATCGAAGTCTCTACGTCCTCCAATCGCTCATGCAGAACCGACAAGACAACGGAGCACTCGTCCGTACGTTTTCGCGACGAGAGGGTCCTTGCGCATGGCCGTGATGAAGTGTCGCATTGCCAGCAACCGCTGTCCCCGCTCCATGAAATACTTGCCCCTATCGGAGTAGTAATAGCTCCATTCCCTTCGGAGATATCTGTTCTGCGCCCGGGTCAGCTTCCGTTGCTCCAGCTTGCATAGGAAAACGGAGATGCTGTTGAGCACCTCTTCCCGCTGCTGATGTCGAGCTCCATAAGACTGTCGGGCAAGTCGCCGTTTCACGAGCGGCTGCTCGACACATCGGAATTGGCACACATCGTACAGACGAACGCAGATGTCTTTGTCGTCGTTTGTCCACAGCCGTTCGTCGTACAACCCGACCTTTTCCAAGAGCTCTTTCCGCACGATCATCGTTGACGGTCCGACATTATGGCCCCCATAGAAGAACTTCTCCCAACTCTTGGGCCAATTCGAACACCTGACGACCTTGACGGTTCGACCTTCTTCATCGACCCACTCCTGGTCGCTGTATACGACACCGACCTCAGGACACTGATCCAGGATCGGCACCTGAAGCGCCAACTTGTTCGGATACCAGACGTCGTCACAATCCAGGTTCGCGATATAGCGGCCGTCAGCGGCTCGGATGGCCGTGTTTCTGGCCACCGACACACCTTCACTCCGCTCCCGATACACGTACGTGACGTCCGGGTAGGCTTTCACGATCTCCGCCGTCCGGTCTGTCGAGGCATCGTCCACCACCACGACCTCGAAGTCCCGATACGTTTGGGCCCTCACGCTATCGAGCGCGCGGCGGATAAACCGTTCGCCGTTCTTGACCGGAATGATTACGCTCACTTTTGGCACTTCGTTCCTTTCTGCCTGGCGATTCGTAGCGAACAGCTAATAGCGAATAGCGAGTAGCGGATAGGAGATCTACCTGAGCTGTTCGCTATTCGCTGTTCGCTATCCGCTGTGCGCTTTTCGCTTTCTTTCCAACTCCCAGAACTTCACATACTTGATAAACGTGTAATAGGCGTAGAGGCCGGACAAAATCAGGCCCTGGATGCCATCCAGAAATCCCGCGCGCCCCACATACATCTTCAGGAACGTGAACAGCGGGTGCGCCACCAATTGGTGTCCATGGAACCTGCGCCCTTGCTCGGCCATCCGTCTGGCCATCAGCTCGGAGTAGCGGTCCATTTTGCGGAGGTAATGATCGATGTCGCGGAACGGGAACTGAAGGATGTGCTCCTTCAGATACCCCGTCTTGCCCTGCACGTCATACCCCTCATGGACGATCTCTTCCCTGTAACGCAAGCGGCCTTTTCGAAACAACTGGGGCTGGCGGTAGTCCGGATACCAGCCGCAATGTCTGATCCATCGACCAAGAAAGTAGTTTCGTCTGGGGATGAAATAGGCATCGGCCTCCGGGCCGCGCGCGAGCAGCGCGCGAATCTCTTCGCGGAGCTCGGCGGTCACCCGCTCATCGGTATCGACGCTTAAGATCCACTCGTGGCTCGTGTGAGCGACGGCTTCGTTGCGAAGCTTGCCGAAGCCGTCGAACTTGTGCTGATAGATCCTGTCGGTGAACTCCCGGCTGATCCGCTCCGTTCCGTCCGTGCTGTGGGAATCCACCACCACGATCTCGTCGGCCCAACGGACCGATTCGAGACAGGCCCGCATGTTGGGCTCGTCGTTATAGGCGATCACGTAGACGGAGAGTTTAGACATGCAGGACGTGCAGAGTCTCCGTGCCCCTCAGCACCGACCGCACATGCTCGCTTACGGTCTGCGGCGTCAGACGATCCAGGCAATCCCAGTACGAACAGGCTTCATAAACACATCGTTCGCAGGTCGGAACGTCCGGTTGGAGGACGACGCCCTTCCCCAGCGGACCCCACCGCACCGGGTGGCTCATGCGGCGGGGATCATACAGACTCACGGTCGGCACGTCCAATGCGGCCGCGATGTGGGCCGCTCCCGTTGAACCCGATACGACGCCCTGGCTGGAGGCAATGATCCCCATCAGCTCCCGGAGCGACATCTGGCCCATGAGATCCAACACGCCCTTGCGAGGAGAGCGGGGCTGAGCGGCTTCCGAAAAGAACCGCTCGGCCTCGGAGGCGGTCCCGGTCAGCACCACGCCGATCCCATCGTTGCTCAGCAGCTCCGTCAGCTCCCAATAATGCCGACTTCGCCATCGCCTGCTGGTGAACCCACCGGGATGAACGACCACACACGGCGAGGGGACGCTATTGAGCCTCGCTTGTGCCTGTCGCCGCTCGTTCTCCGTCACTATGAGTCGCGGCCGCTCAAGCGGACCAGGCTCGAGCCCCAATCCTCGGAGAAGCCCCAGATTGTACTCGCTCTCGTGTTTGGTGAAATCGCGGCGATGCTCGTAGACGCGCCGGTTGGCGAAAACACTGTACCAGCGGTACCCGGTCGCCACGCGTACCGGCACTCGCGCCGCCCAGGCTGCGATCATCAGGCGCCGAAACGGTTTCAGAAAAATGGCTGCGGCGTAGTTGCCACGGAACAGTCGGACCAGCTCGGCGAACCGTTCCGTCCCTGCCACGGGCACGATGTCATCCAGATTCGGATGGTGCTCGAGGATCGGGGCAGCCTGCCTGCTCGACAGAAACACGATGAAGGCGTTAGGCCAGTGCCGTCGCAAGGCCGAAGCGACCGGGAGACAGAGAATCTGGTCCCCGATGCCGTCGGGCCGCACAAGCAGCACACGCCCACGACCGTTCGGCTCCACGTGCGCACTCCTCGATTTTCCTAAGCCTTCAATATCTGCGTCGCCGCCTCGACGACCTGATCCACCCCGATGGCCGTGAAACACTCGAACTGATGAGGATTGCAGCACGTTCGGCTCTCGCAGGGGCTGCACGCCAGCCCTGCTTGTACGACGCGGTGGCCCTCGCCATAAGGCCGGGCACGCGCAGGATTCGTCGGGCCGAACAGTCCGACCGCCGGAGTGCCCACGGCCGCGGCGATGTGGAGCGGGGCTGAATCGTTGGCGAGCAACAGACGGACCTGTCGCAACAGCGCTACCAATTCGCGGACCGTCGTTTTGCCCACCAGATCCACGAGACCGCTGCCGCCGACCGCCGCCGCGAAGGGCTCTACGATCCATCGCTGCGCCGGAGTACCCAACAGCACGATGCGCACGCCCTGAGTTCTCTGCAGCCGCCCGGCTGCTTCGGCAAACCGCTCGACCGGCCAACTTCTCACGCTGCGCCGGTCCGCCGGAGCCACCGCGACCAGCACATCCGGCGTGGTCACGCCCGACTCCGCGAGCGCGCGCTGCACACGTTGCGCCTCCTCGGGGAACGCCGGAATCGGAAAGCGCGGCTCTCTGGTGTCCGCGCCCAGATGGGCTGCAAGAGCGAGGTTGCGGTCTACGGCATGCATCGGTAGCAACCGCCAGGAAGCCTTCGAGGGAACAGGGAGTTTGACCCGATCCGTATAGAAGAGCGGGCTGCCCTCACGGCCTTCCGCGAACCCCACACGAACCCGCGCCCCCGACAACCGGGTCACAAGTCCGCTCCGAAACAATCCCTGCAGATCGACGGCCACATCGTACCGTGACCGCCGCAGCCTCGCGATGACAGACAGCCATGAGCCCCACCTCCGATCGACCGAGAGCACCTCGTTCAGATCCGGGTGGTTTTCGAGAATGTCGGCCCATTCGTTCCTGACCAACCAGGCGATGTGGGCCTCGTGAAACCGCCGGCGGATTGCGGATAACGTCGGGAGCGCATGGATGATGTCACCCAACGAGCTCGGCTTGATCAGCAGGATCCGATGGAAATCGCTCATGACAACGCTATCGGCATTTCAGCATTCCGGTCTCGGCGATCAGCAATTGTCGCCCCTCAGAACGAACGCTTTCGAGGCAATAAGCAAGCAGCTTCTCCCTCACGTCTAGCCCCTGGCCTCTCGCCCATCGTAACTGACGGCCGATAGCTGATGCTTTTTCGCCGCATCGGCCAGAATCCACTCCGCCGCCTCGGTAAGCGATGAGGCGACATGATGGGGTGCCACGCCGGCCGCCTTCACCTCCTCGAGGGAAGCCGGTCCCAACGGCCCGGTTGTCACTAAGATCCCACGGGCGCCGATCCGTCCCGCCAGCTCCAGATCGCGAAGTTGATCTCCAATGACGTAGCTACGGCTGAGATCGAGACCGAGGTCCGCGACCGCACGGTCCACCATCGCGGTGCCGGGCTTGCGGCAAAGACAGGCATCGTCCGGGTGATGCGGACAGAAATAGATCGCATCCAGCGCCGCCCCAGCCGACTCCAGAAGGGACCGCAACTTCGTATGGATCAATTCCAGATCACCGAGGGTGAGGAGCTTACGCGCGATTCCCGATTGGTTCGTCACAAGGACCAGCCTTGCCCCGGCCCGCTTCAGCCGCGACAAGGCCTCGCCCACGCCCGGCAGGAGATCGAGTTCCTCGGGCGATTTGACGTACCCGGTGTCGGGATTGAGGGTCCCGTCTCGATCCAGGAACACCGTCACGCCGCGCAACGTGGTCGACAAGTCGGAAGGTCGTAAAGTCATCAAGCCCGGCGCCTCCGATCTCTGACTTTCAGTCTGTCGACGTTCGGACTCGACGACGCCCAAGAGTTTCACGGCCGCTTGGTAGACGTCATCCACCGTCACGCCCGTCATGCAGCGATGGTCGATCGGACATTCACGCAACAAGCAGGGCGCGCACTCGACCGGATGCCGAATGAGGCGGTGTTCGACACCGAAGGGCTTCGTGGTGTTCCAATCGGTCGGCCCGAAGATCGCGACAAGCGGAACCTTGAGCGCCGCGGCAATATGCATGGGGCCCGTGTCGTTCGTGATAAAAAGCCCACAGCGCTTGATGACGGCCATCAGCTCCCGCACGCCGGTACGTCCGGAGAACACCTCAGCCCTGGCCCGCATCCGTGAGGCGATGCTCAGGCCCAGCGATTCCTCTCCAGCGGCGCCGACGATGACCACGGCCGCCGGTCGATCCGTCTCCTTCCGGACCGCCCCTACCAAGCGGTCCGCCGTTTCCGCAAAGCGCTCCGGCAACCACCGCTTGGCCCCACCGTAGGTCGAGCCGGGATTGATTCCGATGAGCACGTCGCCCGGTCCTACCTGCGCGTTTCTCAAGAGCCGCTCGGCAGCCGCGTCTTCTTCCGCCGCAGTCGACAAGGTGGGGGCCGGAGGTTCGCCGTGAAGGCCGAGCGGTTTCAGCATGTTCCAATAGTAGGCGACTTGGTGAAGCCGCCCTTCACGGCCTGGACGTGGGACCGCGAGGGTGAGCAGCGCGCTCCGTCCATCCGTCGCGTAGCCGCAACGCTCCGGCACCCCGCCGAGAAACGTCAGCAGGGCGGCTTCAAATGCATTTTGAAAAAGAATCGCCAGGTCGTAGCCTTGACGCCGGATCTGGCAGGCCAGCGCCCATCGCCCGGCCAAGCCGGCGTGTCGTCCCTGCCGGTCGTAGACGAGGATCGTATCGACGGCCGGATGACCTTGAAACAGCTCTGCAACTGCCGGCCTCACCAACAGCGTCACCTCGGCTTCGGGAAAAAGGCGCCGCACCCCTCGCACGGCCGGCTCGCTCATGACGGCATCGCCGAGCCAATTGGGCCCCCTGATCACGATGCGACGAATCGAACCCTTACGCACAAACCTCCAAACCGCACTTCGTGCGACCCCGCACCTCCAATTGTGTGCGGGGATAGGTCTTTGGCCTTCGACTTCGCATGCTGGCCGGGACCCATTGCAACCAAAGCGCAATGGGTGCCCCGGCAGAAGCGTTCATGAATAATGCGCACTCGAGCGGCAAGGCGGAAACAGGAGCCGTTCGAGCCACAGATCGTCCGCCGAGAGAACGGTCTCCAACCGCAGCGCCCAGCACAACTCGTTCGGCTCCAGCAGAGACGCCACCTTCACCGCGTCCTTCTCCGTCGTCACAAGGGTCGCAGCTCCCACCCTGGCTGCGGCATCTCGCACGCGTCGGAGATCCTCCTGCCGATAGCGGTGATGGTCGCGGAACCGAATCTCGTCCCGGACCTTCACCTCGAGCGATTCCACCGCGCGTCGAAACGAATCCGGATTGGCGATGCCGCTGAAGATGACGGCGGAAGTGCCGGCTGAGTGTCGAAGGGGCTTCTCCTCCCCGCTCTGCACCCGAATCCACGCGGCCGGTTTCAAGGTGACACGGATGGGATCGCCGCGAAAGCCTCCGCCCGACCGCAGCAGCGCAATCGTACGCTCCAAGGCCGCGTCGGAGTCCGCTCGCGTCAACAGGACCGCGGAGGCTCGACGGGCTGCGGACAAGGGCTCGCGCAACTGTCCACGAGGGAAGACATGGCGAAGGCGCTCGACATCCGACGCATCGACAAGCAGGAGGTCGACATCCCGATGAAGTCTTAGGTGCTGATAGCCGTCGTCGAGAATCGCATAGTCCACTTGAAACCGCTCCAAGACCCATCGTCCCACTTGCGCCCGGTCCGGTCCTACCGCGACGACCGCACCACGACATCGGCTGGCGATCAAGTAGGGTTCGTCTCCGGACTCGACCGGTCCCACCAGGATGTCCCGACCGTCCGAGACGAGCAAGCACGGCGTGCTGGAGGAACGCCGATATCCGCGGCTCAAGACCGCGACGCGCCTTCCCCTGGCCATCAACCATTGAGCCAGGAAAATCGTCACGGGAGTCTTGCCGCTGCCCCCTAACGTCAGATTGCCTACGCTCACGACCGGGCAAGGCAGCTTTGTCGCCCGCAACCATCCCGTCTCATAAAGTGCGGCCCGCAGTCTTGCGACCCACCCATATGGAACGGAGATCCAGCCGAAGCTCCAACGCAACAGCGCCATGGATTCCATGGAGCTCACGGGTGCGGAAGCAGTCCCAGATTGAGCCGTGACACCGACTGCTCGGCCTGGGACGATGGACGAGAGAAGAAGGATTCAATGACATCGAGCGTCCGCTCGACCGCTCCCTGGTTGTCCTCCACGACCTGACGGGCCGCAAGGCCCATCCGAACGAGCGCGGCGCGATCACGGAGGTGGGCCCTCCAGAGATCGACAAGTTCTCCGCCCGTCGCCACCCGCCGTCCCCCACCGGCCTCGATGAGCAGTTGCGCCATTTCCTCGCAATGATCGGTGTAGGGACCAAAGTAGACCGGTTTACTCCAGAGGGCCGGCTCCAGCAGGTTATGTCCCCCGACTGGTACGAGCGTTCCTCCCACGAACGCCAGCGTCGCGAACCGGTAGACCGTCGCCAACTCCCCTCTGGTGTCGAGCAGCACGACGCGAGGCCCCTCCATCGGGGGCGTTGCTCCTCGAGCGGGCGCGCCTTCGCTCCGCTTGAGCACGCAGAGCCCGCGTGTTGCGATCATCTCCGCGACCGCGGGGGTCCGCTCCAGATGACGCGGCGCGAGAATCATGACCAGCCGAGGGTACTCCGGAAGCAGCTTCTGGTATATCGTCACCAGTTGCTCTTCTTCCCCGGCATGGGTACTTCCGGCCACGATCACGTCTTCCCGGTCGTTGAGTCCCAACGACGCGCGAGACAGGGTTGCGCCAGCGGACGTCGTCAGCGAAGCCGCCTGGTCGAATTTCAGGTTCCCAGAGCGCTTCACTCGAGCCGGGTCAGCCCCCATGGATACCAGACGATCCGCATCCCGATTCGATTGCACGAGGAAAAAGGACACGTGACCCAACAGGTCTCGAAACAACGACCGAACGAGGGGCAGCCGCTGTCGAGCATAAGAACGGGATGACACTCGCCCGTTCGCCATGATCATGGGAACAGCCCGCCGCCGGAGGAGGCGGAGCAGATTCGGCCACAGTTCCGTTTCCACGAACACATACACGCTCGGACGAATCGCCCGCACCGCGGCGCGCACCGCCCATGGGTAATCCAGGGGGGCATACCGATGCTCCGCGACGCCGGCGAGTCGCTGTTCGACGGCCTCACGACCCGTCTCCGTGACCGTGGTCACCACGAGTCGATACTCCGGATGACGGCGATGGAGTTCGGTGACCAACGGAGCCACGGCCACGACCTCCCCGAGAGAAACCGCGTGAATCCACACCACTTCCGCCGAACCGGTTGTCCCCTCGGCGGTCTGCCGGCCGATCAGACCGAGACGAGTCAGCATCCCGCGACGGCACCGTTTCTTGACCAGCAGGATACCGACCACCACCGGCGTCGCCAACAGCAGAAAGAAGTTGTAGAGGAAATACCACATTCCAGTTAGCTGATAGCTGATAGCTAACAGCAAGCAGCCGACAGCTCCAAACGGTTCGCTATCCGCTATGAGCTGTTCGCTGTTCGCTTCCTTTCCGCACCGCTTCCTCCGCTTGTGTCGTCAGTTTATTCAAGGTTGATTCCAATTCCTGTCGTTTGGCTTCCAACTCCGCCTCGCCGGATTCAGGAGAGACCCACAGGGGTTCGCCTAGCAGGTAGAGCCCGCGACTGAACGGATAGGGAACAAGAAACCGATCCCAACTTGCGAAAGCTTTTTTTTTGAGCAGGCGAACGCGACGGGTATGATGGGCATCTCGGTCGCCTTGGCAAGCTGGATGACGCCCATTTTCGCGACCTGTCGCGGCCCCTTGGGACCGTCGGGCGTTACGATCAGATCGCTTCCAAGACGCCCGAGCCGAATGAGTTGTCGGAGGGCCGCCGCCCCTCCTCTCGTACTCGACCCCCGCACGGCCTCGAACCCGAACCGGGAGGCTATGCGCTGAATCAACTCACCATCCCGATGCCGGCTGATCAAGACATGCGCGCCGCGGCCTCGATAGGCAAACGGCATCATCAACTGCTGGGCGTGCCAGAAGGCATAGATGACGTGCCGACCCTCTGCAGAAAGTCGTTCTGCGAGCTCGCCGCCGCGCCGATCGAGCTTCATGGTACACCGGAGCAATCGGACCACCGCTGCGCCGACCACCGGCAGCACCGCCAGCTTGAATCCGGCCAACCATCGCGTCGCCATCAGCTCGGGATCCTCCCCTCGCGCTCTGCTTCTCCCGCCGCTCGACCGGAGAGAGGCTCAGGCGGAGCGTCCTCCTCGAACTGCATCGAATACAGACGTTGATACAATCCGCCGCGTTTGAGCAGGCTCTCGTGCGTGCCCACCTCGACGATGCGCCCTCGATCCAGCACGACGATCCGATCGGCGTTCTGGACGGTCGAGAGGCGGTGGGCGATGACGAGGGTCGTCCGACCTTTCATCAGGTTCGCCAGGGCCATCTGCACCATCCGCTCCGACGCCGTATCGAGGGCCGAGGTGGCTTCGTCCAGAATCAGCAGCGGAGGATCGCGCAAAATCGCTCGCGCGATCGCCAGTCTCTGTCGCTCCCCTCCCGAGAGCTTCACCCCCCGTTCGCCGATCATGGTGTCGTACCCTTGAGGCAGTCGCACGATGAAGTCGTGGGCGAAGGCCAGCTCGGCCGCTCGTTGAATCTCCGGCTCCGTCGCGCCCGGTCTTCCGTACGCGATGTTGTTCTTGATGCTCTCATCGAACAACACGACATCCTGCGATACGATGCCGACGTGCGCGCGCAACGATCGAAGAGTGTACTCCCGAATATCGACGCCGTCGATGCGGATCGTGCCCTGCGTCGGCTCGTAGAACCGCGGCACCAAGCTGACCAACGTGGTCTTGCCGCTGCCGCTCGTCCCGACGAAGGCCACGGTTTCTCCGACCCCGACCGACAGATCCACTCCGTCCAAGGCCGCCGGTCCTTTCCCATCGTACCGGAACGTCACACCCTGAAATTCCAGCGACCGTTCCAATCGGGTCAGCTCTCGCCGGCCATGATCTTGCTCCCCTTCCGTTTCCAGATCCAGCACCTCGAAGACTCGCTCTGCCGCCGCGAGCGCCTGTTGGACCGTGTTGTTGGCGCTCGACAGCCTTCTGATCGGGGTATAGGCCAAGAACATCGCGGCCATGAACGAAAAGAAGGCGCCTGGCGTCATCTCTCCGTGAATCACGAGAAACCCACCATACCAGACGATGCCTGCGATCCCCACCACTCCGATGACTTCCATGTGGGACGATCCCAATGAGGAGACCTGGATCGATTTCATGGTGGTGTGGAGATAGGCCAGGTTGCTCTCGTGAAAACGGCGGGTTTCTGCGTCTTCGCGGCCGAAGGCTTTGACCATGCGAATGCCGGCGAGCGTTTCTTGGAGCGTGGAGGCCATGTCTCCCATCCGTTCCTGCCCGCGCAGGGACAGGCTCCGAAGCCGCCGCCCCATCCGCACCATCGTGAAGACCGCCAGCGGCACCACTACGACGGAGATCATGGCCAACTTCCAATGCTGATAAAAAATGACCCCGAGCATCGCCAGAAACGTGAGACCCTGCTGGAAGATATCCTTCAGAACTCCGGCGATGGCGTTGGCCATCAACGACACATCGTTGATGACGCGGGACACGAGCCTGCCGGAGGTATTGGCATCGTGGTAGCTGACCCGCAGCCGGACCAACCGGCCGAAGAGCTCCTGCCGGACGTCCGTGATGACCCGGTATCCGACTTGACTCATCAAGTAACTCTGGCCGTAGTTGAACGCCCCCTTGAGGACGGCCACGATGAGAATCACCAGCGGGAGGACGATCAGCAGGGTTTCATCCTTGCTGATGAAGATGCCGTCGAGCACCGGCCGGACGAGCCATGCATAGGCGCCCGAAAGTCCCGCCACAACCGCCGCGCAGACGAACGCTCCGCCAAGACGCCACCGATAGGGCCTCAGGTACCGGATGAGACGGAAGAAGCGCGTCAGGCTCGACATTGGCTCACCACCACCGAAGCAGCCCGCTGTGAGGCGCCCGGGTTTCCGAGAGCCTCGCGCACCTTGCGGAGGGCGATCCGCATCTCGTCGCACGCCGTTCGGTCCCGGAGAAGCCGAACAGCCTCGGCGCTGATTCGTTCAGGGGTCGCCTGATGCTGAAGCAGTTCCGGCACGATCAGCCGACCCGCGACCAGATTGACCAGTCCGATCCACGGAACGCGCACGAGCCGCTTCGCCAAAAAGTACGTGAACCAATGAACCTTGTAAAGGAGGATCATCGGCGTCCCGATCACGGCCGCTTGTAAGGTGGCTGTCCCGGAGGCGACGATCAGCAGGTCGGAGGTCGCCATGACTTCATTGGTCTGTTGCTTCACCACGCGGACGGAAACCGGACTGCCGGCGAGGCAGTCCCGCACCAGCGTGTCATGAATCGTCGGGGCTTGTGCGAGGAGAAACTGTATCGTCGGGTCCGCCCCCCGCAGCCGCGCGGCCACCGACAACATCAGGGGCAACAGCGTGCGCACCTCGCCCTCGCGACTTCCGGGCAAGAGCCCGACCACCGGCGCCCGTTCGTCCAGTCGAAACCGCTGCCGCAAGGCCGCCTTGTCGTACGAGGGAGCCACTGCATCCAATAAAGGGTGGCCGACGAAGGTGCAGGGCACACCCGCCTGTCGGTACAAGTCCTCTTCGAACGGCAAGATCACGACGACATGGTCCACCCGCCGCTGAATCCACTTCATCCGTCTCGGTCTCCAGGCCCAGAGCTGAGGCGCGATGTAATAGAGGACGCGGCGACCGGCCGCCTTCGCGACCTTGGCGAAGTGAAAGTTGAGACCGGGATTGTCGATCAGCACCACCAGGTCCCAAGGCTCGGATTGGAGCCAGCGGCGGATGGTGAGGACTCGGCGGACCAGCGCTCGAACCCGTGACGGACCGATGAGACCGATGGTATCGATTTGAGGGATTCCGGGAAGGAGATCGACGCCTGCCTGGCGCATGGCAGCCCCCCCGACCCCGGTTAATTCGATCGAGGGATCAATCCGCTTCAACGCGGCGGCCAGGTTGGCTCCGTGGAGATCCCCGGAAGCCTCGCCGGTGATGATCAGGATACGCGGCATACTCTTGCGCTCACGGCGGCGCCTCAATCGCCTTGCCGTTCGCTGATTGCTGCCAACTGTTCGCTTGTTTCATACCGTTGGATAAATGTCCCGATCGCCTCGAGCACCTGGTGGGCCAACTCAAGCGCGGCGGTGCCTTGCTCCCCGCTCACGATCGGGCGCGTCCCCGTGGTGATCGACCGGAGGAACGCCTCCAATTGCAGGCGCAACGGCTCTTCGTTCCCGGCCTGAAACTGCTCCATCTCGATGCTCGGTCGCTCGCCCGGCTTGACGACGCGTCGACAGACGATCGCATGACGAGCGTGATAATCGATGCCGACATAACTGTCTCGTTGGAACAGACGGAGTCGACGCATCTTGTTGGTCGACACCCGACTCGCCGTCAGATTGGCCACGCACCCGCTCGCGAACATGATGCGGACGTTGGCGATGTCCACCGTCGGAGAGAGCACCGGGACACCGGCGGCGCGGATTTCCTCGACCGTTCCCGGCTGAAACGACAGGAGCATATCCAAGTCATGAATCATCAAGTCCAGCACCACGTCGACGTCGGTCCCGCGCTCGCCGAACGGACTCAACCGGTGTCCCTCCACGAAGACCGGGCGCCCGATGAACGGGCGCACGATCGGCATGATCGGGTTGAACCGCTCGCTGTGTCCGACTTGCAACACACGAGCCATCGACTTGGCAAGACGGACCAGTTCCCGTCCTTCGTCCAGGGTGGTTGCGATCGGCTTCTCCACCAAGACATGCTTGCCCGCTTGAAGGCAGGCTTTCGCCACGGCAAAGTGCGCGGACGTCGGCACCGCCACACTCACCGCGTCCACCTCTCTTAGAAGCTCGGTCAATGAGGGGAAGCACCGGACTTCGTGCCTCTCCGCAATGAGCTTTCCTCGAACGGGATCCCTGTCCAGCACCCCGACCAGTTTCGACCCCGGGAGCGAGGCCCAGTGGCGGGCATGGTGCTGCCCCAAGTGCCCCACTCCGATCACCCCTGTCCGAACCAGCTTCATCGGAATGTCTCGTCCGATACCCCGAGGATGGCGATGCCGGCCGCATTCGCGTCACGGATCGTTTCTTCACGGTCGAGAAGAATGCCGCGTCCCGCTTCTACTGCCAGCACCGACGCCTTGACGGCCGTCATCGTTTCAATCGTTCTGGGGCCTACGGCCGGCAGATCGAACCGCAAGTCTTGTTGCGGCTTGCTGCGCTTGACGACTACGGCTCCTTCCTTGGCCAGCTCACCGCCCCGCCGAATGGCGCCGTCCGTCCCCTCGACGGCTTCGACCGCCACGACGACCCGGTCTTTGACCACGACGCACTGCCCGATATCCAAGCGCCCGATCTCCCTGGCCACCTCCCACCCGTAGCGGATGTCCTGCCACTCTTTCTTGTTCGGCGTCCGCTTCGTCAACGGCCCCTCCTCGACAAGGATCCCGCTCAGCCCGAACGTGGAATCGGCGATCGTGATCCCCTCGCCCTCCAACTCCTGCGCAACCCCCCGCAAGATGTCGTCATCCTTCCACAAGGCCAAGCGGCCCGCCAGGGCGAGCGTTCGAAGATCCGGACGCACGGTCGTGAACATGTGCGTCTTGCTGATCCCGCCCAGCATCACGGCCCGTCGGACGCCGTCTTCCTTGAGGGCCTTGATCAGCTTGTTGAACTGTCCGAGCTTGACCCAGTGAATACGGTCGACATGTTGCGCCAATTCGGGCTCGGTTTCCCCTTCGTGGGCGACGGCCGTCACGCGATACCCCAGCCGTCTTGCGTTGTCGGCGAAGATGATGGGGAACCGTCCGTTGCCGGCGATGAGGCCGATCCGCTCCCCGTTGGCGCCTGACGTCATGCCGATCCCACGTGAAATTATTCCTCGTCTTCTTGTTCCCGGGCCACGGAGCGGCAGGTGCCGCGCTTGGTGCCTTCCATGAACGCCACGAGCTCCAGGACGTCTTTGTTTTCCTTGAACCGCTCCTTCGCCAGCTTGATGGCTTCCGCCGTTCGATGGCCGGAGCGAAAGAGCAACTCGTAGGCCTGCTTCAAATCGGCGAGGCGCTCGGCGGAAAACCCGTGACGACGCAACCCGATGGAATTCAACCCGTAGAGCTTGGCTCGATACCCTCCCGCGGCCCGCATGAACGGCGGCACATCCTGCCCGAGCGCGCAGCACCCACCCACCATCGCGTACGCGCCGACCCGAACATATTGATGGAGGCCGGACAAGCCCCCGATGATGGCATGATCCCCGATGGTGATGTGCCCGGCCAAAGTGGCCGCATTCGCCAAGATCAAATGGCTCCCCAGATGGCAGTCATGCGCGATATGAACGTACGCCATCAGGAAGTTGTGGTGGCCGAGCGTCGTTTTCCCCCCTCCCTGGACCGTCCCTCGATTCACGGTCACGAATTCCCGCAGGACATTGTGATCCCCGATGATGACCCGGGTCGGCTCGCCTTGGTACCCGAGGTGCTGCGGGGGGGATCCGATGGAGACATAGGGATACAGTTGGCAGGCTTCTCCGATGTCCGTCCAACCGTCGATGCACACGTGGGAAACCAGTGTGGTTCCCCTTCCGATCTTCACGTGCTCCCCGATCACGCAGTAAGGGCCTACCACGAGATCCGTGGAAAGCTGCGCCTTCGGGTGCACGATCGCCGTCGGATGAATCTGCACTCGGAACCTCCTCGCTATAAGCGAACAGCGAATAGCGAACAGCTCTGGGCTATTTGCTGCTCGCTGTTTGCTGCTCGCTGTTTTTTTCTTCCGTCACCATCGCGGTGATCTCGGCCTCGCACACGACGTCAGATTCCACATAGGCCTTGGCCTGCATCTTCCAGAAGGGCGGCCGTTTTTTTGTCAGTTCGACTTCGAAGCGAAGCTGGTCACCGGGGACGACCGGCTTCCGAAACTTGGCCCCATCCACCCCCGTGAGGTAGACCACCGGTCGTCCTGACGGCGCCTGCGAGGCGAAAGCCAACACCCCTCCGACCTGAGCCATCGCTTCCAGGATCAACACGCCGGGCATGATGGGGCGTCCCGGAAAGTGGCCCTGGAAGAACGGTTCGTTGATCGTGACGTTCTTGATGCCGACCACCCGCCGGTCGGGTTCAAGCTCACGGACGCGGTCCACGAGCAGGAACGGATAGCGATGGGGGAGCAATCGCAGGATATCGAGATGGTCCATGGCTGTCATGGGGGCTGCCTCCTCGTGCGCCGCCGCTATTTGTGCTGTCGATCGAATTCCTTCACGACCTGGTCAGTCAGATCGACCCCCGGCTGATGATAGATGACGATGCGGATCGTCGCGTCCGTGCCTTTGTCGAGGACGGCCACGTAGCCCGCCTTATCCGCCACAGCCATGGCCGCATCGCGGATCTTCTTCGAATACTCCGCGACCATTTCTCGCTGCTTGGCTTGTATCTCCTGATTGAAGCTCTGGATGCGCCGCTGGTACGCTTCGAGCTTGGCCCGAAAGGCTTCCTGCTTCGCTTGTTTCTCCACGTCGCTCAACTTCGCGGTCGCCTCCGACTGGAGGTTGCGCTCCAGTTCTTTCAGTTCCTGATCGTCTTGGTCGATGATCTTCTGCCTGGCCGACGAATAGCTTTTGAGCTCTTCAAGCGCTCGCTTGCCCGCGACGGACTTCTCCATCACGGCCTGCTGATCGATCACCGCCACTTTGATCGCGTTCGCCGCCTGTCCGACACCCCACCAGAGACCGATTCCCGCGATTGCCAACGCGATCGAACTCACCCACCGCTCGACCATCCGCCTCATTCTCACTCCTCCAGTGTCTCGGAAGGATCGTCCTTCCTCATTTATACTCCTTATTGAACTCCTCGATCACGCGCGCCGAGATATCGGTCGCATCGTCCGAATAGATCGCCGGCCCGCCCCGCCCGCGATCCAGGACCACCGTCAATCCCATCTGCTTGGCGACCTTGCCCACGATGATCTCGATCTTGTCGCGAAAACCGTCGAGCACTTCTTTCTGCTTTTCCTGAATTTCACGATTGAGCTCGCCCACCTTCTGCTGGTACTCGGACACGCGACGCCGGAACTGCTCCTCGCGTTCCCGTTTGGCATTGGCACTGAGCACGCTCGACTGCTTCACAAAGTCTTCTTCGAGCCTGCGGAGCTCCTTTTCCTCCAGTTCCACGAGCGCCTGTCGGTTCTTCGTGAACGCCGTCAGGGTGTCGCGGGTTTTTTTCCCGGCATTGGTTTCGTTCAGCACCCGCTGGGGATCGACCGTGCCGATGTGCGCCCCACCCGCGCCCGTAGAAGTAGCGGCGCAACCGGCGAGCGCCAGCAAAAGCCCGCACCAGAGCACGCCCATCCCGCACAGGGCGCGGGGACTGACACGCTTCCTTGCGGCTAGGCGTGGTGTCTGTCCCCGTCCCGGACTGGGGACAGGCGCATCACCCGTTGCAGCGCGACCCGTTGCAACGGAGAACGGAGAAACAATGGGTCCCGCGGCAACGGGTCCCCGGATGGGCGCCGGTCCTCCACACGCCTCGCCCCATCGAGGCGCGCGTTCCACATGCAACCCACTCGGCATCCTGTGCACCCCTTTCCCTCTTAGAAGAGAGACCCGATCGTAAACTCGAAGACCCCTCGGCGTTCACCGGTTTGAGGGGCAAGATTCAATCCATAGGCGACCCGGAGAGGACCGAAGGGAGAAATCCAGCGTCCTTCGAGCCCGACGGCCTTTCTCAGATCGAACGAGACGGACTCGTTCTGCCCGAACCCTCTTCCATAATCGAAGAAAATCACCCCGTTCAGTTTCGCTTCCGACGAGATAGTAAAGATGAAATCGTAGTTGAAGATCAACTCCTTCGTGGCGCCGAGCAGCGTCCCGATTGGCGTTACGGGCCCCGCGCGCCCGAAGACGAAGCCGCGCACGGTGTTGATGCCCCCCACGAAAAACATTTCGGTCAACGGCACCTGTTTGTCGCCCAGAGGCTCGACGAACCCGTAGCGCGCCCGGATGGAGAAGCGCGTATCGAACACGAGCGGCGTGTACTTGATCACGTCCGCGTACAGCTTATAGAAATTGTTGGTGCCTCCGAGAAACGGCGTGCCCCAGTCGGCCCCAAAGGCCGTTCGCCAGCCGGTGCGAGGGTCCAAGTAGTAGTCCCGCGTATCCCGCGCCAGGCTCGTCCGGAACCCCGTCGTGGTCTGTCTGCCGAGCTGTTGGCAGATAAACGGGATGAAGTCGGGACAGAGTCCCTCCTGGGGATCGCTGAAATTCAGTTGCTCCGCCACCAGGGAGAAGCTCCCGGTCACGTATTCGGAGAGCCACCGGCCGAAGGTCACGCTCGCGCCCGATTTCTTTTCGCGATAGGTGAGAAAGTTCGTGTCGGAGTTGTAGATGTCGAGCTGCAAGGACGTCAAAGAATCCTGGAGATAGGGATTTCGGAACGTGATCAGACCCAACGTGCGCAACTGACCCAACTGCCCGCGGACGCGCCCCAACCAGCCGTATCCACCCAAATTGCCCTCGGTGATATCGGCGACCGCCACGAGGCGGTCCAACGTGCTGAATCCTCCGCCGATGCTGAATTGGCCGGTCGGCTTTTCTTTCACTTTCACGTTGAGGTCGACTTTGTCCGCGGCCACCTGCTCGGGAAGGATTTCGACGGTCTCGAAGAAGTTCAGGTTGTTCAAACGCTGGAAGCTCCGCTTCAACCCCGGCGTGTCGATCACATCCTGCTCATCAGACCTCAGCTCACGGCGAATGACGTTGTCGCGCGTCTTGTCGTTCCCGGAGATGTTGATTTGGCGGATCCGCATCATCTCCCCTTCCTTGATGTGGAAGATGACGCTGGCCGTCTTGTCCTGATTGTTCGGCGTGACGTTCGGGTTGACCTCGGCAAACGCATAGCCCTTGCTGCCGTACATGTCGGTGATGCGACCGATCTCGTCCCGGATTTTCGCGCGCTGAAAAATCTCCCCGACTTTGATCCTGAGTCCCTCGCCGAGCTCCGGCTCTTCAAACACGGTGTTGCCACGAAACCCGATTTCGGAGACGGTGTACGGTTCCCCCTCGACGATCGCGAAGGTCACGGTGAACCACTTCTTGTCCTCCGTCAACTCGACCGTCGGCGCGCTGATCTGCACATTGAGGTAGCCTTTGTTGAGGTAGACCTCCCGGATACGCTCCATGTCGTTGGGCAGTTCTTCTCGTTTCAGCAGTCCGGCGTCGGACACGAGCGATGGCAGCTTGAACTGCGTGATCAAGCCGTACCAGGGAATCCATTCCCGCGTGGCCGTGACCTTGAACAGTTCTTCTTTGGTGACGGCTTTCATGCCGTCGAAGATCACGGCCTTGATGCGGGCTTTCTTCCCCTCCTTGACGAAAAACGTGAGGCGCTTGCGGTCCTCATCGAGCGTCTGAATGACCGGAATGACCTCGCAGTCGTAGAAGCCGTCATCTTGGTACGCGAGCCGGATCTTCTCCGCGCTCTCCTTCACCTGCTGAGGATCGAGGAACGATTGTCCCTTGATCGTGAGCTTTTCTTTAAGCTTGTCGTCGCTGAGTTCGTCGTTGCCGTCGAACACGATCTCGGTGATGAAGGGCTTCTCTTTCACCACGAACGTGACCGAAACCCCTCCAGGAACAGTCTCGGTTTCGACCTGCACGTCCTCGAAAAATCCCATGTCATAGAGAATTTTGACCTGGGTGCGGAGCGCATCGGACGTGAAGGGACTGTCCACTTTCATCGTGAGCCGGCCGACGATGGTCTGGGTCTCAATGCGTTTGTTGCCCCGGAGCTCCAGCGACTTCACCGTGGGGCCGTCGACGGGTTGCGCCGACGCGGCCAGCAGAGAAAACAGGGACCACGCCGTCGCGACGGCCAGCGCCAACCACCATCGTTCCCCGATCCGTCCCCCGCGCCTCACTGGCGCCCTTTAAGCCGGCCCATTTCACTCCCACACCCGACGTCGGACCGCAGGACCGGAAGTCGCAGGAAGGACGCGCGCATCATCTCAGAGGAAGAGGACGACAACGGTAAAGGCGAGGTGAACACCCGCTCGGCACTCGGGCGGAGCGTGGCGCGCGTATGCGTCGTGCTGCGGGTCAACGCTGGGCGCAACAAGGCTTCCCGAAAAACTCTCGGATTATATTGGCCGCGTGCCCCAATGTAAAGGAGATTCCCGTCAGATCCTGATCTCGCGCGTCGGCGCGTGCGGACTCGGGCATTTCTTGACAACCCCCACCCCATCACCTACTATCGGCCATATGTTGAAAACCGACGTGCGCAAGGCTGTCATCCCCGCCGCCGGACTCGGCACGCGCTTCCTCCCCGCTACGAAAGCTTCACCCAAGGAAATGTTGCCGCTCGTCGACAAGCCGCTCATCCAGTACGTCGTCGAAGAAGCGGTGGCCTCCGGGATCGAGGACATCATCGTCGTCACCGGACGCGGCAAGCGCGCGATCGAAGATCATTTCGATCGGTCGTTGGAACTGGAGGAAAACCTCAAGGGAACGGGCAAGGCCCAACTCCTCCATCAAATGCAGCATATTTCAAGCCTGGCCAACTTCTGTTACGTCCGTCAGCCGGAAGCCCTCGGGCTCGGCCACGCCGTGTTGTGCGCGCAACACCTCATCGGCGACGAGCCGTTCGCTATCATCCTGGGCGATGAAATCATCGACGCGCCGACCCCCGCGCTCGCCCAGCTCATTCACATCTATCGGAAACACTCCGGACCCGTGCTCGGCGTCCAATCCATCCCGCGGGAGGAAGTCAGCCGCTACGGCATCGTTGATCCGAAGCCTCTCGGCAAAGGGCTGCATCGCGTGCTCGATTTGGTGGAGAAGCCGGCGCCGGCGGATGCCCCGTCCACGCTGGCGGTCATCGGGCGTTACGTGCTTCCGCCGGACGTGTTTCCCATCCTGCGTAAGACCTCCCCCGGCAAGAATGGGGAAATTCAATTGACCGATGCCTTGCGGCAATTGGCGAAACATCACCCGATGTACGCGCATGAGGTGCAAGGCCAGCGACACGACGCCGGGGACAAGCTCGGCTTTCTCATCGCGACCGTGGAATTCGCGCTCAAGAATCCGTCGCTCGGACCGGCTTTTCGGAACTATCTGCGGCAGCGAGTCAGACCCGCCGCCAGACGACGGTAGCATCGAACTTCTGGGTGGACCAGCCTCCGCACGCCCAGCCAGTATAAGACCCCTCTTGCACCGATCCATCTTCGGAGGGTAAAAGAAAAGGAATTCCTGACGCTCCAGAGGGACTCCGAAGGAGCGCGCTGAGAGAACAGGCCCTATGACCGACCAGAACGAACAAGATTTCCAAGCGGGCGTGAACCTCGAAATCCCCGAGCAGCTTCCCTTGCTCCCGGTCAGGGACATCGTCGTGTTTCCATACATGGTCCTGCCGCTCTTCGTGGGTCGCGAGATGTCCATCAAGGCGATCGAGGCCGCGCTGGCCGGCAACCGCATGATCTTCCTCGCTACGCAAAAAGCGCTCGACGTCGAAAACCCCAAGGCCGAAGACATTCACACCGTCGGCACCGTCGGCATCATCATGCGGATGCTCAAGCTGCCCGATGAGCGGATCAAGGTGCTGGTGCAAGGTGTCGCGAAAGCGAAGATCGCCGCCTATATCCAGACCGACCCCTACTACTCCGTGCGCATCGACCGGTTGACGGAAAACAAGCCCGCCGCCTCCGCGCTGGAGGTCGAGGCCGTCATGCGGACGGTCAAGGAGCAGATCGAGCGCGTCGTCAGTCTCGGCAAGGTGTTGATTCCGGATGTGATGGTGGTCATCGAAAATCTGGAAGATCCCGGTCGGCTCGCGGACATGGTCGCATCGAACCTCGGGTTGAAGGTGGACGTGACGCAGAGCGTGCTCGAGATCATCGATCCGATCCAGCGGCTGAGGCGGGTCAGCGAAATTCTCGGCAAAGAGATCGAAGTGCTGTCCATGCAGCAGAAGATCCAGGCGCAGGCCAAGGGCGAGATGGACAAGACCCAACGCGAGTACTTCCTCCGCGAACAGCTCAAGGCCATTCAGAAGGAGCTGGGCGACTTGGACGAGCGGGCGGAGGAAGTCGCCGAATTTCGCAAGCGCATCAAAGACGCCAAAATGCCGGAGAAGGTCCTGAAGGAGTGCGAGAAGCAGCTCAAGCGTCTGGAGAAAATGCACCCGGACACGGCCGAGTCGGCGACCGTGCGCACGTACCTGGAATGGATGGTCGAGCTGCCCTGGAGCAAGAAATCCAAGGACAATCTGGATCTCAAGGCCGCGTCGAAGGTGCTGAACGACGATCATTATGACCTCGAGAAGGTCAAAGAGCGCATCCTGGAATACCTTGCCGTCCGGAAGCTGAAGGACAAGATGAAGGGCCCGATCCTGTGCTTCGCCGGCCCGCCGGGCGTCGGCAAGACCTCGCTCGGCAAATCGATCGCGCGCGCGTTGGGCAGGGAATTCGTGCGGATCAGTCTGGGCGGCGTACGGGATGAGGCGGAGATCCGCGGCCACCGCCGCACCTACGTGGGCGCGTTGCCGGGACGGATCATCCAAGGCATCAAGCAGGCGGGCACCAACAACCCGGTGTTCATGCTCGATGAAGTCGATAAGGTCGGGATGGATTTCCGGGGCGACCCCTCGGCCGCCTTGCTGGAAGTGCTCGATCCGGAACAAAACAACTCCTTCGCGGATCACTACCTGGGCGTGGCCTTCGACCTGTCCGAGGTCATGTTCATCACCACGGCGAACTTGATCGATCCCATCCTGCCCGCCCTGCGCGACCGGATGGAAATCATCGAAATTCCCGGTTACACCGAAGAAGAGAAGCTCGGGATCGCCCAGAAATACCTGATCCCCAGGCAACTCACTGAACACGGCATCACGGAAAAGCACGTTCGCATCGCGGAGCCGGCAATACGCCAAGTCATCTCGCACTATACGCGCGAGGCAGGGGTCCGGAACCTCGAGCGCGAGATCGCCAACATCATGCGCAAGGTGGCCAAGAAGGTGGCCGAAGGCAAGGAGAAGCAGGTCTTCGTGGTCACTCCGGCCAACCTCAACAAATATCTGGGTGTCCCGAAGTATGTCCCGGAAGGCGAGCTCCAAAAAGACGAGGTTGGCGTCAGCACCGGCTTGGCCTGGACCGAATCCGGCGGCGACGTGCTGTATATCGAAGCCACCGTCATGAAGGGAAAGGGGCAACTGACCCTGACCGGGCATCTCGGCGACGTCATGAAAGAGTCGGCCCAGGCCGCCCTGAGTTACGTGCGCTCACGCGAGAAGACGCTCGGGATCAACCCGGACGTCTTCACGACCAACGACATCCATATCCATGTGCCCGCAGGCGCCATCCCCAAAGACGGCCCCTCGGCGGGAATCACCATGGGGACCGCTGTCGCCTCCGCGCTGTCCGGCATCCCGGTCCGCCGCGATCTCGCCATGACGGGGGAGATCACCCTGCGAGGGCGTGTCCTCCCGATCGGCGGGCTCAAAGAAAAGATCCTGGCGGCCAAGCGCGCGAAGCTCTTCACGGTCATCCTGCCGAAACGCAACAAGAAGGACCTTGAGGAGATCCCCAAGCACTTGCTCAAGGGCGTCCACTTCGTGTTCGTCGAAACGATGGATGACGTGATCAAGACGGCCCTACGCCGTAGCGCCAAGGCGATGCCGTCCACCAAGCCGCCGGAGCCGTCGCCTGAGGAGAAACCCGTCCGTCCGCTGCGCTCACGCCGCGTCTCGCGGTCGGTGCCCGCCGCCGCACGGAACCATCCGGTGGTACAACCCTCTACTCCATGACGTATGGAGTCTCCTTCCCGCCGGTCCTCCCCTCGCCGGCTGACTGAGTTCTCGCTGATCGAGACCCTCCGCACACGATTCGGGCGCACGACTCTGCCCGTGGTTCGTGGCATCGGCGATGACGCCGCCGTCATCGGCACGTCATCGGGCGAGGATTGGCTCGTCACGACGGACCTTCTCGCCGAAGGAATCCACTTTGAGCATGCCACGGCGTCGCTCCGCGATATCGGCCATCGCGCCGCGGTGGCGAACCTCAGCGACATCGCGGCGATGGGTGGAACGCCGCGCTATCTCCTGGTCTCACTCGCCTGTCCGAAGACCTCGACTTCGCGCCAAGTCGAGGCGCTCTACGCCGGTTTGATGCGGGCGGCGAAACCCTACGGGCTCCAACTCATAGGAGGCGATACCTCTGCATCGAAAGGAGGGTGGTTCTTGTCCATCACCCTCCTCGGCACGGTCAAGCGCGGCCGCGCGTTGTTCCGGAGCGGGGCTCGGGTCGGCGATCTCCTGTACGTCACGGGAACGCTCGGCGATTCCCGTGCCGGATTGAGCCTGCTGCAGGCCCATGGTTCGGCCGCTCGTCGTCTCAGTAAGCTGCCCGCCGGCTATCGCCGCTTTCTAATCGGGCGCCACTTGCGTCCGACGGCGCAGGTGCGGATCGGCCGGGCTCTGGCGAACCAACGTCTTGCGACAGCCGTCATCGATCTCTCCGATGGTCTCTCCGGCGATCTCCGGCACCTCTGCAATCAGAGCCAGGTCGGTGCGGAGATCGATCTCGATTCAATACCGGTGTCACCGGCTTGCCGGGCCTTCGCACGATTGACCGGTGAGGCACCGACGGTCCCGGCGCTCGCCGGCGGGGAAGATTACGAGCTGCTCTTCGCGGTGGCGCCGGGGAAAACCACGTCCGTGGAACGAGTCGCCAAGGCGGCCGGCATCCGACTCTCTAGGATCGGCCGGATCACGGCTCGCCGACACGGGCTCGTCGTCCGTAGCCGGTCCGGAACAGTGCGGCCGTTGCAGGTCACGAGCTACGAACATTTCCGCGAATCGGGCGAAGCGTAACCGGTGGTCTCACGCGCGCGGATCCAAACAGTTTTGCGGGAAGTGCTTCATCTCAGGGAGTCCACCCACCGGACGGCTCTGGCGTTTGCACTCGGGGTCTTCATCACGTTTTCCCCTCCCTACGGCTTCCATATGGCGATGGTGATATTTTGTTCCTGGGCCTTCGGCCTCAACTTCCTTGCGTTGATGGCGGGGGTGATGGTCAACAATCCCTGGACCCTGGTGCCAGTGTTGGGTCTCACCTTTTGGATCGGCGCGCGAGTGATGGGGCTTCCGGACCCCCCGCCCTTGGAATGGCACGACTTGAGTCTTATGGGCATCTATCACCAGATCACGCCCTATGCCGTCCCATTCATCCTCGGCGGATGCATTTTGAGCATCGGGGGCGCGCTCGTATCGTATCCCGCTGCCTATTATTTCATTTCCCGATATCGACGGCTCCACAAACCGGACCGAAACCCGCCGTTGCCCCGTCAAATCCGGTGAGCTAAGATGAGGTCACTTCGCGCCCATGAAAACCCCCGGCCTGTCCCATCCCTCCCCGCACGACGGATCGGCCTTGATCGCCGACCCAATCCATCAATACGTATCCTTCACGGCCCCTTACGCCACGCCCGATCCGGCGGAGTGTACGGAGAAGGACCTGATCGACTCACCCTGGGTCCAGCGGTTGCGCTATATCTACCAACTGCAGAGCGCCCGGTGGGTATATCCATCGGCGGAACATAGTCGCTTCGTGCACTCGCTGGGCACCATGCACGTGGCCGGTCGGTTTGCGCGACACCTCTATCCCTACCTCAAGAGAGTCGTCAAAGACGCGCCCTCGGCACACTTCGTTGAGGAATTTCTGCGCGTCACTGCGCTCGTGCATGACATCGGCCATGGACCGTTCTGTCATTTCTTCGATGAGAACTACCTCAAGGCCTTCGGCCTCACGCACGAAAAGCTGGGACAGATCATCATCCGCGATCATCTGGGGCCCATCATCCGCAAAATCCGCCGGAGCCCCTCCGGGCCATTCGCCGCGGGTGAGGCGCTCAACCCGGACTTGATAGCGCACGTGATCCTGAAAGAGAAGGGAAAGGACAACTCGCGGGTGCCGCGCTGGCTCAACTATCTGCAGCCGGTCATCTCCGGCAGTTACACGGCCGATAATCTCGACTATGTGCTTCGCGATTCCTATATGTGCGGCGTGGCCGTCGGGCCCGTCGATCTGACCAGGCTGATTCATTACACCATCGTCACCGACAAGGGCTTCACGATTCACAAGACAGGGTTACCGGCTTTGCAGATGTTCCTCAACACTCGGATGTACCTGTACTCCAACGTCTACTTTCACAGAACGACGCGGGCGATCGACATCCATCTGCGGGATATCTTCGGAGAGACCATGCGCCTGCTGTTTCCGCAGGACCCACGGAAGCGCATGGAGGAATATCTGGAATTGACCGACTGGTCGTTGTTGGAAGAAGTCCGATCATGGAGAAAGACGAGCGCGCCGGCACGCCGCCGACTGGGCGAAGAATGGGGGCGCATTCTCGGCCGGAACGTGAAATGGAAGATGGCGTACAGTACCGTGCTCAAGGAGAAGGGACAGGAACGAGGGATGGACTTTCCGAGCCACGAACAGTTCCAGAGACAGATTCAGAAGGAATTACCGGATCACCTGCAGAAGCTTTCCTTCCGCGTCGACATGGCCTTGCTGGACCCGCGGCCGGATCCCAAAGATACTCGTGGCATCCCGCTGTATGTCTACGATCCGGGAACGCGCGCCATCTCCACCGAGCCGCTCGAAGAGTTTCTCGACTTGCTCCCCACCCGCCTCGTCCAGTTCCGTCTCTTCGCCCTGTCGCATGAGACCGACCGGGAGCTCTCCCGCGCCGCCGCGACCGTGCTGAATAAGACCGCCTCCAGCATCGAGTCGAATTTCTAGCCGGATGAGGGACACGGCCAGGCGATGAGCCAATCGTGACCCGCTCCTTGTGCCCGCCATGAGCACGCTTCTGGTACAATCGCCCACATCCAACGTTCAGATCAGTTCTGACGACCCATCGACCAAAGGAGAACATTTGATGACCAGAAATCAACTGGCTACTACCTCACATCGAATTTTCTCAGCATGTGAATGGACCCCGCGCACGAGCAAGTTCTCATCCCGGAGTCTTCTTGCAGCAGCGGCCTTATCTCTGTGCGCCATGACCGGCTGCGCCACCACCGGCGACCTCGAGAAATTGAAGACAGAGCTGCAGGGTTCGGTCACGGCCTCAAAACAAGAGCTTGACCAAAAGCTGCTCCCGATCGCTCAATCGATCGAAGCCTTGAAGGGCGAAACGAAGGCCGGGCTCGAAGAAACCAAGAAGCAACTCGAAGAGCGGGAACGGCTCCTGGCGCAGGACCTCAAGGCGCAGCAGGAAGCCTTGAAGAAAGTCGACACGGTGGTCAACGCCACCCAGGCGACTCTGACCGAGCTGAGCGGGAAGACGGACGCCCTGGCGAAAGACAACTTGGCGCTGCGGGTCGCCGTGAGGTCGTCGACCCGCTCGCTGCGCGATCTTCTCAAAGCGCAGGAGACCGCTTATCAAGAGGCGCTTCGTTCGATCCAAGAGCTGTTGAACGAGCTGGGCGGGCCCGACGAGAAGCCCAAAGACAAATAGAAGATCGGAGTTTTCATCAGTACCGCAGTTGTCTCCTGATTGCTGACACCGTTGCGGTATCTGTGCCCCGGCGAAGTGTACCAATGACAAAATCGACGGGGGAAAGGAGGCGAAGGCGAAGCTTCCCTCGCTCGAATAAGACGGACGCGCGCTCCCGGTAGACCGGAGACATCGCAACAACGGACCATCCAGAAATGTTCTCGCTGAGACTAGCGGGAACCTCGTGGCGCTTCAAATACACGCCGAGCTCATCCACATAGCCGACCAACTCAGCATCCAAATCTTCAGCCTGCGCCTCTGCGGCACCGTAGGCATGCAGAGCCAGCCGTCCAATGAGCAACAGATCGAGCTGCGCACCGGTTTGCCGGACAAAATCCTCAAGGAGTGTGACGATCCGGTCAAGGGTGAGGGCTGACAAAGTACAGAGCCTCGGCGACGGTTCGATACTCGCGGGGATCAATGGGGCTGTGGTCCAATGGTAGTGGCGACCGTGCCGTAACGAACTCAATTAGGCTCTTGTAACCCGTATACCAACGACAGGCTTTGTGATAGGCCTCCCGCCCGATGGGATGATCTAGAAGTCAACCGATTTCAAGCTGATCGTTGAACAGAACTTCCAGCCACAGGACACGTTGGCTGCGCGGGTCCTCAAGCGCTTCTTGCAATGTTGAAGCGCCCGTGTAGACAGGCAACACTTTCAAAACTGACGTCGAAACAGCCTCATGACGAGTCATCGCGGACCCATTCTATCGTGTGCACCAACAACCATCCAGCTCTCGCTTTCTTCTCCCGCGCCGCCGCGACCGTGCCGAACAAGACCGCGTCGAGCATCGAGCCGGACTTTTTAGGTCACGCTGCGCAGGGGTTTCGCTTCAGTGCCTTTCTGAATGACCATTCCGAGCAAAAAAGCGGTTCCAGGCATCGCTTTTTATGCCTCGGCGCACCCAGACACGCCGATCCACAGGCATGGCCGCAGCGAATGCGACAGCGATGCGTGCTGTTTGTGCTGCCGAAGTGTCGGCTCTTCGTCTAGAGGTCGCAAGAAGCGGTGAGATGACTTGGAGCCACTTAGCGGGTGAAAGAGCTGGACGTTGGGCGCATCGAAGACGACGCTCCGACATTGACCCATCACCTTGCCATAGCGTATGATTTTGTCTTACAGGAGGCGTTCGATGAAACGAACCCGCGTCCCGATTACCGTGTCGCTTCCCTCGAACCTTGCGGAGAACTTCGAAAAGCTGGCCAAGGCGGAATCGAAAAACAAGAGCCAGCTCTTCCGGGAGATGCTCACCGCGTACGAACGACGCCGCCGGGAAGAACGATTTCATGAACTCCAGCGGTATGGAGCGAAGAAAGCCAGGCGGAAAGGCCTCCTGACCGAAGCCGACGTGGAGAAATTGGTGTTCCAAGGCCGCTGAGCGTGCGCGTCGTCTTCGATACCAACATCTACATTTCGGCCCTCGTCATGCCGGGAGGAAACGCCGAGGACGCCTATCTCGAGGCCGTCCATGGCACCTTCGAGCTGTTCACTTCGGTCGCCATCCTCACCGAAACCGCCAGAGTCTTGCAGAGCAAATTCGACTGGGGAGAGGACAAGGTTCGAGACGCAGTTCAGCAGATCGGTCAGACCGCAACCGTCCTTCGTCCACGCCCCATCCTCCACCTGCTCGACGACGAGCCGGACAATCGCATCCTCGAATGCGCGGGCGCCGCACATGCCGACTACGTCGTCTCGGGAGATGGCCATCTTCTGGCGCTCAAACGCCACGCCGACAGCGTGATCATTTCCTTGGCCGAGTTCCTGGCCCTGCTGCGCAAGTAGAACCCTTCATCGAGAGCGATGATCGTGTTGAATGATCAGGGTGAACGGGTTCTCCGGATCGTAGGCGCCGATCGGATTGAGCGAGGCGTCGACCCCCTCACGTCGTGCGAGCCGCTGGCCCGAGTAAAAACTCCAGCCGAACCCCGCCGCGCACCGGTGACACCCCGTCATGTGTGATTGCAAAACCCTCAGTCCCTACAAGTGGATTCTTTCGAAGCGCTTAGGTAAGCTCTCGCCGCTTAATCCGCTCATGTGCACAAAGAGGAGCACGCCTGTTGTCGTATGTGATTGAGTACTCGCCCGAGGCTGAGGCGCATCTGAGGGCATTGACGGCACGACAGCAGTCCATGATTCTGGATGCCGTCGATCGGCAGTTACAGCATGAACCCTCGAGGGAAACGAGGAACCGCAAGCCGATGCGTCCTAACCCCATCGCGCCATGGGAACTCCGTGTCGGAAGTTTTCGAGTATACTATGATGTCGTCGAAGAAACGCCTGAGCGGACGGTTCGTATCCTAGCTGTAGGGATCAAGCATCGCAATCGCGTTCGAATTGGGGACGAGGAGATCGCGCTATGAAAACACTGGACATTGGCAAAGCAACGGGTTCACTCGCAGCATACGCCAAGTCGGTTCGCAGCCAGCCGGTCATTGTGACTCGCAGGGGCAAACCCCTGGCTGCGTTAATGCCAATCGCAAATACGGATGTAGAGACCGCAACGCTGAGTACCGACCCTCGATTTCTCGCACTGATCGAGCGAGCCAGAACGAGGTATCAACGAGAAGGTGGCATCCGGAGCGAGGAACTTCGCAGAAGGCTGGGTCTAAAAATCGTTCCCACGAAGAGGCGAAGGCAGCGATAACGCTCTGACGGGCAGCCTCAAGGTCTCCCGGTTCCCACACCGAATCCCTCTCCGACTACCCTCATCCAAAACGAACAACGGTGGGCGTCAGTCACTCGGTAACCCGCAGACAGGGGTATCGGCATCCCTCTGCCCATCAGCAGTCCGAATCGCTCCGGGGCGGGGAAACGCGGGCCATTAACTGCGTTCATGACACCCCCAGAGTGTCACGTTATCAAAGTCCGACCCTTGGCCCCCAGCCGAACGCCGACACGCGCCGGAAAACCACGTCACGTCATGTGTGATTGCAAGACCTGACCCTCAGCCTTCTGCGTGACCCTCAGCCTTCTGCGGACTTCAGACTCAGGACACTAGTCGTTCCTCCCCCTGCTTCGTGCGCATCGTTCGTGCCTCGTCCCTCATCGCTCGCAGTAGATTTCCCCTGCCTCTCTTACCAGGAGACCCTCATGCTTCCCTTCGGCTGCACCTCCACAGATTTCACCGATGTCTCCTCCGGTCTCGATTGACGCGTATACAATAGTTTGTATACACTTCTAGCCTGTGAAGCGGGTTGTGTGGTTAGGACCATCGCTGGAGGAAGTTCAAGGCTGGCCGGAGGAGGCGCAGCGAGACACCGGGTATCAGCTCTTCAAGATTCAGTCGGGGCTGGTCCCATCGGACTGGAAACCTATGCCGAGTGTGGGCGGCGGTGTTCGGGAAATACGGATTCACTGCCAGAATGAGTACCGGGTTATCTATCTGGCGAAGTTGGCGGAGGCTGTGTACGTGCTGCACGCCTTTGAGAAAAAGACGCGGAAAACCCCGCCGGCGGTGCTCGACGCCGCGCGGCGTCGGCTCCAATTGCTGCTGAGCCACAGGAGGAACACATGAAGAAACGGGTGTCCACGAGTAATGTCTTTCGGGATTTGGGGTTTGGCGTCGAGGAGGCGGCGAATTTAAAGCTGCGCGCGATGTTGATGGTCGAGATCGAGAAGTATATCCGGGACAAGCGTCTGACTCAGAAGCGGGCCGCTGAGCGTCTCGGCGTGACCCAACCACGGATCAGCGATCTTGTCCGCGGGAAGATCGAACTGTTCAGCGTGGATACGCTCATCACAATGCTGACCCATGCCGGCCTCAAGGTCGAGGTACGGGTCAGACGGTCTATTGCCGCATGAAGGGAAATTGATCGGGCTCTTGTAAGGAGGCCGGTCGAGCAATCACACGTGGAGACCGATTGCTCCCTTTGTGTGGTCGTTCAGGTCACCGGGGGCTCCGGAAATTCTGACGGTATGGTAAGTGGGAGCCTGGCTTCACCAAAGCCACCGAGCGGTGGCGAACCAAAGGAGCAAGGCGATGAAACGAACGAGACGGAATCACGGAGCGACCTTTAAGGCGTAGGTGGCATTGGCCGCCGTTAAAGGTGACAAGACGATCGCCGAGTTGGCCGAGCAATTCAGCGTCCATCCCACTCAGATCACCGAATGGAAGCTGTTGCTGCTGGCACGTCGCCGATCAGAAAAAGACTTCCGACCCCTTAAATTGCGCCCGGGCCGGGAAAGACTTGTCGGATTGCAAGCCCTGGCCTTCATCACTTGCCAAGAAGACCAGTTGTCAAAAACAAGCCCCCCTCCGCTTCTTCCTTCATGCGTGAATGCAAGACCCGACCCTCTGCTTCGTGCGGCAGCGGCGAATCCGCGATTGCAGCAAAAGCGTTCATGAATAATGCGGGCTAGCCTGACCAGCAGCCGCGCGCCGGGACACTAGAACCTATCTCAAAATTGCTTGAGCAGCATAGTGATCGATGCGAGCTGTAC
>JBBIJI010000028.1:0-43856 GCA_037446055.1 Nitrospiraceae bacterium
GATGATGCCCGGTTTCGCGACGTGTGTCCCATTCAGCTCTTCCCTGCCCGTGAGCGAGCCCCTCCGAGGTTTGATCAAGACCGTGGATTTCGTTTTCGTCAACATGGCGCCCTCCCTGGCCTGCTGAACGACGGTACCGGCGGGAATCGCTTACGACGCTGTCAGATGCGCGCACGATTGGAGAATCTCCTGTTCCGCCTTGAGCCAGTCTTCAAAATCTTGACCGTCGTAACGGCCCCGCAGCTCATAGAGCTGTATAGGTAAGGCTTACGATCTGCGCGCGCAACTCGTTCACTGAGTATCGCTTCGAGCCTCTCGGATCCTCCGCTAACCGGGGCGCTGGACCTGGTTCCAGTAATCGCATCCTCGTCTCGCGTTGAGATTCTAGCGTGTTGCGCGGGGCCATCGTGTGATGTTCCTCCTTCAAGCATTCATTTGTATGTTCGCCGTCGCACCGCCGTCGGAACCCACCAGCGGGATCGGCACATACGGTCTGCTGAGGCAAGTCAACGGAAAGGCCGGTTGCCGACCGATCCGTCGCAGCGTGTTGGCAATGCGTTCCGGTTTTCCCCAGTCGCTCCAGAGCACGCCGGTCATCTCGACCACGGCGATGCGCTCGGGCACATGCTGGAGCAAGTCGGACGAGAAACCATAGGCCGGCAGGTCCCGATAGATGTCGTCTAAAATGGCCGATTCCTGGGGCGTTCCGATCTGTTGGCCGAGACGCTCTAACCGAAACATCATCGGCAAGAAATGTTCCCAGCCCAATTCCCACAACACGTCCACCTTGGCGACGACCACGAACGTGTTCCAGAGCGCGCCCGCGGCCAGCGCCGCATCAGCCTGAGCGGCGGTGGGGTTTTCCAGGAATGAGCGTACGGCCATGATCTGGTAGTTGGTGGAACCATCGAGCTTCTCGCCAGGCGTAATCCATCCGTAGTCCAACTCCAGGTGCTCCGGAGAGACTCCGAGCAGGACCACGCGATCCGGAAGCCACTCGGCGGTCCAGATGGCCCGTTGAACCGAGTTCAGGAATCGGCTCTCCGGATACACGAAATGGTCCGAGGGATAAATCACCACCGTCGCCTGTGAATCCTGAGTTCTGATATACGTCAGCGGGATGTAAATCGCAGCGGCCGTCTTGCAAGACGCCGGCTGTGCCAAAATCTTGAAGCTCCCACGTCCTTCCAGTTGACATCGAGCGTCATGGGCGTACTCGCGGGAAATCACGGTCACGATATGTTCCCACGGACTCAGCTTGGCCGCGCGATCCAGCGTATGTTGGAGCAGCGATCGAGTCCCGACGAATGCACAATACTGCTTCGGCTTGGGGCGACCCAACCAGGAGCGGATCAACGACCCCACTCGCGTCTCCTCTCCGCCCGCCAATACAATCGACCAGAGCCGGCTACTCGCCCGTGCGGCATCCATCACGCCCTCCTTTCGACTCTCTGGTAATCATGCGCGACGTTCTGTGACGTAAGAAAATCCCGATAGTAGGCTAGGCAGGAGGGACAATAGGTATGAGAAAATTCGATCTCCTCCGGCCTGAGGTTGTGCATGGCCATGTAATTCCGGAACTCTTGCCAGAAACCTTCGCCGACTTCGCTGCCCACATCATCGCGGACTCTCTGACAGAAACAGCAAATCGCCACGACCGGCTTCATGGTTTCTCCTTTCACGCGTTTACGCCGACGGCCTCGACGCCCACCCCTTCAGCAGGGATCCGCGACCGAGCGCCTGCTCGGCTATACGCGCGCCCTGGCATGGAGTCGGGTACGCCCCTTGCGGAGGTCGCGGTTCGTTGTCGCGCGCTTCCGATTCGTGAGGATCACCGGATCGACAAGCTCCCCGCACAGGACACAACGGAATGCGGGCAAACCATCGTCCCCCTTCCCGCCTCCACCATCGCGGAGGTCCTCCGCCAACATGAGGCCTTGGCATCGACGACAGCTCATGCAGTGGTCCGCTCCTCGTAGCCCCGAGAGCCGATCTCGGCTCGACCGAGCACCGCGGCGCCTTCAGCTTCGTGCCCCGCATCCACATCAGCGGAAGCAGACCGGGTTCGGCCGATCGATACTTCGTAGCCGAACCGGCTCGGATGGCGGAGCGTCAACTCGCCCTCTCGGCTGAGCTGGTCGATCGCGGCAAACACTTGACTCCAAGAGTACTGAGCTAGCCCGTCGAGCAGAGCCTCGAGCGTACAGGACCCGCGCCGCATCAGCTCCGCTCGAATGGCCGACTCCACCGTTACTTTCTCGGCCATGGAATCCTCCTTGTCCGTCGACTCATCGGTCAGACACTGATCCCTTCTCGCCGGAATCATCACGATAAATTGCCATCTCTCAATAAAGGAAGGTTCTGAGGCGTGATATGGAGGGAATGTAGCGGAAGAGCCCGGCCTGAACTATCGGCGCACGCACGATTTTTGCGTCGGATATCCTCGCTTCCTGTTGTCCCTGTCTGTACGACAACACGGCACCAATGCCACTCGCTCCACCCGCGCGCAAGCGGATGGGGCGAGAGCGACATGGGAAAGGCAGGGGGCTAGACAAGTTGTTGCTGAACCGCGTACCGCATGAGCTCCGCGTTGTTTTTGAGGTTTAGCTTCTCCAGGATGCGTGTGCGGTAGGTACTCACCGTGCTGATCCCCAGGTGCATAGTCTCGGCGATTTCCGAAACGGTCTTTCCCAAGGCCAACAGACGCATGACCTCGTACTCGCGATCCGATAGACGCTCGTGCGGGATCGGCTCGACGCCGCGGTGGATCAGACGCACGAGTTGCTCGCCGAAAGAGGGGCTCACGTATTGTCCACCTCCGAGCACCTTCTGAATGGCCTTCACCAGTTCCTCAGGCGCACTGGCCTTCGTGAGATAGGCGTCGGCCCCAGCTTTGAACATACGGACGGCATACTGATCCTCCGGATGCATGCTCAGCACGATGACCGGCAGCGAAGGACACTCGGCCTTCACCTGGATCAGCGCGTCCGTGCCCGTAGTGCCGGGCATTCCGATATCCAGGATGACGACGTCCCACTTCTTGTTTCGGACCTGATCCAGCAGATCGTGCGCATTGGCGCATTCTCCAACCGTGACGGTCCCCAGGCCGTCGGAGAGCAAGTCTTTGACTCCGCGTCGGAAAAGCGAGTGGTCGTCCGCGATTAAAATTCTCGGCGCCTTCTCCTTCATAGATCTCTCCCTCAGTTGAGGTCGACTCGCGCGTCAGAAAGTACGAATGAAAAGTACGATTTAGTGAATTGGAGAAGTTAAAGTACGAAGGACGATTTGGTGATCTGGTGATTTCAAAAAGTACGATTTGGTGATTTGGTGAAGTTTCGGACAGGTCTTTACTTCACGAAATCGCCAAATTCCAATGCACTTCACCAAATCACGAAATCGCCAAATCATATTTCTCACTACTTCACAAATCACCAAATCATACTTCCTACTTTCCTCCACTTCACCAAATCGCCAAATCACCAGATCATACTTCTCGCGACTTCACCAGATCATACTTTCTACTTTTCTAGGGGCAGCCGCAACGTGACGGTCGTTCCGCGACCAGGTTCTCCGGCGATGCGCACCTGCCCCTTCAGCGCATCCGCTCGCTCGCGCATGCCCATCAAACCGAATGACCGAGAATCGAACAACTTGCCCGGAGGAATTCCGATTCCGTCATCTCGGATTTGGAGCACCAAGTATCCGTCCGACTGTTCGAGGCGCACGCTCACCGCCGTGGCCTTGGCATGACGCACCACGTTCGTCAACGCTTCCTGGCAGATGCGGAACGCGGTGATAGCCCGCTGTGGGTCGAGCTTGAATTCACCCTCCTCGGCTTCGCATGTACAGGGGATTCCACTCATCCGCTCGAAATTCTGACATTGCCATTCGATCGCGGCGACCAACCCAAGATCGTCGAGAACGCCCGGTCGTAATTCCGCCACCAACCGCTGAACGGAGGCGATGGTCGTGTTCGCCTGCGCGGTCATCGAGAGAATCTTCTCCGTCAACTTCTGGCGGGGGAACAGAGATTCTTCCATGAGCGCCTGCAACCGAGCGAGATCCAGCTTGAAGCAGGTCAGCCGCACGCCCAATTCATCGTGCAACTCGCGAGCGATCCGGCTCCGTTCTTCTTCGCGCACCGCTTCCAGGCGCTGCGAGAGCGTGCGGATACGGTCCAATGTGTCCTGCAACTGTTCCTCCGCCCGCTTGCGATCGGTGATGTCGATGGAAATGCCGCCCACCCAGAGCGCTCCAGTCTCTTTATTCACGATGGGAAACTTCCTCACAAGCCCATAATGCATCCCATCCTCCAGTCGAAACGTTTCGATCGTATGCAATACTTTCCGCGTCAACACGACACTCCGTTCATTATCGACGAATTGGGCCGCCGTTTCAGAGGGAAAAATCTCGCCATCGGTCTTGCCGCGACATTCGGCCAGGTTCACTCGGAAGGTGTCTTGAAAGTAGCGATTCATATAGACATATCGGCCGGTTTCATCCTTGATCCATGCGAACCCCGGCAGATTGTCCATAAAGGAGGCAAACTGCTCTTCACTCTCGGCCAGCGCCTCCTCCATGCGCTTCCGCTCGGTGATATCCAACATGCAGTTCACGGCCCCGACCAGCTTCCCTTCCGGATCCCGGAGCGGGATAGGATTGACCAGGAGCGTGACACGCACTCCGTCGGACCGCTCAAGAACCAGTTCCCTATTCCGCTGGGGCAAACCGGAGCGCAACACCTGGGCAATGGGCGTCTCCTCGATCGGCACCGGGGTCCCGTCTGGGAGCAAAATCCTGTGCGCACAGTGGAAGCGCTCTTTAGCATCCCCGGCCTTCGGTTCTCGTCCCCATATCTGCACACAGTGTTTGTTGAAATGTGTAATCACGCCTGAGGCGTTGCAGACGTAGACCGCCATGGGGAGCAATTCGACAAGCTCCTGGAACCGCCGCTCGCTTTCCCACAGGGCCTTCTCCGCCCGCTTCCGTTCCGTGATGTCGCGGATCGCCGCCGTGACCAGGAGCCCTTGGTCCGATTCCATCGGGTTAAGGCTGATCTCGGTGGGAAACTCGCTGCCGTCTTTCCGGCGCGCATAGAGCTCGATGCCGGCCCCCATGGGTCGGGCTTGAGGATTCGCAATGAAGCAGGCCCGGTGGCTCACATGCTTCCCCCGGAACCGTTCCGGCACCAACACCTCAATCGATTGACCCAGAAGTTCATGACGCGCATAGCCGAACTGCTTCTCCGTCTGACTGTTGATCAGCACGATTCTGCCGCTCGTGTCGACGATCACATGCGCGTCCGGAGTGGATTCCAACAGAGCCCGGACCTGCGCCTCTCTCCGTTTCGATTCCGAAATATCACGAAACGAAACTACCGCTCCCATGATGGTTCCGTGTTCGACGATCGGATAGGACGAGTAGGCGACGGGGAAGGCCGTGCCATCTCTCCGCCAGAACAGGTCATCCTCGACACGCTGGTACCGTCCTGTCCGATATGCGTGGTAGATAAGGCAGTCTTCGCCGGGGTACGGAGTCCCATCCGATCGATGATGATGCATCAGTTCATGCATCGGCTTACCGATCATCTCCTCGGGCTTGTACCCGAACATCTGCGCCCCGGCTTTGTTGATGAAGGTGCACAGACCTTTCAGATCGACGCCGTAGATGCCTTCTCCCGTGGAGTCGAGCAGTAAGCGCCAGCTCATCGCCAGCCGGTCGCGTTCTTCCCCGATTTTTTTCAGCTCGGTGATGTCGAATAAGGCGCTCCGGCAGTAGCTGCGCGTTCCTGTCTCATCGGGAAAGGCTTGGCTCTCCAGATGGATCACCAGAGAGGCGCCGCCCGAGGGCAGGAAGCGGAGGTCGCAGGTCTGTCTCGTTTTTGTCCGGAAGACGTCCAGGCAATGTCGGGTAAACGCGCCCTGATCGCTCGGTTCAATAAACTTGATCAGCGGCTGATAAATCAGCGCTCCGCGCGGAACCCCCAACAGCGTGCCGGCCCGTACATTGGCTTCCCGGATCATCCCTTTGCGATCCAGAGTCAGATGGCCGGCAGGAGCAAATTCATAGAGTTCTGCATATTGGTCGCGGGCCGCTTGCAGGGCCAACTGGCTTCGGCGGAGTTCCTCGTTCTGCATGTGCAACTCAAGCTGGTTGACCTCAAGCTCGTGCACAAGCTTCCGCAGGTCATGCAGAGACATGGGAGATCTCTTGTTACGATTGGTCAGGAGAGCTTGCTCAGCCCGCTGTCGCAGATCGGTCCGCCCCGATAGGAACGGCTTCGGTTTTTTCATGGTCGTGGCCTCGGGTGTCTCTCACCTTTTCTTCGAGTCGGCCGAAGTCCAGGCAGTCTCACAACATCCCCCGCTCAACCGACGTTGGGCGACATCGTTCGTGATCAGGCAGGTTTCGGAGAGGCTTCACCGCTTGCCGTCTGAGCGGGAGCGCGTTGAGCACGAGGCTCGACAGGAGGGCCGGCACGGCAGATTGGAGACGCTCGGTCTTGGCAGGCTTCTTGGGAACGACGAATCGGCTCGACGGCTTCCGAGTTGCAGCCACAGGACGCCCTCGTGCAGACGGACGCATCACCGCCGACGAGAGAGTGCGTGCAATCCGACTCTCACGGAGCGCAGTCGGGTCGGCAAAGCCTCCGTTCGCCGGGTAAGCCTATGCTCTTTTCATTCTTTAAACAAGTAGCCAACAGCGGATGGCGAACAGCTAGTAGCCAATCCGAAAATAACGCTGCTGGTCTGAGGGGCGATCCTAGCAACGGAAGGGCCGGGGCGCCCATTGCTCCCCTTGATGCAATGGGCCATGGGGATGATGCACGTAAAAAGGTCAGGCCTTGCAATCACACACCGAGGGTCATGAGAAGGTAGCGGAGGGAACAATGACGGATATCTCATAGCCATCTGCCCCGCGCCCGAAGGCTTTCTGTCGGTTCCCACTGCATATGCCATGGAGCTCGCCGATTTTCACACGAGGCGAGCAAAAGGCGACACGCGCTCTCACCCCGAAGGCGTAGTGAAAATCAACCCTTTGGGCGATACCCGTTTCGGCTTGTAGATTCTAAGAAGTAGCAGGCTAAATGTCGGTTCTCGCAAATAGGACTCCGTTCCACAACGGCAATTACAGGATTGGGCGACAGACAACCAGTGTCGCGGGACACTTCCAGTTCACAGAGAGGTGATGCCATGAAGCGGGAGTTTGAGCCGATCGATTTCATCGTGGCCATCGGGGCCTGTATCACAGTGCTCGCGGCCTATTTCCTGTTTCTGTCCGCCAATGGGAGCGTGAGCGTCGCGTCCTCCCAGGACTCCACGGTTGGGACCACGAGTGCTGACGTCATGGACTGGGTCCAGCCGGTTCTCGGACAGGCGATCGTGGACGACCTGTTGATCGGCCGCGAAGCCTCGCAGCGCATCGCCGAAGCGGCGAGGACACTGAACCGCAATACCCTTGCGGCCCAATCTCTACAGGCGTCCAGGATCGGTTTCCCGGCCGAATTAAAAAGGCTGGCCTCGGCCTCGACCGAAGACCACGCGGCACGGGTGCAGTTTGTGATGGGGCACTCCGTCGTGAATTTCACCGCACGGGGGATCAGGGCCGGCGTCCTCTCGCCGGAAGCTCTGGACAGCCCGTACAACCGGCGGATGATTGAGAATACGAAATCCGCCGGCTCAATGATGGACGAGGCATTTCAGCGGAACTACCAGGCCAACCTGGGAAACTTGATTGTGGCGACGGTGCAGAATCTTGATCGCTTCGCGGGACAGGTCCAGGAGCGGGTCGGTCAATCCGTGGTTCTGGCCAGGACAACTCAGGCGCGATATGAGCGACTGCTCGGAGATGTCCAGGAGCAACTAGCTGCGGCGACGATGGCGGCCTTTCTTGCCGAACAAGCCCCGCTACGCGTCGCGACCGGGCCGTCCCTGCCTTTGTCCCAGCCGCGTTCATGGCCGGAGATCCCGGTCGCCGTCCTGTTGGCATTCTCTGGAATTTTCGTGGGCATTTTCTGCGCCGTCCTGTGGATGTCCAGGACTGTGGCTGTGCCCTCTATCGAGGAGGAGCTTCGTCTCGCACCCGAAGGAGAACGGGTGTACCGAAAGACGGCATGATTTGTGGCGGGATGGGGTCAGGAACCCTTCCCGACGCCGCGTGCGGCGCGGTTTCCTGACCCCCTGTTGGTAAGTCATTCATCTCAAGACGGAGTAAAGCGTGAGCGCCATGTCCACCTGGGGCACGTGGGGATACTGGGGAATCGTCGTCGGTATCGCAGCCTTGGTTACGATGCTGTTTGTCTGCATAGACATCCTGTCTCGCGCTTCGAAAACTTCGGGTCAACACCACGCGTCGGCAGGCCAGCGCGAACCGGCGACCGCCGGCACACGACGGGCAGCCTAGGCTCCATAGCTGGCAGCGAGCAGCCAATAGCTGATAGCCGAGAGCGAACAGCGGATAGGTCCACCAGCTAACAGCCGGGAGCTGGCAGCGAATAGCTCCAAGCCCCAGCCGGTCCCTGCGTCGTTTCAGCCTATTCCCTATCGGCTGCAGGCTGTTCGCTATTCGCTGCTCGCTATTCGCTCTTTGCCAGCGAGCTTTACGAGCACGCGCCTGATCACTTCATCGGTGAAGCCGGTCGTTGTGGCGCGGCCCTGAAGATCAGGCGTCCGAATGCCATCGGCGAGGGTTTCGAAGATGGATTCCGATATGGCGCGCCCCGCCCGCTCGGTCTCCACGCCCATATAGCCCAACAATGACGCGCCGGCCAAGATCATCGCCATCGGGTTGGCCACATTCTTACCGAACAATAAAGGCGCCGTGCCGTGCGGGGCATCGGCCATGACGACGCGTATGTTCCAGGCGTCGTCGAAACCCAACAACAGCGACTCCGAGCCGGCAACGGACCCGAACATTTGCAGGATTAACTCGCTCAAACAGTCCCCGTCCCGATTCAGCGCAGGAATCACCAACGCCTCACCGATGCCCGTGAGCAGCAAGGCATAGGTGGCATCGATGAGCCGCGGCTCATAGCGGGTGTTGGGATGCCGGCGCGCCGCCGCATCCATCTCTTCCTTCAACATCCCCTCATAGACCGGGCTGACCGTATATTTGGGACCGCCGAAGACTTTGGCGCCGAGCCGTTCCGCATGCCGGAACGCGTATTCGGCGACGGCTCTGCAGTGCCACCGCGTGATGCGCTCCGTTCGATAGGCCGCTTCGTCCAGGCCTTTGCCCTCCCGCCACTCCTTGGCCCCGTATACTTCGCCCACCGCCATCCGGACGACCGTGATCGGCCCATGGATGCCGCCGAGCGGCCTTACCCCTGGAATCCGGCGACCGGTCCGGACGATCACACTGGCCCCAATTCGTTCCCGCAGAATGAGGTTCGGACTCCCGACATCATCGACGGCCTCCGGAGTAATCGTCGCGGCTTTCAGCCCGAAACCGGCCGCCATTATCGCCTCGGCGGCCTCCTCCACGACGCGATTCTTCGTGGCGCGGCGCCGGTCTAAGCTCAGGTCGAAGTGCTGAAAGCTCAAGTCCAGACCGATCACACCCGGGTCGAGCACGCGCAGCGCTTCTCGGAGCAATTCCTCCCCGGTCTCGTCGCCGTGGAGCACCACGATTTGTTCGCTCATCGCGCGCCTAGCCCGTGTTATTCATGGTTGTTCTAGAGCGACCAGCCAATAGCGGGTAGCTAACAGGAAACAGCTAACAGCCAGTAGCTGGCAGCGGGTAGTGCCAAACCACCGGCCAGTGTCTCCGTCGTTTCAGGCTATTCGCTGTTCGCTATTCGCTATTGGCTGTTGGCTGCCAGCATTTTATCCGATCGTCGCTTCCATAACGACCTTCGTCTTGATCGAATTGGAAATCAGGCAGTTGGCTTCGGCTTTGTCGATCAGTTCTTTGGCCTTGGCAACATCCTCGCCCGGCTTCAGGGTAATCCTGGGCTTCAGCGCGATCGAGGTGAATTGGAATTTTCCCTCGACCAACTCGAGCCGTCCTTCGGCCTCGCTTTCGTATGCCGTAAAGGCCAGACCGGCCCGCTCGGCAAAGGCGAGAAAGGTGCTCATGACGCACACGTTGACCGAGGAGACGAACAGATCTTCCGGCGACCAGATGCCTTCATGCCCTTTGAACTCCGGCGGCGTCGCCACCTGGAGGGAAGGTTTGCCGGCGGACACGATCACGCCCATCTTCCGCTCAGTCCATTTCACCGCGGTGCGGTAGGTGTAGACTTTGCTGCGGACTTCCATAACACCCTCCGGATGAAGTTCTGAGTGCTGAGTCTTGCGTTCTGAGTTGGGCACGCTGAAACGCACGTTGCTCTCAACTCAGAACTCAGCACTCGGAACTCAAAACTACGGCTTGATATACGCCCAGCCTTGTTCCTGGAGCTCCATCAATCTCACCATGGCCGGGACGGTGCGGTCGACTTGCTCAATGAGGTCGTCGCGCGTGAGGCGCATCGCCTTCATCGTATTGGAGCACGCGGTGTATTGCACTCCGTAGGCGTTCTTGAGTTGCGCCAGCTCGTCACCAAACCTCGTGCCTTTTTTTCGTGAACAGCATGAGCCCGGCGCCGTGCGCGACAAGCTCGACCTGCAGTCGCTCGGAGCCCAGTTCTTGATAGAGATGCCTGACGTTGGTCAAGGCGCCCTTTTGCGCGTTCTCATCACCGGAATTCACATGGAACACCACTCGGTGCTCGCTCCCGGACGCCTGTTCGCGACTCCCCGCATTTGTCGTAGGAGTCTCATAGCTCCGTGCGGCGAGAAGCAGCAACGAAATCCGGGCGATGAGGTGAAGGGGTCGGGAGTCATTTGTGCACAGCACCCTGGGGTCAGGAACTCTTCCGGCGCCGCGTACGGCGCAGTTCCTGACCCCTTGCTGTCACGGCCTTCGCAAATCCGTTCCCCATCGCTACCTCCTTACCGACCGTCCGGAGGATTTCCATTTCCAGTGTTTCACTTCCGGCATGTCGTCGCCGTGCCGGCGGATGTATTGTGTGTGCTCCATCAGCTTCTCGGAGATGGTCTGCTTGGCATAAGCGGCGCGCGAACCGAGTTGTGGCAGACGGTCGATCACGTCACCGACCAAATGAAACCGATCCAGATCGTTCAACACGGTCATGTCGAACGGCGTCGTGGTCGTGCCTTCCTCCTTATACCCGCGCACATGCAGATTCTTATGGTTGGTCCGGCGATAGGTCAGGCGGTGGATCAGCCAGGGATATCCATGGAACGCGAAGATGATCGGTTTGTCCGTCGTGAACAGCGTGTCGAACTCCTTGTCGCTCAAGCCGTGCGGGTGTTCACTCTGCGGCTGAAGCTTCATCAGATCGACCACGTTGACGACGCGAACCCTCAGTCGCGGCAGCAGGCTTCGCATCATGTCCACGGCGGCGAGCGTCTCCAGCGTGGGCACGTCGCCGCAGCAGGCCATCACCACATCCGGTTCGCCGCCCCGGTCGTTGCTGGCCCATTCCCATATGCCAAGGCCCGCCTCGCAGTGCTTGATCGCCGCGTCCATGTCCAGCCACTGGGGGGCCGGCTGCTTGCCCGCGACGACCACATTGACGTAGTGCCGACTGCGGAGACAATGGTCGGTGACCGAAAGGAGCGTGTTGGCGTCGGGGGGGAGATAGACGCGGATGACCTCGGCTTTCTTGTTCACCACGTGATCGATGAACCCCGGGTCCTGGTGACTGAAGCCGTTGTGGTCCTGCCGCCAGACGTGCGAGGTCAGCAGATAATTGAGCGAGGCGATCGGTCGTCGCCACGGGATCTGGCGCGTGGTCTTCAGCCACTTGGCATGCTGGTTGAACATGGAATCGACGATATGGATGAAGGCTTCGTAGCAGTTGAAGAAGCCGTGCCGACCCGTCAGCAGATAGCCTTCCAGCCAACCTTGACACATATGCTCGCTCAACACCTCCATCACCCGGCCGTCGGGTGAGACGTGCTCGTCCGTCTTGAGGACTTCCGCCGTCGAGCATCGCGCGTCCACCTCAAACACGGCGGTCCAGCGGTTGGAGGTCGTCTCGTCGGGACCGAAGATCCTGAAGTTCTGCGGGTTCAGCTTCAGAACATCGCGAAGAAACTGTCCCTGGATCCGAGTGGCTTCCGCCTCGACGGCCCCCGGGCTCGGGACCTTGACCGCATAGTCGCGGAAATCCGGCATCCGCAGATCGCGCATGAGCATGCCGCCGTTCGCCTGGGGATTCGCGCTCATGCGAAGCGTACCCGTCGGAGCCAGCTCCGCCAACTCGGCCACGAGCCTGCCGGTCCTATCGAACAGTTCTTTCGGTTTGTAGCTCTTCAGCCACTTCTCGAGGATTCGAATGTGACCGGGCTTCTCCATGTCGCCCATGGGAACCTGGTGCGCGCGAAAGGTGTTCTCGATCAGCTTCCCGTCCACCTCCTTGGGCCCGGTCCAGCCTTTGGGCGAGCGCAGGATGATCATCGGCCACCGGGGCCGCTCCGCAAATCCTCCGGTCCGCGCGGCGCGTTGGATCTTCTTGATTTCAGCCACGACGGTATCGAGCGTGGCGGCCATCAGTCGGTGCATCTTTGAAGGCTCGTCGTCCTCGACGAAATAGGGCCTGTAGCCGTAGCCGATAAAGAGCGCTTCCAGTTCGTCGTGCGGCAGCCGTGCCAACACCGTGGGGCCAGCGATCTTGTAGCCGTTCAGATGCAGGATCGGCAACACGGCGCCGTCGCGCGCAGGATTCAGGAACTTGTTCGAATGCCAACTGGCTGCCAGCGGGCCCGTCTCGGCCTCTCCGTCCCCCACGACACAGGCGACCAACAGGTCGGGATTGTCGAAGGCCGCGCCGTAGGCATGGACTAACGCGTACCCCAGCTCGCCGCCTTCGTGGATGGAACCCGGCGTTTCCGGCGCCGCGTGGCTGGGAATCCCGCCCGGAAAGGAAAACTGCTTGAACAGCAGCTTCATCCCCTGTTCGTCCTGAGAGACGTTCGGGTAGACTTCGCTATAGGTGCCTTCGAGGTAGGCGTTGGCGACGAGTCCCGGTCCTCCATGACCGGGGCCCGTCACGTAGATCACGCTCAGCTTCTGTTCCTTTATGATGCGATTGAGATGGACATAGATGAAATTCAGTCCGGGTGTCGTCCCCCAGTGACCGAGCAACCGAGGCTTGATGTGATCGCGGGTCAGCGGCTTTTTCAACAGCGGGTTGTCATACAGATAGATCTGGCCGACCGACAGATAATTCGCCGCCCGCCAATAGGCATCCATTCGTCGCAGCAAATCCGTGCTCAACGGTTTTTTCTTCATCAGCCAACACCCAGCAGTGAACAGCGAATAGCTAACAGCTAGCAGCGAATAGCCCTCGAACAGGAGCGAAGAGCCGATCGCTCATAGCGAATAGCCTGAAACCAGGGAAAGGCAAGCCCTTCATTTCTGGCTACTCTCTATTCGCTACTTCTTCCAGCTTTTAGCTACTCGCTGTTCGCTCAGCAACCGATAGACCGAACCGGCGATCTGAGTCTCTTCATCCGTGTTGATGACGCGAACGGTGACTCCGCTCCCTTTTGTTGAGATGATCGGCTCGTTCGCTTGGTTGCGGGCCTCATCGATGACGATCCCAAGAAATCCCAATCCCTCGCAGATGCGCGCGCGGACGATCGGCGAGTGTTCGCCGATGCCCCCGCTGAACACCAGCGTGTCTATCCCGCCCAAGACGGCGGCAAACGCGCCGATCCACTTCTTGGCCTGATAACAGAAGAGCGCCACGGCTTCGGCCGCCCGGACATCGCTGCCCTCGCGGGCTAAGAGATCGCGCATATCGGCGCTCGTTTCCGAGAGTCCCAGCAATCCCGACTGCGTGTTGACCATCGTATGGAACCCCTCCACGGTCATCCCCTCCGTTCTCGCCAAATACGAGACCAAGCCGGGATCAAGGTCGCCTGAGCGGGTGCTCATCGGCAACCCCGCCGTGGGGGTAAAACTCATGGTCGTATCAAGACTCTTGCCTCCACGCACGGCGGCCATGCTCGCTCCGTTGCCGAGATGAGCCAGGATGACGCGCCCCTCCGCCTCGTGCGGGGCCCCGATGCGCGCGAGCTCCTCCATCAGGTACGCGTAGGAGAGACCGTGAAAGCCGTATCGCTGGACGCCGGCGGAGTCGTATCGCCGAGGAATCGGCAAGAGGCGTGCGACGCGGGGCATATCGCGGTGAAACGCGGTGTCGAAACACGCGACTTGCGGCAGATCAGGATACCGTCGCCCGAACGCCTCGAGCAATCCGATCTCGGCTGGCAAATGCTCCGGGTCATAGGGGCTCAGTCGCTTCAGCTCTTCCATCACAACCGGCGTGATCCGCTGGGGCTCGCGATAGCGCCTTCCCCCATGCACCACTCGGTGCCCGATCGCCCGGAGGGGATGGCGCGCGAGCGCGCCCTTGAGGCATGCCATGAGCGATTCGATACAGGCCGTGTGATCAGGAACTCGGACGGTCCGACGTTCGGCAGGGCCGGTGCCCTGTGTCCACACGAGCGTCCCTTCCTGAAATCCGACGCGGTCGATCATTCCGGACAGCTCGCGGACGGGAGGATCCGAGACTGTAAAGAGCGCGAACTTGAGCGTGGACGATCCTCCGTTGATCGCAAGGATCGAGCCCTCACCGGAAGCTGAACCGGACCTCGTCATGACGTTGCAATAAATAATAGGTCGGGAAAGGGATCAGGAACCGTTTGTGCACAGCGCCCTTCGGGTCGTTCGCTCGACTGAGCCTTCGGCGTGAGCTCAGTCGAACGCTCGTCGCAGGCCGACAAACGGTTCCTGACCCCTTCGCTCAGCCCTGTCGCACATATTCCCCGACCAGTCGGTACGCGTTGTGGAGATACTGGGCCACCATGCGTTGAGTATTGAAAAAACCGCCGTTCAGAGCGATGGCGTGCCGCATGAGCTCGATGAACCGCGCTCGGTCCCGATAAAAACAGGGGACAATTGTCTCTTCGAGTTTGCGGTAGAGCTCCGCCGCATGACGGGCATCCACGTCCCCTTGGCTAAAGGGGTCGGAAGTCATTGGCCGGAACGGCCCGACGGGTGCTGCGCACAAATGACTCCCGACCCCTTCCCGATGGCCGATCGACCAACCGGTCACGTCCTCCACGTGTCCTTCGATCCACCACCCGTCGAGTACGCTCAGGCTGGGCACCCCGTTGACCGCCGCTTTCATCCCGCTCGTACCGGAGGCTTCCATCGGAGGGAGCGGCGTGTTGAGCCAGACGTCCACGCCGGCACACACGAGCTTTGCCAGCGTCATATCGTAGTTGGTGAGATAGGCCACCCCCACCTTGCCCCGCAAGGCGTCACGGACCTCATGAATCCTGTGGATCATCTCCTTCCCATCCTGGTCGCGCGGATGGGCCTTGCCGCCGAAGACGATCTGCAGCGCCCCGACCTGCTCGGCGATCTTGGCCAGCCGCTGGATGTCGTGAAAGATCAAGGCCCCTCGTTTGTACGCCGCGGCTCGCCTGGCGAACCCCAGCGTCAACACGTCCCGATCAAATCCCGCGTTGGTCTCATGATTGATGTATTCCACCAATGTCCGTTTCGCTTCCGCATGGGCGGCCCAGATCCCTTCGCCGGGAATGCTGACGGCGTATCGAAGCGATAACTGGTCGCGCCGCCAGTCCGGAAGATACCGATCGTAGAGCGCTTGAAACGACGGAGCGGCCCACGTCACCGCATGGACCCCGTTGGTGATCGAGTGAATCGGATAGCCGGGGTAGAGGCTGTGGGACACCTCACCGTGCTTCATGGCCACGCCGTTGACGAAGCGTGAGCCGCGCAAGGCGAGCTGGGTCATGTTCAAACTCTGGTCTTGCCCGCAGGCCTTGAGCCAACCGCACCGTCGGTCGCCGAGCACACGATGCGCAAGGTCGGCGGGAAATTGATCATGGCCTGCCGGTACCGGCGTATGGGTCGTGAACACGCATTGTCCGCGGACCGCCTCGACGAGATCGGCGGGGATCGCGCCTTCGGCGGCGCGGGAAGCCAGCTTCTCTTCAAGCAGGGCGAGCACGAGCAGCGCCGCGTGTCCCTCATTCAGATGAAACCGTCGAATTCCGCCGTATCCGAGCGCCCGCAACATCCGGAAGCCTCCGAACCCCAACACGGCCTCCTGGCATAAGCGATAGTGGTCGTCACCGCCGTAGAGCATATCGGTGAGAGTCCGGTCCCAGGGCTGATTGTCCGGGATGTCCGTGTCGAGCAGATACACGGACACTTCGCCCCCAGACTCACCCTTCACTCGATAATGCCAGGCTCCGACGTGGACCGTGCGATTCTCGATCTCGACCGCGACACGATGGTCCAGGAGCTCGCAGAAATCGTTGATCGGCCACGCGACCGGCTCTTCATGCTGCCAACCTCGTTCATCCAACCGTTGATAGAAATAGCCGCGCCGGTGCAGCAGAGTCACCGCCACCATGGGAATCTCAAGATCGGCGGCGGACCGAATCGTATCGCCTGCCAGCACGCCCAACCCTCCCGCATAGGTCGGCATCGAGGGATCGAGCCCGATCTCCATCGAAAAGTACGCAACGAGCGGCTGTCTGACTCCCGGTTTCCGGTCCATGGGGCTTCCTTCAGGAGAGATTTTCCCTGATCCAGTTGCCCAAGAAGTGGGTGATTGCCACGACACAAATCCCGATCAGGACGTGCTCGCCGATGACTTTCCACGGCGCGATCTTCTGGGTGCGCGCCAAGAACAGGCTGAGCACCGCGAGAAGCGAGAGGCCCCAGACCACGCTCGTGACAATCGCCGCATCGAGCGGTAGAAGAAGAACGGGTAGCAGGAAGGTCATGGCGATCAAGAACTTGGCGAGGAACGTGGCGATCGTCGATTCCCACACATGAAAAGCAGGCGCAGTATTCTTCGATTCCTCCGACACATGGATGCCTAAGGCGTCGGACAGCGCGTCCGCGACCGCGATCGTCAAGATCCCTCCCACGACGACGGCTTTCGAGTGGGTCCCTGAATGCAACCCCACCATAAGTCCTAGGGTCGTAATGACTCCGGATGTGAGACCAAAACTGAGCCCGGATTTGAACGAGGATCTCATACCCGTCCGCTCAGGACCTCACGAATTAGCCCCATCCCTTCCACCTGAGAGGCAGCCAGCAAGCCCGACATCATCGTCCCTTCGATGCCATGACCACTGATTGTGCTGGCGCCGCAGAGGAAGAGGCCGCGAATCTCGGTGCTGGGACTTGGGCGCCGTAACAGGGACTGAGACGGAGTGAGCGCGATACCGTAGCTGGCCCCGCCGGTCGATCGAGTGAACCGACTATGAGTCATCGGGCTCGAGACCTCTTGACAAACAATGTCCTTTCCGAGTCCGGGGAACACCGTCTCGGCTGCCTCGATCAAGCGAGCCGCCAATGAGCGTTTCACTCGTTCATAGGCCGGATTGTCACGGTACGCACCGGTCGCCACTTCTTTTGGCGTCGTGCCCCAAGCCTCCGGGTTCGAGGGTACGACCGTCGCGAGCTGCATGCTGGTGATTCCCGGCGGGGCGATGCGCGGATTCGTCGGGTCCTTCAAGGTCGCAATCGAGATGTAACAGACCGGTCTCGGATGAAACCGCCCCTGTCTGGCTTCTGCATAGAGCGGCTCGAGGTCGTTTGAGGTATGGACCCAGAAATTGGTGTTGGGCACCCCTTCCGCGCGCAGATCACGACGGACGCCGAGATAGACGACGCCTATGGCCGGAGCCATTTCGTAACGTTGAATCGTACGGACAGTGGCGGACTTCAGCAGGCCTGGTCCGATCACCTCCAGCATCGTTTCCTTGATATCGGCATTGGAGATCACCACCGGCGCGTGGACCAGTCGACAACCCAGATGTTTGCTCTCGAATTCGACTCCTTTCGTCCGGCCTCCCTCGATAAGAATTCTCCTCACCGGTGCGCGAAGGAGGATCTTGCCTCCATCCCGTTCGATCGATTCCGCCAACCGATCCGACATGATTTGTCCACCTCCGACCGGGTAGTACGCTCCGGCAAGATAGGACATGGTCACGAGGGCATGCATGACGAACGAGGCCCGGGTGGGCGGTTCCGCATAGTCTCCGCTATGGCCGGCCAGCACCGCCCGGAGTGGCACATCTTTCGTGCAAGCATCGAAGAACGTTCCAAGGGTGGAATTGAGATGGGGCAGGACATACCGCGCCCGCCACAGCGACACCATCGCGTTCGCGAACCCTCCGCCTGTGAGACCCTGCAGCGACCACACAGCTTTCAGTCCGTTCACATACCGATCGATCCCTCTGGTTTCCTCGGGGAATCGCTGTGCGAGGCGCTCCCGCAGCGCCTCAACACCCTTGGGGACACGAAATGTGAAATCCAGGAAGCAGAACGTGTCGAACCCATCCGGGTCCATCTCGTTGAAGATGACGTCGGTCACACCGGCAACCCGCAATATTCGCGGGATGTTGCCGTCAGCTCCGCAATTCCCCAGATAGTGCAGGCCCACATCGAACACATACGGACCTCGACGAAAGACCGTCGCATCTCCACCGGCGACGTAATGGTGATCGAGGATGAGCACGGATTTCCCCCTTCGCGCCAATAGAGCCGCCGCGGTCAGCCCGCCGGTTCCCGCCCCGACGACGACATCGAAGTGATCCCGGTCGAGAGACCGGAATCGATCCGGGGTCCTCGAGACTGCGTGGTCTTCTTCTTGGAGATCGACGGATGCGGATTCGATCATGACGACACCGCGCGCTTCTCGCCCATCCTTGCATGGATCACATAGGCAATCGCGCCAACCGGGGATAGGATGGCGAAGTACCGGAGACCGATCTCGATGAAATAGCGCGGGATCGAGTGTCCGGAGAAGGGCAACAACGCAACGAAATCGAGGAGCCAGCTCAAAATGATCCAGACGGTCGCGACGATCATGCCTTCCCGCAAGAAATCCTTTTGCACCTCTCTGAAATACAATGCCGCGAGGACGCCGCCAAGCAGCGCGCCCTCCACGACCATGATCGTCTTGAAGAAGATCAGATCGCTTTTCATCAGCGGCAACAGCGGAATCGCGGTCACGTAAGGGACGACCCACAAGACGAGACCATAACCGATCTTTTTCATCATGGCGTTGTCCTTAACGGGGGAGCGTAAGGATATAGGCCAGCACGTCGCGGGTGGCCTCCTCTGACAACGTCCATTTCCAGGCTCCCATCGCCGTGTTCGGCCGTCCTTCATGAATGCTCTTGAGTAATCGGCTGTCCGGTTTCAGGAGCACGTCGTTCGACGTGAGATCCGCCGGCGGAGGATCAAACCGTGTGTACCCATCCCCTTTCCCTTGCGGACCGTGGCAGGCCAGGCAATACTTCTCGTAGAGCCGCTTCCCTCTCGCCACGTCACGATCCCCCGCGAACGGGCTCCCGGTCGGAGACAAAAGCCAAAGAACCATCATCAGTCCACACCCTATGGAGCGGAGGTTCGTCGTCATCTCCTTCTGCCCTTTGCCCGGCTCTGACTCGCCGTCTCAGCAGTCGTTACCGATTACACTCCTGCTCGCTGCTCAAACACCCGCGCACCCATACCGCCACCTGATCGAGCAACTTCGTGACGGCCCGATTGGCCGCAACCACTCCCCCGTACGCGTCCTCGCTGGGGGCGTTCTCTAACATCTCGATGCGCTTGCTCCCGATGACTTTCTGCTCCCGTTGCTCGATCAGTTGCACACGGAGTGCGAGGCGGATGTGACTGGGCTGTTGAAAAAACTCCTGTTGGAGAATGAGTCCCTGCGTATCCAGGCGGTAGTCGCCTCGAATTGAAGTGGGCAGCGAGACAACCGTCCGCCAGAGCCCGCTCTTTTCCATCGAATACGTTAAGAGCGACGCAAGCATCCGCGCGGGAGTGTCAGCCCATTGATTCGCGGTGTAATAGCTCACTTCATAGGGCCGCGTCAGATAGACCATCCGGGGCGTGTCGAACCCCGGGTCCGCCTGGGGCGGGCTGATGAGGAGGGTCCCATGGGCAGCCCGTTTCTCGCCGGAGGAGGGCGCAGCCCACGTCCCTTCCTCCATCTTCAAGAGATAGGTATGGACAGGACCTTCGGTCGTTCGCGACAGGACACAGGCCGTGAGCAACACGCTCAGCGCCAGGATGCAGATGCTCGATAACGTGTGACGCGTGACGCGTCCCTCGGCCCCTCGACCTTGCTCGGAGTCGAGCCTGAGCAGGGTCGAAGGCTCGACTGGACTCGGCCTGCGATCGTTCGACCCAGAGGCTCTCGCCGGGCGAGCTCGGTCGAGTCGGACGGTGAGCTTGCCGAATCGTGACGCGTAACGGATTTGACCGTTTGCCCCTACGTGCGAGGTTAAGTCATTACACATCACTCGTCACCCGTCACCAGTCACGTAATGGCGTCACTCCCCCGGCCCTTTCGGTCTCGGCGTCCGCCCGAGCACCAGGACGTTGGGCTCCCTCTCGATATCTTGCGCGACGCGATTGAGCGTTGCCGTGAGCTGTCGCAACTCCGTCACGAGGCGGCCGGTCTCCGCGAGCGTCTCGCGAGAAAACTGTTCGAGGTTCGGTTGCACGTCGGTCACGACGGTTCCCACGGTCTTGCTCGTGCGGGAGAGTTCTTCAGTCATCGACTGGAGCGCCGCGGCGCTCTTGTCGACCCGCGCCAGAACGGCCGGAAGCTGTTTGTTCACGGTGTCGGTCATCGCGGCCAAGTTCTCGGCCGCTCGTGTGGCGCTGAGCAAGCCCTTGTCCACCTGTTCATTGCGCGCAGCCAGCGTCCGCGTGATCTCGGACAGATCCTTGAGAATCTGTTTGAGAGCATTGCGATTGTCCTCGTCCACCACGCCTGTGGCGTTTTGAGCGAGATCATTCAAACTGGCCAGCAGCTTCGTGAGACCCTGTTCCGACAGCAACCGCGAGATCGCCATGTCGAGTCGGAAGAACAACGAGGGCCCGGTTTTGATCACCGGATACTCCTGGCCCGGTTCAATCTCCAGAGCTGGGGCCTCCCGACTGCCTCCCGTCAAGTTTACGGTCGCCAATCCGGTCAGTCCCTGGGTTTCGAGCACGGCGACCGTGTCTGTCTTGATCGGTGTCCCGCGGAGGATATCGAGAGTCAACCGAACTTCTTCGGGGTTGTCCGGGTTCAAGACAATGTCCTTAACGCGTCCGACATCGACGCCGCGGTATTTGACCGTCGAGTTCACGCTCAATCCGGCGACGGACTCTCTCATGTAGGCATAGTATCGGTCGTAGACGCCGCGGTAATCCGTCTTCCCCAGCCACAGGATCACACCGAGAACCGCCGCGCCCAACACCGCGACGAACGATCCGATTAGGACGTAGTTGACTCGTGGCTCCATGTTGCCCGTCCGTATTGGCTCTCCGCTGCTCTCCCGCGCGGGCCATGAAAATATTCGCGAATCAATGGATCTTCCGACTGCGCCAATTCCCGCATCGTCCCGATGCCCAGGATCTTCCCGTTGCCCAGGACCGCCACGCGGTCTGAAATGCTCCAGAGCGAATCGAGATCGTGGGTGACCATGACCACCGTCAGCCCCAACAGTGCCTTCAGGTGCAGCACCAGCTCATCAAACCCCGCTGCGATGACGGGATCCAACCCGGCGGTCGGTTCATCCAGGAACAACAACTCCGGGTCCATGGCAATCGCCCGGGCAAGGGCGGCTCGTCGTCGCATCCCGCCGCTGAGCTCGGCGGGATACTTGACCGCGCTATCCGGCGGCAATCCCACGAGCGCGATCTTGATCGCAACGATGTCCCGCACCACCTCCGGGCTCAGGTCGGTATGTTCGCGGAGCGGGACAGCCACGTTCTCCGCCAGCGTCAAGGAACTAAACAGGGCTCCATGTTGGAACATGACTCCGAACCGGCGGTGCACCGGCAAGCCATCGGATTCTTCAAGCCGGCGGCTGTCTATGCCGAATAGACGGACCACTCCGGCCGTCGGCGTGAGGAGTCCGATAATTTCACGCAGGAGGGTGGACTTCCCGCACCCGTTCCCGCCGGCGATTGCGAACACCTCGCCACGATACACGGTGAGGCTGACGTCATCATGCACCACCGCGGCCCCAAAGCGTGTCGTGACGTGATTGACTTCGATTACGGGAGCCGCAGCAGACGTTCCTGCCATCGTCGGTCGTTCCCTCTTATGGATACGTTCTCGTCCTGCTCAACCTCATCTTCGACCCGCTTCCAAGCACGGTCACAGGTCCCACCAATTCAAAAGAATGCTGCAGATCGCGTCAAAAATGATGACCAGAAAAATGCTTTGCACCACGCTGATCGTGGTGTGCCGACCGACATCGTCAACACCTCCACGGATCTGAAACCCCTGATAGCATCCCACCAAAGCGATGATGACGGCGAAGAATGGGGCTTTCCCCAGGCCGATGAGGAAGTGCCGCAGCGCGACGGCTTCTTCGAAGCGCGATAAGAACTCGGTGAAGCTCACCTTGAGTTGGCTCGAGGCAATCAACATTCCTCCGAAGGTCCCCAGGATGTCCGCGTAGACCGTCAGCAAGGGCAGCGCAATGACCAAGGCGAACGCCCGGGGGAGTACCAGCAAATTGATCGGCGAGAGTCCGAGCGTGCGCACGGCATCCAGTTCCTCGGTGACTTTCATCGTCCCGATCTGCGCCGCATAGGCGGAGCCCGAGCGTCCGGCGATCAGAATCGCGACGATCAGAGGCGCGATCTCTCGCAGCAAGGAGATCCCGACCAAGTCGACGATGAAAATATTGGTGCCGAACTTCCGGAGTTGTTCGGCGCCTTGGTAGGCGATGACCACCCCGACCAGAAACGTCAACAATCCCGTGATCGGTAAGGCATTGACGCCGTCGAGCCGGAGACTGTTCAGCAATGCGCGCCATCGGATGCTCGACGGATTGGCGATCGATTGGCTGACGCCGACCGTGCTCTCGCCGACAAACTCCAGCGCCTTCGCCACTTGCCTGGCTCGTTCCAGTATCAATCGTTCGAGCTGAACCGACCAGCCGAGTCCTGCCTGCGCCGTGTCCCCGATCCGCTTCCAATTGGACGAGACCATCTGGAGGAGGTCCGTAAACTCGGGGCGTAGTCCTTGAAGCGATACGCGCCGTCCCCTTTCACGTAACTGACTCAACGTTCGCTGAAGAACTACCGCTCCGCCCGTATCCATCGCGGTGATACGGCTGGTATCGAAGACCAAGTCGGTCACGTCCGGCCACCGGGATGTCGCCATCGCTTGCTCCAGATCCGCCAAGTTCGGTATGATCCACGCCCCCTCGCAGTGGACCATCCCCGCATCGCTGATGCGAATCCGGGCCTCAGTATTTGTCCATGATCGCTTTGAGGTCACCGCCACTGATTACCTCTCGATCGAGCAGCACGCGTGCTCCTTCGACGAGCGCGTTCTTCTTCTCTTCCAGCAGCCGCTTGACCCGCTCGTATTGTTCGTCGATGATGCGCCGGATTTCGCAATCGATCTCGCGCGCGGTTTCTTCGGAGTAGTCACCCTTCTCCTGTGGCGCCTGAATCTGGAGGAACTGGGGTTGCCGTTCGCGCTCCAGCGTGATAGTACCCAATCTCTCGCTCATCCCGTAGGCCTTGACCATACTCTTGGCGATGTCGGTGGCCTTGACAAGGTCGTTTTGGGCGCCGGTCGATGACTCGCCGAATACAAGCTCCTCCGCAATCCTCCCTCCTAGAAGGACCGCGATCTTATTCTCCAACTCGGATTTCGTCATGAGAAAGCGATCCTCGGTAGGAAGTTGAAGCGTGTAGCCGAGCGCGGCGATGCCGCGAGGGATGATGGAGATTTTCTGCACCGTATCGGCTCCGGGCACGGACAGCGCCACCAGCGCGTGACCGGTCTCATGGTAGGCCACTCGTTCCTTCTCCATCTTGTTCAGCACGCGATTCTTCTTCTCCAATCCCGCGATCACCCGCTCGACCGCCTCCTGCAGCTCCGGGAGCCCCACCTGATCCTTCCCTCGGCGGACCGCGAGCAGCGCCGCTTCATTGATGACGTTGGCCAGATCGGCTCCGGAGAATCCGGGGGTCATACCGGCGACCGTCTCGAGGTCGGCATCGGCAGCCAGCGCGACCTGCTTGGCGTGAACGCGCAGAATGCCGAGGCGGCCGATCTTGTCCGGACGATCTACGAGCACATGGCGGTCGAATCGACCTGCTCGCAGCAGCGCAGGGTCGAGTATTTCCGGCCGGTTGGTCGCCGCCATCAGAATCACCCCGATGCGCGGATCGAAGCCGTCCATCTCGACCAGCAATTGATTGAGCGTCTGCTCTCGTTCCTCGTGCGCCATGGGCCCCATGCCACGCGCTTTGCCAAGCGCGTCGAGCTCGTCGATGAAGATGATGCAGGGCGCCTTGCCCTTCGCTTGCTCGAAGAGATCCCGCACGCGGGCCGCTCCGACACCGACGAACATTTCCACGAACTCGGACCCGCTGATGCTGAAAAACGGCACCCCCGCCTCGCCCGCCACGGCTCGAGCCAGCAGCGTTTTTCCGGTTCCCGGCGGGCCTACCAAGAGAATCCCTTTCGGAATCTTCCCTCCGAGCTTGGTAAATTTGCCGGGCGTCTTCAGGAACTCGATGACCTCCCGCAGCTCCTCCTTCGCTTCATCCACGCCGGCCACGTCCGCAAAGGTCACCTTGATGTCCTTCTCCATATAGATCTTGGCCTTGGACTGGCCCACTCTCATGAAACCGCCCTGGGTCTGACCCAGCCGCTGAATAATCAAGAACCATATCCCGAAAAAGACGACGACCGGCAAAACCCACGAGAGCACGTCCCGCCAGAACGTGCTCTCGACCACGCCGGCGAACTTGACGCCGTGGGCGTTCAGCTCCTTGACCAGATCGGGATCTTCGACCCGCACCGTCGTGAACAACTTCTGCTCTTTCGATTCGCCCTCGGATTTGAGCTTTCCCGTCAACATCTGGCTGCCCACTGCCACTTCCGCCACCTTGCCACCGGCAACCAGTGTCTTGAACTCGCTGTAAGGAAGCTCTTCAACCTTCTGAAGCGCATGGATGAAGTCATGCACGAGGATCACCGCCCACACGGCAAGGATCACGTACCAGATGGAAAAGGAGATTTTTCTATTCATGGGAGCCCTCGATCATTCAAACTGCCGCCGGAACCGCCACATGCCGAACCCGAACAAGGACCCTCCCAGCACCCCCATTGCAAGGGTCTGACTCCATAACAACTCGATTCCTATCCCTTTCAACAGGATGCCGTTCGTGATTTCGATGAAATATCGAAGCGGCGAGAAGGCCATCAAATGACGTACCCAGGCGGGCATCGTCTCCAGCGGCGTGAAGATACCGGACAGCAAGAGCATGGGGGCAACCACAAGCAGCGTCATCATGCCCACCTGCGCCTGATTTCTCGTGACGGTCGCAGCAAAGACCCCAATCCCGGCCGTGGCCACGATGAAGAGCGCCGTCAAGGAGAACAACAGAGGCAAGCTTCCTTTCATCGGCACGCCGAACGCCGGCCGCATGACTCCAAACAAGGCCACCGCCGTCGCGCCTAGAATTACCAATGTCATCGCCACGACTTTCGGCAGCATGATTTGCACCGGGGTCAACGGTGAGACCAGAAGTTGCTCCACCGTGCCGCGTTCTTTCTCTCGCACCAGCGCCGCCGCCGGTAACAACACCGCAAAAACCGTGATCATACGCAGGAGATGCGAGACGGACTCGAACCACGTTTCGTTCTGGTCTTGGTTGAACCAGACACGATGGTCGCTCAGGATCATGGGCACAGTCGTTGAAGACGATCCCGTCAGAACATTTCTCGCCGATACGACTTCTCGGCCGAATTGCCCGACGATGCGGGCCGCGTAGCCGGCGGCCGAGAGCCCTTGCGGCGAGTTTGTCGTGTCGACGAGCAACTGCACGGCCGTCGGCTCACCTGCCAGCAGCGCCTCGTGAAAGCGGACGGGAATGTCCAACACCATCATGGACCTTCCCCGGTCGAGCCGCAGCAATCCTTCGTCCGGATGGGTCAGCTCGCCGTCGAACCGAAAGTACGGGAGGTGAAATCGAGAGACCAATTCGCGCGATGAGACGCTCCGATCGGCATCATAGACCAGCAGACCGGCGTTCCTCAGTTGCGTCTGAATGCCGTTTCCGGTGATGTACACAGATAACGTGAACGAATAGACGAGAAATCCCATGAGCGGGATGTCGCGGAACAATTGCAAGAGTTCTTTGCGCGTCATGACCGCGAGCCGTCGCCACCAGACGACCATTCGACGAACTTCGATGTCCTCGGTCCAACTCATGCACTGGGTCTCTTGGTAAATAACCGATAACCGATGGCTCCGAGCCCTCCCGCATAGACTCCGAGGGCAAGGACATCCATCCATAGAACCGTCGGCCCGACATTCTTCAAGAACGCCCCCCGGACGATGTTGGTGTAGTACATCCCTGGAAACAGATGCGCCTGAAATTGCGCCGCCTGGCTCAGGGACGAGACCGGCACGATCAGCCCGGAGAAGATGATCGTGGGTACCGTACTCACCAATACCGTGATAATCAGGGCAGCCTGCTGCGTCCTCACCAGTAAGGACACAGCCAGGCCGATACCTGTGCTGGTCAGTACAAACAACACGGAAGTGGCCAGAAAAAACGGCAGACTCCCCTTAAACGGCACGGCAAACAGAAGAACGGCCATCAGCCACAAGGCCACGACATTCACGGCGGAGATCATGACATAAGGGAGGAGTTTGCCGATCAGGAACTCCAGCTTGCTGACCGTGGCGCTGTAGATGTTGTAGATCGAGCCGGTTTCCTTCTCACGGACCACGCCGAGCGCGGTCAGCAAGGGAGAAGACACCATCAGCGAAAACATAACGAGCGCGGGGACTGTCGACCAGGCGCTGCGGACCTCTTCGTTGTATAAGTACCGCACTTCGAGCGCGATAGGGCGGGTGCGCCGCTGCGCCTCGTCGCGTGACAGGCCTCGGGTCCGCGCCAGATAGTCCGCCAGCAGGTCTTCGTTGAACGCGCCGCTGATCGCGATGACATAGCCCTTCGTGATATCCGCGCGCAGGGGGAACGTGCCGTCGATGAGAGTCTGGACATTGGCCGGCTGTCCCGAGAGCAGTCGCTCCTGGAATTTCTCCGGCAGGAGGATCACAGCCCGAGCCTTCCCGCTTTGCAACCAGACATCGGCTTCTCGTTCGCTCGCGAGTTCTCCTTGAAAGCTGAAATACCTCGACTGGGAAAAGCGGTACAGGTAGTCCCGGCTGAGTGGACTGTGGTCCCGATCCACCACCACGAAAGTGATATCTTCCACGTCCAGGACAAGACCGTAGCCGAACACGATCATCCAGACGGCCGGCATGAAGAAGGCCAGGAGCAGGAACATCCGGTCGCGCATGGTTTCGCGCCACTCCTTCGATGCGACGGCCGCAATACGCCGAACGTTCATGCGAGGACTCCATGAGCCGCAAGACGATCTTGCTCTTCCAGCGATGTGACCCGATAGACGAATACATCCTCCAAGCTGATGGGTCGCTTGGTCACTGACTGAATCGTCACGCCGCTGGACTCCAGTGCCTGGCAGGCATATTCCTTGTCGCGTACCGGGTCACGGCAAAACAAATGGATGCGCGGCCCGAAGAGAGCCACGCCGGCAAAGCCCGCCCGTTGTAATTCCACAACGGCCCTGCCGGGTTGATCGGCGACGACTTCGAACAGATGGCCGGCCTCTTTCTCCACGCCCCGCTTCATATCCGTGGGTGATCCTGCCGCTACGATCCGACCGGCATACATCAGGGCCAGATTGTCGCAATGTTCGGCCTCACTCATGTAATGGGTCGTGATCAGGATCGCGACGCCGTCTTCGCGTGAAAGGCGCGACAGGATGTCCCAGAACTGACGCCGGCCGATCGGGTCCACGCCCGAGGTCGGCTCATCGAGAAACAACACGCGGGGTCGATGGACGAGGGCGCAGCCCAAGGCCAGACGCTGCCGCACACCCATCGGAAGCCGGCCTGTCAGGTCGGACTCGTAGCCTTTCAGCCCGGCCATCGCGAGAATCCACTCCAGCCGTTCATTGGTTTCCCGCTTGCCCAAACCGTAAATGCCCGCAAAGAGGCGGATGTTCTCCACGACGGTCAGGTCGAGGTACAGCGAGAAGGCCTGCGACATGTAACCGATCCGTTCTTTAATCAGGCTTCCGGCCGCACGCATGTCTGCGCCGGCCACCCAGCCCTGACCGTCTGTGGGTGGTAAGATCCCATTCAACATTTTAATCACGGTGGTCTTGCCGGCGCCATTGGCGCCCAGCAAACCGAAGATCTCGCCGTGCTTGACTCGAAAACTCACGCGGTCCACCGCGCGAAATGCGCCGAACTCTCGGACGAGTTCCCTCGCCTCAATGGCGAGCTCATCGTGGACGATACCGGCACCGCCCCCCACCTTCTCCGCAAACAAAGGGGAGGACGAGGCAGAGGGCGGTCCCTGTTGTCGAAGCAAGAGCGCCACAAACACATCTTCGAGCCCAGGCTCCTCGACGCAGAGTTGCGCTGCTTTGATATCACCCAGCTCGGACTCGATGCGCGTCGCTGCGGCACGAGGGTCAGTCTCTTCCGTGAACACTTGCAGCCTGGAACCCAGCGTCTCGACTTGCTTGTACCTCCGCTTCATCCGGGCGACGGCATCCAACTGAGGCATCGCTTCGAAGGTCACCATCGAGCCGGGGACCAGCCCTTGGACTTCCGCCGGAGTCCCGGACACCAACACGGTCCCATGCGAGAGAAATGAGAGACGGTGAAACCGGGAGGCCTCATCCATGTAGGCCGTTGAAACGAGCGCCGTCATGCCGCGTTCCTGGAAGAGTTCGGCGAGGATGGCCCAGAAGTCCCGCCGCGAGACGGGATCAACGCCGGTCGTCGGCTCATCTAGGATCGCAAGTTCCGGCTCATGAACGAGCGTGCAGATGAGCCCGAGCTTTTGCTTCATTCCGCCGGAGAGATGCTTCATCGCCAGGTTACGAAACTTGTCGAGCCGGGTCATCGTGAGGAACCGTGCTTTCCGCTCGGCCAGCTCGCGCTCCGGTACGAGCCTGAGCCGCGCGAAGAAATCGATGTTCTCCTCGACTGAGAGGTCGGGATACAGATTCAATCCGAGGCCTTGAGGAAGAAAACCGAGCCGTTGTTTGATCCGCTCAGCGGCGCGTTCCGAATCGATCACCGTTCCAAAGACTTCGACTGTGCCGGCGTCATAGGTCAGCACACCGGCGACGGCTTTCATCAGACTGCTTTTCCCCGCTCCATCCGGGCCGATCAGGCCGTAAATCTCACCTCTCCGGATCGTGAGATCCACTCCGTTCACCGCCACATGCTTCTTGTAGCGTTTGACAAAACTGGAGACCCTCACGACTGTAACGTTGTCGCCCATCACGCTCCTCGTCACTAGTCATTAGTCATTGGTCATTTGAGGAGCCGGCATTTTCATCTGGCCTGCTACTAATGACGATTGGCCAGTGACAAGTGATCTCACTTCGGTTTCACCCATGCCACATCCTCCCTCCAGCGAACCACCGCATCCGCCGGCAGGCCCGGGGTCAGCCGATGACCCGGATTCTCTTTCAGATACAGCTTCACCGCGTAAATGAGTTTCACGCGTTCGTCCGGTGTCTGCACCTCTTTCGGCGTAAACTCCGCTTTCGAGGCGATGTACCTTACCGTGGCATCGAACGGCTGATCGGGAAACGCATCGGTGTAGATCTTCGCGGGCAGGTCGAGGCGCAACTTCCCGATCTGTCTTTCCGGCACATAGACCTTCAGATAGAGACGATCGAGATCGACCAGCTCGAGCAGCGGCGCACCGGCAACAACGATCTCACCCACGTCGATCATCCGTGCCGTGATCGTCCCGCTGGCCGGCGCTTTAATCGTGAGATCCGCCAGGATGCTCTCCGCCTCGGCCAGCGCCGCTTCGGCCTGATCGCGCTGCCGTTCCAGCCCCGCGACTTCCGCTTCCTTGGCGCGAACCCGTTTCCATCCCACTTCGGCCTGAGCGAGTTCTTTCTCCGCTTGAGCAAGCGCCGATCGGGCGACGGTGATCTCTTTCACGGCCACTTCCCGTTTCAGCTCCGCCTGATCGCGTTGCTGGATCGAGGCCTCATCCTTCGCCGCAAGATCTCGGAACCGCTGCGCATCGGTGCGTGCTTCTTTCTCCACCGCGACGGCCTTTTCCACCACCGCCCGGCTCTTCGTCACCTGCGCGTCCGCCCGCTCGATCGCAAGCGGCACTTCGAGATTCAACACCGCCAATTGCGTATGGGCGGCCTGAACCTGCGCTTCGGCCGCTTCATAGGCGTGCCGCGCCTGATCGACCCTGGCTTGCGCCTGCGTGTCGTCGAGTCGGACCAGAAGATCCCCGGCCCTTACCGAATCTCCTTCCCGGACAAACAGTCGTGAAACGCGCCCTGGAAACTTGCTGGCCACCGTGACGTGATCGCCTTCGATCCGCCCATTGGCTTGGATCAGGCCATCGGGCAGTCCGCCGCTCCAGACCCACCGCTCTACCACCAGGTACCCGCCGATCGCCAGCGCTATTGCGAGTGAGAGAGCGACCAGGTATTTGCGGCTCGTCGTCATCGGTCGATTGTTCTACACCCTCAGTATACTTTCTCCAGCTCACCTTTGGCCCGCGCCAAATTGATCCGTGAGGCGTTGAAGCGGAAGAGAGCCTCGATCACATTGTCCCTCGCCCGCGCGACGGAGGCTTGGGCGTTCGTCACTTCGATGTTGGTCGCCAAGCCGGCCACGAACCGATCGCGCGCAAACTTCAGCTCTTTCATCGCGAGTTCGAGCCCCTTCTGCGAGACACTGATTTGTTGCTGAGACGACTCCAGCGTAAGGAGCGCATTGCGGACCTCTAACGTGATCTGGTCGGAGATATCTTTCATCCGAATCGATTCCTGTCGCATGCGGCTACGGCTCTCGGAAATGCGGCTCTCACGCTGCCCGCCGTCGAAGATCGGGACCGACAGGGTCAGGCCGACCGTGCGGGTCGCCAGCGCATCATCCGGCTTCAACCCGATCAACCCGTAGTCTCCGTTCAGAGACAGCGACGGAATTCGCTCGCTCGTCACAGAACTCAAGGACAAGGACGCCATCTTCTGTCTGGCCTCCTGCGCCTTGAGTTCGACCCGATTCTCACGCGCCGACGCCAAGGCCTCCTCGTGACGTTCCTGCATCATCCCGATATATTTCAGCTCGTCCGTAAGCACCAGGCGCACCCCGAAATCGATCCCGAGCGCCCGTATAAGATTGAGCCTCGCGCTCTCCTGCTCGTTTTGAGACACGAGCAGCCGCTGACGATTGTTCTCGAGCTGCACTTCCTCTCGGGTGACGTCGAGCCCCGTGGCCACACCGGCCGCCTTCCGATCCTGCGCCAATTTCAGCAGTTGCTCGCTCAGCTCGATGTCTGCGAGACGCGCCTTGACGGCCTCATCCGCCCGCAAGGCTTCCATATACAATAGCCCAACGGTCGCCATGACATCGCGCCGGGTCACTTCGGCTTCCAGCGAGGCGACATCAACACCGGTCTTGGCCGCGCGCCACCGTTGAATCAAGCTCAGGCTGAAAATATTTTGCACGAGGTTCGCGCGCGCATCGTACACATCGAACGGGTCCGTCACATTTCGCGGCACCCCCAACGAGCTCAATCGGTCTTGGGGAATGCCGAACGCCGCCAGGTTGACGGTCTGGTTACGTCCATTGACGAAGCCTGACACGTTCGGCAGCAATGCACCCAAGGTGGTATTCGACACCGCTTGGGCCGCGGCGATCCGTTCTTTGAGCAGACGCACGTTGACGTTGTTGTCGATCGCCGCCTGGATGGCATCGCGCAAACTCAGCCGGAGTTCGGGAGGAGCTTGGGGAGCTTCCGCCGCGGACAGGTTCGCGGGTCCTACCGAGACAACAAGCAGAAGACCAATGAGAAAAGGCTTCACACGGATTGTTTCCGCCATGGCGATTTCCTCAGGGTAACAAGCAGACAGGGGGCTCTCACTAGGGGAGTCGGCACCCATAGATGGTGCAAGAGATGGTGCAAGGGGAGGACCGCAGAAGCTCCCGGTGATAAGGCCATGAACCCCCGGTAAATCGAGGAGTTCCCCTCCTCTCCGATCCAGTGGTTCAGCGGACAGGGGACTCTTGCTACATGGCGGGAAAACGGCTCTGTGGCGGAAGGCTACAGAGTGGGGAATAACTCCGGCAATGTCCGGCGCTAGGACCTGGCGAGCACCACCGCGGTCCCCAGGACGACCAGCGCCAAGACGAGAGACAGCCTGGGCAGCCAAGCGGAGATGACGCGGAGGACCTGATGGGAAGAGTCAGACCGCGTACGGATGTCCGCCATACGCGGACCCACCACGAGATCGTGGGCCAGCGTCAAGGCGAGAAGGATAGCCACGAGCCTTAGCTTGACGGAGAGAACTGGCGGCCATTCGGTCGGGTCTGCAATCGAGAGTCCTCGCAGGTGGAGCAGCACGGGGCCGCTCGTGAGGAGAACGGCGACCGCTCCCCACACCACGATGCGAAACCGTCGCGCGATGGTGCGAAACAGCTCGCCTCGTTCCGAGCCGAATCCCTCACGTCGAAAGATCGGGACCAGCACGAGCGTCAGGAAGATCATTCCCCCGATCCAACTGACTGCCGCGAGCAGATGAACCCAGACGACGATCTCCATCATAACGGGAACGGCATTATGCCCGAATGATTGGCCGGCATGAAGGGGGTGCGTCCGGAAGGGGTTCACGGACTGATCGGAAAGGGCGGCGTATCGTGGTCTAATCGATAGAGCTCCTCGGGCGCCGGAGCCGCAGCGAGCAGGACTTCTGGATGGCGGTCGAGTCCCCGATGAAGATATGGGGCGAGGTCGTAGCAGTACCGACAAGAAGGACGCCCAGCCACGCTCTACGGATGCTCATTGATTGGTCTTTACTGCCGGGGCCTTCGGTCCCTTGCATGATAATGAGCAAGACTCGATCAGCATCCCTACCACTGCCTTCAAGCAGACAGCAAGCGAGCGGCAGGTGTGAGCTGCCAGCTATTCGTTGCTCACAACTTGCAATGCAGCGGAACGGGATGTCTATGCGGCTTGGGAGATGAATCAGCCTTGTGGCTCCGGCCGATCGCTCGGGCGTTCCAGTCTGAGCAGGCCGGAGTCCCATTCCGCTTAATACAATTCGGCGTCGATCTGATCGATGCGGGTCCCAAGCCCATGTGGCGGTTTTTCCAGTAACGCGCCCTGCGCCCGACGAACGTACGTCCCTACCCAAAGAGGCCGGAGGCCGGCCGAACAGACATAGGCGCATAGCCCGCACTGCACGCAAGTCTGAAACAGATCAGCCGCCTCACGAAAGGTGCCGAAGATGGCGCACCAAATACCGTTCATGACGTCGATCCCCTGCGGACAAGCCTGTGCGCACGAGCCGCACCTCCGGCAAGCGGTAATTTCGGGGAACAAGTCGAAGAGAGCCTGTTTCGGGTCCTCAATCGTGCTGAGATCATAGGTCGGCTTCGGGCAGGGATAATTTCCTACGAGCGAGAACGCGATCCCTTCCTGAACGGGAATCCGGCAAGCCAGTCCGGTCCGCACATGGGTTTCACCGGGGAGCCGATAGAGCGCCGCGCAGGCTCCACGGCACCCTCCCAGACAACCAATATCTCTCGTGGACTCCCATCCAGTTTCGAGCAACGCGCCCATCAACGTGGTGTCCTTGGACACCCGATACGTCTTGCCCATGAAGTCGATCGTCACGAGATTGTCAGCCATGCCCATTGTTTGGACCTCCGATGGGTCGGACACCCTTCTGACCACGCGAAGCGTGGCGGTGTCTGACCCCTTTGCAGAAGGGGGTCAGGTCCCACGCGAAGCGCGAAGAAGGGGACCAGACCCCTTTTAGCCTAGACTGATCGCCACCTGCCTCGCTCGGATGTGCTCCGGCGCATAGTTGGGCAACAACATCGGGCCGAGCCTGCCGTTGTGAACCCCGGCCGACTCGAGCTCCTGTTCGAACCGGCGGACATGCTCCAGGGATACACTCCGCGGTTTCTCCGTTGCTTGAGCCAATGCCGCAGCCGCTTGCCCCGCCCGTCTCCCGAAGACCACCACATCCAGAAGTGAATTCCCCATCAGGCGGTTCTTGCCATGTACACCCCCCGATACTTCCCCCGCTGCAAACAGTCCCGGAATCGATGTCTCGGCGTTGACGCCGATCTCCAAGCCCCCGTTCTGGTAATGGAGGGTCGGATACACCAGCATCGGTTCCCGGCTGATGTCGATACCGAAGCGTTGGAACTGAAGATACTTGGCGCCCAGCTCCCGTTTGACCGTCCCTTCTCCATGGAGCAGGTCGATCATCGGAGAATCCAGCCAGACGCCGGCTCTACCGGCCGGTGTGGCGATGCCTTTATTCCCGTCGGTGCATTCCCGGATGATGCAGGCGGACGCGACGTCGCGCGGTTCGAGCGAGAAGAGAAATTCCTCCCCGTCGCGGTTGAGCAGTTGCGCGCCCAATCCACGGACCTTTTCCGTGATGAGCAGCCCGGCATTCTGCTCCGGGAATACCGCGCCGGTCGGATGGAACTGGGTGGAGTCCAGAAAGCAGGTCTTGATTCCCGCCCGGTAGGCCATGACCAAGCCGTCGGCTGTGGCGCCGTAATGGTTCGTGCATGGGAATCCCTGGATATGGAGACGGCCGAGCCCGCCGGTGGACAAGATCACCGCCTTGGCCCGCGCGACATAGAGCTCTTTCGTTTCCAGATTGAGCAAAATCGCGCCCGCGCATCGCTCGCGTTCATCCAGCAGCAGCTCCAGCGCCGGCGTGAACTCCAGCACCCGGATGCTCGGCTGGTTCCTCGCCTCATCGCGAAGCACCCGCATGATCTCGGCACCCGTCATGTCACCGCAGGAATGGAGCCGCTTGCGGGACGTGCCGCCTCCGTGCTGAACGCGCAGCCGCCCGTCGGGATATTTATCGAAAAGCACGCCGAGTCGCTCCAGCCATTCGATCGCAACCGGCGCATCCTTCACCAATGCCTCGACCAGGTCGGGTTGATTGGAAAAATGCCCCCCTCCCATCGCGTCCACATAGTGATAGCAGGGCGAGTCGGTTTCTGCCGTCGCGGCCTGGATGCCGCCCTCGGCCATAATGGTGTTCGCATCTCCGTGCCGGAGCTTGGTGGCCATGGTCACGGAGGCACCGGCCTTCGCCGCCTCAAGCGCGGCGGCTGTCCCGGCCCCGCCCGCTCCGATGATCAGCACATCGGTGTCCACATCCATCCGCTCCAGATGCACTCCATCAAGATCCAGACGACTATGGGATTCGAGCAGATCGGCCAGCTCGACCGGCAGCAGATCCCCTTTATTCGATCCCACTCTCAACGCACGCTTGGCGTCAAGCCGAAAATCCGGGTGAAACTGTTTCAGTCTCGCCTCGCGTTCCGCCAGGGTCAGGGCCGGAAAAGACTCACCTCGCCTCGCCCGCTCGACGCGCTGGGGCCTGGTTTTTTCCACCGATCTGATCAATGCTTTCAGCTCAGGCGTGTAACTCATGACTCCTCCAACGGGGTCAGGAACCATTTGTCGCGGGGTCAGGAGCCCTTCTGCCGCCGATTCCGGCGAGGCTCCTGACCCCCTTTCCAGAAGGGGGTCAGGTCCCACTGGTTCGACAGGCTCACCACCCCGAGCAGAGTCGAGGGGGCGAAGAGCGAGGAAGGGGACCAGACCCCCTGGCGCTGCGCGCAAATGGTTCCTGACCCCTTAACGCCGCCCCGCCTTGTACTCCTCAATGGCGTTCTCCCATTGGCCGACTCGTTCAAACTCCGCACTCCTTTGTCGATGCCACTCGTACGCTTTCGGCAGAACCTCTTTCAGGAAGGGAATCGGGACTTGATAGTTCGGATCGAATTCCATCGCCTCGACAGATTTCCTCACCGCCTTATCGTAGTCCCCTGCCAGATACGCTTGGTGCGCCTCCTCCTGAATGCCCTCGCACAGCATGGCGAAGGAGACCGCCGTTCCCCACCCCAACACAATGCTCAGGATTGCAATCGCGACCAGGAAACGACTTCCATTCATCGGCATTGCTCTGTGTCCTCCGCATGACGGTGACAGGCACAGACCACCGGCCTGAGCCAGTCCCCTACAGCCACGTCGTATCCTTCGGCTTCCACTCCCCCGGCTTGCTGAGGTCCGGCTCCCGCTCCCGATTGGCATAAAGGGTTTTCAACTCTTCGTTGGTCATCGCCTTCAGCTTGCCGAGGTGCACATCGAACCGGCCCTCTCTCACTTCCGCCACGCGCTTGGCGAGATGCTGGGCCTTAGGCGTCAGATACCGGCCGGTGAGCCGACGGACATACATGGCCGCCGTGTGCTGGGATATCTGAGCCGGACACCGGATCGCGCAGAGTCCGCACATGACGCAGGAGAACGAGACCTCGGCCGCCTTCACTAAGTCGCCCCGGCCGATGAGGGCCACATAGTCCATCACGTCGATGCCCATCGGGCAGGTCCGAGAGCAGGTCGCACACCCGACGCACCGGTACACTTCAGGGAAGAGCCGACGAACGGACTCGTGCAAAGGTCCCGCTGTTGCGGGATGACCGTTCCCCTCGAACGCGCCTACGTCATAGGCAGGACGGTTGGCCGGCACGTAGGGCAATTGCATGATCATCATGCCGGGCTGGATCACCGTCTGGCAGGCCAAGCCGCTCTGCAACTGAAAATCTCCCGGCAGCCGATAAAAGGTGCCGCAAGCTCCGCAGATGCCGCCGCGACATCCGCAGCCCCGGATGTACCGGTAACCGGAGTACTCGACCGCCTTCATGATCGTCAGGCCTTCCGGCGCTTCGCAGTACCGGCCCATGATCTGGAGCGGGATCAGCCTTTCGCCGTTCTTGCTGCCGCTTGAACCGTTGTCGATATCCATAGTCGGTCGCTCCAAGCCCAGTTAAGAACCCTCCACTTTGCGAGGGGAGGCAAGGGGAGGGGTAGAGACGCTCTCTACCTCCCCGCACCCCTCCTTACAAAGGAGGGGAAGGTGGAGGTCAAAAATCCGGATACATCCTTCTCGTTTGCGCGGCGCTGTAGACCGGGCCTTCCTTGCAAATGTAGAGGTCTCCAATGTTGCACCGCCCGCATTTCCCCAACCCGCACTTCATCTTGTTTTCGAGCGTGAGGTAGATCTGCTCCGAAGTGAAACCCAACTTCTCCAGCGACTGGAGCGCGAACTTGATCATGATCGGCGGACCGCACATGATCACATAGGCGTTCTCCGGAGACGGATTGATCTTCTCCAGCACAGCCGGCAGCAGCCCGACCATGCCATCCCACCCTTCCGTCACACCCCAGGGATCTACCGTCTTCACCATGTTGACGTCGGAGCGCCGCTCCCACTCTGCGATCTGCCTCTGATACACGAGGTCTCTCGTGCTTCGAGCTCCATAGAGAATCGTGATGGCTCCGTAGTCGCCCCGCTGCTCCAGGCAGTCGTACAACACCGAAGTCACAGCCGGCAGCCCGATCCCGCCGGAGATGAACAGAAGGTTCTTCCCTTTGAACAGCTCCATAGGGAAACGATTGCCGTACGGGCCTCGGAATCCGACCGTGTCTCCCTGGTTCAACGACGCCAGCGCGCCGGTGACTCGACCGATCTTCCGGAACGTAATGTCCACCGAGCGTTGACGAAACGACGATGAGGCCAAGGTCAAGGTACACTCGCCGGCGCCGAACGCGGAGATCAGTCCGAACTGGCCCGGCTGAAACGAAAATGAGTCGCGCACAGCCGGGTCCTGGAACTCCAGCTCGAAGGTCCAGGTATCCACCGTCTCCTGGACAGCCGTTTTGATTGTGGCAAGGTGCGGAAGGTAGAGATTCCGCAATCTTGAATGTGGAATGTTCAATGCTGACTGTCCGGATTTCTTCAATTCACAATTCATAATTCAACATTCACAATTTGGCGCTTGTCCCAAGCGCCGTGACTTTTTCCATCATTTCCGCGATGTCCAGGCCCACGTAACAGACCCGGATGCAGCGCCCGCAGCCCACGCAGCCCTTGGCCGAGAACTTCGTCGGATAAAAGTGAAACTTACACATGAACCGGTTACGCCAACGCTGAGATTGCAAGGATCGAGGATTATGCCCGCTGGCATGGGCGGCGAAATGGTCGAACTGGCAAGCGTCCCAGTTTTTTCGCCGTTCGCCCTCGAAGGCGCTCCCCTCGTCGGTCAGATCGAAGCAATGGCAGGTCGGGCACACATAGGTGCAGGCCCCGCAGCCTAAACACTTGGCGGCATGCTCGACCCATACGGCATCCTGATAATGGGATGGGTCCGAGAGCCAGGCCAGAATCTTCTCGACATCGGACTTTTCGATGACCGGCGGAGGAACGACGGGACGGAGCGACTCGGACCCCTCTTTGAAATGCGAGGCCCATCGGGCAACCAGCCTCTTCCCCTTGTCCGTCACCGGCTCCACGGCAAAGTTCCCCGCGACCGTTTCCCGGAGCAATAGGTCGCTTCCCTCTGTTGCATCAGGAGCCAGCCCCACGCTCGTGCAGAAACAGGACCGGTCCCCACGCGCACAGGCTAGCGTAACCACCGTGGTCCGTTCATAGCGCTCGAGAAAGAGCGGGTCATCTTCTCCCTGCCAGACGAACACCGATCGCAGCGCGGCGATGCCGGCAGCGTCGCAGGCGCGGGAACCAAGGATGACGGTCTCGGGCCATTGCTCCGCAGATCCGACATCCTTCATCTCCACCCCGGTCTTCTTAATGGTATAGAGCATGACCGGCTCGGTTTGCGGGAACAGAACGTCCTTGATCGAGTTGCGCCCGATGACCTGGCTGAAATCCAACGCCGAAGCCCGGTCCACGGGGGCATAGACCGGTTGTCCGGCCCGTGCGACTGGCCCCACGACACGGACCTTCTCCGCGAGCATGGCTTCGACCCAGCGATCAAGGTTTTGTCGAGTCAGCAGTTTCATGTGCCAAGCATCAGAGGTCACTGGCCATTGGTCATTTGAAAGCGCACAGCCTGAAGACTCGTTACCAATGACTGATGACCAATGACCATTCCAGTTCCCCACGGGGACAGGCACCGCTTCGCGGAGCCAGTCCCCTACCGAATAAAGTTCTCCTTATCGTCCGGGTGATAGACCACCATCGGCGGATGGGCCTTCTCATCGTAGCCGGATCGATAGCCGAAGGATTCCTCGGACACTGCCGCGAGCTTCCGGTTGATCAAGTTCAATGGAATGTTGGCGGGACAAACCCGGTCGCATTCGCCGCAATAGGTGCAGCGTCCGGCCAGATGGATGGCTCTGACCAGATTCCAGGAAAAGTTGCCTTGTGGGTGCGCACTGGTCTCGACCCATTGAGGATTGTTCTTTTCAGTGATGCACCGGTCGCAATAACAGAGCGGACAGACTTGGCTACAGGCGTAGCACTTGATGCAGCGATCGAAGTGCTCGGCCCAGAAGTCCCACCGCTCGCCCGAACTCTTGCGGTCCAATGCCTCGATCTGCCGCTGGACTTCGGATGGCCCTTGTTGCTCCACTGACTGGGCAACCGGCTCGCCGATGACATGGTCTGCTAGCTTGGGAGTCTGCACATCGCAGCCGAAACACTTGGGTGCCAGCAAGTCGGGAGCCGCTTTCCCCGCCCAGAGTTCCTGACGATAGATCACGCCGGAGCACGAGATTCCGAGAATCACAACGCCGTCCCGCGCGATCTGCTCTTCCTGCAACAGCACCGTGATGGTCTTGATATCGCAGCCCTTCGCGACGATCGCGGGCTTGCCCATCTTTGCAATGTCCGCTTGCTTACGCGGCAGATAGACCGAGAGATTGTTCACGCAGAGGGGATTGAACACGAGCTGGGAAACCTCATCGGGCTTGGTGATGAACACCGGGACGATGCGTCGCTGGCGCTTGGCCCACCCATACCCGATGATGACCTTGACCTCACCCTTCTCCAACAACTCGCGGGCCTTCTCTCTGAGGGCCGGCACGAACGGAGCGTCTTCGGGAAGCGGCACATGGTCAGGAATGCCCGGCTGCCAAGCCTCGCTCCACACCAGGGGACTGGCTCCGCTGTCCGCAGCGGTGCCTGTCCCCTTAAGGGCACGATACTTCGTGAACGGGCCCAACCCGCGGATAGTCTCCGTGACTTGGTCCACCATCTTGGCCCACTTGTTCGCTTCGGAGGCTGATACCCAGGCATACTGGATTCGCTCCGACTCGATCCCTACAAAATCCGTCAGACCCTTGAAGAAGATCCAGCGGCGCTTGGCGTGGAGATTCCCGGAAATGTAGTGACAGTCGCCAGGATGGCAGCCGGAGATCAGCACTCCGTCAGCCCCTTGCTCGAACGCTTTGATGATGAACAGCGCGTCCACCCGCCCCGTGCAGGGAACGCGAATGAGCCGCACGTTCGGCCGGTATTGGGTGCGGGTGACCCCGGCGAGGTCCGCCCCAGCGTAAGTGCACCAGTTACAGACGAAGGCAACGATTTTGGGTTCGAACTTGCTCATAGCGAGTACGGGGTCAGGTCCCCTTCCCCGCGCTCCGCGTGGGGCCTGACCCCCTTCTTGCAAGGGGTCAGACACCGCAGCGCGGTACGCTGCAAGAAGGGTGTCTGACCCCTACACCGCGCAAATTGCCGCGTAGATCTGCGCGTCGGTGTACCCGCGCAGATCGATCGTCTTGGAATGGCAGGCCGCGACACAGACCCCGCAACCCACACAGACCCCTTCGTTCACCTTCGCTACATACCGGAGCACGGTACCGGCCCGGTCCTTCACCGGCTCCCGTTGGATCGCATGGTACGGACAGGCCGTTTCGCAATCCCAGCAAGCGTTGCAGGTCGCGGTGTTCACTTCGGCCACCACCGGCTCGCGGGTCAGCTCCTCGTTGGAAAAAAGCGCAAGCACTTTGCTGGCCGCCGCCGACCCCTGCGCCACCGACGTGGGAATGTCCACCGGACCGATGCAGGCTCCGGCCAAGTAAATGCCGGCCGTCGCCGTTTCCACCGGACGGAGCTTGGGATGGTACTCGTTGTAGAATCCATAGCTGTCGTAGCTGATCCCCAATCGCTTGGCCAGATCCTTGGCTCCAGTCCGGGGAACCACCGCCGTCGCCAGCACGACCAGATCCGCCTCCAGTTCCACCTGACTTCCGCTCAACGTGTCGGCTCCCTGAACGACCAGCCTCCCGTTGCGCTCGTACACTCGCGAGACACGACCCCGCAGATACATGGCGCCTTCATGTTCGACCGCGCGCCGGTGGAATTCCTCATAGCGCTTCCCGCCGCATCGGATGTCCATATAGAAGATGTAGGACTGTCCCTCATGCACCTTGTGTTTGTAGAGCATCGCGTGCTTGGCGGTGTACATGCAGCAGATGTTGGAACAGTACGCGACGCCTTTGCTCTCGTCCCGTGAGCCGGAACATTCGATGAACACCACCCGGTGCGGCACCTTCCCATCGGAAGGCCGTTTGATGTCGCCGCCGGTCGGGCCCGAGGCGCTGGCAAGCCGCTCGAAATCCAACCCGGTGATCACGTCCTTGTAGCGGCCGCCGCCGAACTCTGGGAACCGCTCCACGCCCATCACTTCGTAGCCAGTGGCGACCAGCACCGCCCCGACTTTTTCAGTCACGAACGAGTCTTCCTGATCGAAATCGATGCAGTTCGGACCGCAGGCCTTCGCGCAGACACCGCACTTCTTCTTGTCCTTAACGTACTTGGGGCAATGGTCTCGGTCGATGATCGGAATCGCGGGGACGGCCTGGGGGAACGGGATGTAGATGAGCTTGCGTTTGCCCATCTCCGAGTCGAACTCATTCGGCGCAGTGAACGGGCACTTGGCGGTGCATTCGCCGCACTCCGTGCAGAGTTCCTCGATCACCGACTTGGCCTTCTTGCGGATCTTGACGGTGAAGTTGCCGATATAGCCCTCGACCGATTCCACCTCGGCATAGGTGTACAAGCGAATCTTAGGGTGGTGCGCGGCCTCCACCATTTTCGGTGTGAGGATGCACTGCGAGCAGTCCATCGTCGGGAAGGTCTCGGAGAGTTTGGCCATCTGCCCGCCGATCGAGGGCTCCTTCTCGACGAGGATGACCTCATGGCCGGCCTCGGCGATATCGAGCGCGGCCTGAATACCAGCCACGCCTCCGCCGATCACCAGGGCTTTCTTGGTGACGGGCACCCGAATCTTGTCCAGTGGGCCGTTTCGCCGTACCCGCTCCACGGTCATGCGAGTGATGTCGAGCGACTTCTCCGTGCCGATGACTTTGGTCTTATCTTCATGGACCCACGAGCAATGTTCCCGGATGTTGGCGATCTCGCACTGGAAGGGATTGAGGCCGGCCTCCTCCGAGGCCTTGCGGAAGGTTTTCTCGTGCATGTGCGGCGAGCAGGCGGCGATCACGACCTTGTCCAGCCCGTTGGTCTTGATGATCTCCTTGACGAGCTGCTGCCCTGGAGAAGAGCACAAGAACCGGCAGTTCTCCGTATGGACGACGCCGGGCAGGTTCTTGGCTTCGTCGGCGACCTTGGCCGTATCCACCGTACCCGCGATATTGTTCCCGCACTGACAGACAAAGACGCCGATCTTGGACATGCTGAACCCCGTCGATAGTCAATGGTCATTCGTCATTGGTCGTGAGACAACCCGTAAGCTTTCGAGTCACACGCTACTATTGACCAATGACTGTTGACCAATGACGCCTCTGGCGGAAAGCGCCGGCCGCGGATCGATCAGGTTCTCGCCCAGCCCCAATTCTTCCTCAGGCAGCCCCAATGCCAATCCGAGTAATTGGGTGAAGTACAGGACGGGCAAGGTAGCGCCGAGGGTCTGGTCCCCTTCTTCGCGCGTCGGGGGACTGACACCCTTCCCCGCGTCTGCGCGTGGTGTCTGTCCCCGTCCGGAAGGGGACAGGCACTGTCGCGGACGACTGAGCCAGTCCCCGTGCAAGGGGTCAGACACCGCCTCGCTTCGCGTGGCCAGAAGGGTGTCTGACCCCTCCGACAAAAGGTTCCTGACCCCTTCCTGGGCTTTCTGGCTCCGCGCGAGATTGTAGAAACAGAGCGGACAGGTGGTCGTGATCATTTCGGCTCCGAATGCCTGCGCGGAGGCCACGACCGCACCGGAGAGCCGGACCACGACTTCTTCGTTCGACATCGCCAGGTGCGAACCACAGCATTCGCCTCGGTTGGGAAACTCGATGGCCTCGCATCCGATGGCTTCGAGAAACTCTTCGAAGATGCGGGTCGTTTCCCCTCCGTCGATCGCCACCGATTTCGGCCGGAGCAAGGTGCACCCATAATAGGCTCCGACCTTCAGCCTCTTGAGGTTCCGCATCGTCCGCTTTTTCAACTCGGAGAATCCCAGGCGGTCCCTCAGCACCTCCAAGAGGTGGACGACTTCCACGTCTCCCTCGTAGCTCGTCCCCAGAAAGTCGTTGATGACCGTCCTGCGTCCCTCATCTTCCTTGATGACCTGGTTGGTCCGTCTCAGCGTGTTGTAGCAAAACGAACAGAGAGTCGAGACCGTGCCGCCCGCCTTCTTGGACTGAATCAGCACGTTGGTCGGTCCGGTGAGGCCGATGACATTGTTCGGGGTCAGCGGGAAGGAGGCGCCGCAGCAATTCCACTGGGCCAGTTCAGCTAATTCGATGCCGAGCAAGGCGAGCGATCGGCGCGCCGAGAGATCGAACGACTTGGCGACCGTGTTAAGCGTACAGCCGGGATAGTAGGGAATGGACGTCATTCGTCAACCGTCATT
>JBBIJI010000028.1:43956-47868 GCA_037446055.1 Nitrospiraceae bacterium
TTGAAACTTTGAACTTGAAACCTGGAACTCAGGATCGAAGGAACGAGCGACGCTTCACGCCCCTCACGCCATCAGCTTTCGGAAGCCCGCCACCACCGCCTGCTGCGGGGATCGCTCAAGAAACCCGCCAGGCACGTCAGACAACTCCACCGGCCGACATCCCCGACGAAGGCGTATCCGCCTGAGCGCCTCCATCACCTTCGACGGATCCAGACACTTGGGGCAGCGCGCCTGGCACTGGAGACACGACACGCACAGCCACATGGAATTGGCCTGCAACACCGTCTGCTCTTGTCCCAGTTGCACCATCCGGATCACCTGCGAGACCGGAATCTCCATCGCGAACGATACTGGGCAAGATCCCGAGCAGTTCCCGCACTGATAGCAGCGGGACAAGTCCTCGCCGCTTTCGCGCTCGACCTGATCGAGGAACGCATTCTCCGTGCTGATGCTGTCGAGGGCAATCTTCATGCGTACCTCAGCGAGCAGACAACAGCTAACAAGGAGTAGCGACCGGCGAACAGCTCATAGCGAATAGCCCGAAACGACGGAGAGACTGGGCGGCGGTTTGGAGCTACTCACTGCCAGCTACTGGCTATTAGCTGCTTTCTACTCGCTATTCGCTGCCCGCTACTCCCTATTTGCTGCCCGCTATTCGCTAACTTCTCGGATACTTCGTCAAGAAGTTCAACAGGTCCCTCACCGACACGAGGCCGACCAGCTTGCCGTCTTTCTGCACGCCAAGATGTCGAAGCCCTTTACGCGCCATGAGATCGTTCGCATCCAGAAGGGTGGCCTCGGCATCAATCTGAAGAACCGGCGCCGACATGATTTGTTCCACCGTCGTACTATCAGGATTGAGCCCGACTGCCATGACGCGACGTGCAAGGTCTGTATCCGTTACGATGCCCACCACAGCATCGCCTTTTCTGACCAGCAAGCTGCTGACGCCGTGCATCCGCATCGACTCGGCGGCTTGTCGGACAGTCCCATCCCGGTCGATGGTCTTGACCTTCTCCACCGGAGTCATGAGAATTTTCACCGGCACCATGGCAATGACTTCAGATGAGAAGAACGCTCCGGATTGGTCAATGGCCCATGACTCCGACGCGCCCAGCATCAACCGGTCAGAGAAATCAGGGCCGGCCAATTTTGCGGAAGGAGAGCAGCCCCGTCTATGATTCAGGTCAGGCAACTGGGTGACCACGGTCATATAAATGCAGGAGAGGCACCGAGCAGGCGGGGGAGGGTAGCGGTCTTCGTAAATGAGTTGGGTTACGGTGCTTGTGTATTGGCGAGCTTGCCCAGGCGGTCCGGCTTGAGGATGGTGATCTCACTGCCTTTTGTCGCGACGAGACGTTCCCGCCGGAATCGGCTGAGAAGCCGGATCACCGTTTCGGGGGCGGTTCCCACCAACTCGGCCAACTCTTCTCGGCTCAGCCGGATCTCAAGCGTGATGCCGTCCGGCCCCCGTTGGCCAAATCGCCTCCCGATATCGAGCAAGTGCGCGGCCAGGCGTCCGGCGGCCTTACACGCGGGATACCGCTCAACACCATTTCGTTCCGGATGGATTGCGCCGCTGACCAGTTGCAAAAGTTCGACGGCTAAGGAGGGACTTCGTTCGAGCAGCTCCAAATACCCCTGTCGAGAGATCAGACAGACGTCCGAGATTTCGAGCGCCTCGCACGTCACCTCATGGATCGCGCCATCGCAGAAGCCCGTACATTCGATCAATTCTCCGGGACCGATGATGCCCACAATGCGGCGGTGTCCGGTCGGAGTGGACGCGCTCAGCTTCGCTTTGCCGGCGCACAACACGTACACGCCGAGGCATGGATGCCCTTCATAAAAAAGCACTTGGCGAGGTTCGAGATGGAATCGAAGAACAAGCCGCTGGAACGCCTGAGGATCAAGTTCAGCACCGTGGCACACGACGCTGGTCGAGCGTACGGGACACGTCCGGCATTCCCTCACCCTGGAGTCGGCTGACTTGGTCATGGCAATGAACAGCCAGTGGTCGGGACGGTATCGTAGGGAAGCCGTCGCGATAGGTCAAGCCTCTCTTGGGAGCCTGTCAGACAGACTGGGCGAGCGAGGGCACCCGGCGAGGGCGGAGCTGATGCGGCTAGGGGAATCCGCCCAACGCTGAGCCTCGTGTCTTGCTCAACCGATGGAGCGTCGGGGAAATGTCGTCCCAGTCCAGCATCACTTCAATCAGGGTGACTCCCTGTCGATCGCCTGCGATCTGCAACGCGGTCTTGAACTCCTCCGCCGACCGCACGCGCGTGCCCGAGGCTCCGACGGCATTGGCGATCTGCACAAAGTCCCAGGGGTGGATGTCGCAGATCGTTCGGGCTGCACCGAATGCCTCGATGCTTCGATAGCCCCCGTTGTTCAAAACGATCACGACAGCGTCCACACCGTAGCGGACCAAGCTCCCGATTTCCATGCCGGTCATCTGGAAGCCGCCGTCGCCGACCAGCGCAATCGGCCGGCGATCAGGGGCAGCCAGCCCTGCGCCCAGCGCGGCCGGCACAGCGAACCCCATGCTGGCGTAGTAGCCAGGGTTCAGGATCGTCTCGGCATGCAACGCAACTGAGCCGAACAAGCAGTCGCCGCTGTCCGTCGTGAAGATGTAGCCCGTGTCGTCCAGGCGGCTCAATGCCGAGAAGACCGAGGCAACCAGGGACTGGCTGTCCGTGCCAGGCGGCTCCGGCACATAGTCGTTGCGAAACTCCCGCGGCTTGATCTCGGAAGACTCCACCAAAACGGTCAGGACCTCGGCGAGTCCGGTGTGTCGATACCGATGCCGGCTGATGATCACCTCGTCGACCAGCACCTGGATCAAGGTCCCGCGAGCAATCAGGCTTGTGAAGCGTCCGGTCTCAGTGTCGGTCAGCCACACCCCTAACAGCAACAAACAGTCCGACTCTTCGACCATCTGCCGTGCATACGGATGGCTGGCCGCGCCCATGTAGGTCCCGATGAAATTTGCATGATGTTCGGGAAAGACCGCCTTCCCCATGAACGAGGTGGCGACCGGAAGGTTGTAGCGCTCAGCGAGCCGAATCACCTCATCCCGGAGACCCAGGCGCATGATATCGATACCGGCCAGAATCACCGGGCTCCGGCTGCGGTTGAGGCGGCCTGCAATCTCCTGCATCGCTTCCGCCAACGCGGCCCGATCCCGCTGCGGGGCAGCGGGCGCCCATGCCTCGGCCTCATCGATGTCGGCCCACACCATGTCGCGAGGGATTTCCAGATACCCCGGACGCTTCTCACGCTGCACCGCCTCAAGCACACGCTTGATTTCGCGAGCAGCCGTCTTCGGATCTTCCAGAGCCGCGCTGGCGGCGGTCATCTCCTCATACACACGTAGTTGAGTGTCGAACGTCCTGACCTTGTGATGGATCAACAGATCGGGGTCCCGGCCCGCCATATCGGGCGCGCCGCTGATGACGAGCACAGGCGATTTCTCCGCGTACGCCTGCGCGATCGGATTGACCATGTTGAGCACACCGGCGCCGTACGTGCCGATCGCCACTCCGATCCCTCTTAGGCGCGCATAGGCGTCCGCGGCAAATCCGGCCGACGGTTCGTGAGTGGTCAAGATCGAACGGATGGGGCTGTCGCCCAGGGCTTCGTAGAGCGGAAGCACATGATCGCCCGGGATGCCGAAGGCATGGGCGGCACCCAGGTCAAACAGTTGTTGGAAAAGATACGGCGCCAGGCGCATGATAACAAGATAGCCCAAGCATGCACCGAATAGCGAGTAGCGAATAGCCAATAGCGGATAGCCTGAAGCGACGGAGAGATTGGCCCCTGGTTTGGAGCTACTCGGCGCCAGCTACTGGCTATTAGCTGCTTTCTATTCGCTGCTCGCTATTCTCATCCCGTCGGGAGGCCGCATTC
>JBBIJI010000029.1:0-47426 GCA_037446055.1 Nitrospiraceae bacterium
TCTTCCCGACCGTCATGGAGCGAGCCCTCCCCCAGCGCCGATTGAAACAATGGGCAATCGTGCGGCAGCCCGCCCGCGGCATCAGCGCCTTGAGCCGAACCACTTCGTCGCGCACCCAGCGAGGCTTGGGCCGAGCGTGGAAGCAGCAGCGTGGTGACAAATGTCGTCGAGACCATCCCCGACAGCTCGGTGAACGACCCCACCAAATCACGATCCTCTGCCACAGTTTCCGGCATCGCAAAAGAAGCTCTCGTACCCACCTCAACATCAGCACCTCAGTACGTGGACTATTCTTCGGGGCTACGTCTATGGGGCAGGAGTCAACCCTGCGGGGAGGAAGATGCGTCGCACTAGATAATAGAGGTAAGAAAGATAACCTTCAGGAGCGCAAGACAGTGGATCTCATCAGACTATTCGCCTGGGGGGGCGAGAACCCTTGGTAACCGGCGTGGCGTTCCGTGAGTTCCAGCACGGAGAAGGGTTGCCCGTCGATCATTTCGGGCACGGTAAAAATTTGCCGCAATTGGCTGCCCCGCTCGCCGATGACGTCCCCGGCGAAGACGACGCCCTTGGCCTTCAGGCGACCGATGGCCTGGTCGATGTCTTCCACCCGCACGGCGATGTGGTGGAATTGGTCGTCGCCGAACTTGGCCACCCAGGCCGGGATGATGCTGGTTTTGCCGCGGCTATCGCTATAGGCCTGATCGACAAAGAGCGCGGGATAGCCAGGCGCCCTGTAGACCTTGGCGTACCAGTCCTCGTATTCGATGGTTTCCGCGTAGCTATACCCGAGACGGACGAATTCCTCGGCGCGGCGGTCGATGTCCACGGTCCGCAGCGTGAGGTGGTCCACGACCGGCCAGAGGCCGACACCGGCCGCTTCGAGCGACTCCCGGATGAGCCGAGCCGCCTTATTCTTGGCGACGTAGTTCTCGATCATCCGTTCGATCACTGCATCCAATTCGGCTCCTTGATCCATGGTCCGTCTCCTCCCCTAAGGATACCCGTCACTGGTCAACGGTCATCAGTCAATAGAAAAGGCAGCTGGGGCTGCATCCGTAAACCTCCAATGACCAATGACTATTGACTGATGACTTGGCTGGTTACGAACCAAACTTGATTCCTTGCGCCAGCGGCAAGTCGGTCCCCCAGTTGATCGTGTTCGTTTGACGGCGCATGTAGGCCTTCCAGGCATCCGACCCGGCTTCGCGGCCCCCGCCCGTGGCTTTCTCCCCGCCGAATGCCCCGCCGATCTCCGCGCCCGATGTGCCGATGTTGATGTTGGCGATGCCGCAGTCGCTCCCTTCGGCGGAAAGAAATCGTTCGCTGTGCCGGATGTTCATCGTGAAGAGAGCGGAGGACAGGCCTTGCGGCACGGCATTCTGGAGTGCGATCGCCTCGTCCAGATCCTTGTACGTCATCACGTAGAGGATCGGGCCGAAGGTTTCCCGCTGGACGACCGGCCATCGATTCTCGGCCCGAATGATGGTCGGTTCGACGAAAAAGCCGGGCCGCTCCAAGACGCGTCCCCCGCAGAGCACTTGACCGCCTTCGCGTTTCGCCTCCTCGATCGCCGACTGAAAGGTCTTCATGGCTTGGGCATCGATGAGCGGCCCCATGAGCACCCCCGGTTCGAGCGGGTCGCCGATGCGGACCTGCCGATAAGCCTGGACGAGCCTCGTCGTCACTCGGTCGACGATCGATTCATGCACGATCAAGCGGCGAGTCGTGGTGCAGCGCTGGCCGGCCGTCCCGACGGCTCCGAACAGGATCGCCGGAACCGCCAAGTCGAGATCCGCAGTCTCGTCGAGGATCACGGCGTTGTTGCCGCTCAGCTCCAACAGCGCTCGACCGAGCCGGCGCCCGACCGCGGCAGCCACCTGCTGACCGACCGCGATCGACCCGGTGAAGGAGATCAGCGGCAAGCGGCTATCTCGCACCATCCTGTCGGCCAGATCCGTCCGGTCGGTGATGAAAAGACAGAAGATCCCCTCGAACCCCTGCTGCGCCATGACCCGGTTACAGATCTTTTGCACGGCCACCGCAGCCAGCGGCGCCTTGGGAGAGGGTTTCCAGACGACCGTGTCGCCGGCCACCGCCGCGATGAAGGCGTTCCAGGCCCACACGGCGACCGGGAAATTGAACGCGGTGATGACGCCGGTCGGTCCGAGCGGGTGCCACTGCTCGTACATGCGATGGTGCGGCCGCTCCGAGTGCATGGTCTGGCCATACAGCATGCGCGACTGGCCGACGGCGAAATCGGCCATGTCGATCATTTCCTGTACCTCGCCGTCGCCCTCCGCCTTGATCTTTCCCACTTCCATCGACACCAGCGAGCCCAGTGCGTCCTTCTTCTCCCGCAAGGCTTGCCCGATCAATCGGACCACTTCACCCCGTTTCGGAGCCGGAACCATCCGCCACCGCCGAAAGGCCCGCTCGGCGTCCTCGATGATCCGATCGTAGTCTTCAGCCGAACAGAGGGAGACGCGTCCGAGCACTGTTCCGGTGGCCGGATTGATCGATTCCAACTCCGTCGTGCCGTTGGCGCCGGCCCACCATGTGGCTCCCGTCGAGCCGCCGGGGTTGAGCGCCTCAAGCTCAAGCTTTTTGAACACATCCGTCGCGGTCATCATCGGAAACACTCCGCGAACTCGTTGGCAAGGAATTCGGCCAACGGAAAACTTTCCTGCGTGACAAAGCCCTTGTACGCGTCCGGCTTGCTGAGCACGATGTCCATCACGCTGCAGAGCGCCGACGCGGTGGTGAGCTGAATTGCGGACCAGAGGCGTCCGCCGATCAGACGCGGATAGACTTTCTTCACATACGTCTCTTCGAACAACTCCTCGTGGCTGGTGCCGGTCACCGACGCGTAGATCAGGACGACGTCCTGGAGGGTCCGGGGGATCGCCCGCTCCAGGATGTGCTTGAGCGTCTTGCGGTCCTCATTGAGTTTCAGGTCCTTCATCAGCAGGTGAATCTTTTCGCAATGGCCCGGATACCGGAGCGTCTTGTAGTTCATCGTCCGCACCTTGCCCGCGTAGGTATCCGCCAGCGTGCCCAACCCGCCCGACGTGTTGAACGCCTCGTACAGTAACCCGTCCACTTCGATAGTTTCATACCCCTCCAGCGGTTGAAGAAGAACTTTCTGCCCCGCCTCGATCCCGTAACAGACGTTGCCGTACTCGTTGATGAGACCGTCGGTCGACCAGGTGAGCGAGTACTTGAGGGCATTACTGGGATGCACGGGCAGCGCGCCGACCCGCATCTTGACCGTATCCAACGACTCGAAATGCGTCATCAAATCGTGCGTGACGATGCTGATGAAGCCCGGTGCCAGCCCGCACTGTGGGACAAATGCGGAGGCGGCGCCGGCGCTGAGCTTCCGGATCTCGTCGGTGACCGCGATGTCTTCGGTCAAATCAAAGTAATGAAGGCGGTGGGTGCGCGCGAGACCGGCCACGGTGACGTTGCAGTAGTACGGCAAGCTCGATACGACCGCGTCGAACTGGTTGGCGGCCGCATAAGCATCCAGCGCGCTACGAGAGCGGGCATCCAGCGCCGACGGAGTGACTCCCGAGAGTTTCAGGTCATCGATCAGCCGTTTGGGCGCATCGAGGGTCAGGTCAGCCAGGTGGATCGCGTATCGTCCACTGGTCGCAAGGAGGCAGGTAATGAGGGAGCCAATCTTTCCCGCTCCCAGTACAAGCACATGACGCATGATCGTTCCTGTCTGGGCACATTATAACCCTTGTTGAAGAAAACCGAGAGCCTCCGCAAAGAAAGACGGAGGCCGTGCATTGCGGCATCGGCTGTTTCTGATGCTGGTCCCAACTTCGACCGGTTCGCCGTACTTGAATTGAATCAACAATTATTGATACATTAGCTCATGCCTGCGGCGATCATACATGACTTGGCGCGATCGGCTCGCATCTTCCACGCGCTCGCCGACCCGATCCGGCTCAAAATCGTGGCCCTGTTGGGTGACGGCGAGCGCTGCGTGTGTGATCTGACAGAGGCGCTCGACATCGCTCAGTCGCTGCTCTCGTTCCATCTGAGAACGTTGAAGGACGCGGGCGTGGTCACCGATCGACGGGAAGGTCGGTGGAATTATTATTCATTGAAGGGGGATATTGCTGAGGAAATTGAAGAGGTGTTGGAATTGTTCCACGATCGGACTCCCTCCAGGACCCGCTCCCGTCGATGTGAGTAATCTCTTGGCTCTTCCGGATCCTATGTGGGGAACGAGAACGCTGAATCTTGTTCTCGTCTTGGTAGCGGGGGAGCATCCTGTGGAATCCCCTCCTTTGTAAGGAGGCCTGCCTGCCGAAGCGCAGCCGGCGCAGGCAGGGGAAGGGGGAGGTAGCAGCACGCAGCGGGGTGCACTGTTACGTGAGCTCATGGTCTTTGTGAACGACATCGAGCCTACCGCCGTCTCTACCCCACCTCGCCTCCCCTGACACAGGGGAGGAACCAGATCAGTGCCCCACACGAAACCCGGAAGAGTAATCTCTTTTTTTGTGATATCCATCAATTATTCTTGGTGAAAGATGCCCGGAATGGCCCGCGAGAGCGGTTGGTGCGGCGGAGTAGAAAATGGAGCAACCGATCGTCTGTCATCGGCAAAGGAGGAGATTGCCCGATGGAAATAGCCTTGACGCTGCCGTCGCAACCGCGCACTGAGAAGCGTCTCAACCTCTTTGAGCGCTATCTCACCGTGTGGGTCGGACTCTGCATGGTCGCCGGGGTCTTGCTCGGTCGATGGGCGCCGGGTTTCGTTGAGACGCTCCGAAGTTTGGAGTTCGGTCGAGACAGCCAGGTCAACTTGCCGATCGCCATCCTGATCTGGCTGATGATCATCCCCATGATGATGAAAGTCGACGTGGCCGCCATTAGGAACGTCGGCAGGAGGCCGCGGGGACTGTTCGTCACTTTGCTGGTGAACTGGGTCGTGAAACCGTTTTCCATGGCGTTGATCGCATGGGTGTTTTTCCGGCTTCTCTTCGCTGAATGGATCACGCCACAGCAAGCAGATCAGTACATCGCCGGCACGATCATATTGGCCGCCGCGCCCTGTACCGCAATGGTGTTCGTGTGGAGTTATCTGACGGAGGGAGATCCGGCCTATACTCTCGTCCAGGTGTCCGTGAACGACCTTATCATGGTGTTTCTCTTCGCGCCGCTCGTCGGTCTGTTGGTAAGCGGAGCGTCATCCCTCTCCGTGCCGTTCGCGGTCCTGCTCTACTCGGTCCTTGCGTTCATCGTCATTCCCCTCGCCGTGGGATCATTGTTACGCACATGGCTGATCAGTCGGCATGGGCGCCGGTGGTTCGAGGAGATGCTCTTGCCGCGACTCGCCCCGGGCACCATCATCGCCTTGCTCGCCACCCTCGTTCTGATCTTCGCGTTTCAGGCCGACAACATTGTCCACAAGTCGCTTCACGTCTTCTTGATCGCCGTTCCGATTCTCCTGCAAGTCTACTTGAATTCGTCGCTGGCCTATGGCCTCATGAAACTGCTGCACGTGGAACACGCTGTCGCGGCTCCCGGCGCGCTCATCGGTGCCAGCAACTTCTTCGAGCTCGCCGTCGCGACCGCCATCGCGCTCTTTGGACCTGACTCCGGCGCCGCCCTTGCCACGGTCGTCGGAGTCTTGGTGGAAGTCCCCGTTATGCTGTCTGTCTGCGCGTTCTGCAATCGGACTCGTCATTGGTTTCCGCAAGGACCGAAACGGAGCGAGGGCTGAGGAGTGAAGAAGAAGGTTCTCTTTCTCTGTACAGGGAACTCGGCCCGTAGCCAGATGGCGGAAGGATGGCTGCGTCATCTCGCCGGTGACCGATTCGAGGTCGCCAGCGCCGGCACCCATCCCGTCGGGCTGAACCCTCTTGCCGTGGAGGTCATGAAGGAAATCGGCATCGATCTTTCACGCCAGGAGTCCAAGCGGCTCGACCGCTACCTGAATGAACGCTTCGACCATGTCATCACCGTCTGCGACCGGGCGAAGGAAAGCTGCCCGATTTTCCCCGGCGCGCGCCAGATGTCCCACTGGAGCTTCGAAGACCCGGCGGCTGTTCAAGGGACGACTGAACGGCGGCTGGTCGCCTTTCGATCGGCGCGAGATCAGATCGGGTCGAAGATTCGTGAGTTTCTCCGCATGGAAGCTTGATGGTCCGGCGGAGACAAAGTGAGCGCGCCGCAGCGGCGTCACTGGAGGCGGTTTGTCGTCGGTGTAATCAACTGAGTGGGCGTGTCAGGACAACCCTGCGACTCCATTGCCTCGAAGAGCAAACAGCATTTGAGCCGACCGCAGATCCCAAGGTAGCGCGAATCATCGACGGCGACGCCCAAGGCCTTGGCCTGCTTGGCGGACACCGGCCTGATTTCCGTGAGAAAGCTCGCACAGCACAGGACCAACCCGCAGGTATCAACGCCCCCCAACCGGCTGGCCTCCTCTCGCGCCCCGATCTGCCGCATCTCGATCCGCCCGCCGAATCGCCGGGCGAGCACCCTCACGAGCTCCCGGAAATCCACGCGGTCCTCCGCCGTATAGACGAACGTCATCTGGCGACGGAGGAAAGCACAGTAGACTTCGACCGGCTTGAGCTTGAGTCCCAGAGCTGCAGCCTGTTCCCTACACTCAATCAAGCCTTCAGCGGCCAACTGCTGGTGCCGTCGGACCACCATAAGGTCGTCAGGGGTAGCCTTCCGTAGGACCGACTTCATGACGCGCATCGGTGGGATGAAAGGTATGGTCCATGGAGCGGTATACACGACGCCGTAGGTGAGGTCGCCTTCTGCCTCCACGATGACGTAGTCTCCGACCCCTAGGGAAGCTTCGCCCGCACCGAGCTTCTTAACTTCGCCACGATCCCGGATCTTGACCCCCACCAACCTCACGCTGGGGGGGCACCCTTGGGCAAGTTCCTGGGCTATCAACCGATCAAGCATGGCAGCGTATCTTATAGAAAACCAACGGGTGGTGTAATCCCCCTGAATAGGCGGGCACTTCTCGGTAGAGAGGAGCCCTTGTCAGCCTAGCAAAGGATATCGTAACTAATTGACAACATTAAGCAAGTAGTCGTGTAAGGACAAGGGTATTTTGTGTTAGTCTAATCCCAACGGATAATGGAACTGCCATGCACGTCATGATGTAATGCCTCAATGCTGAGAGAATTGGTAAGCACCATGCTGCGTATCCCCACGAGGGTCGTCCTCCCATTCGGCTATCGCATCACCGTCCGTCAATTGTCGGAGGCAGAGATGGACAGGCGAGATAAGAACGCCGACGGGATATGGGATGATGAAACAAAGACCATCTATATCCGCAAGCGGCTCCCGGTTAGACGCCGCCGTTACATCCTCGCTCACGAGCTTGGCCATGCCTGGCTTGACTGGCAACACCGGCACTTGGACGACGGGAAGGCCAAGACCTAGAACTATTCCCTCAGCTCTCGTGTGACCGCCGTTTAGGACCCATCGAGGATCGCGCAGCAGCCTCTTCGAGCATCTGTGTCACGGCGGCATCCGTGAGTTGGTCAAACCGCTCATAGGCTTGCCCGACCGCCCAAAAGGGATCGGGCATCTCCAACACCACCAGCTCATCGACCAGGCCGGCAATGCGATCGAGAGAGTCTCTCGGCCCGACCGGAATGGCAGCCACGATTCGCTCGGGACGCTGGGCCCGGATGGCACGCACCGAGGCCACAAAGGTGGCTCCCGTGGCCACCCCGTCGTCTACCAGAATGACCCGTCGGCCTTCTAAGGAACGCAGCGGCCTGCCACGGCGATAGAGCGAGACCTGCTCCTCGATCCGGGCCCGTTGCGCGGCGATCAGTAGAGCGATGTCCGCCGATCGAAGAGAATCTTCAGTACGTTCGTCGTTCAAGACCAGCGTGCCGGTTTCCGCGAGAGCACCCAAGGCATATTCCGGATTCCATGGGGCTCCCAGCTTCCTGGTGATGAAGACATCGAGCGGCAGATCCAGCATCTCCGCCACAGCCCCCGCGACCGCCACTCCGCCCCTCGGCATACCCAATACGATGGTTGTCGGGTGACCGGCATAGTGCCGAAGCCGCTCGCCGAGCTTCCGGCCCGCCTCCGTACGGTCTGTCAGCATGGCGCGGTCCCCTATTCAGACTTGAGACCCGCAACGGGATGAAAATGGGGACAGGCACCGGCGGGAACTGTTCGCACCGGGGAACTGTCTCGTCCCTTCCAGCCGGAGCCAGTCCCAATTTTCGACGCACAAACCGCTCCCCGACGCAGCGGCCCTCACTCGAACCACCTATTCCACGAATGAATTTGTCGGCACGCTTGTCTACTGGGTCACAGGGAAAGTCTAGGAGCAAGTAGCTGACAGCCAATAGCGCATAGCCGGTAGCAAATAGCTGGCAGCTTGCAGCCAATACAATAGGGAGCAGCACGGACTTCTCAGCTGCTCGCTATTCGCTTCATTGCTACCCACTGCCGGCTATTTCCTATCAGCTACTGGCTTGCCTCCACCCGATAGACCCCTCCTCGATGATCCACCAGGTAGACTTCCCCGGACTCGTCTTCGCCGAAGGAGGAGATGCGCAGCTTTGTTCGGAGCAGCACCGGCGCCGTGGTGACCGGTGAGCCGGCGTCGGCCACCGAAGCGCTGATTCCGAAGAGTTCGCCGCTGCAATAATCACCAAAGAGATACGTGCCTCGAAGTGCCGGACTCCTCGTCCCTCGGTACACATAGCCGCCCGTGATCGAACAGCGGCCCCCGTCATGCCCATACTCCAGGATGGGGAGACGCAGGCCGTCCTGATCACACTGCCTCGGCGGCTTGAAGCAGTGGAGCCCTTCCATGATCCGCCAGCCGTAGTTCCCGCCCCGTTCGATGAGATCGATTTCTTCCCATTTGTCCTGGCCGACATCGGCAACCCACAGGCGCTGCGTCTGCCGATCGAAAGAAAACCGCCAGGGATTTCTCAGACCATAGGCGTACACCTCCGGTCGCCCTCCACCGGCGGCGAACGGATTGTCCGGCGGCACGGCATAGGGCGAGCCTCGGTCGACGTCGATCCGCAGAATCTTGCCCAGCAACTCGTTTTTGTTCTGTCCCCGGTTCTGCGGGTCACCGGACGATCCTCCGTCGCCACGACCGATGTACAGGAACCCGTCCGGCCCGAAGCCGATCATGCCGCCGTCATGATTGGCGTAGGGCTGAGGGACCAACATGAGGAGAATCTCCGGGGCTCGACCGTTGCGGAGGTCCTCCCGGTGAACCTCTGAAACCACGGTGGCTCCATCGGGCTTGCGGGTATAGCTGATGAAGAATCGGCCATTCTCTCGATACTGCGGATGGAACGCCAATCCCAGCAGGCCCCGTTCCCCACCGGACAGCACATGATCCGTCACATCCAGAAAGGCACCTTCATTCAGCCGCCCCTGCTCGATAATTCGAATTCTTCCTGCCTGCTCGACGACGAACAATCGGCCCAAGCCGTCGCCGGCATGGGTGACATAGAGTGGCTCTTCGAGCCCGCGCGTCACGACCGGCACCAGGGTCACAGTGGGCTGCCCTGGAGATGCAATGCCCGGGGACATCACGTGCAGGACGACGGCGAGCCATATCCCGGAGAGGGCGCGGATGCCCATATATTCCTTGAGCAACCCGATTTCATGCCCGCTCAATGACATGGCGCCTCGACGCTGACGCATTATGGGCGAACCAACGAGGCCTGACAAGCGCCGGCCTTTTCGTTGGTTGACCCTCTATGGAGGCTCCTCTATCATGCCTTCGCTTGAAACGATGCGCATAGAAAATGGCTGTTCTGGAAATCATGTGATGGGTCAGAAATTGCGTTATCTCGCTGATTCGCGGGCGGGTTCCTTACCCCCTCCCTCCCCTTTGGAAGGGGAGCGGAGGTGGGGCACGGTTCCTCCCCTTCGTAAGGGGAGGTCAGGAGGGGTCGAAGAGCTTCTATCTCCCCGTCCCCTCCTTACAAAGGAGGGGACGTAAGAAGCGCGGGTCGTCTCCCTCCCACACAAAAGCCGAAAGAGCCAGAAAAATGGGGGCTGTCCGCGCCCCGTGCCCAATTTGCTATGACAGAACGATTCGAAATCGCCTTGAAGACGCCGGCGGGATCGGTCACGTCGACGGTGGATGTACCCACCGGCTTCGTCCCTGTCTCGGCCATTGTGCCCCTCGTGCGTCGGATGGGCGAAGAAGCCCTGGCGCTTGAAGAACAACGGGCGAGAGACGCGGGCCTGTCGGTGTCCTGTCGGAAGGGCTGTGCCGCCTGCTGTCGGATGCTGGTTCCGGTCTCCGTGCCCGAAGCATTTGCGCTGGCGGAGGTTGTCGGCCGGTTGCCGGATCAGGAGCGAGAGCTGGTTCATCGTCGGCTGGATGCAACACACGCCCGTTTGGAGGAGGCGGGGCTCTGGAACCGGCTCCTGGCGATCAGCGAAACGGACCGAGCCCTGGAGGATGAGGATTTCGCTCCGATCAACCGGGACTATTACGCGTTGCGGCTGCCCTGCCCATTTCTCGAGAACGAGATCTGTTCGATTTACGAGGACCGTCCGGCTGCCTGCCGGGAGCTGCTGGTCACATCTCCGGCTGAGCTGTGCCAGGACATCGAATCCAATCCGGTGACTCCCCTGCCTGTAGCCGTTCGCGTGAGCACCGCTCTCGGACTCTTGTGGGCGGACCTCGAGAAAGACGTGCCTCGGCTGATTCCCCTTCCGGTGGCCATCGAATGGGTGAGGCGGCATGAGCACGAGCAGACGCACACGTGGCCCGGAACGGAGCTGCTCGATCGCGCCCTGGAGAAAGTGTGGCGTCTCCTCGGGCAGGCATTTGAGAAGCGGAGTGCTGAGTTCTGAGTGCTGAGTGTTGAGTTTTCTCCCAACTCAGAACTAAAAACTCAGAACTCAGAACTACAATCGCCACTACAAATGAAATGAGAGGTGAGAATGAACAAGCCCGTCATCGTGTGCCTGGATCTGGAAGGCGTGCTCGTGCCCGAAATTTGGATCAACGTCGCGCTGAAGACCGGCATTGAGGAACTCAAGGTCACGACCAGAGAAATGCCGGATTACGACGCCTTGATGAAACGGCGGCTGGCCATCCTCGACCGGCACAAGCTCAAGCTCGGGGATATCCAGCAAGTGATCGCGGCGATGGGACCGTTGGATGGGGCGAAGGATTTTCTTGCGTGGCTCAGGGAGCGGTGCCAGGTGATCATCCTGTCGGATACGTTCTACCAGTTCGCGCTCCCGCTCATGCGGCAGCTTGGGTTTCCCACGTTGTTATGCAATCAGTTGGAGGTCGACTCCACCGACCGCATCGTCAACTACCACATGCGTATGCAGAACCAGAAGAAGCACTCGGTGGCGGCCCTCAAGGCCTTGAACTTCCGCGTCCTCGCCGCCGGGGACGCGTACAACGACACCGAGATGCTGGCGGAAGCGGATGCCGGCTTCTTCTTCCGCCCGCCCGAGAACGTCGCCAAGGAGTTTCCGCAATTCCCGGTGACGAAGACATATGAAGAGCTAGAAGAGCAACTCTGCAAGGCCGGGCCCTTGCGCGAGTAAGGGGACCAGGATCGCCTCATCAATGTCCGCGAAAGAGTTTATCAAGGGCTCAACAACTCCTTGGTCCATTGATCACGCAACATACATGTGATAGATGTTGAGCCTGTATTGAGGAGGTTCCGGCCATGGCAACCAAAGTCATGACTTCTATTTATCTCACTCCTTTCCAGAAGAAAGCACTGTCGCGGCGGGCGAAACAGCGCCATGCCACGGTATCCGAAGAAATTCGAACGGCCCTGGATCGACACCTCGAACGAGACGACGACAGCGAATTGCAATTGGGTCTCTTGGTAGGGCAAGCCAACAAATCATTGGCCCGCATGATCGGAAAGCTGGACGAAGCCCACGCGGCGGTCAGTGAGCTCAAACGAAGCCTCGCGGCTAGAAAACGATGAGTTGGGCCGGTGACGCGTTAGCTGCGCTGCGGAAGATCATTACACTTGAAGAGCGAGTGGCAACTCTCACCGGCGATATCCACGATCTGACGCGCATCGTTAGGGATCTTGATCATCGAGTAGTCAAACTGGAAACGAAGCTTGAAGTGTACGAACGCCTAAGCGAGAAGCGCCGCCCTCGCCGACTCCCACCTCAGGACTGATACAACAAGGGCCCTTCGAGTGTTGTGTGCGTCGTTCATCTGATTCCTCCCCTTTGTGCGGCCGGCTACCACATTCTTTCTCCCCTTTGATCACCTCCTGCGTCTCGCAACTTCGGAAAGATTCGACCTCCCCTCGCCCCTCCTTACGAAGGAGGGGAAAATAAAGCTGCGAGCTGACCGCTGAAGAGAAGGGCTCAGCGGCAATAGCCGGCGGCTCAATTCAGAAGTTCATCCACAACTGCACCATCCCCCAGGTCTGGTTGGAAGAAGTCCCGAGGTTCCGGCCGATATACTCGCCGGCGAAGAAGTGACCCCACGTGGTCACCGCGGAAACCTTCCCGTCCGCGAACATGTGCGTCCAGGCTACGTCCACTTCGTCGCCCAGATGGTTCGAGGTGTTGTTCGACCGCGAAAACACCAACACCCCCTGGGCGCCGCGATACCAATTGTCTCTGGCATTGGCCAGGTAATGGCGCTGCGCCCAGATTTCCACGTGATCGCGCGCGCTGGGACGCGCTTCCACATTGACCTGCGGCTGGATTTGGTTGCGCCAGGAGTGGTTCAACATGTAGCCCGCATGGAGATAGTTCGTCGGGAAGAAGTTCTCGAACGTGTTGGCCGTCCGGCAGGCATAGCCGGCCTGGGCCGTCGCGCCCACCGAACAGTTGGCGTTGCCGTCGCCGGAGGCATAATCGAATCCGATGGCCACCCGCGGTTTCCACCGATGCTCGTACCAGGTATAGCCGAGCCAATTCCTCGTCGCCCAGGCGTTGATGTGGACGTTCTGGTTATTGTCCGTCCCGATCCCATCGCCCATTCGGCCGAATTGCCAGGCCGTCTCGTTGATGAAATCCCAGTTGCCTTTTCGCATTTCCGTGCGATTGCCGATCATGTGGCGCTTCTGAGACGACCGCTTGGGCGTGCCAAGACCCTGCGCGGCATTCGACGACTCGGGGATGCCGTTGATGTAGAGCGCATAGTAGGGCTCGATGAGGAAACCCGGCACCGACTTGATCTGGTTGTAGAACAGAAACAGGTCGGCATCGGCTGAGGCGTCGGCGTTCCCGGTCGCGACAATGTTCGGCCCGCTGCTGCCGACCGGCGCGGCCTGAGCTAAGTCGGTCTCTGAATTGCGCAACCACCCGAGCCAGCTTGTGAGCGTCTTGGTGTCGTACTGGAACATGACACCGTCGTGGCTGTAGCCGGTGTTGGCCCAGTCGAAGTGGCCGAACAAGGAGTGGTTCCCGAAAATCACATATTGCCGTCCGGCCTTCATGCTCAAGCCCTGGACGCCGGCAAGGTTCCGGACCAAGACGTAGGCCGCACGGACGCCGAGACGACAAGCCCCGGCGCTTCCGGCTCCGGCGCCGGGAGTTGCCACGTTCGGTCCGCAGTTATGGTTCAGGGGGTCGCCGCCGTTGCCGGCATTGACCGGGTTGCCGTTGCCGCCCCAGACCGCCGAGTCGATGATTTCCATGTAGAAGTTCACGTCCCGCGACAGATCATAGCCGATGCCGAGTCTGGCCCACTGCTGGACGTAGAAGTCGTTGGCGGACTTCCCGGCGTTGGCCCGGCCGGCCTGGCCGTTCACACTGGCAGCGGTCGCGCCGCCGGCTCCGGTGAAGCCGCCGAAGCTGTTGCAGGCTCCCGCAATCGGCGGCCCGCCGCCGAAGCAGGTCGCGATTCACATCTCAGGCCTGATCCGCAGGTCGGCCCTCATCCAGAAATTCTTGATGTCGAAGTTCCGGCCGATGACCGGATCGTACATCTCGTAGGCTTCTTTCTGCGGAATACCTCGAGGGATCGGGGGCAGGTTCGTAATGCGTTCGCCGGGCGGGAGTTCGTAGGCGGCAAGGGCGGGACCGCTCGCGAGACACCCAACGGCCCAGACCGCAATTGGCAAGAAAAGAACGAGCCTCACAACTGGTCGCACCATGTTTTTCCTTATGGCTCTTCCGGATCCTATGTGGGGAACGAGAACGCTGAATCTTGTTCTGGTCTTGGTAGCGGGGGAGCATCCTGTGGGATCCCCTCCTTTGTAAGGAGGCCTGCCTGCCGAAGCGCAGCCGGCGCAGGCAGGGGAAGGGGGAGGTAGCAGCACGCAGCGGGGTGCACTGTTACGTGAGATCATGGTCTTTGTGAACGACATCGAACATACCGCCGTCTCTACCCCACCTCGCCTCCCCTTACAAAGGGGAGGAACCAGATCAGCGCCCCACACGAAACCCGGAAGAGCCTTCGTTATTAACGGATAGCCTGGGCCTTGATCCCTATCGGCTGTGAGTGTGATCCACTGTTGACGCTGCCGGATATTCGCTACACGCTGCTCGCTGTCGGCTCGCAGATCAAAAAAAACCCCGCCGGAAACGCCGTCCGTCCCCGGCGGGGATCTCTCTTCCTAGCAGCGAACAGCGGGTAGCTAACGGCGAGCAGCCCGGACTTCCGAGCCATTCGCTATTTGCTGCCCGCTATTCGCTCTTGTTCAGCTAGTAGCAAGTAGCGAGCAGCTGGTAGCCAGTGGCTCCGGAGCTATTCGCTGCCCGCTATTCGCTATTCGCTTTTTTTATGGCGCCACGTAGCTGCCGTACTTGGGCACCTTATCGCAGCCCGGGCCTTGTCCGCCTGCGGCCTGGCAGAGGTAGTAGAGCGCGCCCTGCGCCGAAAGCCGCGCTTCCTTGTGGAGCTGCGCCATCCCATATTCCACCGCCAGTTCCAACTGGGCCCTGGCGTTCGCGTTGCCTCCCGCTTCGCTCAAGGCCTGCTGCAGCTTGGCCGTGGCGCTCTTGATCACGCCGACATCCGACCCCCAGCGCTTGTTCAGGTCCACGGTCGTCCGCTTGCCGAGCCCCGGCGCATCGGTCAATTCTTGGATCGCGTCGTTGGTGAGCGCGATCGGATCCGCCTGCGCGACAACCGGCGCCCACATGAACGCCACTGCGGCTGCCCCCGCGAGTAACATCAGTTTTCTCATTGTTTCCTCCTTAAGCTATTCGCTGTTCGCTCGCAGCTAGAAGTTCATCCAGATCTGTGCATAGCCCCAGTGCTGAGTCCTCGGCAGAACCACGTGTTCTGTCAGGTAGCCGCCGGTCCAAATGGTGGCGTAGGTGGCCTGGAAGGCGACCTTGCCGTCGGCGAACATCCGGGTCCAGGTCCAGTCAAGCTCATCGCCGATGTGATGCTTCGTCGCGGTATTGCTGCTTTGCACGTAGCAGACCTGGGCCGCCCGGTACCAACAGTCATTCTTGTTCATGGTGTTCATGTTCATGTACCAGATTTCGAAATGGTCCCGCGCCGTCGGCCGGAACTGCAGGTTGATCTGAGGCGCAAACATGTTCTTCCAGGCCTGCACGTCCGCGTAACCCATGTGAATGTGGTTTGTCGGGAAGAAGTTTTCAAACGTGTTGGCCGTCCTACCGCAAGTGTTGTTGGTCGCTCGTGAACAGTTGTTGCGGCCGTCCCCGGAGGCGACGTCGAGGTTGAACGCCAATCGCGGCTTCCAGGCATGTTGATAGTGGGTGTACCCCAACCAGGTCCTGGTCGCCCAGGCATTGATGTGGAGACACTTGTTCTGATTCACCGCGCCACCCACATCCGGTCCGCACGCAACCGGGTCGCCCATCTGGCCGAATTGCCAGGCGGTTTCGTTGATGAAGTCCCAGTTGCCCTTCCGCATCTCGATCCGGTTGCCGATCATGTGGCGGGTCTGGTTCGAATGCTTTGCTACCCCGAGACCGGTGTTTCCAGCGGAACCAAAGTCACCGGTTCCGAAGTTGTTCTTGTAGTACACATAGTACGGCTCGATGATGAAGCCGGGTACGGACTTGATCTGGTTGTAGAAGACCAACATGTCCGCATCGCGGTTCGCATCCGCGTTGCCGCTCCCGGCAATGTTCGGCCCGCCGCTTCCGACCGGCGCTGCTTGAGGCAGGTCGCTTTCCGAGTTCCGGAACCAGCCCAACCAGCTCGTGAAGGTTTTGGTGTCGTATTGGAACATGACACCGTCATGACTGTAGCCCGTGTTGGCCCAGTCGAAGTGGCCGAACAAGGAGTGGTTCCCGAAAATCACATATTGCCGTCCTGCCTTCATGCTCAAGCCCTGGACGCCGGCAAAGTTCCGGACCAGCACATAGGCAGCACGGACGCCGAGACGGCACGCGCCAATCGTCACTGAGGAACAGTTATGGTTCAATGGATCGCCTGCATTCCCTGCATTGACCGGGTTGCCGTTGCCGCCCCACGTCGCCGAGTCGATGATTTCCATGTAGAAATTCACGTCCGGCGACAGGTCGTAGCCGATACCGAGGCGAACCCACTGTTGGACATAGAAGTCATTCGCTTTGCCCTGCGTACCCCTGGTTCCGAAGTTGTTACAGCCAAGTCCTACGTTGGTATTGCCGAAGCAGGTGTTCGTGCGGAATTCCGGCCGCACGCGCAGGTCGGCGCGCATCCAGAGGTTCTTGATGTCGAAGTTGCGGCCGATGACCGGATCGTAGATCTCGTAGGCTTCCTTCTGCGGGAGGCTCCGAGGGATCGGAGGGAGGTTCGTAATGCGTTCGCCGGGCGGGAGTTCATAGCCGGCAAAGGCGGGGACTGCCAAGAACTGCAGGAATGCTGCCGCTGCAGCTCCAAAGACGGTGGCCGAGGTAGCCCACCAGGTCCGTCCGTGGATGCGTTTCATAGCGTTCCTCCTGTTAGATAAATTAGCTGACAGCGAGCAGCTCATAGCTCAACGCCTCGCAGCGAACAGCTCACAGCGAGCGGCCCGGACTCCCGAGCTATTCGCTATTCGCTATTTGCTGTGCGCTCAGCATAGCTGTTCGCTATTCGCTCAAAAACCACCGCTACCACTCTGTTCTGCTGTCCCTCGTGTTGCGGGAGGGGTTGGTTCTATCACGGAGGGTGTTGCCCCGCTCCCTCCGCTGGGTGAGACGATATTCCGAATCGTTCAGGGTGATTCAATCAAGGCACCAGGCACTGTGCGGCTGTCTGGCGTCACCCCCTTTCCTTAGGAAAGCTCGTAGCTACTAGCGAGCAGCGAATAGCAGACAGCCAACGGCTTTCCCCCTTCCACTGTTCTGTCCATCACCCGTTGCGCCCGAAGAACAACGGGTACCCGGGGGGAGACAGGTGGGGGTTGGCTTTTTCCTGATGGCTATCCGCTGCTTGTTCTTCCCTTGACTATGCCCCGCTTGGCCCCTCCTTTGTCAGGAGGGGAAGGGGAGGTCGATGACCGGAGGTTCTACCCCTCCCCACCTCCCCTTACAAAGGGGAGGATTGTCTTGCTGCCGTGCCTGCTTCCTGCCGGGCCTGCTTCCTGTCGTGCCTACCTCCTGTCGGGCCTGCCTGCCGAATGCTCGACGCAGGCACATGAGCCGAAAGCTCATGACGACTACTAGCTGCTCGCCGTTTTCTGTTCGCTGCCGGCCGTTTCAGCCGGTTTCGTCGCCGCGGTGATTTCGTCTTCCGCTTCTTTCATGGAGGCTTGCAAGTCCTGCTCGACGAGCTTGACCTCCTGCTGGATCATGTTGAGCTCGGGCTCAACCGTCTTCTTGAGATCCTCCGCCGTCTCCTTAAACCCTTTGACCGCCCGACCGACCTGCCGCCCCACCTCGGGCAGTTGCTTGGGCCCGAACAGGAGAAACGCGATGATTAAGATGATGAGAATTTCGCCGGCCCCGAGACCGAACATGGTGACCACCCGCGACTCGTGACGTGTGACAGGTGACGAGTGTTCCGTGGATCAAGACAGCCTCTTTCGTGCTTCCTTGTCACGCGTCACAGTTCACGCGTCACGTGCTCGTTCTATCCCTACTTCACCTGCTCTGCCGGCTGCAAGGCCGTGCTTCCTACCCCCAGCAGGATGTTGAAAAAGTCCTCCAGCGGCGTTGGGGTACCCATTGCTCCTGCTGTGCAATGGGTCTAACGCGAAGGGCTCAACGTACGATTCACCCGTTGCATTCCGAAGAGCAACGGGTCCCCGGTACGCCTCGCCTCTTCGCTCGCTGCGGCCTTGCTGGAAGGCCTTTTTGAACATCCTGCGGGCTATTCCGATGCGGTCGGCGAAGCTCCACGCGTCAAGAGTTTTCGAGTGTCAAACCAGTTTTTTCAACAGCCTGCTAGTATCCGTTCGAGCAGCGCGTGCTCTTCCGGCAGCGGGTCCTGCCAGAGCCATGCCGCATCGATCCAGAATCCCGGAACGACGCTGCTCGCCACCCGGCCGGCCTTGCATTCTTGCACCAGATAGTGAGCCCCGCCGGACGGCGGCTTCGTGTGCCGGTACAGCGTGCCGGTCGCCGGATCGATCACCCAGTACTCGCGCACGCCGTGCTTCCCATAATTGGCCGCCTTCTCCTTCAAGTCGTGCTGCCGACCGCCAGGGGACACCACTTCCACCACCATCTCCGGTGCTCCGGCGAAATATTGCTCCTTCAGCAAGGCCTGTCGCTCCTGCGAGACGAAAAAGAGATCCGGCTCGTAGCAGAGGCCGGGTCGCAGTCGCACCACGGCGGGACCGTTCAGGACTTCGCCGAGTTTCTTCGAGCCGACATACATCTGTAAGAGGACCGTCAGGAACCGAACCAATTTTTGGTGGCGTACGTTCACCGGCGAGGGCATGATGAGCTCCCCGTCTTCGAATTCGCAAAACCGCATCTCCGGCGCTTCCGCGAAGTAGCGATCCTCCGTCCACCCCCCGATACGCACGAGATAGGATTCCGGGATCTCTTCTCCGTGGTCCGTGATGACTTTGACCGCCAGCCCCATCATGCCCCCGTCATGGCCTCTATGGCCTCCCGCTTTTCCCTCATCCTTGTTTCGCGGATGGTTGCGACTGCCGCCCCGCTTGCGCGGCTTCCGCCTGGTCCACCGGCGCTTGCTGCTGCGCTACCTGCGGCGGCGGCGCGGCGGCTTGCTCTGCGGGCGGCGGGGTGACATCGATGGCATCCGCCTCGTGAACCGTCTTCTTGAACCCTTTGATCGCCTTGCCCAACCCTTCGCCAAGCTGCGGGAGCTTGCCGGCGCCGAAGATGATCAAGACGATGACCAAAATCAGCAGCAACTCCATCCAGCCGAACGACCCGAACATAACAACACCTTGAGAAGAGCTAATAGCCGACAGCGAACAGCCGGCAGCAACAGGGACTGGACGGTCAGGCGAACGGCTACCCGCTGCTCGCCCCTCGCTGATAGCTTTCCGCCTAAAACGGGCCAGAGGCTATAGAAATCCTTCAAATTAGTCAAGCCTTTTCTCCGTGGGATGGCTGTTCGCTATTCGCTAAAAGGAGAAATGATAATACTCGACCGGGCTCGGGGGCGCGTTCAGGGCCATGGTGATCGCCTCGCGCTCGTAGCCGATGGCTTCCAGGTCCTTCATCGCGGCGAAAAGTTCTTCTTCGGTGAGGTACGCCACGGTATCGGGCACGCCGGTTCGTTTGAGCGAGAGCAGCATGCCTTGCAGCGTCTCGCGTTCTTCGGTGGGGGTGTCTTTTGAGATAGGAAATTCCAGCTTCCGCTCGTAGGGACTTTCATACGTCCCGTCGAGCGCGCGAATGGTTTGAACGGTCAGCCGATCGCGCTCCCAGGGCTTGAGGTCTTTGCCCGCCTTCGGATGCGTGGCGAGCAGATCCATCAGCGGGAGAACGTTCGTGCCGAGCGAGCGTCCGACGAATTCCCGCTGGGGCTCGATGGTTGCCGGCTGAACACCGAGGTGTTTCGCGATCGACTCGATCAAGGGGAAGTTGACCATGAAACTGTATTGCCCGCCGAACAGGCCGTAGCAAGGTTTCTCCGGGTCATTCAACACCTTCGCGTCGGCGGCCCCTGCATCGAAGCTGCTGAAGCCAATCGCGCCCGGCGCGAGGAGGCGCTTGGCTTCCTTCAGGGTCGCATGGGCCCCGACGTTCACCGGCACCAAGACGGTTTCATCGATCCGTTTGAGGAACTCGGTGATGGTCTTCCGGAACGCGACGTCTTTCCACTCCACTGTGCGGTACTCGCGTTCCCAGACGAGATCTTCGAAGAAGGGCGGGAACGCCTGGAGCTTCTGCCAATCTTTGGCGTCAAAGGCGCGAACAAACCCGGACCAATCCTCGATGGCCGCGTGTTTCGTCTCGCTCAGATTGGGCCGGATGTGCTCCTCCTCGAACTCTCCCTCTTTCCGCGCGAGCAGCTTCGTCGGCAGATCGTTCCAGAGTTCGTTGCAGATGATCCGATCCGCGCTGCCGTCGGCGACCGATGCGAGGCGCATGACATCCCCGCAGAGGGTCTCCACGCGATCTTGATGCGCCGCCAACTCCGGATGGGCCTTCGCCGCCTTGAGCACGGCCTCCTGGGCGTCGACCAACACATAGCGAACGCGCGGGTAGATTTCGTTGCTCTTGTCGAGGGCCTTGAGGTGCGTGAGAAAACAGGCGGCGAGGTTTCCGTTGCCGGGACCCCACTCGTGAATGACTAAAGGGCTATGGGCTATGGGCAATGGGCGATGGGGAGGATTGTCGGAGCTCGTGCCTATTGCCGATGGCCGATCGCCTCTTGCCTGCCCGCGGGCGATTACTCGCTGGTAGTAATCACTCGCCAGCGCATGAGCGAGCCGATAGTCTGCGGAGGCGAAGGTCTGGTAGTACTGCCGGAGGCGGTCTCCCCGCAGCCGGTAAAAAAGCTCGTTGATGTGGGCTTGCCACTGGTCGACCGGCTTGTAATCGCCGATCAGTTGGGGCAGGGCATCTTGGTCTTGGAGCATAGCGTATAGCGAGTAGCGAATAGCTGATGGCAAAGAGCCAACCGCCAAGAGCGAACAGCCACAGCGAATAGCTAATAGCGAATAGGCGTACAAGAGTCAACGGCTACCTGCTCGTCGCTGTTCTTTGTCGGCTTTCCCAACCGTTGACATGACATCTGGGCGGGTGTACCAAGATGCTATGGGAATTCGCGCTTGGACGAGGATGGGCCTGGTTTCGATCGGACTCTTGCCGGCGCTCGCATGGGCGGCCCCCTCGGAAGCCGAGGAACTACGTCTCACGCCTAACGTGCCCATCCCGGAGTTTCAAAACCGCCAACAAGACGTGAAGCCGTACAATTTCGACGCGCCGCCGGAAGGCATGTTCCGCGCGATCGAGCTAACAGAGGGGTTTGAAGAAGAGCTGGGCTTCCGCCGCCAGCACGAGATCGTGCCGGTGAAGCCGACGGAGCAGTTCCGCCCGGACAGTCCGGCAGTGTACGTCGTCTTCCAATTGCACCAACACTATCAGTCCTTCCAAGTGTTCGGCCGGTGTTACCCCGAAGAGGTGGTCGGGCTCGATTCGCAGACGCTCGTGAGCCAGGACGCGATGTACATCGCGCTGGAGGATGAAAGTGGGTACCTCAAGCTCTTTCCGCCCCAGGGCGGATGGAAAGCCGGCCGCTATAAAGTCGAAATTCACGTCGGCGAACAAGTGAACGAGTTGAGCCTCATCGGCACCATGCGGTTTACGGTCGTCGGCGCTGATTCGGCAGCAGCCCTGCCCGCAGCAAAGTAAGGGGGAAAGGAAGAACTGGAGATCGTATGCGAAGGAATCGATCCGGGAAGTGGGCTCTTGTGATGATCATGACGCTCGGCAGTTTCTCCATCGACCTTGTCTATGCTGCCGACACGCTCACTGTCGACAGTCTTCCCAAAGACCCAAAGGCCTACCGCGCGCAAGTCGAGCAAATCCTCAAAAAGGTCGACGCCCTCATCGGCAAGCTCAAAGGGAACCCGAATGCCACGCCAATGGTTCTGGACCTCATCCAAACACGAGACGACATCCTGCGGGAAATACCGAAAGCCGAAACCACCCCCGCTGGTTCAAAGTGGAGTCTCGAGGAGGGTCGAGCGAGTGTCGATGCAAAGCTCAAGCTGCTCAAAGACCAATACGACAAGGCCAGCGGCCTGTAGCCTGCAGACGGCCGTAATTCGATTGTCCTATCCTCTTCCGCTGAGCTGCCGGGAAATTCCTGAATATTCGCGGTAAATGTCCTTCGAAGTCGGAGGCGGTTGTCCGAGCGTGTTTGACCCCCCTTCCGGCATTCTGTAGAATCCGCGCGTGATTCCACAACTTGCATATGCCTCCCCCCTTCCCTCCCCTTCGTGTGGGCAGGAAGGGTGAGAGGTGAGCCATCTCGCCGCATGACCGCTTCCCACCCTTGGGCCTCCGTCGTCATCCCCATCAAAGATGAACGGGACAACCTGGTTCCGCTCACGGAGCAGGTGATCAAGGTGCTCGAGTCACGCGATGAATCGCGCGCGGCGCCGTTCGAGGTCATCTTCGTCGACGACGGCAGCACGGACGGGAGCAGCGCGCTCCTGGACCGTCTCACCTCCCAGTATGCGCAGGTGCGCGTGCTCCATTTCGATCGCAATTACGGCCTGACCTCCGCGATGTACGCGGGGTTCCGCGAGTCGACGAGCGACCTGGTGATCACCATGGACGGAGACTTGCAAAACGATCCGGCCGATATCGGCACGCTGTTGCCCTACGCCAAACAGTTCGACCTCGTGTGCGGATGGCGCATCAATCGGCATGACAGCCTGGTCCGAAAGGTTTCCTCGCGCATCGCCAACGCATTCCGCAGTTGGGTGACGGGTGATCGCGTGCGCGACACCGGTTGCTCGCTCAAGATCTTTCGCCGCGCGGTGATCGACCGGCTGCCGGCCTTCGAGGGCATGCACCGATTTTTCCCCGCCCTGGCGCTCATGCACGGCTTCACGGTGACCGAGGTGCCCGTCCGGCATCGCCCCCGCATCCACGGCGTGTCGAAGTACGGCATCGGCAACCGCCTGTTCAAAGGACTGTACGACCTGGTCGCGGTGCGGTGGATGATGAAACGGTGCCTACGGTACAAATTACGTGACCGGTGACGCGTGAAGCTAGACCAGGTCAGGAAGATGCTCGTGGGCCTGCTCCGATCCCTCAAGCGAAAACCCGTCACACGTCACTCGTCACTCGTCACGTGAGCATGACCGAGACCATCTGGCTTGCGATCGGGTTCTTCGGGCAAGGGCTGTTTTTTTGCCGTTGGATCGTCCAGTGGTTCGTGTCCGAACGGAGCGCGGAGAGCCGCGTCCCTTTGTCCTTCTGGTACATGAGCGTCATCGGCGGACTGATCACGCTGGCCTACGCGATCTACCGCAAAGACCCGGTCTTCATCGCCGGCCAGAGCGTCGGCTCCGTGGTCTACATCCGGAATCTCATGCTGATTTACCGATCGAACGCCGTCAGCCCGCCGTCTCTACCCAAGTGATGCCGTCGGCCGGACCCACACACATTTTGTTTGAGATTGTTCCTTGATCTACTGTTCGAAAAATAGCCATCAGTGGTCGGCTGCCAGCGTCACCCCCACCCTCCCCTCCCCCTTCAAGGGGGAGGGGCTCGGGGAGGGGGCGATTTTCATGGTGCAAGATGAGCCGAGGGCTCATCGGAACTCATGAAGATTTCTCACCACTGGCTCAACCTTGGTCTTCTGTTCGCGCTCGCCGCGCTCCTGTTGTTCTTGAATCTCGGTGAGCTGGGACTCACGGACCGCGACGAGGGTCGCAATGCGGAAGCGGGACGAGAGATGCTCGAGAGCGGCGATTGGATCAGCCCGACTTTCAACTACGAGCCGCGGTTTCAGAAGCCGGCGCTGGTTTATTGGCTGATGGCGATCGCGTACCGAGCCTTGGAGGTCAGTGAGTTCGCGGCCAGACTTCCGTCGGCCCTCTTCGGCGTCTCGTTGATTCTGCTGCAGTATGTGTTTCTGACGACGTGCCGCGGCCCGGTCATCGGTTTGTTCGGCGCGCTGATGCTTCTGCTGAATGTCGAGATCATCGCCCTGAGCCGCATGGCCTTGACCGACAGCGCCCTCATTTTTTTCATCACCCTGGCCTTGTTCTCATTCTGGCTGGGCTTCCGGAGCGAGGCGCCAGATCGACGATGGCTCTGGCTGTTTTATATCGCGATGGCGTTGGCGACGTTGACGAAGGGGCCGGTCGGCTTCCTTGTCCCGCTTGTGACGGTGGCACTCTACCTGGCCATGACCAGTCAATGGGGTCGATTCTGGCGCGAGGGGTATCCGCTCGCCGGCACGGCGGTTTTGGTATTGCTGGCTCTCCCCTGGTATGCCCTCATGTGGAGTCGGCACGGCGCGGCATACGCGGCCGCCGCGCAGGCCAATACCGTCGGCCGGTTCTTCAACCCGATGGAGGGCCACGGGTTCACGGTTCTCTTTTACCTCCCGGTGCTCCTGCTCGGCTTCTTCCCCTGGAGCGGCTGGCTGCCGTACGCGTGGTATCAGGCGTTCAAGGCCTGGCGTGACCGGGCACCCGTTGCTCCCGGAATGCAACGGGTGCCCCGCGTGACGCGTGACGTGCCCCCTCCCCAACCCTCCCCCAACTTGGGGGAGGGTAAGGGTGGGGGTTTCACCCGTCACCCGTTACCTGTCACGGAAGACGTGGAATTCTTCGCTGCCATCTGGGTGGCCGTCGTGTTCGTCTTCTTCACCCTGTCGTCCACCCGGCTGCCGCACTACATCGGCCCTCTGTTTCCGGCCGCGGCGCTTCTGACCGCATCCTATTGGAACCGGTCGCGCGTTCACCCGGATACGCGGGGAGCGAGAGCGGCGATCCATACCGTGATGCTCCTGGGCTGCCTGCTCGCCCTGGCGTTCGCCTTTGCGCCGACGGTCTACTCCAAGCTCGGCGACAAGATCATCGAAGAGTTTCCGCTGGCCGGGCAGATCGACCCGTGGGCAGGCCCTTGGAATAGCAACATTGCCTACGTCCTTGCTACGAGCGTCCTCATCGGCATGGCGCTCGTCGGCTATCTGGGGCTGAGCGAGGAACGCCGAGCCGGCGCGTTCTGGGCTGCCGGAGCTACGTTGATTGTGATGGTGCTCATCCTTCTGCTCGCGACGTTGCCCCGCATGAACCGATACGCGGTGGCGCCTCCGCAAGAGCTGGCGTATGCGGCGGGGTTGAACCTGGGACCCGATGACCGGCTGATCGCCTACGGGACGACGCGTCCTTCGACCGTGTTCTATGCGAAGCGGAAAGTCATCTTCGTGGGACGAGGAGAAGAGGAACGCATGCGCGAGCACCTGGGCCGACCCGGACGAACGATGATCCTCCTGCCGGCCCGCCTGCGCCCCAGGCTTCCGCTGGAAACGCTCGATTATCCGATCGTGCTCCAACGCTTCGGCTACATCCTGTTAGCCGATCGTTCGCCGGTCAACGTGCCGCCGCCTCCGGAGCCGCCGCCGGCACCCCGGATTCCGGGGCACTAGCGAGCAGCAACGAGCTCATAGCGAACAGCCAGCAGCAATAGCAATGCAGCGAACAGCAAATAGAGAGCAGCGGGTAGCACGGAAGTCCGGGCTGCTAACTGCCAGCTATCCGCTATTCGCTCATGGATTCAAAGCTATTTGCTCTTCGCTATCAGCTATTCGCTTTTTGTTCCGCTGTTCGCTGTCAGCTATTTGCTGTCGGCTATTCGCTGTTTGCTAGAGAAGCGGCAGGATCCCTTTTACCTCGTGCACCAACCAGGCCCCTCCTGCCAGGACAGCGAAGTTGACGATGTTGCCGATCCAGGAAGGGACCGCATCGGCCCCCGCTGCCATCGAAAGGGATGTCGGTTCGCCGGAGAGCCGATAGGCCAGGAGGACTAATGTCACAAGGGAGGCGACCATGAGAGAACCGGAGGTGAGAGCAAGTCCGAGGATCATCAGGGGAATGCCGCGGAGACGGCGCACTTCCGTCCGGACCCCCTTCCCATTTCCGCCTCGCCATCCCTCCATGACGAGACCTGCCAGCATGAGCGTCGCTCCGAGTCCCAGCATGGTGATGTTGATCCACCCCGTCGGTGACTCGTGGAAGGCGATCCATATCAAGGAAAAGAACCCGGCCAGGTACGGGACGAGCCGGTCCAGGAGGTGTTGAATGGAAGTGCGCCACTGGGCGATGGGGTTCGCAACGACGACTCCGACGGTCAACCCCAGGAGAATCCCCGCCAGGATGTCGCTCGGAAAGTGTGAGCCGGTGATGACCCGGCTGGCCGCCACGAGCCCGGCGCCGACATAGGCGATCCAGCCGGTGCGGGGGCAATGTGCCGCAATGACCGCAGCGATGGCAAAGGCCGCCGCGGAATGACCGGAGGGGAACGAATCCCACCCCGACTCGAACGAGGGCCCGGCGGGCAACAGATACAGGTGCGAGAGTCGTGGGCGTGGCCGACCTATCAGATGTTTGAGGGTCTGGACCAGCAAGGCAATGATGCCATGGGCCACGAGCGTGTCGAGGCCGATGACGAGCGCCACGCGCCGAGAAAGCACATACCCTGTTAGAAGAAAGACCCCACTGACACCGACCAGCACGTACCAGCTCCCGAGCAGTTGCCCGAAGCGGCCGAAATCCTCAACCCAGGTGACATCGATCGATTGGATTTGCCGGGCGAGCGTGAAATCGAGCTGGACCATGCCGGCGAACAAGACGATGACCGCGGCGCTGAGGCAGGTGAGCGGCAGGAGCGCTGCGCTCGTAACGCGTGACGGCCTCATTCGATCCAGTCCGCTAGAAAGACGTTGAATTCACCCGGAACTTTGCTCCCCCGGTCGGACACCCAGACCAGTTGTCTTCCGTCGGGGGAGAACATGGGAAAGCTGTTGAACGTGCCCTGGTAGGTCATGCGTTCGAGTCCTTTGCCGTCGTCATTGACCAGGTACAGGTGGAAGGCCGGTCGCCCTTCGACCGAACGGGTCTCTACGTTGGATGAAAAAATGATCCGCCTGCCGTCCGGGTGGAAATAGGGCGCGAAGTTGGACGCTCCGTTCGCGGTAACCTGTCGCTTGCCCGAGCCGTCGGCGTTCATGACAAAGATTTCCAACTGACCGGGCTCGACGAGCTGTTGCGCCAGCAGAGCTTTGTATCGAGCGACCTCTTCGGGGTCACGGGGATGAGACGCGCGATAGACGATCCGCTTACTGTCCGGTGAGAAAAACGGACCACCGTCGTAGCCCAGCTCATCTGTGAGACGTCGAACGTGCGTGCCATCCGTATTCATCGCATAGATATCGAGGTCGCCGTCCTTCATGGAGGTCCAGACGATCGTCTTGCCGTCGGGCGAGATCGTGGCCTCCGCGTCGTAACCGGGTGACGCGGTCAGCCGCTGCATCTGCTGCCCATCGATTCGTACCGAGAAGATGTCGTAGTCGTCGAGGGCCCACCGGTAGGCCCCATCCCGCTTGGGTTTCGGGGGACAGTTCGGCCCTTTGAGATGCGTGGAGGAATACAATACCCGCCGGTCCCCAGGGAAGAAGTATCCGCATGTCGTTGCGCCGAGGCCGGTGCTGACGAGGCGGATCCTGTTGCTCTCGAGATCCATAACGTACATTTGATAGCAGCCCAGCGGCTGGTCGGCCGGCTGCAAGGTTTCCGCCACTGTGTCTTCCATCCAGTTATTGGTGGACTGGAAAATCAATTTGGTCCCGTCGAACGAAAAATATGCCTCGGCATTTTGCCGACCGAACGTGAGCTGGCGGACGTTGCTGAGGTGCCGTTCAACAGGTCGTCCCGAAGTCTCCGGCTCCGAGGTCGGGAGGCTGACCGGGCCGGCTCCGATCAGCACAGCCGTAACGAGCAGGCTTCCCGCTATGATGGGTACCTGGCGGCTACGGGCGCGCCTCGACGGCGCTCGTAATTTCCACCGCATCGATTTCTGTCCTCCAATCTCCCTTGGCGATCACCGATCCTTCGCGGAAGACCACATAGCTCTGCCAGCCGTAGAAAAACAAGAGGCGCGCGACCTTGGCGGCTGCGGCCGGAGTCATGCCGTAAAAGAGCGTCACGACGTGGTCGGGCCTTTCAGGCCGACGGCACGACACAAGGAGCGCGAGACCCGGTCCCTCAAAGGAACGCCCCTCGATCGTGACCGAATCCTTCTGGAGATTCAGCTTGCCCCCGCACCCGCGCACGGCCCACTCCGCCGCCCGATTTGTGCCGGGCCCACCTAGGACCAATGCGGATCCTTTGACCGACTCTACGTCCTGGTCGCCGAGCGTACGAATTCCCTTTTCACGCGATGTAATCTGCTTGGCCAATTCTTGATAGGGACCGCGCTCCGCGTCGGATCCACCACCGGGTACCACGAGGGATCGTTCCCGATCCGTCACGAAGAGGTTCAACATAGGCGGAAGATGCTCTCGGCTCAATCGTCTGAATACCTCGAAATCCGGATCGAGATGAAGGCTGACCGGCTTCTCAGGAAGGGGGATAGAAATGGTTTCTCTGCCGTCTTTCAATTCGACCACGCTGACGTGCGCCCGTTCACCGGTCTTCACGACGAGCGGAAGGCGAAGCTGATACGGCGTCCCCTCCTGGACCAGGCGGACTCCGAGGCGGGTCGCGCTCGGTGAACCCGCCTCACTTGGCTTTGGCGCGCCGATACCATCAAAAGCGAGCGGCCCGTCGATCTTCACACTCGGCGCTCCGGCCCGCTCCACCCACTGTGAGAAGAACCATCGCAGATCTAGCCCCGCCGTGCCCGCAAACACCCGCTCAAGACTTTCCCAGTCTGCATAGGCCCCGCTGTATTTCGCGACGAACGTCTTGATCCCTCGCCAGAATGCCTCATCGCCGATCTCGCGGCGGAGCATGTGAAAGACCATGGCGACTTTCTGGTACCCGATGGCATTGTCTTTCTGGTCCGTCTTTCGCCGGAATTGTGCGACGGGGTAGTCCTCCTCTGGCCTCACATAGACCGCGTACCCCAACAGCATCATCCGTCGCAGCTCACGCGCCTGCTCGGCCGTTCCCGTCAGTTCCTCGTAGTAATAGTTCGCCAGGTAGGTGGTCAGGCCCTCGACCCAGTTCCCCGTCTCCACCTTGTTGAACACAGAGTTGCCGATCCAGGAATGGACGATTTCATGCCCGAGTGCGTACGGTTGCGTGTAATGTCGCTTGATCACGCCGCTTCCCAGCAGCGTGAACGAGGGCATCCCCAGCCCGCTCGCGAAAAAGTTCTCGACGACGGCAAACCTCGGGAAGGGATAGGGGCCGAGGATGGGGATGTAGGTTGCCAGATATTTGATCGTGGCATCCAGATATTCATCGGCGAGCTGCGCGTCCTCCGGGAAGAGATACGTGGCGACTTGAATCGGCCGTCCGTCTGGATCCTTCCACTCCCGCTGTTTCGTGACGAACTTGTTGGCCACCAGCGTCAGCGCCTCGGCCCCGGGCTCTATGCTCCAGCGTGAGCGATCGAGCTGCCGGCCTTGGGTCACAGCGGTCCAGCCCTCGGGAAGATGAACCACCAGCTCATACCGCGCCAGAGAGCCGGGCAGATCCGGATACCATAGGCTCTCGCTGCTTAGATAGATTCCTTCCGGACCGATATGGCCGGACGTTTCGCTGGGCGTCACAAACCGAAGATGCCGCGGTTCGCGTGGCGGATCATTGATGACACCACGGTAGCGCCATTTGAGTTGCAGCTCCCCTTCACGCATGAGTTCGGAGATGCCGGCAGTGCGGATCGTGATACGTTGGCTTGCAGGCTCGGCTTGGGACAGTTCCGTCTCATACGGAATGTCCGCCGCAAGACCCAGCCCTTGCTCGTCACGCAAGGTCGAGATCTCTTGTACCCGGAGGGTTGGGGCAAGTGAAAATGTGAGGTGGCTGTCTCGGCGTCCGACCCGAATCGTCATGTGATCGGTGGCGATCAGCTCGTGCGAATCGGGGAAGATCTCGACAAAGAGCCGGTGATGAAGAATTGTCGCGTGCTCGAAGGGCGCGTCTTCAGCGGAGCACGGACCGGTGAGGATGCAATCAGAGAAGAGGAGCAAAACGACAAGATTAAGACACCAGATCACCCGACCGTTGCGCATCGGGAGACTTTTAACATTCGGGGCGAACAAGGACAAGCTGGACATTAGTGAGAAGATGATCAAGATCGATGGGCTTGCTCAGCCTGTCCTGGATCATTCGGGCCCAACCTGATACAAACGGCCCTATGCAGAGGGGTTCAGCGGGAGAATCGCCTGGACAAACGCGTCGGCATCAAAGTCTTGCAGGTCTTCAACGCTCTCGCCGACGCCGATCAGCCGGACGGGAATCTTCAACTCTTCGGCGATTGCGACGAGAATCCCACCGCGAGCTGTGCCGTCCAACTTCGTGATCACTAACCCCGTGACGCCCACCGCTTCATGGAATTGTCGTGCTTGGGCCAATGCATTCTGACCGACGGTGGCATCCAAGACGAGGAGCACCTCATGTGGGGCGCCCGGCAACGCCTGAGCCACCACCCGCTTGATCTTGCGCAGCTCCTCCATCAGGTTCGTCTTCGTGTGAAGACGTCCGGCCGTATCGATGAGGACCACATCGATTCCACGAGCTTTAGCCGCGGCGATTCCATCGTACGCGACCGCCGCTGGATCGGCGCCCGGCTGGTGGCGGATCAACGGTAGGTTGATGCGGTCCGACCAGACCTGGAGTTGCTCAATGGCCGCCGCACGAAAGGTATCCCCCGCAACGAGCAAGGTTTTCTTGCCGGATTGCGAGAGCCGCTGCGCCAACTTCGCCAGACTCGTGGTTTTTCCCACCCCGTTGACGCCGACCATCAGGATCACGAACGGAGGTGGAGCCTGCTCAAGGGACCGTTCGATCGGAAGCTCCTGGACCGGCTCCAACACCTCCTTGAGGCAACGATGGACCGCTATGCGCAGATCGCGGGCTGTGGCTCCACGGCCCGATTCCCCCCGCACTCGCCCAAGCACCCGATCAACGACACGCACGCCGAGATCACTCGAAAGAAGCGCGGCCTCCAGCTCCTCCATCGTAGCGGGGTCCGGACCGGCCTCGATCAGCCTCTCGAAGGAACTACGGAGTGCTTCTCGCGTTTTGGCAAGCCCCTGGCCGAGCCGGTCAAGCCATCCCATACGTCACCACCTTCACCCGCTTCGCGACTCGATCAAGGGGAGGCTTTGCTTCCTCGCCTGGCGAGACCGATCGGTATGACCGGACACCACTGTCGGCAATGGCTGAATAAGTCGCCATACCGCCCTCTCGCGCGCCTGCATGCGGCGAGCCTCACGCGGACTCCGTTCGTGGTCGTATCCGCACAAATGGAGAACTCCATGGATCAACAGCGTCGCCAGTTCGACATCTGGAGAGTGGCCCAGGGCCTTCGCCTGGCGGAGGGCTGTCGGTAGAGAGATCACCACATCGCCCAGCAGGTTCGACAGCGGACCTCGAGCTTCGCGCATGGCGAACGCCAACACGTCGGTAGCCTCGCGTCGCTGGCGGTATTGTGCATTCAACCGTCGGATTCGTCTGTCCCCGACCAGTTCAACACCGACTTCAGCCCGTGCTTCACCCACCGCCTGAAGAATCTTCTTGCCCAGCCTCGCCAGCGAGGACACACGAACCTCCGGAGATCGGAGTCGACTCTTCACGATGACGGGCATTAATGCGGTTGGCCCCAGGGATCCTTGGGTGAGCCAGTGTGCGGAGGTTTCTTCTCACGGGACATATGGCGACCTTCGGCAAGCTGCTTCGGGTGAGCCGGTGTTTGAGACTTCGGTTTGCGAGTCGAGTGACGATCATAGGCCTTGATGATGTCCTGTACGAGTCGATGGCGAACGACATCGCGCTCATCGAAGTATACAAAGTGAATTCCCTCGATATCCCGGAGCACATCCCGGATTTCGATGAGCCCGGACACACGGTCAGTCGGCAAGTCTACCTGCGTGATATCGCCAGTCACAACGGCCTTCGAATTGAACCCGAGTCGGGTCAGAAACATCTTCATCTGCTCGGCCGTGGCGTTTTGTGCTTCGTCCAGAATGACGAATGAGTCATTGAGCGTGCGGCCCCGCATGAAGGCCAACGGCGCGATCTCGATGTCACCCCGCTCGATCAGGCGGTTGGCCCTATCGAGGTCCATCATGTCATACAAGGCGTCGTACAGGGGGCGCAGGTAGGGGTTCACCTTGGCGAACATATCACCGGGCAGGAAGCCCAGCTTTTCGCCGGCTTCCACCGCTGGTCTTGCCAGGATGATCCTACTCACTTGCTTGCGGAGGAGCGCGTTTACCGCCATGGCCATGGCGAGATAGGTCTTGCCGGTTCCCGCCGGGCCGATTGCGACGACGATGTCATGTTTCTCGATCGCCTCAAGGTAGTGTTTCTGTGTCGGGGACTTCGGCGAAATGAAACGTTTCTTGGTGACGATCGTCGAGGTGCTTGAAAGCAGGTCTCTTAGCGAGGTCTCATGCTCCCCGCGGAGAGTCTTTATGGCGAGAATTACATCATCCGGCTTGAGCTCATAACCTTCATGGGTAAGAGATGCCAGCTCGGAGAGGAGACGTTCGGCGCGTCTAGTGGCTTCCGGAGTGCCTTCGAGAACCAGCTCCTCGCCCCGCGCAGCGATCTGAACCCCGAACGCCTCTTCGATCAGCTTAAGATGCTGATCGTGGCGTCCGAACAGAATCGCCGTGTTGGTACCGTCTCGAAGCTTCAGCTTGCGCACGTTTGTTCTGGGCTAACCCTCCAAGGCTATCGACACACAAATCTTAGCAGAGCTGTCAACAACGTGACAAGGATTCACATGCGAGGAGCCCAACAGCGTCCTCCTCCCAGACAGAAAGCAGGAAGCCGAACGGAAGATCACCACCCTAGGATGATGAGGCTTGAGGAGGTGCGAGTGTCACGTCGAATTCCTGAAAGGATGAGCCGCCCTGCCCATCTTCCACCACAACCCGGACTCGATGCGTGCCGGCGAGGTCGGCGGGTATATTCCAGCTAATCCGCCCGGTTGTCTTGTCGATAATCATGCCAGGAGGCGCTGTTTCCAGAACATAGGTGAGGGGATCGCCTTCGGCGTCCTTGGCCTGCACGTCGTATTCGAAGTATTCCGGACGTGTAGGCATCACTGGAGTCGACACGATCTCGGGAGGACTGTTGCCGAGCACCATTGGCCCGGATGAGATCGTTTGTCCTTTGGCGCCAGCATCGTAGGGAGTCACATCCACCCGGACGACATCCTTCACCGAAAACCCCGTGGTGTCGATCTCACCCTCCTCCCCTTCCTTGACCAAGCTTTGGTTCCTCCACCAGCGGAACGTGAGACGGATATCGTCATGGTCAGCGTCAGATGCCTGGAGTCGCGCTCGCAACCGATCACCAGGAGCAGCTTGGCTAGGTTCGAGCACGAGGCTGGTGACGATCGGCGGAGTATTGCCGACGACCATCGGTTGTGTCTTGTAGGGGGCCCCTTCGGCCGTTCCGTCAAAAGGAATCACTTCCACATACACCTGGTCGCCTCGCTTCAGCCTCTCTGGAGGTAGTTCATGCGTGTCCTCCCCAGGTACTGCTGCGCCATTAATAAACCACCTGTATCGGAAGCTCAAAGCGTTTCGATCAGTGTCCTCGGCCTGGATATCGGCGGCGATAGGTCCGTTTAGCACAAGGGGGTTCGGCAACAGCCGGGCGGTTCGGACTGATGGAGGATGGTTGCCTGATGCGCTGACGAAGCCTGCGACGTTCATCTTCTGCGCTGGTTCCCCGGTGCAACCGATGAGGGTGCTGAGCGCGAGGAGGGTTGCAACGACGACGGGTTGATAATAATGGGTACGCACGTTGTGCTTCGATCTAGCCGGCCTGGAGGTGCCCCAGGTAAGGGGGGCTCCAGGCCTGGATTTCAACCTTCACTCTGCGTCGCTTCAGTCTCGCTGATCCCGCCAGGACAAGTAGCGGCTTGCGACACTGCCGGCTGGATTAATGTTGACACAATTCAGCGACCCGACGCTGGACTGTGAACAACCGGTCAGGCCACTCTGGCTGCCTCCGCCGGCGGCTCCGCTCCCCTGCACACCGATATGGAGTGCGACAGAGGTGCCCAAGCCTTGACCGAGGCTCATAGACCTGGCGATTTGAGTGCCGCCTGCGGTAGTCCCGATCACTGGCTCCGAATAGGGTCCACCCGTCTTGTAATATAGGGCATAGAGATAGCTGTTCCCTGCCGCCACGCAAAGGTCGCTGCTCGGCACGAACGTAGGATAGAGGACGATGCCACCAAGCACGACCGGTGTAGATACCATGCGTTCACCGGTGGTCGGAAGTGTGGTGAACCACCCATCTTGACTCTGGACCAGGCTGACAAGACTGGCGTAGCTGCTGGCTGAACCTCCGTTGAGCTGGGTCACATTAGACACTTGCGTGGCAGCGGTGCAGTCTGTGGTACCAATTACGCAGACTGTCACCGCAGAGAGATCGACCAGATACCTCGCAGGTGCTTCTGGAGATATGCAATTGGTCATGCTGGTCTGAGAGGAACAGGTCCCGCTGAACAATCGATCTTTGACTCCGACCAGGTACTGAGTATCAGTATTGGAGGAGTCAGCCGGAGACGGTCCCACACTGAAGTACCGGCCTGTTCCAGAGAACAGCCACAGGTTGCTCTGATCGTCCACAACTAACGCCGGAGCAGTAGCGATCGGTCCCAACGTCTGTTTCACACCGCCGGCATTGCCAAACTGGTCGAGGATCTGTGTCGGCGTACGGCCACTTCCACCAGCGATCCCCCAGTCGGCTGGGTCAAGCTGACAGGAAGAGGCACCGCCTTGGCAACCAGTCGTGAGTCGTATTAAAAGCCCTCGCCAGGGCTTGAAGCTTCCGCCTCGAGTGTCGTTGACGACCTGTCCGGCAAAAATGGAGTCATCGCGGAAATCCAGGTCTTTGTCCACTGTCACGAGGTCCCCTACAAAGGATTTGGAATTGGCGGTCGCTACAGTCCCGCCGGCTCCATCTGAAACCACAGCGGTAGCATCGATGATCTTGACTAGGTCGTTCTTCGCTGCACCGGATGGACCGGTGGCCAGATTAACGATGAACAACTTGGAATGTTGTGACGTAGTTGCCTCATAGCTTGTCGGTCCCGAACCAAACGCGACGAACCATTTCTCGCCGGTCGGATCGGCCTTGCTACCTGCCCCACGCACACGGAGCACCGCCGGATAACTCGTGGTCAGGCCAAGGTCAGTATGGGAGAAACTCCAAAGCAAAACAGGATCGGATTCTGGGTCAGTGATGTCGAGGACGAAATAAGAGCTCAAAAAGCTCCTTGTATCACCAGGATCAGTCGTGTCGCCGTCGTAATTAAAGTCCTTATTGAGCACCATCGGCGCGCCGTTTCCAGTCGGAGAGCAGTTCCCGCAGCTTCCGCCCATCCGGAACCCGCCGATTAGGATCGTCCCCCAGCCGCCAGGGTGTTTACAACCTGGCGCCGTTGGAGTCGTACCCCCGCCGCAGGCATCCTCCTGGGTAAAAATTCGCACATCCGTAATCTTGGGCTTCAAGTCAACATAGTACACGTGGCTGTAGGCAGGATCAGCGAGCCAGCGCAGGTGCGGGAGCAATTCCTGAGGAATAAATGCCCAATTTTCATCTCCGCGCTTCGGAAGCCGACCATCGGCCAATGCCCCGCCGTCCGTGAACCATCCGTGTTCTTGGACACTAGCCGTCCCGGTGTCATCACCGGGATTGTACCGTCCCACGTTGAAAGCATGGAGCATTCCGTCGTTGGCTCCTATATAGGCAACCTGACGGCGATCCTTCCAGCGGCGGAAGAAACCGGAATAGGTCGGATCGCCATAGAGGGCATCATACCGTTCCTTCGGCGCTCCAATAATGGTCGGGGTGGCATAGACTGGGTCTCCGAGCTTCCAGACCTTCAGGACCGGCGTACCCACATCGTCCTTGGTCGTCAGTCTCCGGTCTCGGAAGGTGCTGATGCCCGTGCACGTGGAACCGGTAGCCCAGGGGTCGCACCCTCGAATGAATTGAATGATCTTCTGGGCCGTATAGGTGACGTCTGTGTTTAGATATGGCGTCAGATCGGCTGTGTGAGTCCCGAGGTTGTCGAACGAGATCACTTCATTGGTGGTATTCACGACGTTATTGTTGTCCTTGTCGATCCAGGTCAGTATGCGCCGATTGGACTCGTTCACAAGGGCGAGTTGCCTGCCTGCTTCCCAGATCGGTTTCAAGTCGACCAACTTCACGTTGGTGGTAACCGGCCCACCATCCGCTTTGCCGTCGCCATTCGTATCTGCATACAGATCGGCAACGGTCGTCGTCTGAGCCACATCGTACCGGGTCACAATAATCCGGTCATCGGTATAGATGAGCCGACCGTCACCATTGGTATCTTCGCGCAGGTTCCCGAAGGCGTCGACAAACAAGGATTGTGTGTAGCCGGAGTATTTGATCTCGTTCCCGGTCGTGCTTTCGAACTGTACCGGGAAGAAGAACGATTGATACAGGGCACCTTCACCGGTCGTCGAGGAGGCAAGAACGGAAGCTGCCGTCCCGGAAGAGGCCCGGTTCAAAATCGCCGCAAAGGCCGCCGCCAGCCTTGCTTCCAACTGCAGCGGGTTCGCCGCATAGAAATAGGTGTCGGGGACCCCGTCGAGGTCCTTATCCCACTCACAGAAGGAACCTGGGGTCGTCGTGCAAGGGCCAGGCGAACTCGTGGAACCGTTGTCGGGAATGTTATTGCCGTTCTTGTCTTCGAATCCTCCGTACTTCGCCGCGTACCAGAAGGGGTCTTTCAGCACATCGGTTGTGGAACCGGTAACGGTGAAATCCTTCGTTGAGACTGAATTGCCCATCCCGTCGGCGGTACTGCTGTTGATGTCATACGTATCGCAGTCACTTCCACCAGCCGCGCCGCCACACCGAATCATGTAATACTCACCCTCCGCCGATGGAGAACCGGTAGCTGGCGGCGTGTTCGACACTCCGTTGATAAGATAACCGGCAAAGTCCGTATGGCCGGCGCTTGCATAAATGGCTTTGGTCCTGATTCTAATCGTGTCGGCCGTCGGGGCAGTCCCGCTGCCGGTGGTGCCGCTACAACCGGCCGGCCGGGGGATGGTAATGCAAGCGAGCGCAGTCGAAGGGTTCGTATCGACATAGATTCGATAGCGGACGTCAAGGTCGTAGTCCCATCCGTATTCCGCGTCATCCCACATCACGTCATAGCAATACTCGTAGCCGTTGCCACTCTCGTCGTTGCTGTCACAAATCTGAAAATCGACCAACTCTCCCTTCGAGCCGTCGCTCGTTCCAATGTGATAAGGCGGAGAAGTGCCGGCATTACAACCAGCCACCCCAGGGATTTGGTTGTAGGTGGGCGAAGTGCTCGGCGGACAGTCGTCGTGGAAAATGGGAATGAGCTGAACCCGTTTGCTGTTGATCGTGTATTCCAGGATCGGGAAGGGGCTGTTCGTCACCACAGAATAGGTGGTGACGTTCTGCTTCACTGTATTGGTGGTATCGGCACCCAATGCTCCACGAAGGTCAGTGATCTTGGCATAGTGGGCTAGGCTCGCCAGATAATAAGCGCCTTGCTTTGTCGGCTCCTCCGGGCAGAGCCCCCTGATGTAGCGGAAGGTCCCGGTCTTTGAGGTGCACGCCTCGTCATACACTGAAGTAGGGTTCTTGTATTCCCCGATGAAGGCCGTGCCTTGCCCGTCATTCGTTTCAATCGGTGCCATGAGTGTCTGTACGTTCAAGCCAGTATCACTCGGACTAACTGTCGCAGCCCAATTGGACCCAGGCAGGTGATCTGAATCGAAGGAAGGAAACGCGTCACTTAACGTCAGGACGAAAGGCTTGGAACAGTAAGGGCAGCCTCCGGTGGTGTAGGGATCATCCCATGCATCAACTGCCAGGAAAGGCTGTGTCGAAGTAGGCGAACTGGTCTTGTACCCGATGTCCGGCGTAGCAGCCTGGAAGGTCGTCGTCTGGGTAGCCTTTCCTAGGAAATATCGTAGTGCTTCATAGAACATTTCGCCGATCGGATTGCCCCAACTGATGCATTTGTCGTCATTCGTTCCGGCGACAGGCTGATACAGATTCCCGCTAGCCTTTGAACCTCCTGCTCCGCTAGAAGGAGCCGCGCTACCGCAGTTGCCGGTCGTGCCGCTGTCTCCGTCATACCAACCGCTCGAATTGCTGTACTGCCGAACCATGAAATTATCGATGGTCTTGATGATCTTCGAGCCGGCGGCAACGACGCCGGTTGAAGGGTCGATCTCGCTGTTGACGGTCGTCATTTTGCTCCGCAAGACACCGCCGCTGATATGTAGGCCATAGCTTCCAGTTATAAGCCCGAACCTCATGTTCACTCTGTCATCCGTCGTGTTGTCCGGAGTACCCTGGCGGTTGAGCCCCATCCGTTGCATCAAACCGGCGGGCTTGTACCACGATACACCTCCGGATTTATATTCCTCGCAATTCGCTTCCAGGTAATTAGGATCGCAGATTTTGACCTCGACGTTGTAAGTCGCAGCAGTCGGATAAGCGACACCGGAGTTATTGAACGTTTGGGTACACTGTTTGTTGTTCGTGCTTCCCGCGTACGGGTAGTAGCCATTCGCCACCAAAGTCCGGCCTTGGGCCTGAGAATCGAAGAGAGCCGTGTTCGTATTACAGAAAGTGATCGAAGTCCAGGAATTGGGGGTTAATTGTGAGACACTGGGCCTGCCCGCCGCATTCTGATAGGCCTTCGCAAAGGAGTGGGCATCCTGAGGCAGCCAAGTTCGGCGGAGCGTTGTTACGGACGTTGAAGACCCGCTGTTGTCAAGACCGCGCTTTCCTCCATAGAGCACCCTCCTCACAATATCCATACGAGTCATTGTGGCCCAGTTGAGAAAATTTCCGCTCCACTGGCCTGTGCAAGTATAACGAAATCCTCCAGAAGCTACAGCCCAAGCCGCCGGATCGAATCGATTCGGGGTCACGCCTGTGTTGTAGGTGTAGCACTTCTTGGGATCGAAATAGCCGTAGTAATCAATATAGTCGGCATAGGTCGTCTCGATCCCCCCGACGCCAGTGCTGACGTTACTGTCCAGATCCTGCATGTCGTTGTAGCCCTTGATGAACATGCGATGGTCCTTGGACATGACGAGCATGACCAACGGAGGCACGGTCTGATTGATGAAGGGCGGATAGGCTGTGTAGTTGGCCATCGTCGTCTGCGCCGACACTGATTTCACCGACACGACGAGGAACGCTGCAACCAGGAGAGTGCCGAGTAGCCTGTACATGGTACCCCTCCACGTTGGAACGTCAGTCGATCGTTTGCGTCTCGCGGTTCTCATATTTTCAGATCCCCAGGACCTCAATTATCACAATCGATTCTCGAAGACCATGAGGCCTATAGCTTTTTCTGACAAGCCTCTCCCGTAAGCGTGCAGGCATACACCGCCACAACCCGGTTCGTGACTGCTGTCGCCGTGTTTTGGGCCGTGCAGTCCACTCGATAAATCAGGTCCACACCACCAGCGCCCGCGCCTCCACCGATGCCTTCGTAACCTGCGCGTGACTGGGCACCGGACCCTGCCTTCAGGCTCGCGTAGAGCCGGTCAATATCGCCCCTGACAGAAAAGGAGCCAACCTGCACCTGCGTGTTGGGCGCGGAGCCTGTGCCCACGGCAAAGTCAGCATTGTTCTCTGAATTGTTGTAACCCATGATCTCATCTTGCAGCGTGGCTGCATTGGAGGCAGGTACGGGGCCTCCCACTGCGTAATAGTTTGCGGGCAACGTACTCCCGGCGATCGTCTGCTGAATGATATTAGCCGCCGTCCCGACGCAGGATTCAGCCGCAGCCGCGGCCGTCTCCTGTCCCAGCACCTGAGTCGACATGCGGCTCTCCAGCGCCGTGACGGTGATGGCCATGATTCCAAGGACTGTTAGGATCAGCAGCAGGATCATGACCGTCAGCATCGCCATGCCGCACTCATTCGAGAATCTTGCTGTGCACCTTGCGCTCATCACTGTGACAGCCTTTCTCCCCAAACAACTCACAAGCCTAGATTCCTCGTTTGAACCGTTCGGACCAGTACCCGGCGCCGCCATTGCTGATAGTTCGATAGATTGTAGCCGGCATCTGCCGAAGGATTATGGTCCGACACCACGATCGGCCCTGGCGTGTTGACCGGTTTTACTTGAGCTCCCGAGAAGCCCATCTCAGGTCCCACTTGCCTAGCCACAAGCGACACTTGGACCAACCGGATCTTGTCTGCTGTCATCGGCGGCGTCGCCCAAGCGTTGTTGGTCACGAAGTCCGCCTCATCGAATCCTGCAGCTCCAGCTTGGTTATCAATGGTGCCGTCTGCAATTCCGCCGTTGATCGCTGCCACGCATCCATCGCACGCATAAGCCAGTTGCAGGTCCTCGATCCCCTCTGCGATCACCTGGCCGTTTCGGGTCAAGCAAGGAGCGGCACTTCCGCAAGTAGCCGGGTTATTCGAAATCGCATACGTGACGCACTGCAGGAGATATACTGGCGTCCCTGCAGGAAAGAACGCAGGCGCTCCGATCGAACTCGCCAAAGTGATGGTTTGACCGGCAGCATTTATGGTGCTTACAGGAACAGATGGCATCCCGCCGAGAGAAATGTATGAACCCGCAGCCATTCCTGCGGAGACCATGTCGTTAATGTTGGCTGTCGTCAGTGAAATCTGCGTGATTGAAGAGCCTGCTGCAGCGGGCGCTTGGGCCGCGAGGTCCCAGGAAGTGACAGTATTGCTTGTAGCGGGAACCAAGAGCGACACCTGATCAGGCCCCGTATCATTCCCCGCGACGTTGTTGTCACCGGGCGCGATCGGCATAGCGCAAGCCCCAACCGCCGCTCCTGCCGACCCGAACCCGGCCATTTTGATATCGCGCGCCAACAGCTCCATGGCTAGACGGGCGCTCTGTTGCGTCCCGGCAAGTTGATCTGTCGCATTTGTGGCCTTGTTACTGGAAGTCAGGACGGTGAAGCCTGCTGCCACGATGATGCCGGTAATCGCCACCGCTGTCATGAGTTCGATCAGTGAAAAGCCCTTTTCCTGCCGAACTCGAGCACCGCTCTTGATGGCTATTTCCCGGTGCCGCATGATTCTCCTCACTCCGGGGCGATGATGCTCGACATCGTGATGGTCCTGGTCCGCCTCACCGACCCTTCAGCGTTAATTGAGCCGGTCCAAGTCAGCGTGACCGCCACTTGAGTCTGATTGAGGGGCGGTGTGGTCACGATGGCCGTTGCGGTTACGGTTCCTCGGATGGCGTTCAGCCCAGAGCCGTTCAACAAGTTCCGCCACTGATTACAATCACCCAGCGCCATCGTATTCGTTGAAGGACAGGGAGTAGCGGACGTCGTGTCGATATTGTTGTACTGGATCGCGTTCCTGCGGTTGAATTGAATCCGCTCGATGATGTCCGAAGCCAGGTTTGTCGCGCGCGAAAGTTCGTTCGAGTCGATATTGCGCCCAAGCGAGATCCCTTGCATGCCGGCGATCGCCAACAAGCCGACCGCCAAGATGACCGCTGCGGCCATACTCTCAACCAGCGTAAAGCCTGGTGAATCACATAATCCTCGCAACAAGCCTCTCTCGCCCCTCAACTGCCGTCCTATGGACATGTGGCCTTTGGACACCATGTTGCCTTTCCTGTAGGGGCAACGAGCCCGGAATAAACTAGACCTTGATTATTGGTTATTGTGAAACTCTGATTTCCGCCGAGCTGGACACCAAGCGAGCTGAAGCGAATGTTGAAGGGAACCGTTCCTGGGGATGTGACGTTTGCGACGGTCGTCACATTGGCTGGCATTCTCACCGGAGGGATTACGGCGGGAGAGAAGGTAGCCGTCACCTTCGGCACACCATCGGCAGGATCCACGACGTTATTGTCCAGTGTGACTGTCACGGTCATGTTTCGGGCCATTGCCGCCACACGCGCAAGGTTCAAGCTCCGATGCAGTTCGGTCATGCCTTGCTTCAGCTGGTTTTTTGAGTTCCATTGGAGGTAAGCGGGGACGGCCACGGTGGCAGTGAGCGCAATAATTGCTGAGACCATCATCACTTCGACCAGGGTAAATCCCCCGTTAGCCTGGTCTTGTGACATAAGAATGGATTCCTGGCGCATAGCTACAACCATAGCAGCTAAAACTTGAGCAAAGGATATGCCGCCATAGACCACCAGGATTACACACCTAACCCACTGTTTCTTAATGCTTTCATCGCTCCGTCCCAGGTCGATTTCGAGCCCACCGGGGACCCCATATGGGCAATGTTCGTCCCTGTCGCACACACATTTCCAGTTTCAAGACGGCACGGTCGGATTCCCTCCCTTAAGCAGAGGGGCATCTGAGGGGATCCAGAGGCCGAATCTTGCGAGCTTATTTCACAAGGATGAGCAGAGGGGTGGCATGGCGATCAGGAAATGGTGATCGGACCGACACCCCCGGTGGGTCAAAGCAAGAACAGGAATATACTTATCGATGCTCGCCGACAAAGGTTCGAGAGTTACCGCAGAGCCACGCCTCTCACTTGGCGGACAGTCGTTTCTCCTTTCAACGCTTTCCGGATGCCATCCTGGACAAGGGTCGTCATCCCCTGAGAACGTGCTGCGGCAAGGAGCTCTCTCGATTTCGAACGCATCTGGATCAGTCGTTGAATTTCTTCACTGCCCACGAGGAGTTCATGGATCGCGAGCCGACCCCTGAAACCAATGTGATTGCAGCGATCACACCCGCGAGTGCGATAGAGCCTGAACCCGCCGTCATACGCAATTCCAAGGCCAGGCCAGGCCTGTTCCCCGTACAGGCTCACAAGTTCGTCGTACTCTTGTCGCGTGGGCAAGTATGGCTCTTTGCAACTCTCGCAGAGCCGTTTACACAATCGCTGGGCGAGCACACCCAACATGGCGTCTGCGAAATTGAACCGGTCACACCCGAGGTCAAGCAGGCGGGTGACGGTTTCCACCGCATTGTTGGTGTGCAGAGTGCTGAGGACCAGATGGCCGGTCAGCGACGCCTCGAGCGCGATGTCCGCGGTTTCACGATCCCGCATCTCCCCAACCATGATGACGTCGGGATCGGCTCGAAGAAACGCTCGCAAGGCCGATGCGAATGTGAGTCCGATTTTCGGATGCACTTGCACCTGCCTGAGTCCGTCCTGCGTGATTTCGACGGGATCCTCGACGGTCCAGATTTTCCGCTCGTCAGTGTTGATATGGCGGAGCAGCGCGTGCAGGGTTGTAGTCTTCCCCGAGCCGGTCGGGCCCACGCACAGGATGATCCCATATGGTTTCTCCGCCAAGGTCTTTAAGGTCTCGAGGGTAGCGTCGGATGTAAACCCCATGCCCTCCAGCGGTATCGGACCTTGAGCGGTCAGCAACCGCATGACGACGTCTTCGTTGTTGTTCGCCGTCGGAAGAGTCGCGACGCGGAGTTCAATCTCTTTCTCTCGACTCAGCTTAAAGCGAATTTTCCCGTCTTGGGGCTTCCGCCGCTCAGCAATATCGAGGTTGGCCATGATCTTGATGCGTGAGACGATCGCTCGTCGGTAAGCCGCAGGAACCTTCATGGATGTGAAACACGTCCCGTCCACACGGAATCGCACGACGGTGTCCTTTTGATGTGCAAACGGCTCGATGTGAATATCGGAAGCGCCCACCCGATCCGCCTCCATGATGACTTGGTCGACCAGCCGCACGATGGCAGAGTCGTTCTCGCCAATTCTCGAAGTCTCTGCCTCTTCATGTTGCTCAGTCTGCGCCTCACTTGCCAGCGCGCCGAGAATGGCGGAAATCGACTCGTTCGACTGTCGCCCGGTTGCGACATCCAAATACTGTTCGATATCCCGCTTGAGCCCGACAGACACCCGAACGGTCACACCCGGAAAGGCACGTCGAATATCGTGCTCGATCTCAAGGTTCAAAGGATTGGCGATCAGAATATCGAGGCATCGTTCTTCCTGCTTGATCGGGATCCAGTGATTGAGTCGAAGATAGTCCGGGTTCAGCCTTTTCAGGAGTGCTCGGTCGATCACAAGTCGATCCTCGTATGCAACAGCAGGTCGCCCATAATACCGACTCAACATCGCAAGGACCGCGCTCTTCGGTACGGAGAGCGCATCTAACAAATCGGTTTCCCAATCAAACCCCTTCCCATCAGTTGAGCGCAGCAGACCCTGCGCATCGGACGGGCTTATGAAACCTTCCTCGGTCAACCATTGAAGGATTTGATGCTCTGGCAATTGCGTGGCGGTTTTCAGCATGATGACGACTCCACTTCGCTGTATGTAATGGATGACTAGGCTTGCTACGAGCTCACATTGCACTTCGCCTGGTCCCAGGAGCGACGAAGACAAGCGGCACTCCTCGAACCAACCCACGAGCGAGGTCTGCGTTGTACCACACCTCTAGTTGGTGCAGCTCCGGCCCAGTTGCTCGGAGAATGCGCGGCGCGACTACGGTGCCATAGAGCCGCGGACGGCCGCTTATCGTGAGGGTTCCAAATTCATACAGCACTCCTTGCAAGTGCATCTGTGAAAGAAGTACGGGGCCACGCAGCCCCAAGGCATTCGTTCCCTCGGGAGATGGATGCAATGCAGGAATCGACATTCCGTTCCCCTTCGGCTTCCAATTGAGGTGGCCGCAGACAACAAAGACGCCTTCGGCGTATTCCGCCTGCAAGGTCATCACACTCAAATTACTCGCAGAGGGGGGCTGCTGATCCACCGTATCCACGAACACCAGCCCTCGATGATCCCCAACAAAACGAGACGCGAACGCTTCATCCGGCGTGAGGCCTTTCCCTGCCTCGATGACCCCGTCACGATAGAGCAGCCCGCTGCGGTCCGTGCCATAATAGGTCCCGAACCTCTTGGCCAGGTTTTTCATATGCTCGTAGGACCACAGGTCCCATTGCATTCCAGGGACGGGATCCTGGTGCTGGTAGATATTGAGGGGCAGCAACCCGGCCGCCAGCGGAGCTGGCTGGAGAAACGTGAGTGTGCCGCCGACATACAGGTCTAACCATCGGTCCTCTCTCCGTTCCATCGCGTCGTAGGACAAATTCGAAACCGGCGCCAAATCGGTCTTACGGGGAATCTCGTTGAGCGTCCGATACCGGACGTCGCCCTTCACATGCACATCACCCCAATGGGCCAGGGGTGGGACCGGTTCTGAGTCTATCGAGGGCGTCGCGACCTCCATCACCTGGACAGCGGCTCGCAACGGCGGAATCACCACGCGACCAAGGTCCACCGCCACACTGGTTTTCGAGACGACATCGCCGGCCCCTGCTTGCGCCGTAACTTCGACTGTGCAGCAAAACCCGGTCCTCCTGAGACCATAGACTCTCAACCGGAGAATCTTCCCGATGTGGGCGAGCGATCGGAACCATCCCGTACCGGGCGCGTTCAACATTCGATCGCCCTCGGGCGTAGAAGCATCCAGGAGTAACTCCGCGTCCTGTGGAACTCTGCCCGACGCAGTCCAGGCTTGTGGCATGGTCAACGGAGAGGCACTGTTTTCCAGCATCCGGTCGATCAGGACACGTTCGATCTCCGGTGGAAGCGACTCGGGCCGATGAAACCATGACACCACGAGGTCGACGGCAGCGTCAGCGAGCTGCTCTGCGGCGCGGTCCCCGGAAGTCCCACCAGCAGCCCGCAGCTCAAGTGTGGCGAGATTCATCGAGGTCATCCCTAAACTGGTCAGCAGTAGCAGCAGGATCATCGTGACAAACAGGATAATCCCTTGTTCTCCGCGATCCGCCTTGATTCGGTACTCATGAACATTCCGCATACTTTCAACCGCCTTTCTTGTCTTCATTACATCCGCACTCCGAAGTCCTGCTCGATCGGTTGCGATCGTTCCGTCAGGGTCATCTGGACACGCACACGAGCGACCTGTCCTGGAACAGTCGTGGGTCTTCCGTCTCTCGTCCAGTGACTGAACTCAAAGCGCACAAGGCCTTCAACCAACGTTCCCGCTCCTCCGTCCACGGCGCGCATCACTCGGACCTTGTTGCCTTGGTCTCTGACGCGGTAGTAGCGAACACGGTTGAGCACGAACAGGGTACTGCCCTCCGCGAATCCCTTTCCCAGCGGTGCCGCCAAGACGACGAGTCGTTTTGTCCCCTGCCGCGCCAATCGCCCTTCAGCACATCGATCCTCCTGACACACCACCAGCCGTTTTCCGCTGGGCCAATCGCCGGCGTCTTCAACAGGAAGCTCCACGTCACCCGGCCCCACCGGGCGAGTGAGCTTCGTCATCAATCCCGCGAGATTCGCGTCAAACGCCAGGGAGACCGGCGTACTTTCCTGAACGGGTGACTGTGACAGCTTGGAAGATGCTGCCGTCTTGAGCTCGCTATTCAGCAGATCCGGGGCGACCCGCAATTCTTGCTGGTGAGCGGTCATGTCACGATGGGCTCGGAACATCCAATCGCACCACTGGATTGTCTCCAGCACAGCGGTCATGACGACAAGTCCGGCCGCCATTGCGATCACAATCTCCGTCAAACACATGCCGGCCATGTTACCGGTGATTGATATGTTCTCGGAGGAACACACTTTGCGCTGATGTGCCGTCGCCTTCTTCATTTCACTCACCCACATACGAGGGATTCGCCCGTATAGTCCCCAGGACGATTTGCCTGAGCTGGCCGGAGAGCGAGACATAGTGAGCCCTGGCCGTGATGGTCGCCAGCCCTGCGGTCGCAGGCGGCCCTGACCGGTCGAACTGGACGGTCCAGACGACGTGGATTCCATCTCGATCGAGCTGCGCCGAATAGATTCCGTCGCCCGCGGCCAGATCCGGCTCGATGCCGTCATCACGCATGGACCCGCCGATTGCGCCGTCTTCGCCGCGATCTTCGAGAATGTGCGCCCAAGACACCGTGCGCTTCTGCTCCAACTTGGACTCCGCGAGCGCGACCGCGCGCAGCGCGGACGCGCCGTGTTCTGTCCCCCGGAGGGACCACTGAAACATCGCGAGCACGCCGAGCAGCGCCATCGCCAAGATCGGTAACGCCACCATCAGTTCAACTAATGTGAACCCCTGCTCCCTTGCTCGCCAGATCATCGCCAGACTCTCAATAGGTCGAGACTTGCCCGGTCACGCTGACCGTCACAGTCCTGGTTTCCCGTTGCTGATTGCGCAACGTAATGGTCGTTCCCGTTGCAGATCTGCCGCTTGGATAAAACGTCACCACTGGACCGGCGCTCGACCGCACGATCGTGATCCCTTTTTCATTGAGCCGCAGTTCGGTCACCGGTCGACCCGGGGATCCGCTCCTCGTCATCGAGACAACCCCTCGATCGGCATCGAGGAGCACTCGAACTGGCTCATGCTTCGTCATGGCCAAATGCCGCGCATACCGCAGATGGCCGGCCAGGTCCGCAAGCCCAGTTTGGGTTTGCTCCCGCCCGAACACGCCGTTG
>JBBIJI010000030.1:0-46319 GCA_037446055.1 Nitrospiraceae bacterium
GTCTTGGTCAAGTTGCATTAACTTGCTTCCGTGAAGAATCCCTGGTCGAAGCTTGTAGATTCTATCTCGTCGATTGGCCAGGGGAACGCCTGGAGCGCAGATGTCAAAGAAGTCCTTGAAGCGTCGAGTTGCGCCAGGCGCTTCATGTTGAGTGGGCTCGCCACAAGTCGGACAGTCAAATGAATGAAAATCGCCACGCTCTGTCAGCGATTCGATTGCCGAGACGAGTGCCGCGAAGGATGCTGATACAGAGGTGTTCCACTGGCGCGAGGCGATGTCGATCCAAAAGGTGGCGCGGTCGAACTTTGCCCGATTTTCAGCCGAAAGCGCCTTGTAACAACAAATCGACTGATCGCGGTCTGCCGGAACTCGCAAACCCTTCCCATCGTGGCCAACCTTTGTGTAGTACTCTTCCGGCTCGACCTCTTCAAGCTGCTGGCCTGTAGGTATGGATAACTCATCGATCACAGCCTTACCCAGCTTCGCGAAGAAGAATTCCTCTGCCCATTTGATTTCGTGGCGGCCATCGCTAATAGGGACGCTTGCCCAGAAATGTTTGGATCGTCGTGGTTGGAGACTCGTACGCCCGGCAAGCAGAACGTTCAGGAGGAGGGTCAAATTACAATGTTCCCGTATCCGCCGGTGATTGGTCACGCCCCAAAAGTCGCTTGCCTGTATGGGGAACTCAAGGATGAAGGGATGCTCAGCCATTTCGCAGGGGGCGCGTGGCGCATCAGCCGGCGGCGAAAGTATCTGGACCCCAGAACGTTCGCCACGCCATGAACCCAGCACGCGGAAGCTACTGAAACTATACTCGCGTCGCACTTTAAGTGACCCGGCAAGGATCGATTTCTCGATTTCCTCACTAACCCGCTGCCACTCGGTCGCATCGAATGCCGGACCAGGCTCTATGGCGACGATCTTGTTGTCACGAAAGGTGAGCCCGATTCGACAAGGTGCGCCCGTGAGTGGAAGGTAAAGCGTATTTGGGTTATTGGCAAAATCATGGTACTGGCCCGGCCCCCCGATGCGCTTATCCAGAAGAAGCCTCAATTCATGTGAATCAAGATTTGTCCATGTTTCTTCAAGAAGGTTGCCCATCATCTCACTATAAGTTGGCCGAAAGGGAGATTTTCAGACAAAAATGCATCTCGTTCGATGAGGATCGTGCAGAGGTAATCTTTCTGTTGGGAGGGCACCCGTGTTGGTCCGACTGCGGCCGTCGAGCGAGCACATCGTCCACCTTGATTGTTTCACCTAATTGTCAGATGTGCGCGCTCCGGGAGCAAAGAGCCAACACGGGTGCCCTCCCAATCTTCCTACAACCGCTTCCCTTGTTGCGCAAACCGCTCCGCCAGCAGGACGCCGTTGGCCCTGAGGCCTTTGGCCTGCATCGTCTGCTGCACGGCCTGGGTGCGATTCTAAAAGTTCGGGTGGGTGTTGGAGAAAACCTGGCCGCCGCAGTGAAGCCACAGATCCCGAGCTCACGCATGTGTCTGGACTTACCATGTCACCGGCCCGCCCCTGTGTATCAGCGAGCGCGCTTTGGTCGGCGCGATTCTTTCGAGATGAGAGGGAACTTCTCCGGATGCCTGATCGAGTCCACAGCTAAATCCACATCGAGATCAGGCCAATACAGATGATCAGGACGGGGGCACTCAACGTTCAGAATCTCTGAGACCGATGCATCTTTGAACCAGGGAAACCCTTGAAAAGGGACGAAGAGCTCTTCGTCAGCTATCAGCAGCCAGAACCCATGCCCGGAGATGTTCGTTACCTCAGCGCCCGAAGTGCTTTTGCCAAGCGTTGCGGATTTCATCGTCATGCTCCTCGATGAGAGATTTTGCCGTTCGGATTTGTCGGGCTGTCATGCCGGCATTCTGCGCCAGTTCGATGTTCGGTTCCAGCCAGAATTTCGCTTCACCGCGTTCACAATACACATGAACGTGCATGCGTGTTTCCTCGCGGGAGAAAAAATAGAAGCGGAATCCTTTTGCTCTGAATACTGTCGGGCTCAGGAAATGTCCTCCATCCGCGCACAGCGCCTAACCTGAGGCGCTGATCGGAACATCTTGGTTTCCCGAAGCCCCACAATGAAGCCGATTCTCCGAGGTTCCCGCGGACTTGTCAACGCTCTTCGGCAGCTCCCGCGGTCCGCAAGAAGCATGGGATCAAACGGTGTCAGGGAGCGTTTCCTGAGCCTAATATATCGACGGTGAAGGGCAGCCTGGTCGATCCCCAACTGCGCACGTCCAGGCCTTCCACAGCCCCTCACTGATTCTCAAAAACGGGAGCCGGACTGCTCTCACTGCGCAGTTTAGCGGCAAGCTTTCTAAACTATCTCTCTTTGGAAAGGGCACCCGTGTTGGTCCGACTGCGGCCGTCGAGCGAGCACATCGTCCACCTTGATTGTTTCACCTAATTGTCAGATGTGCGGGCTCCGGGAGCAAAGGACCACAACACGGGTGCCCTTTCCAGCATTCCTACAACCGCTTCCCTTGTTGCGCAAACCGCTCCGCCAGGAGGACACCGTTGGTCTTCAACCCCTTAGCGCTCATCGTTTGCTGCACGGCCTGGATGCGATTCGAAAAGTTCGGGTGGGTCTTGAAGAAGGCCTTGTCGTCCCCCTTCACCGTGCGGAGCCTCGTAAGAAAGGTGACATAGGCGGCGGGATCGTATCCGACGCGGGAGGCGAACACATCGCCCAGTTGATCGGCTTCGATTTCCTTGCTCTGGTCCAATCCTTCATCCAACAGCTTCTTCACTGCATTGTCGATCACGCTCTTGAATGCCTCGGGATTCTTCCCGGCATAGGCGAGACCGGCCTCGGTCACGCCGGCAATCTGCTTCGAGCGTTGAATCACCTCGAGAATATGCTTTTGCGAGACGTGCGCGATTTCATGACCGAGCACGGCCGCAAGCTCGGCTTCGTTCTGCACGTTCTTGAGGAGCCCGCGGGTGACGAAGACATAGCCGGCCGGCGCGGCGAAGGCATTGATCGAATCGTGATTGAGAACGGCAAAGCGATACAGGATGTCCGGCCGGTCGCAGGTGGCGGCCACAGACCGACCGACGAGATTGACATAGCGGACCAGTTGGGGGTCATCCACCGTCCCCCCGTAGCGCGCCACCACTTGCAGCGCGATCGACTGACCGATCGAAGACTCTTCTTCGTAGCCGATGGGCAGCAGCCCGGCGACGAGCGTGCCCGCGCCACGGATGGTCCTGGCCAACCGTTCATCCCCTGACTGTCGGGCCGCCTGCTCAGCCGCTTGCTGTAGCTCGGCGCAGCTACCGAATGAAAGGGCCAGAGCGAAGAGACTCATTGCGATCGAGATGTTATTTCGCATATTCGCCGAGCCCTCCTTCCTTGAGGAACTCCTCGACTTCCTGATCCGTGAGCTGGTAAGCCGTCATCCGATCGACGGCATCACGGTCTTGCTGAGAGATACCGGCCCGATTCGCATAGCCCTCAGAGGTCTTGTCCAGTCCCCTCGCACCGGCCGACGCGGTGGTCCCCGCTGCCTCACCGCGGCGCATGCTGCGGCCGAGCTGCGCCAACGTATCGCTGCCGCCCGACGGTTTGCTCGCCGTCAGTTTGTTCGCAAAAATCCAGCCCCGCGCGCCCGACGTCGTCCTCACCTCTACCCAACTGCCGTCACGCTTCAGGACTTCCAGCTCATCACCATATTTGAGATTGGCCACCACAGTGTCGAGCGACGTCTTCCCTGACCTCAATTGCGCGGTCTTGGCCTGCACGTAAAGAGTTTCCGCCAAGGCCAGGGATGGCAAGCAAGCGAGATAGATCGCAATGACCAGCGCAGCGAAGAGTCCCTTGTCCCTCAGTTTCATCTCATCGCCCCCACTTTCTGACCCCTCACCTTTTTCCTCTCCCCACAGGAGAGAGGGTTGGAGAGGGGGTCTCCCGTCTTGTGTCTCTGAGCTCACTTCCTGATCGGTACACAAGTCATTTGGACTTTAATTCGTAGACCCCATCCCAATCAAGCGGCGGCGGCGTGGCCTGGTAGGAAATCGCGCGTTCGCGATACACCTTCGACGGTCCGTCGGATGGATCGAGCTGTAGCGCCTCCTCGAACCGGGCCTTGGCCGTCGAGAACGCTCGTCCCTTGTAGGCCTCCAACCCTTCAAGAAACGTCCGCACCACCTGCTGCCGCGCCTGATCGAGCCGGCCCTTCCGGGCAAGCAGCTCATAGACCTGCACCGGCTCTTTCTTTCCTTTGACGCGAAGGAGATCAACCGGTCTCGCCTCGATGTCGGTCTTCGCCAGTTCGTAGGTTCTCGGACCCAAGAGAATCAGCGTGTCATAGAATTTGTTTGCGCCCTCCAGGCGCGACGCGAGGTTCACGCTATCGCCCATGACGGTGTATTCCAGCCGCTCTTCAGAGCCCATGTTGCCGACGACGAGTGGACCGGAATTAATCCCGATGCGCGCGACGATCTCCGGATAGCCTTCGGCTTTCCATTCTTGCCGAAGCCGGAGCAGGGCCTCCTGGCTCTCCAGCGCCGCATAGCAGGCCAAGGTCGCATGGTTCGGATCGCCAAGCGGCGCACCGAAGATCGCCATAATGCCGTCACCCAGAAACTTGTTCACGTTGCCCCGATGCGCGCGGATGATCTTGGTCATCGCCGACAAGTACTTGTTGAGGAGCGTGACCAATTCTTCCGGCGAGAGCTGCTCGGAAATCGTGGTGAACCCGGCCACGTCGGAGAAGAACACTGTCAGCTCTTTCTTCTCCCCGCCCAGCTTTACCTGCTCGGGATGCCGCATCACTTCGTCCACCACTTCAGCCGACATATACTTGTCGAACACCGCGCGAAGCTGGCGTCGTTGCCGCCCTTCGGTGGCATACTCCACCGTCGCAGTGGCGGCGAAGGTGACACCCCACGCACCGAGCGGAAAGACGAGTTCCATCCACAGCAGGTGGCCTGTGAACGCATGGATGACGAGCGCATAATAGGCAAGCGCGAGGCCGAACCCGACGACGAGTTTCCACCCCCAATCCCGCAGCAGCATGAAGCTCCACGCCATGCCGAGACAGAGGATCAACGTCGAGACGATGAAAACCCAATTGGGGGCCTGACGGAGCGCATCCCCCTGCAACAAATTGTCCAGGGCCGCCATGTGAATGAGCACGCCCGGCGTAAAGGGAGAAAGCGGCGTGACGCGCAGTTCGTACGTGCCCGCTGCTGTCGCCGCGATGAACACGATCTTATCCTTGAAGAGCGCCGGGTCGAGCAGCGGCTTCTCACCTTTCTGCTGTTGCGCGAACGATTGGAGCACCGCCCCCATCGAATAAGAAGGATAGACCTGATTATCCAGCCCGCCGTGCCAATTGACCAACATGCGGCCTTCGGGCGTCACGGGAACGGAAGTCTTCCCGATGTGGAGCTCTCGTGATTCCCCCAACAGGGCATCGGTCTTGGCGAGCATCTCGGCGGTGGCGGTGGCGATCTGGGGTAATGTCGCCGTGCCGACGGTCCCGAACAAGGGAACCCGCCGTGTCACTCCGTCTCGATCCGGCGTCAAATTGATGAAGCCGAGACCTCGCACCGCCTGCGTGAGGGCCGGCAGGGGCAGCTTGAGCGCGGCCGGAGGCTGGCCGCCTCCCGGTTTCAAGATCTGGAACTTCGAGTGCGACCCGGATCCGGCGACTTCCACCGGAGGCAGGACCGGATCAGGCTCACGCTCGAAGAGCCCCGGCAACACCACGTTTCCCGCCCCCTGAACGTCGGCGGCAAAGGATGCGTCGTACTCCTCGGAATTCTCGTCGGGCTCTAGAAACAACACGTCGAACACAACGGCTTTGGCACCCGCCTCTTTGAGATAGCGGACCGCGTAGCCGTGGCGATCACGAGGCCAGGGCCACCGGCCGAAGGCCTCCAGACTAGCTTCATCGACGGCCACAAGGACAATGTCCTTGCTGGCCTTGGCTTTGTCCGCGTACTGCCGGAATCGATAATCCAAAGACTTCCATTCGGCAACTTGCAGCCAGCCGACGCCGTGAAGCACGACGGCACAGAAACAGACGGAGAGTCCGACGGCCGTCGCCACAAGCGCACGCCTCGCGAGCTTCTGCCATTGCATCGGCAATCCTCATGGGCCTGCGGCCCACCCTGCAGCCCACAGCGAGCAGCGAATAGCTCGGAGCTGTTCGCTACCGGCTGCCCGCTACCTTCTACACGGGAGGGATTATCGCGGAAGTGGAGAGGAAAAGGAACGGCAGGAACGGTGACCGATACAGGGTCGTCAAGAGGCGTCGTCAGCGCAGCGGAATCCCACAGTGGGTCCCCAATAGGTCATCTCATCCCAGCTCCGATAGCTGACATGCGATTCAAGAGGCCGTTCGCTCAAGGGGCCGCCCCGCAAGACGCGGAAGGAGCCTCGCACCGGTCCCTGCGGATCACGTGACGGGGAGACCTGGTAGAAATCGTCTCCATACCAATCTTTCACCCATTCCGCGACACTGCCGACCATGTCGTATACTCCATAGGGCGACACGATGGCGGACTGGCTGCCCACCGGCTCGGTCCCATTACTCACCGTCCTGATTTCTCCGCTCTTCAGGCGGGCCTTAATCAAGTCATCGCTGTTTCCCCAGGGGTAGCGTCGGCCATCCGTGCCGCGCGCGGCTTTTTCCCATTCAGCCTCCGTCGGCAGGCGTTTCCCCTTCCATTGGCAATAGGCCCTGCCCTGCGCCCACGTGACGTTCGTCACGGGGTGCTGAGCCCGTTCCGCGTCGTCGAAGGCCTGTTGATCTTTGGGAGGCAGGCACCCGCCCGCTTCGACGCACTTGCGATACTGCGCGTTGGTGACTTGGTACCGGTCGATCCAGAACGAGCTTACGAACACGCGGTGAACCGGACGGGCATCGGGCATGAGGTCCTCCGCTCCCATGACAAAGTCCCCGGCCGGGATCAACGCCATCCCCCCCTCCGATACAGTCGCTCCGTGTTGAGCTAACTGCTCCAAAGCTTCCCGTTGCGCCTCTTTCAACTGCTCGTTTACCTTTTCCACGGATGCGTCATCCTTGGGAGCCGCACCATCGGTCTTGGCCGGTCCCTGGTGAGCGCGAGCGGTCTGAGCAGGCTGTGACTCGCCTTTGGGTTGGGGGCTTGAGGGAGGACCAGCAGAGGGGGGTGCTGTTGCGGGCTCAACCGCCCGGAGCGTTTCGATCCGCACAGAGGTGCGGACCAATTCCTGGGCCAGCCCGCCGTTGGCCTCGGCCTTGACGGCCTTCCGCCCCTTACCGAGGGCCGTGAAGTCGAAGTCGGGAATATTCGCCAGCAACGGCGTCGCATAGCTGATGGGTACGGCAAAGGCCATCCCCTCAGGCACGATCCCGGAGGGATGGCTGAACTTCGTCGTGAGAATCCCCACCAGCTCTCCCCGCCGATTAAAGACCGGGCCGCCGCTGTTACCGGGATTGATCGCGGCATCCACCTGGAAGACCCGCTGCACACCTTTCGTCCGCACCGCCGCAACTCGACCGCGCGTCACCGAGACCTCCCGAAGTCCGAACTGATATCCGACGGCGATCACTTCTTGATCCAACCGTACGGAGCCGGCGTAGCCCAGCGATGCTTCCGAGAGCCCGACGGTTTCCACCTTGAGCAATGCGAGGTCGTGCTCCACGTCGGTGCTCACGATGACGGCAGGAGCGCGAAATTCCCCGGGTGTCACGACGACGATGCGCCGAGCATTCGCGACCACGTGGTGAGCCGTCAAGATATACCCGTCGCTGTGGACGATGACGCCGGTGCCGGCCGGTCTTTCAACGGGGGGAGCAGGTCGGTCCGCCGCCGATACTCCGACGGCCCCCGCGAAGATGAGCCCGCCGATCAGGATTGTTCGTCGCATCGGTCACTTCCCCCGCAGCGGAATCACGACGCTGATGGCCCCCGCATTTTGGCCCAACTTGAGGCCTTCACGCGGGTAGCCGGTCTTATCGAGCTCTCCCTTGGGATCACCGTGGCAATCAAGACATTGGCGCGTCGTGTACAGCGGAAACATCAGTCGCAGCGCTTTACTCTGCGTCGTGACTTCGCTGATCACCTTTTCCCGAGGATAACTCGGATCGGCAAAAGCCTCAAGTGCAACGCGTTCCGTTGCGTCGGGCGCATTGGCCGGATTTCTGACCGCCAGCGCGGTTTGTTTCAGCCGGACCCCTGTTTTCGCCGTGAAGCGCGCCGCAACTCGTTCGCCGAAGACCGCCGGAATAAAGCCCTTGAATCCCACCCCTGGGCGGTTGATCTCAGGCTGGGCTTCGGCCACAACCTGCTTGCTGACCTCGACGAGCTCCTTAAGCAAGGACTTGGCCGAGCCGGAGAGGCGGGCGCCGTCCAGATCCTGCAAGTCTATGCCCGATCGGCTTCTGAACACGTCGCGGAGCTGCTGCTCGAAGACCTTGGGCGTGAAACCTTTCTCAGCTCGCCCTTGGCTGTCGAAGAGCGATTGATGTTCGTTGATCACCGAGCGGCCTGAGTCCAGGAGGATCGCCAGCAGGCGAGCTGCGGTCTCAAGCTCGATGATGGTCGCGAGGGGAGGCCCCGGTACCTGTGGACCTGTCTCGGCGGCCCATGCGTTGCCGCCTGCGGACGTTCCGACTGATAGGAGCAGCAATCCACTTAGCCACTGGACGAGACGGCGAGACATACCCTCGTCCCCCCTGCTTGCGTGAAACGAAATCCTCGGATACCGAGCCGGACCCCGACAACGCAGACCCCTGGCTCAGTTAGAAAATCGTACGTTCGCTTCGGTTCACTGTCAAGATCGCCTGAGGCAATGGGGTTATGCAGGCGAACCGGTGGATAGATGGACTTTATTTATTGTCGCTCGAGTTCGGGATCGGGGACGATGATCCCGTACTCTTTCAGTGGAGTCAGGATGACCAGTAAGTTGAACAGCTCCCGCGCAGTGGTATCACTCACACCGTGGCTGCGCATCGCAAGCATGTGAAACATTGAATTGAGCTCAACCTTGACTGTTCGGTCATCGTTCCGGATCAACGCCCGACGAACCTCGTGCATCTTCCGAAGGTAGGGGCCGATATTTTCCACTGGGACCTCCGCCTGATGAGTACTCAGCACCCGAATGATCTCATCGGACCACCAGGTGTCCAAACTCAAGGCAGGAGTCCCGACGAGGAGCGAGAGGGCACAGGCGGCGACCAATGCGCATACCAAGTTTATTCTTGGGTCGGCCACGGGCCTGCGCCCTCCGCTGTGTCAGGCTTCCGATGATCGTCTTCTGGGAGTCGCCAACGCAACTTTCTTCCCTTCGACGTGGTGACCGGAAGCACCTTGGGGGGCTGAAAAAGTCCCCCGTCTCGGTGAGATGAGCTTAGCCGCTCTCTCACCGTGCACGAGAGATATCGACCACCACGTTGTCCGCATCGAGCTCAACGGTGACCGGAGTCCCTTCCTGGAATACCGAAAGTTTGCTCCCGGCCAGGGTATCCACGTCGAACCGCTCGAACCCACTGGGAGTCGACAGTTTGATTTCGCTCCAGTAAGGATCGGCGTAGTGAAGGGTCCCGGCAAAGAATCGATGTTCACCGAAGGGCCGGCCGGCCAGCGCGGTATCAATCAACTGATTTCCGGAGTCCACCATCATGTTTACGGCGTCTCCGATTTTTGCGTCGTGCAATCCCGCGCGCTCCGCTCTGTTCTGGGAAATCCATCGAGGCCGCAGCCCTGTGTCGGTCTTTACAAAGAGCAGACCCGATTGGATTTTGTAGATCACCCCGCTGAATTCGTAATGCCCGCCCTTCTCACCAAGTTGTCCGGCACCCGCCGGCGCGACCAGAACCAGAACCGCCGCAACTGCTAGCAGGAAATACAGCGGATATCTCATTCCGCACCTCCCTTTTCTTTCATCGGTCTTTTCGTTGCCTTTGCATCGGCCGGCTGGACCGGCCTCCTGGGCTGCGAATAGGCCCAACCGTTTTCAATAACCCGTCTCGCTCGTCCCACCTACTGGGCTACTGGGGCCGGGACCGAGATTCCGTACTCCTGAATCGGGGTCACCATCAACGCAAAGTTGAACAGCTCGTCCGCCGCCACGTCATTGATGCCGTGATCTCTGTTCCTCAGCATCTTGAACCACTTCCCCATTTCAGCCTTGACCGTGCGCTGATCGCCACGGCCGATGGCATCCCGCACATGGACCAGCTTTTCGTGATAGGGTTCCCAATTGGATCCCGGGTAATTCGCTTTGTAAAAGCTGAGTGAGTTGGAGAGCTCATCCACCCACGTGTTTTGAGCCGACGCGGCACCGGACGCGAGCAACAACAGAGCACAGGCACCGAGCAACACCACGATGTATGTCCGACCCATAATCATTCCCTCCTTGCGTATCACCGGTGGTTTCCTTCAGTCGCCTCTCTAGCCCGCATTATTCATGACGGTTCGTCGCGAAATCGTGGAGTCGCCAAGCGTCGGACCCGTTGCAGGGAGAAGAGCAACGGGTACCCCCGCGTGGAGCCTCGCGCGGCCGAGGCGTACTTGAAACAGTACGTTGAGGTCGCGCGGGGCGAGCCCGCCCGCTGGCATGCCGCAACGCCGCATGCCAGCCGGGACCCATTGCAATCCCGGAGCAATGGGTGCCCAGCGGCGAATCCGCGATTGCAGCAGAAGCGGTCATGAATAATGCGGGCTAGCCATTCAGTCGAGCGACGCTCGACACGGGAGAGGGCCCGAACCGCTTCCCCTCCCGTACCCACTAGAACGACACGGACGACATCATGTCGGACTCGCGCGCGTTCTCGAAATCGGCGCGGTCCGGGACTATCAGATGTTTCAGGTCCAGACCACCCTCCGACACCTCCGGTGCTCTCATCGGACGTTCTGTTCCCTTGCTCAACTCACCGGTCATCGTTTCCGTCTGAGCACCCGTCGAGCTTCGCTCGCCCATGTCCTTCTTGATCTCGGCGGAAGACCCGGTCGTCCCCTTGCCCTTGTCGATCGATTGCGTCTCCGCGGACACAACGGTCACGAGGGCGACCACGGCCAACGCCGAGAGCACGGTCACCACTGCACCCCCTATGAATTTTTTTCCCCTCATCGTCGTTCACCTCCTTTTATGGCTTAGAACAACCTGCCAGGGAGATGACGCATACCCTCCCCCTCTCATCGACGCGCACATGCTAGGGTCCACTGCCTTCCAAGCCTATTGCCTGAACGGTGGATTTTGCCTACACCGATCGGGTGATGGCATGAAGGCTTCGGGATCTCGTGAAAGCATCCGGGCATCTTCATCACGAAGCACCGGGGTCGAACACTTCGTCAATCCAGTAATCGCAGCCGCCTTCCTTGCACCAGGGCCCTCCCTCATATGGCGTGTTCCGGGTGTGATCGGGCACACTCATCGGCCGCTCGCTGCCGATCCCGAGATCGATCGCTTCGACGGAGGCTGTCTGGTCCGTCGGCCTCACGGTCAAGGCGAAATTGTAAATCTCATCGGCCGCGACATCGTTGATGCCGTGGGCTCGCTCCAGGAGCATCTTGAGAAAACGATCCGTCTCGACCTTGACGATTTGATGGTCTCCACGGAGGACACCGCTCCGGATCGCGCTCAACCTGTCCAGATAGGGATCGAAGTTGGAAGTGGGATAGGTCGCTTTCTCGAAGGTCACCATGTTCCAGACTTCATCCACCCACGTCCCGGCCGCGCGCGCAGACCCCGCCGAAAACAGACACACCGCACACACGACAGCCAGGACCAGCGCCCACCTATGAACCTCCCACGCTTTCATGGTCGCCTCCTTTACTTTTCCGTTTTGACTCATGCAGCGCACGCCGAAGAACCACGAGCGCGGGACGCGTCTTTCTTTCTCTTCATCACCTCCTATTGTTGTATCGTCTCAGACGTCCGGCTCTCGCGCTTCTTCTCACGTGCAGTCATCGAATTTGCGTCATGATAAGAGACATGCGCGAGCAGGACTATGCCCTGGAGGATGGATTTTGTCTCACCTCTTCAGGTGAGGATGAGGTGACGCAAGGAAACGGCGTTTTACTTGGTTTTGAGATACAGGAGGATCGCTTCGACGCGACCGGCCACGCCGAGCTTCTGGTAGATGTGATGGAGGTGGGTTTTGACGGTGTCGAGCGAGAGGCACAGGTGATCCGCAATTTCTTTGTTGCCCCGTCCGGCCGCGGCGTAGGCGAGAATCTCCCGCTCGCGCTCGGTCAAGAGCGTCAGGCCCGTCGCCGATTCGGTTCCCGCCCGGTGGAGAGCGGAGACGGCATTCCGGGCGAACTCGTCCGGCATGAACGGGGAATGCACTCGTTCGCCCCGGTATGTGGCTCGAATGATGCGGAGAAATTCGGCGTGATCGGCGTCCTTGAGAATATAGCCGCAGGCCCCGGCTTGGACCGCCGCGACGATTCTCGCGTCCTCATCATGGACCGACAACATCAACACTTTGACGTCGGGAAGACAGCCTCTGATCAGGCGCGTGGCGGTGACGCCGTCAAGTTTCGGCATATCCACATCCATCAGGATGATGTCCGGGTTGACCTTCGTCGCGAGCTCAAACGCTTCACGCCCGTCGGTGGCCTCTCCCACCACCCGCATATCCGGCTCGCGCTCAAGCAACAGTCGAAGGCTCTGCCTGAACAGCCGTTGATCTTCAGCGATCAGCAGATTGACCGGCATACACACCCTGCTGCACGGGCAGCCCGATAGAAAAGAGCGCGCCGCCCGTCGGACGATTTTCCGCCCAGATCCTCCCGTGATGGGCTTCGATCACGAGACGACAGAAATGAAGCCCCAACCCGCGACCGATCCTGATGTCCTGATCGTCCTTCTTCCTGAAGAACATTTCGAACAAATGGGGTAAGTCCCGGGGGGCGATGCCCGGGCCTTCATCCGCGACCTGAATGACGACCGCTGCGGGGGATGCTCCACGTAGACCGGTTCTCAGGAAGCTTTCCGCTTCCTCCCGAACCGTGATGGTGATCACGCCGCCCGCCGGCGAAAACTTCAGGGCGTTGTGCACGAGATTGATGAGGACCCGCAGCAAGCGACGCCCATCAGCGGTGACGGAAACTTCTTCCTCCGGGAGCTCCGGAAGGAAAGACACCCTTTTTGCCGTGGCTTCGGTCCGGAACAGGTGGGTCACTTCGTCCACCAGGGCCTTGACCGACACGGTGGACGTCAGCAGCGGAAGCCCTGAATAACTCTCTTGATACACGTCCAGCATGTCGTTGATCATTCCCAACAGCAAGTCGGTGGTGAACCGCATATCCTCCCACCACTGCCGCTGGGGTTCTGACTGGAATTCCGAGCCTTGTGCGCAGAGCTCTAACGTCTTCTTGATGCCCACCAGCGGGTTACGGATGTCGTGAGCGAACATCGAGGCGAACTGACTCAGAGACGCCAGACGCTCCGAGCGGACCAATTGTTCTTCGAGACGTTTCTTTTCAGTTAAGTCGCTCAGTTGCAACATCACCGCCACGAGCGATCCCGCATTTTCGACCGGCACGAGATCGACATCCATAATGAACGTCTCATCAGTCGGCGAGAGCACCCGCAGCTCCCCGGCCGGTATATCCTTCTTGTGCTCGCAGACCTCCTTCAGCAAAGCGCGCAATCGAGCGTGATCCTCCTCGTGGAACAAATCTTCGAGTTTCGTGCCGATCAAGCGAGCCGCGGGTTTCCACAGTTTAATTTCGCCGCGTCGATTGACGTCCCGAATGGTCCCTTCCACATCGACGAGTAACTTGGTGTCCGCCGCGTGATTCCACAGCATCCGGTAATGTTGCTCGGACGTCGCGAGTTCACGGTTGGTCCGCTCAAGTTGCTCGACGTATTGCTCACGCTCCCGTGACGCGCGCTCCAGCCGTTCCGCCAACTCATCGAAGCTCGCCGCCAACGCGTCGATCTCCTCGATCCCGGATGGCCGGCCGGCCGGAGACGGTTGCGCGCAGTTTGTCTGCCCAAGCAGCCGCACCCGCTCGACGAGCGCTTTCACGGGCTGGACGATGCGACGCGCCAGCCTCCATCGGAGCAACACCACCACCGCCACCGCGAGCATCCCGAACGCAGCGAGCTTCTTTATCAACACGAGCAACGGCGTGTAGGTTTCGCCGGGATCTTGCCGCACGAGGATGTACCAGGGTTCGTCTTGCACGATGTCCGCCGAGAGCAGGACCGGAGAGACCCCCACGATGACGCCTCGGCCGCCGTGGGTATCGTTTTCGACTTCCGTCCAGATCGCGCTGGGAACCAGCGGGTGACCGGCTTGATCATGCGCGCCCAGGGGAATCGCAGTCTTCCCGTGGAGGGCCGGCGCAAGAACAGGGCACGCCAAGACCTCGCCCTTCTCTCCCACGACCATCACGTGGCCGGTCTCCCCGATTCGGCTGCGCAGGACGGAGGCAAAGAGCTGATCCTTCTCGATCACAACCTTCAGCGCGCCGATCACCGGTCCTGCTTCATCAAGGATCGGGACGGCTACTTCCCAGTACCCGTGACCTGTCTCGTCGAGACGGAGTTCGCCAGCCCAAGATCGTCGTTGCTCGAAGATCACCGGCCACCAAGGCTGCACGTTGTAATGGATCCTGGTCGGCTTACTCGTGACCCCCCCGACCGCACGCCCATGACGATCAAGCAGGATGACGGAGCGGAAATACTTGAGCTGCGTCTCACGCAACCGCTGCAACGCCGGCCTATCGAAGGTCAGCCGAGTCCCTTCCCGGACCGCCTCGCGCACCTCGGGGAGGGCGCTGAGCCGTTCGACCCACTCGATTTCCTTTTCCAGAATCAGCGCGACTTTGTCCGCGCTCTGGCGAGCCAGTTCGCGAAAGGTGAGACCGATGGTTTCACGGAGCGATTGTTTGGCTTGCCAATATGCATAGGCCAAGCCGAACATACCCGTGACCAAGCCGATGGAGAGGACTGAGAGGGTGATCAGGCGCTGGAGGCTGACCCGCTTCCTCATGGTGCGCCAGGGTGCAAAAACCACGGAAACGGAGGGACCGATCGCCCTCCATCCAACTCCTTACGAGTAGGTGATGTCAAGAGGAGTTCGACCGGGTCGCAGCCGAGCTTTTCCGGTATTTACTTCAACTATTTACTTCAACTCGACAATCGTGACCCCGTCTCCGCCTTCCGATTGATGACCGGGACGGAAGGTCGCCACGTAGGGCGATCCTTTAAGGTACTCGCGCAAGACGGCTTTTAAGCGCCCGGTGCCATGGCCATGAATGATGCGGAGCCTCGGGCCTCCGGCCGCCATGGCTTGGTCCAGCCGCGCAATCAAGTGGTCGAGTGCCTCGTCCGCCGTCTGGCCTCGCAGGTCGAGGACTTCTTCGACCTCGCGATCCGGTGCGACGGGGGAAACCTGCCGCCTGCCCGAAATCGGCCGATCGCTCTTCTCGCTCGGTGAGATGACTCTGCCCACCAACTGGGCGACCGCGACCGAGACCTCCCCTTCGCCCACTCTGACCCGGACACGCTTCTTTCCTGCCGGCGCCTCCAGGAGCGTCCCCACGGTCCCCAGCGTAAGCAGCTCGACCCGATCGCCGACTTGAAGGCGCTCCGTCGGAATAGGCTCGCCGGAGGACTCCAGCTCCCGGCGCGTCGCCTGTTCCAGCTCTGCAAGGCGTTGCTTGGCTTCTTTCGCTTTCGCCGCCGTCCGTTCCTGCTTCAGGCTATCCAACGTAGCCTGGATCTCCACCCGCGCCCGGAGTAATTCATCCATCAGCTTCTTTTTGATGGATCTCCGCTCCTCCCGCTCCGTGCTCTCGAGTCGCGCCAGGAGAGCTTTCGCTTCGGCTTGAAGCTTTTCGGCTTCTTGGCGAGCCGCCCGGGATTGCTCCAGTTCACGCGAGAGACGGACCTGGGTCTCTTGCAAGTCCGCCAGCATGACCTCGACGGCTTGGTCTTCGGTTTCCAAGATCCGTCTCGCCGCTTGAAGCAGCGTAGGATCCATCCCGAGTCGGCCGGCAATCTCGATCGCTGAAGAACCGCCCGGCATCCCCAGGAACAGCCGGTACGTCGGCGAGAGGGTCGGGACGTCGAATTCGACGCTCGCGTTGGCGAAACCCGGTCTCGTGTGAGCCAGCGCCTTGAGCTCGTTGTAATGGGTGGTCGCCACGACTTTGATCCCCAGTTCAGCGAACCGAATCAACAGCGCTTGCGCCAGGGCCGCGCCTTCAGACGGATCGGTGGACGTCACGGGTTCATCCAACAACACCAGGGAAGTCACGGAGGATCCGTCGGCGGGCGCCGTGCGTGAGGGCTCGACGGCCTCTCCAAGAAGCTGAATCATTTTGGTCATATGGGCCGAGAAGCTCGAGAGGTCTTTCGAGAGATCCTGCGCATCGCCGATGTCGGCGAACACCTCCTGAAACAGGGCCATCTCGGATTCCGGCTCGCACGGCAGATGCAGTCCGGCTCGCACCATGAGCGCGAACAACCCCATGATCTTGAGCGTGACGGTCTTTCCGCCGGTGTTGGGCCCGGAGATGACCAGCACCTTGACGGAGGACTCACATCGGATGTCGTTGGCCACCACACGCTCTTTGGTCAGCACGAGCAGTGGATGGCGGGCCCTCTTCAAGTCCACGTGTCCCTGATCGTTGAGCCGAACCGGATGGGCGCCGATCTGATGACTGAACGCCGCCTTGGCCTCGATGCAGTCGAGCTCCGCCAACACATCGAGCGCCCTCCTGAAGGGTTCGATTTCCTTCGCCAGTTCCGCCGACAGTTCCCGAAGGATCCGGCGTACCTCGCGCTCGACCTCCAAGTCCGCCACCTTGATGGCGTTATTGAGGTCCACAAGCTCGCGCGGTTCGAGGAAGACCGTCGCTCCACTGGCTGAGACATCATGCACGATGCCGGGGACACGGCCGCGCATCTCGGCTTTGATCGGGACGACGTACCGCCCCTCTCGCTCCGCGAAGAAATGCTCCTGAAGCAGCTCCGTGTAGCGCTTCGAATGGAGAATCGTCTCCAGCCTGTCCCGCATGGTCTGTTTCAGATCGTGGGCGTGTCTGGTCAGCCGGCGGAGATCCGGCGTGGCGCTGTCCTTGATCGATCCATCCGCATCGACAGCCTCGTCGATCTTTCGCTTGAGGCCCTCGGCTTCCGACCAGAGGCGGAGCGGTTCCGCGAGGTCATACAGGAGCGGAGCCCGAGCCACGTGACGGGCGAGAAGCTTGCCTATCTCGATGGCGAGCGTGAGGACGACAGAGCAGTCCCGCAGTTCAACCCCCTCCAGCGCCCCGCCCTTCTCGGCCCTGAGGAGAGTTTCATGCACGTCGGGGAAGCTCAACGAGGGGAGGGGCTCAGGGATCTCGCGAAGCGCGGCCATTTGCGATGTGGCTTCCAACCATTCACGCGCCTGCGCGAGGTCCTTGCTCAGGGCCATCCGCCGGCAGCGGTCGGCCCCGAGGGTGGACTTGGCGTGGGACGCCGCCGCTTCCAGCAGTCGATCCCACTCGAGCGCTTTCTTGCTCTGGTCAAGCAGAGTGTCTTTCATGTCGATGCAATCGGCGGAGATGAGCTTCGGTGAGTTCCAAGAGGACTGTACAGAAGAACTGAAACACAGGCAAGCACGGGAGGAGACGGACCGGGCGCCGCAGCAGCGGTGCGGCTCGGCACTCGCACCCAGCTAAATTTCTTCCCGCACGCGCATCGATTGTCCGTGAAAGTTCAATGGCTTGACAAGACTTAGGGTCGCCGGTACTATCGGCTTCGACTCGCCCAGTCACTCCTAATCTTCAATCTCTTTGCATCGGAAGGGACACACCGGCTATGGCTCTTCGGGTTGGGATTAACGGCTTCGGTCGAATCGGCAGGAACGTGCTCCGTGCTTCTCTGGACGACCCGGACCTGCAATTCGTCGCGATCAATGACTTGACCGACGCCAAGACGCTGGCCTATCTCCTGAAATACGACTCTGTGCACGGCACTCTCAAAACGAGCGTAGAGGCCAAGGACGACACACTGCTCGTCGGCGGAAAGCCGATCAAGGTCCTAGCCTTCAAGGACCCCAAAGACCTCCCCTGGAAAAATCTCGGCGTGGATATTGTCGTCGAATCCACCGGTCGCTTTACGGACCGCGAGGACGCGGGTAAGCACCTCTCGGCTGGGGCCAAGACGGTGATCATCTCGGCGCCGGCCAAAGATCCCGACGTGACGATCGTGCTCGGCGTGAACGAGCAGATGTACAAGCCGAAGGAACACCATATTCTCTCCAACGCCTCGTGCACCACGAACTGTCTGGCGCCCGTGGCCAAAGTCCTCCTCGACAACTTCGGCATCAGGCACGGCGTGATGACGACCATCCATTCCTACACGAACGACCAGCAACTGCTGGATCTCCCGCATAAGGATCTTCGGCGGGCGCGTGCGGCCGGAATGTCCATGATCCCGACGAGCACCGGCGCGGCCAAAGCGCTGCATTTGGTGCTGCCGCAGCTCAAGGGGAAAATGGACGGGCTGGCGATTCGAGTGCCCACGCCCAACGTCTCCCTGGTCGACTTGACGGTCGAAACGGAAACAGATTGCGACGTGGCCTCGGTCAACGAGGCCTTCCGTAAAGCGGCCGAAGGTCCGCTCAAGGGTATCCTGGCGTATTCAGTCGAACCCATCGTGTCGATCGATCAAAAGGGGGACGACCATTCCGCGACGGTCGATGCCCCCCTCACCACGGTAATCGAGAAGAGGCTCGTCAAGGTGACGGCCTGGTACGACAACGAGTGGGGCTATTCCTGTCGCGTGAGGGACCTCATCAAGTTCATCGGAGTGAAAGCCTGAGCTGTGAATCCTTCGGCTCGCGCGGATTTCCCTGTCATGCGTAGTCTCATTCCACCGACGTTCCGGGGCAACCAGGCCGAGGAGCATGGATGAACAACAAACAGACCATTGAGGACATCGCTCTTCACGGCAAACGCGTCATCATTCGAGCTGACTTGAACGTCCCCCTGGATGATTCGCTCCAGATCACCGACGACAGCCGTATCCGCGCCACCTTACCGACGATCAACCGCGCCGTGGATGAGGGGGCGAAGGTCATCCTCTGCTCTCACCTCGGCCGGCCAAAGGGAAAATTCGACCCGAAGTTCAGTCTGGCCCCCGTCGCGAGGCGCCTCGGGCGTCTCCTGGGAAAAGAAGTGGTCTTTGCGCCGGACTGCATCGGACACGCCGTGGAGACCCTCGTCAACAGGATGAAACCCGGCGATGTCCTGTTGCTGGAAAACCTCCGGTTCCATCCCGGAGAGGAACAGAACGACGACGCCTTCTCGAAGGCCTTGGCGTCCCTGGCCGACGTGTACATCAACGACGCCTTCGGCACCGCGCACCGGGCCCACGCCTCCACAGTCGGCATTACGAAGTTCGTGAAAGAGGCGGCGGCGGGCTATCTGCTCAAGAAAGAGATCGAGTACCTCGAAGGAGCAGTGGAGAACCCGGTGCGGCCGTTCGTGGCCATCCTCGGCGGCGCGAAGGTGTCGGGGAAGATCGGGGTTATCGAAAACCTCGGCAAGAAAGTGGACAAGGTCATCATCGGCGGAGGCATGGCCTTCACGTTCTTGAAGGCTATGGGGCTGGAAATCGGCAACTCGCTCGTCGAGAACGACATGCTGGATTTCGCCAAGGGCGTCCAGGAGCACGCCTTCTCGCGCGGGGTGAAATTCTACCTTCCGGTCGATTGTGTCGTCGCCGCCTCCCGTGAGCCGGGCGCCGAGACCAAGATCGTGCCCGTTCAGGAGATTCCGAAGGGCTGGTACGGCCTCGACATCGGTCCCGCGTCGGTCAAATTGTTCACCGAGGCGGTGCAGAACGCCAAAACCATTCTGTGGAACGGGCCGATGGGCGTGTTCGAGATCGACGCCTACGCCCGCGGCACCCTGGCGATGGCCCATGCCGTCGCCGATGCCTATGCGTTGACCATCGTCGGCGGCGGCGAAACGGCGGATGCCGTCCACAGGGCCGGCGAATCCGAGAATATTTCCTTCATCTCGACGGGAGGCGGCGCCGCGCTGGAGCTGCTCGAAGGGGAGACGCTTCCCGGCCTTGCAGCCCTCCCCGATCGCAAGGCATGATCGGCCTTCATCGCGCCGGAACGTACTCGGCCACCGAACCTCGCGCGAACCGGCGCGCATTATTCATGGGAGCCTGGGGACTGACACCCTTCCCCGCATCTGCGCGTGGTGTCTGTCCCCGTCCGAACCGGGACAGGCCGGGGACCCGTTGCATCCCCAAGAGCAACGGGTGCCCCGGACGACGGAGCCAGTCCCCAACCAGTACGTTGACCGACGGAGCGGCGAGCCTGCCCCCTGCGTGCCGTCATCCCGCACGCAGGTTTGTCGGAGCGGTGTATCGGCGGTTGCAGTAGAAGCCTTTATGAATAATGCGCGCTAGATTAATCGTCGGCAACTGGAAACTGAATAAGACTCCTTCCCAGGCAAGAACCTTCATCGAGCGTCTGAAGGAGGCCCTGCCGAAAAATCGCCGCGCGGAGCTGGTCGTGGCCCCCCCGTTTCCCGCGCTCCAAGCCGTCCGCGACGCCCTCGGCCAATCGGGAGATGTGCTACTGGGCGCCCAGGACATGTTCTGGGAGGATCAGGGTGCGTTCACGGGCGAAGTGTCGGCTCCCATGTTGAAGGATCTCGGGTGTCGCTACGTCATCATCGGTCATTCTGAACGGCGACAGTGGTTCGGAGAGCGGGACGAGAGCGTGGCCAAGAAGGTCAAGGCGGCCTTGCGCCATGAGGTGTTCCCCATCGTATGCGTCGGGGAATCGTTGGCGGAACGCGAGGCTGATCGGACTGAAGAAACGGTGACGACTCAGGTGGAACGGGGAATCGGCGATTGCTCCGCTCATGCGATCCAGCGGTTGGTGATCGCCTACGAACCGATCTGGGCGATCGGAACGGGACGAGCCGCGACTCCCGAGCAGGCTTCAGCGGTCCATCAGATGATTCGGCGCCTCATCACCAAACAATGGGGAAACGACGCGGCACAGGCCGTCCGTATCCTATACGGAGGAAGCGTGACTCCTCAGAACATTACCGGCTTTCTCGCCGCCCCCGATGTCGACGGCGCGTTGGTGGGCGGCGCTTGTCTCGATCCCGAGGCTTTTGTTAAGATGGCTGCGCTCGCCGAGGCGGAGTAGAGTGGGTGCGGGAGGGGAGTTGGTTCGGGCCCCCTCCCGCGTCGAGCGCAGCTCGACACAATAAGCTGATAAGGTTCATGATGCTCTACACGTTCGTCGTCATCATCCATTTGATCGCGTGCTTCCTCATGATCGGGGCGATCCTTCTTCAGTCGGGGAAAGGCGCGGAGATCGGGGCGGCGTTCGGCGGCTCTTCGCAGACCGTGTTCGGCAGCCGAGGCCCGGCCAATTTCTTGAGCAAGTTTACGGTCGTCGCCGCCTGCGTGTTCATGCTGACCTCGCTCACGCTGACGAAGCTCGCTCAAGAACGGACCTTCTCCTCTACCGTCATCGACTTGAACCAGAAACAAACGACCCCCGCGAAACCGGCCGAGGCAACGCCGACTTCTCCTGCCGATCAGAAGCCGACCAGCACAGAGCACTCTTCCTCAAGCGAAGGCACCGCGCACTAAATCCTAAACCGAATTTCTTGATCCACGGTCCAGCGGAGCCCGCGCCTCCGTGCCTCCGGAGAGGCCCCGGGTACCCGTTGCTCCTTGGCTGCAACGGGTGCTGCCGAGCGGAACCCTTCCGGAATTCCCGCAGCCACGGTTTTGCAACCGTGGTGCCTTAGTTTCGGCTTTCCTGCTCGACAAGACCTCTGAGGGTCCCCCACTCATCAAGCGAGGTCAGCGCTCACCCCACGCGAACACAAAGTCAGCCACATGAAACCCGGAAGAACCCTTTTGTAATTCATTTCGAGACGGTCTTGTTTCAGCGATAGACATCGGGGCGCCGTTCCCGGCGCCCCGCGGAGAGCTGCGATATTCACATCACCCAAGCAAGCCTTCCTCAATACTCAGACTCCTGCATCGGGCCACGGACACACCAAACACGGGCAGGACTGGTCCTAAGGCCTGTGAATATATTGCCGCAGCAGAAGTTCCAGCCCCACGCGTCGGACGTAGCTGCGTAGGGATTTGCAGTCGCCGACCAGTAGGCGGCTCCCTGGATGTTGGTGAAGGGATGGCCTGGCGGCAGGGTGGGACCGGGAGAAGGCACGGAGGGATCTACCAGGCTCCCTAGCTCATGCACCGAGGACAGCCGCCAGCCTTTCCTCCCACCGGTCGAGTGGAACATGCATTGGCCCCGTGCATCAAACCACGTGTGAGTGGTCGTCGCCGGAGACCGCTCCCACACAAGGCCCGTCTCCTTGTCCAAGACCGCCTCGTTGTTGAAGGCCGCCAGCACCACAAACCGCTGGGCCGCCGGTAGGTTCTGGTCCCACCGCAGCGTGTGGTTCCCATCTTGGGCTCCGGCAGTGATCGCAGCCAAGATCTGATCCAGCTTGTCTAAAATCGCTTGGAATGGGTTTCCTGGGTTGCTCGGCGGCGGATCGGCGTACGTAATCCCGATGCCATAACCCACCGCGAGCAACCCGCTCAGAATCATCAGCCCAACTATGATGCCTCGTTTCCTTACGCTTTTCATGGGGCACCTCCTTTGTCCGTATGTTGTAATGTTCTTGCGATCCCTCCTGCCCCCAATTAGCCGACTCGTGCCTCCCATGTAACGTGTCTCCCCTCCTCATCTATCTTGGCCGCTGAGACCGGGCCTCCGTCTCTGCCACCCAGTCCTGCTCGATCAAGGCCAGAGCCAGAGCGCGGACCCGCTCATCCTGATCGTTGAGTGCAAAGATCAAGGGATCCACCGACCCAGTCCGCCCCTGCGCCACCCAGCTCTCCAGAGCCCGGAGCCGGATGTGGACATCCGGCGATCCAAGTTCGTTGGCCATCCACTCCGGCACAACGAGGGGCTGCGCCTCGCGGTGCTCGGCCGGCAAGAGGCGCGAGACAAGGGGCGAGGGGTTCGCCGCCGGACTGAATTGGTCGTTGTGGGGTATTGGATTGGTTTGAGTTTGAGATAGTGTTTGTGACTCGGATGCCCCGGCCACGCTCGCGGACGACTCAAGGCTTGGTTCGTTGTCGGATGAAGCTGGCCCGCAACCGGACAGTGCGACGAGCAGCGAACAGTTCACAGCTAATAGCCAGCAGCGAAGAGGAATCAGCCACGAGCTCCAAGCTATTGGCTGTTCGCTATTCGCTCTGCGCTTTCCGAGAAACGTGGTTAGGGATCGAACCGTGAGTGAGTGAGTGAGTGAGTGAGTGAGTGAGTGAGTGCAAGCGAGGAGCCGCTTGCTCGGAGGAGGCGGCTTCTTGTCAGGTCACGGAGAACCATGTCGGCCCTCACAGACCAAACAACACAAAGCGGCGGTGGGAGCCGTTTTATGCTCCCCACATAGCGCACCTGTCAATGAAATTCTTCCAGAGATGTCCGGAAGGCGTTAGGCAAGAGACATGCCGAGGAAGACTAAGGGCTCAGTCGGAACTGGGGACTAGGTTTTCTCAACGACTCCTTTGAGACTCAATCTTAAGTCGATTAGCCAACTTGCATTACTTGCAATGGCTAGAAACGCGGCGTGGCCCCCTTGTGGAGTTTGTCAGTAGCCTCACAGAGGGCTAAGGACAGCGCGAGAACAAAGCCGCGGGCAAGGCGCGTTGTAGCGCGACGGAGTTGGGTGGGCGAGAACAAAGGTAATTCATCATTACCCTCTGCAGAAGAAAATCCCCCCCTCACCTCTGTCCTCTCCCCCGGGACGGGGGAGAGGACTGGATGAGGTGTTTTCATCATGCAAGGGTAAGCCGAGCCCAGGGCGCAGCGCGACTTCACCGGAGGCGTGGGGCACCCACCAAGCAGTTGTCAGGGAGGAAAGCTGGAACTGAGCACGGCACCCGGGTTGGCTCCGACAACCCGGGCCATGTGAATTCCAGAAGGCTTCCGCCTGGCAACTGCCGGAAGGGTCACGCCAGGAGGTGCGGAGCAGCTAGCCCTGGGCTCGGCGATGGGGGATTCACACGCGGGTGAGCCAGGCCTCGTGGGAGCGGTCTTCTCCGCGCACGATGCTGAAGAAGGCGTTCTGGAGGGCGAGGGTGACGGGCCCTGGTTTGCCGGTTCCGATCGTGCGATTGTCTATCTCGCGCACCGGCGTCACCTCGGCCGCAGTGCCGGTCATGAAGACTTCGTCCGCTATGTACATTTCGTCGCGGGTAAACCGTTCTTCCTCAACCGGAATGCTGCGCTCTCTCGCCAGCTCGATCACGGAATTGCGCGTGATTCCTTCGAGGATCGACGTCAGCGGTGTGGTCTTGATCCGGCCTCGGCGCACGATAAAGATATTCTCTCCTGTGCCTTCGGAGACATAGCCTTCCGGATCGAGAAGGATCGCCTCGTCGTAGCCGTCGGCCTTGGCTTCCCGCTTCGCGAAGATGGAATTGACGTAATAGCCTGAGATCTTCCCACGCGTCATGGACACGTTGACATGGTGCCGTGTGAATGAGGAGACGCGGGCGCGCATGCCCTTGGTCAAGGCTTCCTCGCCGAGATAGGCCCCCCACCGCCACGCCGCAATGGCGAGCTGGATCGGATTGTCCCCCGGGTGAACACCCATTGATCCGTATCCGATGTAGACCAAGGGACGGATATAACAGGCATCCAGCCGATTCTTCCGCACCGTTTCTACTATCGCTTCCATCACTTGCTTCTTGTCATAGGGGATCGCCATCATGCCGATGTGCGCCGATTCAAAGAGGCGATCCACGTGTTCCGGCAGACGGAAGATGGCAGAGCCTTGCTTACCCTTGTAACACCGGATGCCTTCAAACGCCGCAAGCCCGTAATGGAGCGAATGCGTCAGGATGTGCACCTTGGCGTCGGCCCAGTCGACGAATTTCCCGTCCATCCAAATATATTGACTCGGCTCAAGCATGGCCCCTAGCCCTCGCGATCAGTCACAATGAATCGGGCGGCTGATGTCGTTACTCGAACTATAGCAGCGCGTTTCGAGAACGGTCAAGCAAACCCGGTGACGCACACATCCTCATCGCGCCTTGACTCAATCCAAGCGCGTGTGTTAAATGGCTAAATCCTAGGCGGAGGACCCCAGCGCATGTACGCGATCGTTGAAACCGGAGGGAAGCAGTACCGAGTCGAGCCGGGGACCGTGGTGCAGGTCGAGCGGCTGCCCGGTGGTGTTGGAGGCACGGTGACCTTCGACCAAGTTCGCTTCGTGCACGGGGACGGCGGTGTGCTGGTCGGACAACCGACCGTGGCCGGAGCCCGCGTGACCGGCGAGATCGTCCGGCAAAGCCGCACCAGATCCATCATGGTCTTCAAAAAGCGGCGGCGGAAAAATTATCGCCGCACCAAAGGACATCGGCAACACGTCACGAGCGTCAAGATCACCGGGATCGAAACCACATAACAGTACATCGGCAAGGGTTCACTATGGCAACTAATAAAGGCGGCGGCTCATCTCGCAATGGGCGTGACAGCAATCCCCAATACCTAGGCGTCAAAGCATATGGCGGTGAGGCGGTGTCGGCCGGAACTATCATCGTCAGACAACGGGGAACGAAGTTTTTCCCCGGCTTCAACGTCGGCATCGGCAGGGATCATACGCTCTTCGCCAAGGTTTCAGGTGTCGTCAAGTTCGAGGGAGGGAACGGCCGTCCACGCGTGAGTGTGTATCCACCGACCATGAGCTGAATCTCCTCCGCAGCACGAACTTCCCGTCTGTGCCCAGCCCTCAACTCCCCCTCCCGTTCGTTTCTCGCAGCCTGTTGAAAAAGTCCGCCAGCGGCGTTCTCGCGGCCCCCAGAGGCTCAACGTACCGAACAGAGTACGCCTCGCCTCGTCGCTTGCTGCGGCCTTGCTGGACAGCCTTTTTGAACAGCCTGCTGGCTACACTGATTCGGTGCGTGCGCTTCTACCGATTCCGAATTCCAGTCGTGTCAAAATAGTCTTTAATGATCCTGTTAAGCTATACTCCGCGAGGCATGGGCTTGCCTTGTAACGAGGGCGGGGTTCGTGATCTTCGTTGACCAAGTCAAAATTTTCGTCAAAGCCGGACGCGGAGGCGACGGGGTCTGTAGCTTTCGCCGCGAGAAGTACGTCCCGCACGGCGGCCCGGACGGGGGCGACGGCGGGAACGGGGGAAACATCATCCTCGCCGCCTCCGAGCGGTTGACCACGCTCCTGGACCTTCGCTACCGGCAGCAGTACGTCGCGGACCCCGGTCGGCCCGGGGAGGGAGGCAACCGTCACGGCAAGACCGCCGAGGACGTCGTGATTCACGTGCCCGTCGGGACCATGGTGTACGACGAGGAGACAGGCGAACTCCTCGCGGACCTTGTTTCCGACGGTGAGACCTGCATTGTGGCGCGTGGTGGGCGCGGAGGGCGTGGGAATTCCCACTTTGCCACGCCCACGAATCGTGTCCCCACTCATTTTGAAACCGGGACGGACGGCGAAGAGCGGGAGCTTCGCTTGGAGCTGAAGCTCCTGGCCGACGTCGGCCTGGTGGGCTTTCCGAATGCGGGGAAATCCACGCTGATCGCCGCGATCTCCGCCGCCAGACCAAAAATCGCCGATTATCCGTTTACCACGTTGACCCCGAATCTTGGCGTCGTCCGATCGGGCGAGGACCGAGGATTCGTCGTCGCCGACATTCCCGGATTGATCGAAGGCGCCCACGAGGGTAAAGGGCTCGGCTTTCAATTCTTGCGGCACATCGAGCGCACGGCGTATCTGCTGCACCTGGTGGACATCTCCGAGTGGGCCGAAGAAGATCCGGTCCAAAGCTTCGAAGTGATGCGACGAGAACTCGCAACGTACAATGAGGCCTTGACGGCCAAGCCGTTTGCGGTGGTGGGCACCAAAGCCGACATCAAGGGCGACGGAACGCGCCTCGAGCGACTGAGAGGGCACTGTCGGCGCCGCCGATATAAGTTTTTCACCATCTCGGCCGTGACGCGTGAAGGCCTGGAGGAATTGGTGCGGTTCGTGGGCGACAAAATCGAAACCCTCCGGAAGGCGCCGTGCGCGACGAACTCCTGACGAACGCCAAGCGCATCGTCGTGAAGATCGGCAGCTCGTTGCTCGCATCTCGCGAGAGCGGGATTCGCGTGGACCGCATCGAGCGTCTGGCCGACGAGCTTGCCCATCTCCGGCGACAAGGGCGGGAGGTTCTGCTCGTCTCCTCAGGGGCGGTGCTCTCGGGCTTACAGAAGCTGGGGCTTCGTGAATACCCCAAGAGCTTGCCGGTCAAGCAGGCGGCGGCGGCCGTCGGTCAAAGCCGGCTGATGTGGGCCTACGAGAAGGCGTTCGAACGGCTCGGCGTGAAGGTCGCGCAGGTGCTTCTCACCCATCAGGACCTGGCGGATCGCCGCCGGTTTCTCAATGCCCGCCACACCCTTCAGACCTTGCTCGGCTTCGGGGTCGTGCCCGTCATCAACGAGAACGACACCGTCGCGGTGGAGGAAATTCGCGTGGGCGATAACGACACCCTGGCGGGCCTCGTGGCGCATTTGGTGGATGCGGACCTCCTCGTCATCCTGTCGGACGTCGATGGCCTCTTTACGAAAGATCCCCGGAAAGACCCGAGCGCTACGCTGATTCCGTTGATCCCGGAGATCACCGAAGACATCGAGCAACGGGCCGGTGTGTCGTCCACATTCGCCGGCACGGGCGGGATGGCGACCAAAGTCAGCACCGCAAAGACAGTCGCTGAATACGGTGTCGGCACCTTGATCCTCAACGGCGAACAAGCCGGGCTATTGTCCGACGCCCTCAGCGGCGGAGGGGGAGGCAGCCTCTTCCTGCCGCGGTCCCGTCGCTTGAGCAGCCGCAAGCATTGGATCAGCTTCACTCTGAGAGCCAAGGGGCGGATCAAGCTGGACGCGGGGGCGGTCGAAGCCTTGACCCGGCGGGGGAAAAGCCTGCTCGCCTCGGGCATCGTCGACGTGATCGGAGAGTTCGAAGCGGGGGACCCGGTCAGTTGCGTCGATCCGCAGGGGCGCGAGTTCGCGAAGGGCCTGGTCAATTTTTCCTCCGAGACGCTAGCTCGTATCAAGGGCCTGAAGTCGGCAGAGATTCAGCGGTTGAGCGGGTTGCAGGAGTATGAGGAAGTGATCCACCGGGATAATCTGGTCATCCTCTGAAGCAATTATGAGTTCTGAATGCTGAATTCTGAATTGCCGGACCGATGCAGATCCCTAAGTCCTCGCCTGCCAATTCAACATTCATAATTCAGAATTCAACATTGCATTATGATGCGGATCGGCCTCTTCGGCGGCACCTTCAACCCCATCCACCGGTGCCACTTGACGATCGCCGAACAGGTTCGCGAGCGCCTGTCGTTCGACCGCGTTCTGTTCATTCCCACCGGCGATCCCCCGCATAAGCCCGATCGTTCCCTCACGCCGGCCAAACACCGTTACGAGATGGTGCGCCTCGCGATTGAAGGGCGCCCGTACTTCGATCTGTCCGACATCGAGATCGCGAGGCCGGGCAAGTCCTACAGCATCGACACCGTGAGGACCTTGCAGACGCAGTTCGGGCCGGCTGCTGACTTGTGGTTCCTTGTCGGCCTGGACGCCTTCCTCGAGTTCGGAAGTTGGAGGGAAGCCCACACACTGCTCCGGACCTGTCGGTTCGCGATCCTGTTCCGCGCGAACGCATCATTTCAGGCGCTCGCCCAGTTGCCGTGGTTTCCTCCCTGCGACAAACGGAACCTGATCGAGCTGGATCAGGGGGATCGCGCGCAGCTCGAAATCGCCGTGCCGGGCGGCGGGCTGACACTGCTGCGGATTCCGCCTTGCCATATCTCCGCCTCGGAGATTCGCACGCGACTCCGTCGACACGAGGGCACCGCCGATTGGTTGCCGCTCCCCGTCGAATCCTATATAATCCGGCACAGGCTGTATCAGGAGGACCCCGATCGCACTTGATTCCAAGGCCACCGCGCTCGCTGTCGCGCGAGCGGCTCTCGACAAGAAGGCCAAGGATGTCCTTATCCTCCACGTCGCGAAACTGACCTCCGTCGCGGACTATCTCGTCATTTGCTCCGGCGATTCGGAGCGGCAGACACGAGCCATCGCCGATAACGTCGACGCGGCACTGTCCTCTCGAGGACGCAAGCCTATGAGCATCGAGGGCGTCGACTCCTCAACCTGGGTCTTGATCGATTTCGGTGACGTGGTCCTGCACGTGTTTCGAGAGGACATCCGAGGGCATTACGCACTGGAGAAATTGTGGAGCGACGCCAGGCGAGTGCGGTTGCCGGCGGAGCGGTTACCGCGCGTGGCCGCGCCGGCACGAGCCACGAGACCGCGACAGACGCGGGCATGAGCCTGGGCTGCGCACTCGGCGGGTGGGAGTTGCGATCGTTCGGCAAACCCTCGTGACCAATCCGGGCTAACGATGCTTCGCCTCTTACTCACCATTTTCCTCGTCAGCGCCGGACTCTTTGTCTACATCTACTTCCGGGAGCTCAACCCCGGCACCATCACCGTCCGCACCGGCCCCGAGACCGTCTTCGAATTGAGCCCCGTCTCGTTGGTATTGCTCGCGATCGCGTTCGGCGCCGTATTTGTGGCGTTCCTCGTCGGCATTCGCGAGACGTCCCACTATATCGGCAACTGGCGGAGTCATCGGCTCCTCCGACGGCAGGAGAAGGTCGACACCTACCACCGCGACGGCACGTACGCGTTCCTGTCCAAACGCACGGCCGAGGCCATCGAGTTGTTTGAAAAAGCGCTCGCGCTGGACCCGAACCGCATCGACTCGTTGCTCTGGCTGGGGAACATCCATCGGTCCGAGCATAACTATCCCGAGGCGATCCGGTTGCATCAGCACGCGCATCGCATCGACGACCGCAACATCGAGGTGTTATTGGAGCTGGCCACGGACTTGGAGAGCGCCAAACGTTACGAGGAGGCGTTGCAGACCCTGGAGAAGATACTCAGCCGAGACCCCGACAACTTGACGGCGCTCATTCGTCGGCGCGATCTGCTCATCCATCTCGAAAAATGGAGCGATGCGCTCGAAATTCAGCATCGCTTGCTTAAGGCCAACCTTCCGGAACCGGAACGGCAGGCGGAAACGCAACTGCTCGTCGGGTGCATGTATGAGGTCGGCCGGCAGTTCCTCGAGCGTGGACACCATGACAAGGCCCGTCGGTACTTCCGCGGCGCCATAAAGAAGGACCGGACGTTCTTGCCTGCCTACATCGGCATCGGTGAGATCCTGATCCGCGAGGGGAAGATCAAGGACGCCGTCGAAATTTTCAAGAAGGTCTACGCCAAGACGCAGAGCGTCATCATCCTGCACCGTCTTGAAGAGCTGTTCCTGGACATCGGCGAACCGAGCGAGATCATCCGCGTGTATCAGGAAGTCGTTCAACAGCAGCCGAACAATCCGGTGCTGCAGTTTTATCTGGGCAAGCTCTACTACCGGCTGGAGATGATCGATGAAGCCTACGAGGTCTTATCTACCTTGGAAGGGCAGCAGGAGCAGTTCCTCGACTATCACAAAATCATGGCCAACCTGTACCTGCGCAAGCAGCAGATGCAGCCGGCGGTCGCTGAGCTGAAGAAAGCCCTCGGGCTCAAGAAGCGGGTCGTGGTGCCTTACATCTGCTCACGGTGTCACCAGGAATTCGCCGAGTGGGCGGGGCGATGCCGGGGCTGTGGCTCATGGAACAGCTTCGTCGCGCAACCCTGGCTCAAAACCCCGAAGCGGGATATGGAGCAGGAAGCGGGCGACGCGAAGCTTCGCAGCGTACCCTACCAAGGCATTGCATCTCCCTACGAAACCGTGTAGGGTCCCCGCCTGACATTGTTGAATTTGTGATCTGGTGATTTGTGAAGTACCGTTCTGCAATTGACGAAATCACCAAATCGCCAAATTTTCTCACTTGAGGCTTAGATGGACTACCTCGCACTGGCAGAGAAAGCCCTCCGTGATGAACCGCTCACCATCGCAGAGTCGCGTTCCGTGTTGGGCACGCCCGATGACGAACTCCTTGCGCTGCTCCATGCCGCGTTCCAAGTCCGTTCCAAGTACTTCGGGCGTACAGTCCGGTTGCAGATGCTGCAGAACGCCAAGAGCGGGGCCTGCCAGGAAGACTGTCATTACTGTTCGCAATCCGCCGTCTCGACGGCACCGATCGAGCGATACGGCTTGCTTCCCCCGGCTCAAATGCTCGAGGGGGCGCGACGTGCTGCCGCTTCCAAAGCCCAGCGCTACTGCATCGTCATCAGCGGCAGAAGCCCGTTGGATCGAGAAATTGTGGAGATTGCCGCCGGGGTGCGCGCAATCAAGCGCGAGATACCGATTCAGATTTGTTGCTCGCTGGGGCTCCTGAACGACTCGCAGGCACGGACCCTCAAAGAAGCGGGCGTCGATCGCATCAATCACAATCTAAATACGAGCGAGGCCTACCACGCCTCGATTTGCACGACCCATACGTTCAAAGACCGGCTCGCGACCATCCAGGCGGCGCGCAAGGCCGGCCTGGAGATTTGCTCCGGCGGGATCGTCGGTATGGGCGAGAAGGACGACGACGTGATCGACCTGGCCATAGCGCTTCGCGAGGTGAAGCCGGATTCAATCCCGCTGAACACGCTCCATCCGGTCGCCGGCACACCGTTGGAGAACTGCCATGAGCTCACACCTCAACGGTGTTTGAAAGTTCTCTGCCTCTTCCGGTTCCTCCATCCTCGGACGGAAATCCGCGTGGCGGGCGGCCGAGAGCACAACCTCCGCAGCCTTCAGCCTCTTGCCCTCTATCCTGCCGACTCCGTCTTTGTAAACGGCTACCTCACCACAGCCGGCCAACCGGCGCCTGAAGTCTGGCAAATGATCGAGGACCTCGGCTTCACGATCGAGGTCGAGTACAAGCAGCCGGTCGCGCAGTGAAACATGTTTCGTTCACCGCCTCAAGGAGACAGAGGCGAGGACGTTGCGGACCGTCTTTCCACTACAAGGCTTGTTGGAGGGAGAGTCCGCGATCCCGCGATTTATGCCTGTAGAGCCTGGCCTCACGGACGAACATGATCAGACCGCATCCCCTTCTTGAGCAGTTCGAGCGGAGCCGGGGTGCCCGAGGCCCGGAGGGCTATCGAGAGAATTTCCGCATCGTCGAAGGCCTCTATGAGGAGGCAAAAGCACTCGGCGTCTTCCCCCTCGCCGATCCGCTCGATGGAATCGAGGTGGACCTCCGCCTCGCTAAGGCGCTCAATGTTCACACGTCTGCTTGAACGGCTCGCGCTGGCGCTCGAGCGAGCACACATTCCCTACATGGTCATCGGCGGGCAAGCGGTGCTGCTGTACGGAGAGCCGAGGCTCACCAAAGACATCGACGTCACGTTGGGTGTCGACGTCGCCAAACTCTCTGAGATCCAAGCCCTGGCGGCCGACCTGCAATTGAAGGTGCTCGTCGATGCCGAGACGTTCGCACGCCAAACGATGGTCTTGCCCTGCGAGGAGATCGAGTCAGGAATTCGAGTGGACTTCATCTTCTCGAATTCCACCTATGAGCGCATGGCCTTGGAACGAGCGAGAGCGGTGCCGATCGGTGGGGCCCAGGTGCGATTCGCCGGGCTTGAAGATCTCATCATCCACAAGATCGTAGCGGGTCGGCCGCGCGACCTTGAAGATGTCACCCAGCTCCTTCGAAAGAATCCGCGCGTCGACGGGGCCTACATCGAACGGTGGCTCAAGGATTTCTCGGCGGCATTGCATGAGCCGTTGCTGGATCGGTGGAGCGCCATCGCGGAGCCGCCTCCGCGCGAAAAGTGAACGGCAGATCGGAAGTTCCCTAGCGCGCCCGGATTGCAGAAGGACTCCGTTTTCCCGCGTTCATGAATCTCGATCTCCCTGGGCATATCGCAGAGAATTATAAGAATCGATCACAGATTGCCCGAGTCGTAACCGAGCAATGGGGCGTGTGTAACTTATATTGTCCCGCTTGTGATGCCGACAAACTAGCCCCAATTCGAAAATAATTTTCGCCTTGATCGCCCGGTCTGCGGGCCCTGTCGCGCCAAACAGCCAGTCGATGCCGAAATTAATTTCGGATTGAGGTTAGTACACGAGGGCACTATTCTTTCTTGGGAGCTTGCGAGAATCTTGATGACACGCTTGGTGGTTTATGACGGGCTGATCCCTCACCGTTCGTTCCTTTTCTCCATGGTTACTCTCCATGCTCTTACTTATCCCACGGACCCTCGTTAGCCCGACTGCGGCCGTCGAACGAGCTTCAACTGCTTCATCCATGCTCGCTCGTTCCTGGTCCCTCGCAGGCGTGACCCCTGTAATCCTCGACTGCGCGCAACTTTCTCACCCGCCCACCCCATGGCACGCCGAGACGTGCCATTTTCCCAAGCGAGCACCGCCAAACCGAACTTGTTCGACCCGGAGCGGCCTTTAGGCTTCTCCGCGACGGGATAGCTTCCGACCATTTGGCAGACTGTACTTAGATTGATTTCAGCCTAGGTGCGGGTTCCGCGAGCAAAGAGGATTGCCGGGGTCGCGCCTGCTTCTTTCGCACTCCGGGAGCACAGGAGCAATAAGGCTGGCCTCACTCACTCATATCTCAACCCTTCCACCACCGGCTGCCTGACCGCCCACCGGGCCGGCCAATAGCCGGCTACGAGCGCTGCTCCGAGCGCCAGGATGACGGCCTCCGCAAGAACCGAGAGAGGGATCATCGTTTGGATGGTCCAGCCGAAGGACTGCTTGTTGATGACATGAATCAACAGCAGCGAGAGGAGCAGCCCGCCTCCGACTCCTGCGAGCGCGCCGATCGCCCCCAGATAGACGGCCTCCCAAAAAATGAGGCTCTTCACCTGTCCGTCGCTCGCGCCGAGAGCACGAAACGTGGCCAATTCCCGCTGCCGCTCGATCACGGAGATCACCAGCGTATTGACGATCCCCAGCACGGCGATCACGACCGCGATCCCTTCCAGCACGTATGTCAATGCGAACGTTCGGTCGAAGATGCGCAGAATTTCCGCGCGCAGCTCTCGATTACTCACTAAGATCGGTCGCCCGCCCTCGTCAGTCTCTTGATCGAGGCGCAACGCAATCTCTTTGCGGACTTCTTCCAGCGACGCACCAGGGACGAGATAGAGCGGAAACACGGTGACTCCCTCGTCCTTCCAGAGTCGTCGATATAACTCTCGGTCCATCACAATTTTGCCGCCGTCCGTGGCGTAGTCGTAGAACACGCCGAGGATGCGGAACGAGGCGGGACCGGACGGAGTATCGAGCGTCACTCTATCGCCCTCCTTCACCCCCACCTTGTTTGCCAGCACCTCCGACACCAAGACACCGTCGGTCTCCGCCGCTTCAGTGAGGACTGTCTTGGGGTCTCCTCGCCGGATCAGGTACTGGCTCCGTTCGGCGTGCAGCCGCAAGTCTCTTGAGACCAAGGCGACGGATCGGCCCTTGATCTCGACCCGAAGGTCCCGATACGAGTCCACCGCCGCAACGCCTCCGACCTGTCGAATCGCGGCCTCCCAGTCGGCAGGAAGCGTATTGGCCACCTTTCCCGCCTGCGCCCCAGTGAGCCAGGTCGTGGGCGCGATGATCACATCGGCGAGGACCGTCTCATCGATCCAGACTTCGACCGTATGGCGGAAGCTTCGGACCATGATGGCGACCCCGACCATGATGGCGATGCCGATCATCAAGGCCGAGACGGTCACCCCATGACGACCTGGTGTTCGGCCGAGGTGAGAAAGGGCCATGTGCCGCAGCGACCTTGCCAGTCCCGAGCCTGTACGCGGCTCGCCCCGTGCTCCGAAACGACTGATCGCCTGTATGAGAGCAGGGACCAAGCAGGAGAGTCCCGCCAGCAACCCCAACGAAGCCAGGTATCCGAAGACCGGAACATCCCCCGCCGGTTTTCCGAACGACAAGGCCAACGCCGCTGCCAGCAGCAAACAGCCCACGAACGCCAGCAACTTTGTTCGGCCCTCCTGCACCGCTTCGTAGGAACCGGGCGCCAAGGCTTGCACCGTCTGGGTGCGGCCCGCATCCAGGCTCGGGGCGAACGCACCGAGCAGCGAGACGCCGATGCCGACCAGCATCCCTTCCGCCAGGAATCGCGCGATGATCTCGTGGCTTATGCCTCCACCGATCTCGTTCAAGTTGACATAGAGCTCTGCTACGGTACGGTTCATCATTTGCGTGAGACTCTTGGCCAAGATCACACCGAACACCCCTCCTGCGAGCCCCCCCAACAGTCCCAAGATCGCCGCTTCAAACAGAAACAACCCGACCACCATCGGCCGCCGCATCCCCAGCGCGGAATAGATCCCGATTTCTCTTCTCCTCTGGGCCACCCCGAAGGAGACCGTGTTGTAAATCAGGAATACGGCCACCAGCAGACCGACCCCGCTCAGCATAGAGAGGTTCATTTGGAAGGCCCGTACCATGCCTTCCACTTGTTCGGTGCGGCGTGTGGGTCGCTCGATACGCACTGACGCAGGAACCAACTCTCGAAGCTCTGCGGCGACGTCAATCACCGAACGTCCCGGCGCCGTGGTGATCAGGATGCGATCTACGCGGCCGGTCATGCCGAGGAGTTTCTGGGCCGCGGCGATGTCCATGACCAGCCTGTGCTCCCAAACGGCCCGTTGTTCCCCTTTGTTGCCGAGGAACCCTCGAACTCTCAGATCATGAACATGGCCCCCCACCACGACCGGCAATCGCGACCCAGGATCGAGATGCAACTCCTCCGCGAGTCGTCTGCCGACATAAACCGAGTCCGGCTCGAGCAGGATGTCGAGGGCCTCTGTTGCGTCAGCGACGGTTTCAACCCTGAACGTCATGGCCTCTTCTTCCTGGAGCAGGTCGAGGCCCGTGAGGATAGCCGTGTGTGTTCCCGCCGAAGCACCAGCGATTCTGACCACTTGCTCGATCACCGGCGTCGCCGCCACTACCTCCGGCACTCGCTGCAGCAGCGCGAGCACCTCTTCGTCGAACCCGAGGTCGCCCCCCGTTGCCTCGAGCGTCGCGCTGCCGGTGACCGACAACACCGCCTGTTCGAACTCCTGCAGGACGTCCACATTAGCCGTTCGCACGGCGACGAAGGCGGAGACGCCCAGGGCGACCCCCAGGACCATCAGCAGGGAGCGGAACGGCCGTTCCAGCCAATGGGCGCGCCACAAGAGCAGGAGCGACCGAATTGACACAAAGACCTCCTAGTCGAGGTATGCTCGACACGGGAGGGGGCCCGAACCGCCCCCCCTCCCGCTTGTTCTTGGCGCGACAGAAGCCGCCGGTTCATTCACCCCGGGGCCATGGCGCGCCAGCCGTACCAGAGGGCCATGAAGGTCTTGGCCCATGAAGTGGGGTCGCTTCGCGACAGGAATCATTCCGTCACTGTTCAGTCGAGCCGCGCTCGACACGGGAGGGGGCCCGAACCGCCCCCCCTCCCGTACCCACTAGGGGATTGTTCTGTCGATTCTACAGGGGGACTCGTTTACAGTGCTATGCGCGTTTGGTAGACTAGCAGCATCCCCTAAGAAAGGAGTAGAGCCATGGCCACGGCTGGTGCTCGTCGCAAGGCAGGAGCGGGACGTCGGTCAGGCGGGAGCACCGCGGGCAAAAGCCTATCTCCCAGACAGCGACAGGTGCTCTCCTTAGTCGCGCAAGGACTAACCAACCGGGAAATCGGCGCCAAACTCGGGATCAGCGTGCGGACGGTCGAGGTCCATCGCTTCAGCCTGATGCGCCGGGTTCACGCCAGCAACGTCGCCCAGCTCTTGCGCCAAGCCTTGCTTCGAGGCCTTCTCCCGAAGAATTTCCTCACCAGGGCAACTCGGTAGGCTGCCTTCGGGCGCGCCAAAGACGCGGCTCGCTCTCCCTCGGGGAGAGCGAGCTGTCCGCGGAGAGCACCGGATCCTCGTCAAGGCCGCCTACAATTCTTTCAATTTGCCCCGGCAGTCGTCCACGGACTTGTAGCCTTTCTGCTCCAGCGTCGCGGCGAGCTCCGTCTCCAATCTCGCGAAGACCGCCACGCCTTCTTCCACCAACGCCGTACCGACCTGCATCGCGGTGGCTCCACAGAGAATATGCTCGAACGCATCCCGCCCGGTCACGACCCCTCCGGTGCCGATAATCGGGAGGCGCCCCTCGAACAGCCGCCAAAACGCTCGCACGTTCGCCAACGCCACCGGCTTGATGATCGCCCCACCCAGCCCCCCGAATCCTCCCTTGGGTTTGATCACCGCCGTCTCCCTGTCAGGATCGACCACCAGGCCGTTACCCACGGAATTGATCAGCGTAAGAAAATCGACGCCCGTCCTCTGGAGAACCTTGGCCATCACCGCATGGTGAGCCGGGTCGAAGTAAGGCGGAAGCTTCACGCCCATCGGGACCGTGATGACGCGACGGATCCGTTTCAGCAGCCGCTCGGAATCGTCCGGGTCGTAGCCGATCTGCGGCTTGCCTGGGATGTTCGGGCAGGACAGGTTGACTTCGATGAGATCAGGCCGGCTGCGATTGATCGTCTCAGCGATGGTGATGAAATCATCCTCGCACAAGCCGGCGACGCTCGCGATCACCGGTTTCCCGAACCGGCGCAGATGCGGAATAAGCTCCGCATAGGCGCGGTATCCCAGGTTCGGGAGCCCCATCGAGTTGATCGATCCGCCGGGAAAGCTGTAGTACCGGGGCTCGGGATTGCCCTGCCGCGGCTCGAGCGTCATGGATTTTGTCACGATCGCGCCGGCGTGCGATCCGCCGAGCGCTTCCAGCTCTTCCCGCGTGACGCAGAGGGCGCCCGACGCGTTCATCAAGCAGATGGGAAACGACACGCCGGCAATGGAGGTTGAAAGGTCCATCTCTGCCTCGTTACACGGTCACCACGGCCGGTGTTTTCCCCACGACGCGCCCATCACGCATCATCCATACGACATCGGCCTGGCGGGCCGCCTCTTGGCTGTGCGTGACGAGGATGACCGTCGAGCCGAAGCGCTCGGGCAGCATCCGCAGCAGTCCGATGATGGCCGTCCCCTGGAGTGAATCCAGGTTGCCCGTCGGTTCATCGGCCAGGATCAACCCAGGTCGGTGCACAAGCGCTCGGGCAATGGCCACTCGTTGTTGTTCTCCCCCTGAGAGTTCCGCTGGCCGATGCCGGCGACGCCCGGTCATTCCCACCGTCTCGAGGACGTCGGCCACACGGGCATCGACATCGGCGCCCCGCGTGCCACGCAGCAACAACGGCAGTGCCACATTTTCTTCCGCCGTGAGGCCGGGGATGAGGTGGAACGCTTGGAACACGATCCCGATCTTGTGGCGGCGGCAGTCGGTCCAGTCCCCGCTCGAAAAGCCGCGTGTGGAAATCCCGTCCAACAGAATGTCTCCGGACGTCGGGAGGTCCAGCCCCCCGATCAGGTTCAGCAACGTGCTTTTCCCGCAGCCGCTGGGTCCGACAAACACGCTGAAACCGCCCCGCTCGATCTCGATGCTAACGTCCCGGAGGGCGTGAATCGTGCCGGTGCCGCGGCGGTAGGTTTTCGAGACCTGCCGGAGCGTTACCATACCGGGCCTGTTGACGTTGACCGGGGCATCGGAGCAGCATCTCGTGGGGTGCTTTCGTATATCACACCGACTCGCAGGCCCACAACCTTGACAGATGGGCTCTCATCCCCTAGAACTGCTTTGCATCCTCACAGATCCGAACGGTCATGTTGAGAGTCTCGGGATCCCGGTTCACGACGGCTAGGCGACTGGTCCGCTCAGCCGTGCATCTCGTGTTTCCGCACGCGTGCGCCCTCTGTCGGCGCGACCTCGGAGGCGATCTCGTTCCCTTTTTCTGTGACGTCTGCTGGGCAGCTATCGAGCCGCTGCGCGGAGCGTCGTGTCCACGCTGTCACCTTCCTTTCAAGGCGCCGAAGGTCACGGTGGAGAGTCCTACCCACGTCTGCGGCGCCTGTCGCGCACGCCCTCCGGCCTTCACTCAAGCGTGGGGCCTGTACCCATTACAATCTCCCCTTCAAGATGCGCTGTGGCTCTACAAGTACGATGGGAAAGTGTCCTTGGCCAGGCCGCTGGCGCGTTTGTTTGTGACGGCGTTCCCTGCGTCGCCCGCCGCAGATGTCATCGTCCCTGTGCCGCTCTCACTGCAGCGCCTGCGCCATCGCGAGTACAACCAATCGCTGCTGCTCGCGGCTCACCTGAGTCACGTCATGAATCTCCCGCTTTCCTATGGAAACCTGATCAGAGTGAAGGACACCGAGGCCCAAACCACCCTCACGCGCTCCGCGCGCCTTAAGAATCTCCGACGCGCGTTCCACGTCGCGAGACCCGAAGAGTTTGAGGGCAAACGCGTCTATCTCATCGACGACGTGATGACCACCGGCACGACCCTGAATGAATGCGCCAAGACGCTCAGAAGGGCCGGTGCAGGCGATGTCTATGCGCTCGCCCTTGCCCGCGCCGTTCCGGTCGGCACGGCTCCCGACCTTGGAGCTTCACGACCGGCACACGCTTAGGAGTCTTCGATGCCTATCTATGAGTATCGCTGCCAAGACTGCCGCAAACGCACGACCGTCTTGCTCTTGAGCATCCGACAACCAGCTCCCACGGCCTGCCAGCACTGCGGAGGGACCAACCTTGAACGGCTCCTCTCAAAGTTCGCGTCGCCGAAGTCCGAAGAGGCTCGGCTGGATGCGCTCGCGGATCCGAGTCGCCTGGGGGAACTCGACGAAAACGATCCGGCCAGCATGGCGCGGTTCATGAAAACCATGGGGAAAGAACTGGGCGAAGACATCGGCGACGAAGTGGATGCCGCCATGGAGGAAGGCAGTCTCGAGAAAGGGGAAGAATCGACTTCCTTCGACGGTTAACGTCGTGCATCGTCGTTAATCTTCGCTTGACATTCGTAGAACCCCTGATTAGCATAGCCGCGTGATTTCCTCCCGCTCTTGCCCGATGCGGTGAGGCTGGGATGGGTAAGGCGCCGAAGAACGAGCTGCTGACGGCCGCGGAAGCCTCTCGTTACCTCCGCATCACGTCGCAGACGCTGTACCGGTACCTTCAGCGTCATCAAGTGCCCGCTTTCAAACTGGGCAAGGAATGGCGGATCGTCCGTTCGGACCTGGAGGAGTGGCTCCGTACACGCGTCAAGGCGTTGCGCTCATGATGGCGTAGGGACTGCGATGTTTGCCGGAGAATATCTCTGCAAGCTCGACGAGAAGGGTCGCTTCATCATTCCCCCGCCCGTTCGCGAGAAGCTCGAATCGGGCACGAAGAGCGTCGTCTTCGTGAAAGGCACGGAACAGGCGGTGTGGATCTACACGGCACCGGAATGGTTCCGCCTCCTCGAACGGATGAAAAGCACCTTGGACGAGGAGCAAAGCCGCTTGTTCATGCACCATGTGGTGGCGGAGGCCGGCGTTTCCGACATCGATAAAGCGGGGCGCGTGTTGATTCCCGGCCGCCTGCGGAAACTCATTCCCGTCGATGACGACCAGGAAGTGGTGCTCGTCGGGCTCTACGAGCGGTTGGAAGTCTGGAATCCGTCGGAGTGGCGTCGCTACCTGGCCAAGGCGGAAAACCGGCATGAAGAGAGCCTGGCCAAGATCTTCAACCTTCTCTAACGTTCCCCCCTTGTGACCCGCGTGAGATCTCGGCGCCGCCCCATTCAGCGGCCACAGGTCGTTCGGGTTTCGACCTACCGCTCGCCGGATACTTTGTCGTTCTCCCATAGCTTCGCCCCCGCTGGAGCCATTCGGGCGCCTCTCCCGTCGATTCGTCGCCGCCTCGACTCACGGCGACCTGCAGATCCGGCGCCCGCCCCTCGCGCGGTGGTCACACCGGAATCATTCTCACTCACCCTTCCGGTACCGCCAAGCGTGAATCACCAGTACACGACCGTCAACGGTCGGCGGCTCTTGTCCGCCCAGGGGAGGACCTACAAGACCCTCGTCAGCCAGCAGGTGCTGTTGGCGCTTTCCTCCTCCGGTCACCGCACGATGCTCTTGCGTCGGTTGCAAGGGGCGGATTTGGCGTTATCGATCACGTTTTTCTTCACCTCCCGTCTCCGGAGGGACGTAGACGGCGGGCTCAAGATCGCCCAGGACGCCCTGTGCGAAGGGCTTGGGGTCAACGACAATCGGATCGTCGAGACGCATCTTTACAAGAATCTGGACAGACAACACCCGCGCATCGAAGTCTCTCTTTCCACGGTGGTCGGCGCCCCGCCCGGTTCTACTCGGCAGAAGTAACCCCCCGCCGATCTCCGGCAGGACCTCTCCCCTCCCTTAACCGTCATCCCGACTCCTCGATCCTCATTTTCCTGAGGCAAAGCTCCGCGCCTCCTTGCCTCAAGGGAAGGTCGCCCCGATCCGATACTACCGTATCCAGGAGTCATGACCCATGTCAGTGAAACGCATCCCTATAAGCAACCTCAAACTCGGCATGTTCGTCGCGGGGCTCGACGTATGCTGGTTCAAAACCCCTTTTGTCCGGCACCGCTTTCTGGTCCAGACAGAGCAGCAAATTCAACACCTCCTGAAGGCCGGCGTCCATACCGTTGACGTTGACGTGTTTCGAGGTCTCGACCCGGACGCTGGCTCGACGGCCCCACCCCTCGCAGCGCCCGATCACCCGATCCCGCGAACATGTGCCCGCGCGCGACCGGCGCCGAAATCACTTGACACTCTGAACCAAGAGCTCGCCCTAGCCCGGGAGGCCCGCGAGCAACTGCTTCGGTCCGTCGAAGCGCTCTTCGAAGGGATCGGACGGACGGGACCTTCCAGCAGCGAAGCGGCCCGGGTTGTCCACGAAATCATGATCGTCACCAGAACGCTGACGAACCCGGCGGTGTTCATGGCCATGAGTCACACTCGCGGAGCAGACCCGCTGTTGAGCGCGCACGCGCTGACGACCTGTACACTCTCGATGATCATGGGACAGGCGCTTGACTTCAACCCGCTGGAGCTCCACGAATTGGCGACCGGTGCGCTGTTGCACGATATGGGACTTCTTCGATTGCCACACCCGTTGCGCCAGCGAATCCACAATACCTCCGCGCCTCTCACGGGGAGGGAACAGGGGCTGTTCGAGTCTCATCCCAGACAGGGTGCCATCGAGTTGGAGCAGGAAGGGGGGTTTTCTCTACAGGTACGGCGGATCGTGGCCGAACATCATGTCACCCCTGACGGCAAGGGCTATCCGCCCGAAACCCACCCAAACGGAACAGCTCAGGCGAGTCGTGTCGTCATGGTCGCCGACCGGTACGATGAACTGGTGACCGGATTCGGCAGTGCGACGCCGCTCGACCCGTACCACGCACTCCAGCGGCTGTATCGGGACGGACTCGAGGGCAGGCTCGATCCCCTGTGTGTCTCGCTGTTCATTAAGCGCGTGGGTGTCTACCCGATGTTGAGTAGAGTGGAGCTCACCACCGGCGAACTGGGCGTCATCACCGAGATCAATCCGGACAGCTTGCATCAGCCGACCGTCACGGTCACGCACGACCGAAAAGGAGATCCCCTCCCCTCGCCGCTTGTGATCGACCTGGCACACCAGGAAGGCGAACCGGCGCGTTCTATCGCTCGAGTGGTTCGATTCCGCCAGGAAGCCGGTTGATGCCTGACGGGACGAGGCCTAGTGAGCCCCTCCCCCCGACTATTCGTACCGCAGCGCATCGATGGGATTCAGCCGCGCCGCCTTATTCGCAGGGTAGAGCCCGAAGAAGAGTCCGACGATGAGAGAAAAGGCGAAGGCCGTCACGATCGCATCCGCCGATATGATCGTCGGCCAGCCTGCAATCGCCGTCGTGAGCCTTGCGCCGACGATGCCCAGCACGATCCCGACACCGCCGCCCAGCAGACTTAAGGTCATGGCTTCGATCAGGAACTGAATCAGGATGTGCCGCCGTTTGGCCCCCACCGCCATCCGCACGCCGATCTCGCGGGTGCGTTCCGTCACCGACACCAAGAGAATGTTCATAATGCCGATGCCGCCCACCAAGAGCGAGACGGACGCGATGGCAAACAGCATGACGGTCAAGGTTTGACTCGTCCCCTCCTGTACCCGCCCGATATCGACCTGCGTTCTGATCGTGAAGTCGTCCGCCTGGTCGAGCTGCAGGCGATGTCTGGCACGCAGCACCTCGCGAATCTGCTCCACCGCTTCGGGCAAGTCATCCGCCCGCTCGGTCGCCGCGAACAACGCGCCCACCGACCCCAAGAATTGCGTCCCGAAGACCTTGCGCTCGGCCGTCGTGAACGGGATAAAAATAATGTCGTCCTGATCCGACCCCTGGGCGGACTGACCCTTCGGCGCCAAGACCCCGATCACCCGAAACGGGACGTTCTTGATCCGGATCGTGGCGCCCACAGGCTCTTCTCCCGCATCAAACAGGTTTTCGACCACGGTTTGGCCGACTAGAGCCACCCGCGCCGCGGCCTCGAGGTCCGCCTGCGTGAACGGGTTTCCGCTCACGAACGACCAATCACGAATCGTCAGGTACCCGGGCGAAATCCCGTTCACGGGTCCGTTCCAGTTCCGGTTGCCGTTCACGATCTGCATCACATCGCGCTTCGCCCAGGCGGTCTCGTTCAGGAGAGGAATACGCTTCTTGAGGTCCACGGCATCGGCGACCGTCAGCGTCACGGCCCCGCCCTGTCCGCCTCGCACCCCGCCGACGGTCGTCGCCCCCGGCAGGATAATGATGACGTTGGTGCCCATGCTGGCCACCTGCGCCCGCACGGCGGCTTTCGCACCCTGACCGATGCTGACCATCGCGATCACGGCGCCGACTCCGATCACTATGCCGAGCATCGTCAATCCTGCGCGGAGCCGATTGCGACTGAGGATGCGCAAGGCCGTGACGACCGTGAGGTACACAAAGGCGGTCATAGATCCGTTACCGTGGGCCAACCGGCTGTCCGTTCACGATTCTTCGATCGGTGACGATCCGGCCGTCCTTCAGCACGATCTCGCGTGAGGCATGCGCCGCGACCTCTGCCTCGTGCGTCACGAGGATGACGGTGATGCCGTCTTCGTGATTGAGGCGGTCCAGAATCGCCATGATTTCGCGGCTGGACTCCGTATCGAGATTGCCCGTCGGCTCGTCCGCCAACAGAATCGACGGCGTCGTCACGAGCGCGCGTGCGATGGCGACACGTTGCTGCTGACCTCCGGACAACTGGGTCGGATAATGATGCTCGCGACCGGCGAGGCCCACACGCTGGAGCGCCGCGGCGGCGAGGGCGCGCTGCTCCTTGAGGGGAAGTCCCCGGTAGAACAGCGGGAGCTGGGCGTTTTCCAGGGCGCTGGTCCGCGGAATCAAATTGAAGCTCTGGAACACGAAGCCGATCTGCCGGTTCCGAATGGCGGCGAGCGCATCGGGTTTCGCCGCGCCGACCTCCATGCCATCCAACCAGTAGCGACCGCGCGTCGGCTGATCGAGACAGCCGAGGATGTTCATGAGCGTGGACTTGCCCGACCCGGAAGCCCCCATGATCGCGACGAACTCGCCTCGATCGATGGAAAGATTCACATTCCGCAAGGCCTGAACCTCCGTCTCGCCGAGGCGGTAGACCTTGCTGATCTGTTCGCAATGAATGAGTGAGCCCATATGCAGGAACGCTTGAGGGTTGGGTTCAGGCTGAGGGTCCACTGCCTGCTATCCTGACGGAGCCTCAGCTTGACTTCGACCTGGCTTTCTCACAGCCCGCGGTCCCGGGGGTGAGTGCGGCGCTGTCCGCTGCCGAAGCCGGGCGGGAGCTCGTGCGCCTTGCGCTCGCCCCGCGGGGTCTCGAGTCCCACAATCACCTCATCGCCTTCCCGGAATGCACCGGAGATGATTTCGGTCACCAGCCCGTCGGAGATGCCGGTCTGTACAGGCACGGCCTCCAACTCACCGGTCGCAGACTGCTTCCAGACCGTCTTGGTGAGTGGTCTTGCCTCCCCGGAGGCACTCGGTTTCCGTGATCCGCCCACCGGCGTCGGTATGCCTTGGGTGGCTCCCTGCGCCAGCTCCCTCGGCGGGTTAAACCGGAGCGCGCCGTTTGGCACCATGAGGACATCGTCTTTTCGTGCGACGACGATCGAGACGTTCGCCGTCATCCCCGGCTTGAGGCGCAGGTCTGTGTTGTCGACCCCGACGACGACGTTGTACGTCACGACATTCTGTACGTTGATCGGAGCGAGCCGAACCTGGCGGATGGTGCCTTGGAACCGCTCGCCCGGATAGGCATCGACGGTGAACGCCGCCTCCTTCCCTTCCGTGATCCCGCCGATGTCCGATTCGCTCACGTTGGTGTCGACCTGCATTTTGGTGAGATCCAGCGCGATGAGAAAGAGATTGGGAGTCGCGAAGCTCGCCGCGACGGTCTGACCGACCTCGACATTGCGCGCGACCACGATCCCATTCACCGGGGAGCGAATCGTCGTGTACTTGAGATCCAGCTCTGCCGAGTTCAAGGCGGCTTCCGCCTGCTTGATCTGAGCCTCCGCCACTTTGACCTGCGCTTCCGCGCTCCGCTGGTTGGTGATCGCCACGTCAAGGTCGTTTTGAGACATGAATTGTTGCGACACCAAGAACCGGGTTCGTTCAAGTTCGCGGCTTCGCTGAGCCAAATCGGTCTTGGCCCGCGCGAGGTTGGCCCTGGCCATCTCCAGATTGCTGGCCGCTTGGTCGCGCCGCGCCTTGAACGGCTCGGGGTCGATCACCGCGACCACGTCCCCGGCCTTCACGGTGGAGTTGAAATCGGCGTACAAGCTCTTGATCATGCCGGACACCTGTGTCCCGACCTGCACGGACACCACCGGATTGATGGTGCCGGTCGCGGTCACCGTCGAAATGACGGTTCCTCGCTCAACCGGCATGGACCGGTACCGGACCGGCGTCTTGCGTTCTCCGTTGAAAAAGACGTATCCGGCAATGCCCAACGCCGCGACGACGATGCTCGTGATAATCCCCAGGCGCCGCACGGACCTACACCCTTTCCGTTTTCAGATGCCGGTCCATTCTACCAGGAATATCCTCGGGTATTCATAGGCCGCGGAGAAGCGTCTCCCCCCGGCGTCCCCGAGCGCAAACGCGAGAGGCCGTTCACCATCCCGGCGAACGGCCTCTGCTCATGACTCCCTCGTTGATCCCACGGAAGTCCGTGGGCCGGTTGCCCACTCGGTCGAGCGGCGCTCGACACGGGAGGGGGCCCGAACCAACTCCCCTCCCGCTTCTTCTTGGCGCGACAGAAGCCGCCGGTTCATTCACCCCGGGGCCATGGCGCGCCAGCCGTACCAGAGGGCCATGAAGGTCTT
>JBBIJI010000031.1:0-45405 GCA_037446055.1 Nitrospiraceae bacterium
AATGTCTTTGTAGGTCTCCCGGATGCTATACACCTTCCCGGTGAGCTTCGAGAAACGAATGCCGTGCGGGCCTGAATTATTGACCGTGAACGGCGCAGTCAGCGCTGTCCCGCTCTCATCGTTGCACGTAGCCGGCGAAGCCAGCGCATTTTCTTTGGTTTGATTGCACAGATCGATCCGCGCGAACATTTTCCGATAGGTCGCCGCATCGGCCGGATCGTTGCCGATCACGGCAATCTCCCCGGCGGTCGTGCTGGAGACAAAGACTCTTTTCGGAATTCCTGTCCCCGACGAAAAGGCCGCCACCTTGTGGCCGTCGGCCAGCACGCAGACCGTCGCCTCGACCGTGGGAGGATGCCCGCCCGGACCGAGGTGCGAGTTATGCAGGATCGTGACCGAGCCGCCAACCACCGGACCGCCGGCTCTCGCGGCGTTGTTGCAGTTGATCAGGTCATCCCCCGGCGTGGTCGTGCCGCCGGCATTGTCCCCATCGTTCATCGACCAGATGACTTCGCCATCGGTCGGGTCGCGGTAGATATGGACGGGACGGGTGCCAGTGGCGAGATTCGCTTCATGGACCGGCGTGGCGTTGGTCAGAGGATCGATCGTCGCCACCTTGTTGGCGGCCCCAAGATTCACGAACAACCATTCCCCTTCTGAAAATTGCATATCGCCCAGCGCGACGTTCTCAAATTCTGCCGCGGAGATCGTGCTCAAGACGGCGTTCCCAGAATCCCCTCTCATGGCGACGCTCGTCAGCGTCTTATCACCGGTATTGTTCACGAAGGCGATCGGCCCTTGCAGCGCCGCGCTGCCACCGGCTGTCACCTGTCCCGTGGTTTGTTCTCCCGGTCTACAAGCGGCAAGGCCGGCCAGCCCCAAGACCAATGCACTGATCTTCACGAATAATCCGGACACTTTGTGGTTTTGCGATCTCATGGTAAATCCCTCTTTCGTCGGTTGAAAAAATATTTCACTACGACCCGCCGAACAGTTGGAACGATTTGGTTAAACCGAATACATAGCTGCGTTGTTGTTCGAGATTGCCGTTGAAATCCCGCATCACTGGAATCTGCGCTATGAAGTACATCGTCGCAAAGTCCCAGAGGTTCAGCATGATGCCGGGAGAATAGGCCAAGTAGGTGGACCCGGTTGTCGGAATCGCCCGGAGCTTGACCGTCGGATCGAGCAGGATGGATCTGCCCGTGGCAGGATCGAACTGAAACAGCGATGCGTCCATCGCATCGTTCTGCGTCCAGCGGTAGTTGACCTGCTGGGTCAGGACGAACCACTGCGCCTTCTCGAACGGAATGATATTCAGCCCCGCGCTGAGGTTGACTTCATCGCCGAACTGATAGCCATCGCTGTTCTTGAACGTATGGCGGTAGCTCGCCAATGCAAACTGGTTCAGCCGGTGCGGAATCAGCTCGTAGGTTTGGTACATCGACGGGACGAGACCAAAGTTTCCACGGCCGAGCTGCAGGGTCGATTCGGCCAATGTGTTGCCTTGCACTTTCTGCTGGTAGTCGCCGGTCGGCAGATCGACGCCCAATCCCACGACCACCATGCTGCGCAAGGTCGGCAGCACGTTGTATTTCACCGTCGCGCGAATATCTCCCAGCCCCTTATCGCTGTAGGGCACAGGGTTCAGTCCCCCGATCTGGGCGTCCGAGTTCACCTGCTTGTAGGGAACGGTGACTTGAAGCCCGAACCGTTCCGTCAGACCATAATTCATGTCCAACGCCGCGGTCCGAACCAACGTGCGAATCTGACTGGCGTTCAAATTCGCCAGTGTGAGCGTCTTGTTCCCCTGGTTGGCAAAAGGGATGCTGCCTCCCTCGCCAGGCTGGGCGCTGCTTGGCGTGTAGTTATAAATCGCGTTCACGGTCAGCAAGCCCGCCATCGGCACCTGCTGTTGCGAACCGATGACCACGAAACAACTCACGGACCCGCAAGATGCCTTCACCTGCGCCGGCCACGTCATGACGGCGGCGCCAATGAGCGCGTATATGAACTCATGAGGATACAATCGTCGCGTGATTCTCATCGCAAGATAGTCTTTCTTCAGGCCGAGCGGACGCACGCATGGACGACTCCAGGCGTTCGCCAGGCACTGACGACGAAATTAAATAGAACGGTGTTCAGCCCAGGACGGAGGGAGGACCGCGGAGGAAGATAAACGGAGAGAAGAGGGACGAGTATTGGTCGGCCAGAACAAAGAGGACCAGGTCGACCAGTCGGAGTCTCGACTCCAAGCTGACGGAAGAGGTTTCGATTCCCTGACCGGCGGCACATAACCACGCACAGAGACCGGTGGTATGGGTTCCGGCTTGGTGTTTGGCGTGGTGCTCGGCATGGGCGACGGCGGGCGCCGCCATGAAGGCGTTCACCAGAACGAGGTACGCCAGCAGCGACCACACCAAGTAATGTCGTTTCAACGCAACCATCGAATCGTCTACCGGATCGAGGCAGCCTTCACCGGCTCCTGTTTCTGAATGCGCGCGACGATGTCATCGATCTTCTGCTCCGTCAGGAGCCCGCCCTTGATATATTCCTGCACCACGCCTTTCTCATCGATGAAGACACTGACCGGCAGGCCGAAGACCCCGAACTGATTCGCGACGCGATTGTCCTTGTCCAGCAGCACGGGAAACGTGTGCTTGTACTGCGCGATGTGCTCGCGCACTTTCGCTTCGTCTTCGAGCTCGTTGATCGCGAGGACGACGAAACCTTTATCACGGATGCGGTCATAGCTGGCTTGCATGGCCGGCATCTCTGTCGTGCAGGGCTTGCACCACGTGGCCCAGAAATTCACGAGCACGATCTTGCCACGATAGTCGCTCAAGCGATGGACCCGCCCGCTCAGGTCCTGAAGCGCGAAGTCTTCGGCGGCCATCCCGGTCGCCGGCGGACGCGAGCCCATGGCCAGGCTCTCGATCGACTGTCCTTGCATCCAGATGAACAGCAGCACTCCCCACACAACCAACCCCGTCGCGCGATGTCTCATGGTCCTCGTCCTTTCTCGTTGCTCTCAAGGGGCGGGGGAGGCGAGCGTCCCCCGCCCCGCTCCATCAGCCCTTCGGCTGTAAGACCTGGAACGACTTTGTGATGCCGAAAATGAAACTGGTGCCCTGCGCCAGGTTGTTGTTCGAGTCTCTGGCCACAGGAATCTGGGCGTAAAAATAGAACGACGTCATCTTCGTCAGCGGTGAATCGATCAATCCATCCATACTGATTTGGAACCCCGGAGAAAACGCCAGATAGGTCGATCCGGTGTTGGGCACCGGGCGATTGATAACGTTCGGATCGAGCTCCGTCGGTTCTATGCCACCGCCGGGAGTAGGAGGTGCCGATTGAAAGAGCGACGCCCTCATGTTGTCATGCACCAGATACCGATAATTGAACTGGCTCGTGAGCACAAGCCAAGGAACCGTGACAAGGTTGGCCCCGATATTGAGCAGCCATTCATCTCCGAATTGATACCCATCGTTGTTCCGGAAGGTGTGCCGATAACTGCCGAACGCGAACTGGTTCAACCGGTGCGGGATCAATTCGTACGTCTGATAGATCGTCGGGTTCAGACCGATCTGCCCCCGTCCCAATTGCGTGGGCGCCTCCATGACTTCACCCGTGTTGTCCCGATCCTTGATGCTGCCGGTCGGCAGGTAGACGCCGAACCCCAAGACCACCATGCTGCTCAGGGTGGCGTGCGCGTTGTACTTCAACCCGACACGCATGTCGCCGATCCCATCGGCCGAGAACCTCGTCTGCTCTCCCTCGCCGTTCGGGCCGTCCTCTCCGAGCCCGTCGATGTGCTTGTGCGTTCGCCACATGTAGGGAATCGTGACTTCCACGCCCAGGCGCTCCGTGATGCCGTAATTCAGGTCGAACGTGAAGGTCTGCGTGACGGTTCTGACTTCCTGATGATGGTCCAGGATCAGCCGGCGCTGGGCCTGATCGATTGCGGGAATGACCCCGTTCGTCCCGCTCAGCAATCGCATCGGGGTGTAGTTGTAAATCCCGTTGAAGGTGAGCAACCCTTCCTGCGGGATCTGCTGTTGTGAGCCGATCACCACGAAACAGGTCACGGCGCCGCAGGCCGCCTGACTCACGGACGACACGCTCAGGCCCCACGACACGCATGATAGGACCGCTAGTACAAGAACGCTGCGTCGAATAATGCCTCTGGTCATACCTTCTCCATCTTCTTCCCGTGACCACCGCTTCATGCGCGGGCCGCGTACTGCAGTGAATACTCTGAACTGAACCGGTTCCTCTCATCGCTCACCTCCATAACGAGGATTGGAGCAGACTCTCCGTACCCTCGTTTCAGCTCAACCCTTGAGCAAGAATCGCTCAGACGGGGCACGAATGCGCCGGAACGCCGGGCTCAGTCCGTGAATTGGAAAGGGATATTAGACGGAAACAGGAGGACCACGGGTGGTCGTGATGTCGGAATGGTACGTTGCGGGAGCTTGAACCGGAACCGCGAGCCAGCCATCCACAAGGGCGAGATGCCCCTGAAAGATGATGGCGCCCGTCCCCAGCGCTTGACCTGCGGCGCACATCCAGGCGCAGAGGGCGCTGGCATGCATCGCCGCCCCGTGATGCGCGTGGTGCGCGGCATGTTCGACACTCTGCGCGGCCATGACTCCGCTGAGCGCGAGCAGGCTCAGGAGCAGGAGCAGCGTGATCGGCTTTTTCAATGCGGGTGTCATCGTCACGGCATCGATCTTTCGCGCGGAATGCTAGTAAACTCGTCGCGATCGTGTCAAGATCGTTCTGAAAGCGGCGACTGCTATGGGATTCATCAGCGAATTCCTGTATACTGAGTTACGAGGTCCTGCGATATGACAACAATCAGGCTCATGACTGATTTTTCCCGGCCAGATCCTACCACTGCATGTTGACGCGTCTTCTCAACCTCATCTTCGGGAGCAAGAACGACCGAGAAATCAAGGCGATCCGCCCACTTGTGGAACGGATCAACAGCCTCGAGTCCGGTCTCACCCCCCTCTCGGACCACGCCCTCGCCGACAAGACCCAGGAGTTCAAGAAGCGCTTGGAGGCGGGCGAAACGCTCGATGATCTACTGCCTGAAGCCTTCGCGGTTTGTCGCGAAGCCGGGCGTCGTCGTCTCGCGATGCGCCACTTCGACGTCCAGTTGATCGGCGGCATGGTTCTCCACAAGGGACGCATCGCCGAGATGAAGACCGGCGAAGGGAAGACTCTGGTGGCCACGCTGGCGCTCTACTTGAACGCGCTCTCCGGGAAGGGCGCCCACCTGGTGACGGTGAACGACTACCTCGCCAAGCGCGACGCTCAATGGATGGGCCCCCTTTACCATTCACTCGGGCTTTCCGTGGGCGTGATCCAGCACGACGCCTCGTTCCTGTTCGAGCCGGGGTACGAAGCCGCCGACAAGCGGCTTCAGCACTTGTACCCCTGCACCCGCTCCGAGGCGTACCGCGCGGACATCACCTACGGCACCAACAACGAGTTCGGCTTCGACTATCTGCGCGACAACCTCATCGTCAGCGACTTGAGCCAGTGCGTGCAGCGGGAGCTGAACTTCGCGATCGTGGACGAAGTGGACAGCATTCTGATCGATGAGGCCCGAACGCCGCTGATCATTTCCGGGCCGACGGACGAGACGACCGACCTGTATTATCGCATCAACGCCGTCATCCCTCAGCTCAAGATCGAGCGCGACTACACGATCGAGGAGAAGACCAAGACGGCGTCTCTCACGGAGGACGGCAACGCGCGGGTCGAAAAACTGCTCGGCGTGGACAACCTCTACGACATTCGCAACATGAACCTGGTCCACCACGTCATCAAGGCCCTGCAGGCGCACGCGCTGTACAAGCGTGACGTGGACTACGTGGTGAAGGACGGCGAGGTCATCATCGTGGACGAGTTCACCGGCCGCCTCATGCCGGGTCGCCGTTGGAGCGACGGCCTGCACCAGGCCGTCGAAGCCAAGGAAGGCGTGAAGATCGCCAACGAGAACCAGACCCTCGCCTCCGTGACGTTCCAGAACTATTTCCGCATGTACAAGAAGCTGGCCGGCATGACGGGTACGGCCGACACGGAAGCCGCCGAGTTCGCGAAGATCTACAACCTCGACGTGAACGTGGTGCCGACCAACCGCCCCATGATCCGTAGGGACTACGCCGACGTCGTCTACCGGACCGAGCGGGAAAAGTTCAACGCGATCGTCGAGGAGATCAAAGACTGCCATGAGCGGGGCCAGCCGGTGCTCGTCGGCACAATTTCGATCGAGAAGTCTGAACGGTTGTCCGGCCTTCTGTCCCGCCAGGGCATCAAGCACAACGTCCTGAACGCCAAGTACCACGAGAAGGAAGCCGAGATCATCGCCCAGGCCGGTCGCAAAGGGGCGGTGACCATCGCCACCAATATGGCCGGTCGCGGAACGGACATTCTCCTGGGCGGCAACCCGGATTTCCTGTTCAAGCGCATTCTTTATCAGGAAGAGAACCTGCCCGATGACCGGAAGCTGCAGATCTACGAGGAGATCAAAGCCGACTGCGAAAAGAACAAGCAGGAAGTGGTCGCGTTGGGCGGCCTCCACATCCTCGGCACGGAACGGCACGAAAGCCGGCGGATCGATAATCAGCTCCGTGGGCGCGCCGGGCGGCAAGGCGATCCGGGCTCGTCGCGGTTCTATCTCTCGCTCGAAGACGATCTGATGCGGATTTTCGCCTCGGAGCGCGTATCCCAACTCATGCTGAAACTCGGCATGGAAGAAGGCATCCCCATCGAGCACAACATGGTCACCCGGGCGATCGCCAACGCACAGAAGAAGGTCGAAGGTCACAACTTCGACATCCGCAAGCAACTGCTCGAGTATGACGACGTGATGAACAAGCAGCGGGAGGTCATCTACCAGCATCGCCGTGCGGTCCTGGCGGGTGAAAATTTGACCGAAGATCTCCGCGGCATGATGAGGGACGTGGTGGCCGGGTTCGTCGATGTCTACTGCCCCGCAGACCAGTACCCGGAAGAATGGGACTTCAAGGGCCTCGCCGAAGCCATGCAGGGACAATTTGCGGTCGAGATCGCGCCGGGGGCAGCCGATCCGTCCATCGCCTTAAAAGAGCTGGGCCGGGAAGCGATTGTAGCGGATCTGCAGAAACTAGTGCTCGAGACCTACGAACGCAAAGAAAAGGAGCTGGGTCCCGAGCTGATGCGGTACTTGGAAAAGATGTTCCTTCTCCAAGTGGTCGATCACCATTGGAAGGATCACCTTCTGGGGATGGATCAGTTGCGCGACGGCATCGGCTTGCGCGGCTACGGACAAAAGGATCCCCTGATCGAGTACAAGCGCGAAGGGTTCGACATGTTCGCGGCCATGATGGATCGGATCAAGGCCGACGTTCTGGAGCGGCTCTTCCGCGTCCATGCCGCAAGAGGCGAGTCGCCTCCTCCTCCGACCCCAGCTCCGGTCGTCCGCCTGTCGCTCAACCGCGGCGACGAACCGGCGGCCCCCAAGACCGTCCAGCGCCAAGCTGAGAAAGTCGGCCGGAACGATCCCTGCCCCTGCGGCAGCGGCAAGAAATACAAAAAGTGCCACGGAGCATAGGTGCCATACGGTTGGGCCACTTCCTTGCTCGCGGACCCCGCACCAGTGTCAATTTAGATTTTTCATCAAATAGGGCGGTGCTCGGTCGACGCGCGCAGTGGAAGTGGGCCCCAACCGTACGGCCGAGGAAGGGAAAAGAGAAATGTTTGCCGACGGCCGCAGTCGGAGTCATCTCCCACCCCGGTCTTCGAGGAGGAAGTTCGAGCAAAGATCGAGGAGAAAACTAAGGAAGGGCGGTGCCGGGGCACCCGTTGCTCCGGGACCCATTGCTCTTCCGTAGCAATGGGTGCTAGACAGCGGGTCGGGACGTGCGCAGGGAAAGCCGGCCCAGTATTCCAGTTCATGAAGCCAGGAGGAAGGCGTGCATTTCCTGAGAATCGGGAAGCGGGCGATCAACTTCGACAACGTTGCCCACTGTGAAGCCCAAGTGTGGCAGGACGCAACCTCGGTCAAGGTGTACTTCGTGGGAATGGCCCACAACACGCCGTTGGTGTTGAGCGAAGACGAGGCGAAAGAATTCTGGAAATACATGGAGTCCGTCGCAGAGAAACCCGCCTGAGCCTCCGCCATTCTTCCCTACCGGTCCAGCACGCTTCAACCCATACCATCCCGGTCTCTCACTCAGGACTCCCGGCGAGGAGCAGGTACGCCCCCGAGTGAGGCCCGCTCCGGTCGAATGATCGGGCCGTCCAAGCTTGCGAAAGTACCGGCGATTCCAGCGTTCTTCACCTTGACTTGCCGCTGATTCAACGGCTAATGTATTCCACTTTTTTCCAGAGAAAGCCCGGGGGGTTGAGTGCCCAACGCTATGCGGGCGAACCCTTTTGCAGGCCGGGGAGTGGGGTTGACCCCGTGGACCTTGGACATCCAGAGCTGATCGCCGCGATCTCGTCAGAAATCGACCGGTCCGGACCGATCACGTTTGCCCGCTTCATGGACTTGGCCCTCTACCACCCGCTCTATGGCTACTACACCAGACCCCTCGAAACGCCGACAACGGAGCGGATCGGCTGGTCCGGAGACTTTTACACGAGCGGCGACGTTCACCCAATCCTAGGCCAGTCGCTCGCCACACAGGCCCGGCAGCTCGACGATCTGCTCGACCGTCCTCATCCCTTTACGGTGCTCGAAATGGGGCCTGGCAAAGGTGTGCTGGCCCGTGATTTCCTCCGTCACTGCGATGAGACCCTCCCTGAATTTGGAGCCAGGCTGCAGTATGTGCTGCTGGAGCGCAGCGCGACGCTCCGAGGGCTGCAGCGAACGACCCTTGCTCCATGGATCCAGAAGGGGCGGGTACGATGGTGCGAGTCGCTCGATGAACTGTCGCCCGGCTCCGTGATCGGCCTTTTCTTCTCCAACGAGCTGATCGATGCCTTTCCTGTTCACCGGATACAGACTGTGCAAGGACGACCACAGGAAGTCTATGTCGCGAGGCAAGACGGTCGGTTCGTCGAACAGCTTGGCCCGCTTTCGAGTGATGAGCTGGCGCAACATCTCCAATGTTTTGTTCCGGGCTTGCCGGAGGGATCGCGCGCTGAGGTGAACCTCGCGGCCGTCGCTTGGATGAAGACAGTCGCTCGTTGCATGGGCCGGGGGTTGGTGGTCACAATCGACTACGGGCACACGGCGGAGGACCTCTACGGACCGGATCGCTCGAGTGGAACGCTCCTCTGTTATTACAATCAGATGGTCTCGGACGATCCTTATATCCGAGTCGGGCGCCAGGATATCACGTCGCACATAGACTTTAGCTGTCTCGCGAGGACCGGGGAGGAAGCAGGCCTGGCGCTCACCGGATTTACGAATCAAATGAGCTTTCTCATCGGCCTGGGAGCCGAACAGATGATCGAAGCGTTGGAGCCCGAGTCGGCGGAATTCTACGGCGCCATTCAGTTGTTACGGCCTGAGGGGATGGGGCGGACGTTCAAGGTCCTGATCCAACACAAGGGCATGAATCGGCCGCAGTTGGATGGACTGAAATACCAACCGTTCTTCGGCACGGCGCTAACCCAGGCAATGGGCAATGGGCATGAGGCTATGGGGGAGAAGAATTTCTCCAGCCCATCGCCTATCGCCAATAGCCTATAGCTTAACATGTATGAGTAGCGAAGACGTTCCTCTGAATTATCTGCCGATCCTGCTGTTTATCGGGATCGCCGTGGCCTTCGGCATAGTATCGTTACTGGCCGGATGGATCGTGCGGCCCTCCCGTCCCTACAAGGCCAAATTGATTCCTTACGAGAGCGGCAGCCCGCTCTTCTCCGACGCCCGAATCCAGTTTCCGATGCGGTACTACATCATCGCCATGCTCTTCGTGATTTTCGATATTGAGATCGTGTTCCTCTACCCCTGGGCGGTGGCATATCGGAAGCTCGGGTTGGTAGGGTTCATCGAGATGGCTCTCTTCATCGGTATCCTCGTCGTCGGATTCTGGTACGCGTGGAAAAAAGGGGCGCTGGAGTGGGACTGACCGGCATCGCCGGGCGATGCCGGAATGATGAATTATGAATTTTGAATTATGTATGAATTATTGAGGAAGAGAATGTCAGGCAATTCATAATTCAGAACTCAGAATTCAGAATTGGAGCGAACGAAGTGAGTCTCCTGGAGCGACAGTTCGAACCGAACATCATTACGACGAACCTCGACGCCCTCGTAGGTTGGGCGCGGAAGTCGGCACTCTGGCCGATGACGTTCGGACTGGCCTGCTGCGCGATCGAGATGATCGCAGCCGTATCATCCCGTTACGACATCGATCGGTTCGGGGCCGGGGTGTTCCGCGCGTCGCCGCGGCAATCGGACCTGATGATCGTCGCCGGAACCGTGACGCGAAAAATGGCGCCGGTGATCCGTCGCATCTACGATCAGATGCCGGAGCCGCGCTACGTGATCTCGATGGGGTCCTGCGCCACGTCGGGAAACCACTATAACAGCTACGCGGTCGTGCAGGGAGTCGATCAGATCGTCCCCGTGGATGTGTACGTTCCAGGCTGTCCGCCGAGGCCGGAGGCATTGCTCGACGGCCTGCTCAAGCTCCAAGAGAAGATTCAGCGGGAAAAAGTCTTCGTGAAGTGAGAAGTCATTGGTCATCAGCCAGTGGTCAATAGAAGACTGCGCGCACCATTGACCAATGACTATTGACCAGTGACCCCATACCCCATGCAATCCCTGATCGAAACGTTGATGACCAAGTTTCCCGATGCCATCCGCGCGGTGGAGGCGGATACGGCTCGGGCGGAAGTGACGGTCCAGATCAAAGCCGATCGCCTGCTCGAGGTCGCCCGCTTCCTCCATGATGCCCCCGAGGCCTCATTCGACCACATCACCGACGTGTGTTCGGCTGATTTTCCCGACGATCCTGAGCGGTTCGAAGTCATCTATCACCTCCTCTCCCTGCCGCATCGACGCCGCATCAGGCTGAAGGCGCGCGTGACGGAAGACGATCCAACCATCGGCTCAGTCACCGGCATCTGGCGCGGCGCGGAATTCCTGGAGCGCGAAGTCTACGACATGATGGGCATCTGGTTTACGGGCCATCCGGACCTCCGCCGCATTCTGATGCCCGAGGACTATGACGAAGGCTATCCGCTTCGCAAAGACTTTCCCGCCGAGGGGAAAGGGTGGCGCAGTTCCTTCCCCTTCATCCCGCGCCTGGACGAGCCGGCGGCAGAGCTGACGGAGCCCGAAATCCCTGACGCGAGAAAGCAGGCGTACCGAGCCGGGAACGGCATGCCGGCCGGCTCGATCCGCAGGGAAGAGTTGTTGCTCAACATGGGACCCCAACATCCGAGTACCCACGGCGTGTTGCGGGTCGTCCTCGAGCTCGACGGCGAACGCATCGTGAAGGCGACACCAGACCTGGGCTATCTGCACCGCGGAGTGGAGAAGCTCTCGGAAGGGTTGGCCTACATGCAGATCATCCCCCACACGGATCGGCTCGATTACGTCTGCGCGATGGCGAACAACTACGCGTACGTCCGTGCGGTCGAAAAGCTGCTCTGCATCAAGGTCCCGGAGCGGGCGGAATACATCCGGACGATTGTCGCGGAAATGCAGCGGATCGTCGGGCATCTGTTCTGGCTCGGGACTCAAGCCCTCGACATCGGCGCCATGACGGTGTTTTTCTGGACGTTCCGGGAGCGGGAGACGCTGCTCGACATGTTCGAAAAGCTGTGCGGCGCCCGCCTCACCATGAATTACTACCGGATAGGCGGCGTGGACGGCGATTTCACGCTGGATCTCGTGCACCGGCTCAAAGCTTTCTTGGACACGTTTCCGGACAAGGTCAACGAGTACGACGAGCTCATTCGCAACAACCGCATCTGGATCGGTCGGACCAAGAACGTGGCGGTGATTTCCGCCGAAGACGCGATCAACTTCGGGCTGACCGGCCCGGTGCTGCGCGGCTCAGGCGTGGCCTATGACGTCCGCAAGTATGAACCCTATGGCGCCTATGACAAGGTCGACTGGGAAGTCCCGGTCGGCAAGAACGGCGACACGTACGACCGGTACTGGGTGCGGATGGAGGAAATGCGCCAAAGCTGTCGGATCATCCGCCAATGTTTGGATCAGATGCCTCCCGGCGCCATCATCGCCGACGTGCCGAACGTGGTCCCCCCTCCCAAAGCCAAAGTGATGCGGGACATGGAAAGCCTGATCCACCACTTCATCATCTTCACGCAAGGATTCAAGCCCCCCAAGGCGGAAACCTACTGCGCCTCGGAGGCCCCCAAGGGCGAACTCGGCTTTTTCATCATCAGCGACGGCAGCCCGCGGCCGTATCGCATGCGGATTCGCGCGCCGTCGTTCGTGCATATGGGCGCCTTCGACCACATGGCTCGGGGCTACCTGATCTCGGACATCATCACGATTTTTGGAACGTACGACATCGTGATGGGGGAATGTGATCGGTAGCGACGGCACATGGTTGATGGGTAATGGTGAATGGACTCGAGCGACCATTTGAATCCGAACCATAACCCATCATCCATCGACCATAAACCATTCGAGGAAGATCGGCATGATACTCAAAAAGTACCAGGAAGAGATCGACGACATATTGAGCCGCTATCCCGTGAAGCGGTCGGCCTTGATTCCGCTGCTCCATCTGGCGCAGCGTGAGGAAGGCTACATCACCGAAGCGGCGATGAACGAGATCGCCGGCATCCTGCAACTGACGCCGCCCCAGGTGTACGAGACCGTGACGTTCTACACGATGCTGACGCTCAAGAAGCTGGGCAAGTTCCACATTCAAGTGTGTAAGTCGCTCATGTGCGCGCTTGTGGGGTCCGATCTCCTCATCGAATGGTTGCGGAGAAGACTGGGCGTTCGGCCGGGCGAAACGACGGCGGACGGGCTGTTCACGCTCAGCACCGTCGAATGTCTGGCCGCTTGTGGCACCGCTCCGATGATGCAAATCAACGACGACTACTACGAACGTCTAACGGAGCAGAAAGTCGATCAGATCTTGGCCGACCTGAAGCGTGACGGGACGTCTCCGTTGAAGAGCGGACCCTTCATATGGCCGGAACCCGTCAGCGCCAAGCGCTGAGGGAAATGGTTGATGGGAAATGGTTTATGGGTGATGGGCGATTCATCAACCATCATCCATTAACCATCAACCACTGGTAGATAAGACGATGCCGACGCACGAACTCATTCTTCTCAAGAACATGCTCCAGCCCGGGTACACGGGCTCGCTCGCCGATTATGAACGCACCGGCGGATACCAAGCCTTGCGAAAAGTGGTGGAGAAAATCGCCCCGCAGGACGTGACGGCCATGGTGATGAAATCCGGCTTGCGCGGCCGCGGCGGAGCCGGCTTCCCGACGGGGGTCAAGTGGGGATTCCTGCCGAAAGATTACGAGGGTCCTCGTTATTTATGCTGCAACGCAGACGAGAGCGAGCCGGGCACCTTCAAGGATCGGCAGTTGATGGAACGGGACCCGCATCAGGTCATCGAGGGGATCGCCATCGCGGCCTATGCCATCGGCGCGCAGTCTTCGTACATTTACATCCGAGGCGAGTTCGCGCTGGGAGCCAAGATCCTGCAACAAGCCTTGGCCGAAGCGAGAGCGGCGGGATACGTCGGCAAGAACGTGTTGGGCAGCGGCCGGACGATCGATATTTGGGTTCACCGCGGCGCGGGGGCCTATATCTGCGGAGAAGAGACGGCGCTCCTGGAATCGCTGGAGGGCAAACGCGGCCTGCCGAGGGTGAAACCGCCGTTTCCCGCGACCCACGGGCTCTACAACAAGCCGACCGTCGTCAACAACGTCGAGACGCTGGCCAACCTTCCGCACATCGTCAACCGCGGCCCGGAATGGTTCGCGTCGATCGGCTCGCCGCCCAAGAGCACCGGCACGCGGATCTTCTGCGTCAGCGGCCACGTGAAGCGGCCGGGGAACTACGAAGTGCCGATGGGGATCACCTTCCGCGAACTCATCGAGGAGCATGCGGGCGGGATGCGGAGCGACAGGCCGCTCAAGGCGTTCATTCCCGGCGGCGCCTCAGCACCGTTCCTCACGCCCGATCACCTCGACGTGAAACTCGACTTTGAGTCGGTCGCGCAGGCGGGCTCCATGCTCGGGTCCGGCGGCGTGACCGTCATGGAAGAGGGGACCAATATGGTCTGGGCCGCCTTGCGACTGATGGAATTCTTCCATCACGAGTCCTGCGGCAAGTGCAGCCCTTGCCGCGAGGGCAGCTCGTGGCTCGTGCAAACCCTTCGACGCATCGTGGCCAAACGGGGCCGTGGCGAGGACCTGGAGACTCTCTCGGATCTCTGCCGAAACATCGCGGGACGGACCGTGTGCGCCTTCGGGGATGCGGAGGTCGCCCCGGTCGTCAGCACCCTCAAACACTGGCGGCACGAGTACCTGGAGCTGATCCATGCGGCCGAAGTAGAGAACTTGTTGCGACCCGAACCGGCCGGGGCGAGGCGGTAAGAAATTTGGTGATCTGGTGATTTGGCGATCTGGTGAAGTGTTTAGGTCAGAACAATCCGAAACTTCACCAAATCACCAATTCACCGAATCGTACTTCTTGAAGTCACCAGATCACTAAATCACCAAATTATACTTTGATATGACAACGACACCTACTAATACGGTCCGCCTGACCATCGACGGCATCGCCGTCATCGTTCCGAAAGGCACGCTCGTGATCGAAGCGGCCCGGCGCGTGGGCGTGATGATCCCGCACTTCTGCTACCACCCCAAGCTGAAGCCGGATGCGAACTGTCGGATGTGTTTGGTGGAGATCGAGAAAATGCCGAAGCTGCAGACCGCCTGCAGCACGCTTGCCGCCGACGGCATGAGCGTGAGGACGGCGACCACCGTGGTGAACGACGCCCACAAGTCGGTGCTGGAATTCATCCTGGCCAATCATCCGTTGGATTGCCCCGTGTGCGATCAGGGCGGCCGGTGCGACCTCCAGGATTTTTCTCACCAGTACACGCCCACGACCAGCCGTTTCGCGGAACGCAAGCGCGTGTTCGAGAAGGAATATTTCAGCCCGCTCATCGAAACGCAGATGAACCGCTGTGTGCAGTGCCTGCGCTGCGTCCGGTACTGCGACGAGGTGATGGACGTGAAAGCCTTGGCTCCGGTGGGGCGCGGCACCATGACGGAGATCAAGCACTTCGGCCGGCATCCGTTGAACTGTGAATTTTGCGGAGGGTGCGTCCAGATCTGTCCCGTCGGCGCCATCACAAGCCGCCTGTCGATGTACGAGTTCCGTCCCTGGATGTTGAAGCGGGCGGACACGATCTGCGCCTATTGCGGCGACGGCTGCCAGATGACGATTCAAACCAAGAACAACGCCCTGATCGAAGTCAACTCGGCCTACGGCGCGGGCCGCAACAACGGGGATCTGTGCGCCCGCGGCTTCTTCGGCTTCCACGCGACATCCCACCCGGATCGGCTCACCCGGCCGCTGATCCGCCGCGACGGCCGCCTGGCCGAGGCGACCTGGGAAGAGGCCCTCCGGTTCGCGGCGGAAGCGATCACCAGGCTCAAGTTGGCCCAGGGCTCGGAGGCGATCGGCGGGCTGATATCGGGCCGTTGCACGAATGAAGATCTGTTCGTGTTCCAGAAATTCATGAGGGTGGTCGTCGGCACCAACAAGCTCGACAGCAGCGCCCGCTACGGCCTCATGAACGCGGTCCAGGCCATGCGCCGTGTGCAGGGGACGCATCGGTGGACGGTGACGTTCGAGGACATCGTCGCCGCGGATGTCCTCCTGCTCGTGGGCACCAACATCACGGAGACGAATCCGGTGACCGGCTTGAAGGTCAAGGAAGCCGTCAAGAAGCGGGGGGCCAAGCTGTTGACGATCGAAACCCTGCAGCCGGCCGTCGGCACGATCAGCAATATCGCAAACCTTGCGACCCATCACTTCACGGCGCAGCCGGCGCAATTCGGCCCAGTCGTCCTTGCGCTCCTGAAGGCCGTCATCGAGGAAGGCCTCACGGACCACCAAGCGGGCGCCCGGTTCCACGGCTTTGTCCAGGCGCTCCAACAAGCCGTGGCGGCGTTCTCATGGGAACAACTTGAGCAGTGGACCGGGTGGACGCCGGCTCAGGTGAGGGAAGCCGCCCGTACCTTCGCAAGCGGTCAACGCGTGGTCGTCCTCGTCGGACCCGGCGTGCTACGGCATCCGGGGGGCTATCACCGGGTCATGACCCTGCTCGACCTCTTATTGATCACAGGCCATCTCGATCGGCCGGGTTGCGGACTGGCGCCGCTGGCCGAAGAGAATAACGAGCAGGGCGCCGTCGACATGGGCGCCGTGGCCGAACTGCTCCCCGGCGGCACAGACCTCAATGACCGATCGGCGCGCGAAGGGCTCATGGCCCTGTGGAAAGAAGACTTGCCGAAAGTTCCCGGCGCCGGCCTGACCGAACTGTTGGACGGGGCCGCCGGTGGCACGATCAAGGGCCTCGTGGTCGTCGGAGAAAATCCGGTCGCGACCCTCGGCGACGCGGCGAAAACGGCGTTGTCCAAGCTCGAGTTTCTCCTGTGCCATGAACTCTTCCTCACCGAAACGGCGGCGATGGCCCATGTGGTGCTTCCCGCCTGCTCGTATGCGGAAAAATCCGGGACGTTTACGAATACCGAAGGTCATGTCCAGGCCGTGCGGCAGGCGGTGGACCCGGTCGGCGAAAGCCGCCCCGATTGGGAGATCTTGTCGGCGCTGTCCATTCTCATGGGCACTCCGCTGGAATATGGCGATGCAAGGGAGATTCTCAAGGAGATCCGGAGCGTGATTCCGGGGTACGGATTGCTCGGCCCTTCCCCGACGCCGCCGAAAGTCGACCGTGCTAAGCTCGACACTTATCGTGGGGAGGGCTTTGCGCAGGACCTCGGTTCGCGGTATACGTTATCCCCCCGGCCGGGGACGGATCACGGGTTGACGTTGCTGCTGAACCAGAGCTTGTTCCACTCCGGAAAATACTCCCGGCGGGCCAAGGGTCTCATGCTGGTCCAGGGCGGCGGGTCCTTGATGATGAACCCGAGTGATGCCATAACGTGTGGGGTGAGCGCAGGCGAGAGGGTTCACATTAAGAACGGACAGGGGAGCTTCACCGCGACCGTGACGCTGCAAGAGCGCATTCCCCGCGGTGTCGTCGTCTTCCCCGAACATTTTGATGAGGAGGCCAAGCAACTTGTCACCTTCTCCGTGGACCCCGTGACCAAGGTGCCGTACATCAAAGCGGCGCGCGTGACGGTGGAACGTGCATGACGCGTCGTTCGTCAATCCTCGATCAGCACGGCGTGATCGGTCACATCTTCTGAACCCGGCTCACGACTGACGCATGATCATTAACAAGTAACGAATCCGGAGGAACTGTGACTGAACTCAGTTTGCGACTGGCAGTGTCATTGCTTCAGATTGCCGCCGTCATGGGCGTGGTCTTGCTGACCGTCATGCTCCTGACGTTGCTCGAGCGCAAGGTGCTCGGCTGGATGCAGGACCGAATGGGACCGATGGAAGTCGGCCCCTACGGAATCCTACAGCCGATCGCCGACGGCCTGAAGCTTTTCTTCAAGGAAGACATCATTCCGGCCGGCGCCAACAAGTTCCTGTTCAGCATGGCGCCGATCCTCGCGCTGGTTCCCGCCTTGATCGGGTTCGCCGTCGTTCCATTCGGTCCCAACCAAACCATGGAGCTCTTCGGGACTCAAGTCAAGCCGTTCGTCATCAGCGACATCAACATCGGGATCCTGTACATTCTCGCGTTCACCTCGATCGGAGCCTACGGCATCATCCTCGGCGGGTGGGCCTCCAACAGCAAGTACTCGCTCCTCGGCGGACTGCGATCCGCGGCCCAGGTGATCAGTTATGAGCTGAACGTGGGGCTCGCGATCGTCGGCGTGCTCCTCTTAGCAGGCTCGCTGAGTCTGGTGAAGATCGCCGAGTCCCAGGCGGGTGGATTCTGGCACTGGTACGTCTTGGCCTTGCCGGCCCCGCAGATTTTCGCCTTCGTGGTGTACGTGATCTCGTCGGTCGCGGAAACGAACCGCGTCCCGTTCGACCTGCCGGAGGCGGAGAGCGAGCTGGTCGCCGGATTCTTCACCGAATACAGCGGGATGCGGTTCGCCTTCTACTTCCTCGCGGAGTACGCCAACATGATTCTGGTGTCCTGCATCGCAGCCGTTCTGTTCCTCGGCGGATGGAACGCGCCCTATCCGGGCACGCTGCTGGGGCGATTCGTCCCGGATCTGGGCTGGGCCGAAAACGTCGTGTGGTTTACGTTGAAGGTCTACTTTTTCCTGTTCCTCTTTTTTTGGCTGCGGGCGACGTTGCCGCGGCTGCGCTACGATCAGTTGATGCGGTTCGGGTGGAAGGTGATGTTGCCCATCGCACTGGGCAACATTCTGGTGACCTCGATCGCAGCGTATCTGTTCCCGGGAAAGTAGGAAGGACGATTTGGTGATCTGGCGACTTCAAAAAGTACGATCTGGTGAATTGGTGATCTGGTGAAGTATTCAGCCGAGAAACCCGAAACTTCAAAAATCACCAAATCATACTTCGTACTTTGCTCCACTTCACCAAATCACGAGATCACCAAATGAGTAAGTTCAGAGCCTGGCTCAAGACGATCCTGTTCTACGAGATCCTCGTCGGCATGAAGGCGACGCTGAAGCATGTCTTGCACTATCGGCCGATCACGCTCCAGTACCCCCACGAGAAGCGCACGTTGCCCGACAATTACCGGGGCATGCTGGCGCTCCTGCGGTACGACGACGGGACGGAAAAGTGCGTCGGCTGCGATCTGTGCGAGGCCGCTTGTCCGTCCCGTGTCATCCGCGTCGTCAGCGCGGAAGTGCCCGGGGAGCCGACCAAACGGTACGCGAAAGAGTACTACATGGACATGACGCGCTGTCTCTTCTGCGGGCTCTGCGTGGACGCTTGTCCGGTGGACGCCCTCGGCATGACACGCGAGTTCGAATGGGCCGTGTACGACAAGCGCCAATTGCATCTCAATAAGGAGCAGTTGCTCGCAATCGGTGACCGCGCGTTCCCCGTCCGGGAAATGCGGCTTGAGCTGCAGCACCCCAACGTGGCTTTCTTCAACGTCGCGTTTAGACATATTCCGCAAAAGCCGGCTTGACGCCGTGGTCCCTCTCCTCCTCGCCCTGTGTCACGGTTCCGAGGCGGATGAGGCACGACCGGCACTCCGCCAGGCCCAACAATAGATCGGTGTCCCGCGTCCGAGGGGGAGGGGAAACGCGGCATGTCCTATCTGGTGTTCTTCTATTTCGCCGGCGTCATCGCAGCCACCTCCGTCCTGGTGGCGGCGCTCCGCAACCCCGTTTACAGCGCGCTGTCGCTCCTCATCATGTTTTTTCATGTCGCCGGCCTGTACGTGACGTTGTACGCCGAATTCCTCGCGGCCGTGCAGATCATCGTCTATGCCGGTGCGATCTTGGTTCTTTATTTATTCGTCGTCATGCTGCTCAACGTGAAGCGAGAGGATCGGTACCATCGGCAGTTGCCGGTGGCGGGTTTCCTGGGGATCACGATCCTGACGGAGCTCCTGCTCCTGACGATCAACCGGAGTGCGGTCCCACCCCCGGTCATCGACAAAGCCGGGGCAGCCGTGAACCCTGCCGGCAACACGGAGACCCTCGGAGAGGTCTTGTACTCGACCTATCTGTTCCCCTTCGAAGTCGCCTCGTTGATTCTTCTGGTCGCGATGATCGGGGCGATCATTCTGGCGAAGCGGGACATCCTCGATGCGAAATGACCACAGGATGGTTGATGGTCAATGGTGCATGAAGAAAATGGTGCGACCCGCTATCCATCAGCCATCAACCATCAACCGTTGAAACCATGATTCCCATCTCCTATTACCTCATCCTGAGCGCCATCGTCTTCATCACCGGCGTGGTCGGCGTCCTCATCCGCCGGAACATCATCATCATTCTCTTGTCCGTCGAGCTGATGTTGAACGCCACCAACATCAACTTCGTGGCGTTTTCCCGCTATTTCGACAGCCTGGCGGGCCAAGTCTTCGTCTTCTTCGCCTTGACCGTCGCGGCGGCGGAGGTGGCCGTCGGCTTGGCGATCATCATCGCCTTGTACCGCTCGAAGTCCACGATCAACGTCGACGACTTTCAACTCTTAAAATGGTAAAGGAGATGTCAACGGTCAATAGTCATCGGTCAATGGTGAAGAATATTGGCGCCGACCTGCTCCTTTCTCCATTGACCATTGACCATTGACCATTGACTGACTATGCCTTACGTCCTGATTCCGTTGCTTCCATTCGCCGCCTTCCTGATCCTCGGCATCGCCGGCCATTGGATCAAGGACAGGGCCCACCTCGTCGCGGTGCCGGCGGTCATCGTGTCCTTCCTCCTCTCGTTGTTGGTCTTCTTCGACGTGGCCAACGGGCATCATGCCAATTATCCCTTGTACACCTGGCTGACTTCCGGGGAGCTTCAAATCAAGCTCGGCCTACAGGTTGATCGCTTGACGGCGGTCATGCTGCTGCTCGTGACGATCGTGAGCGGGCTCGTCCATGTGTACACCATCGGGTACATGCACGGGGAGCCCGGGTATGCGAGGTTCTTCGCGTACATCGCGCTCTTCACGTTTTCCATGCTCATGCTGGTCATGGCCAACAACCTGCTGCAGCTCTTCGTCTTCTGGGAGGCGGTCGGCCTGTGCTCCTATCTCTTGATCGGTCATTGGCATGAGCGGCCTTCGGCCCGCGCGGCAGCCACGAAAGCCTTCGTCGTCAACCGCATCGGGGACTTTGGGTTCCTGCTCGGGATGCTCTTGGTCTGGTACAACTTCGGCTCGCTCGACTACGGGTCCGTCTTCGATCAGGCCCCGAGTTTTGCCACGGACCGGATGAATCTGTTGCGGCCGTTCGGCGGCACCTGGCAAGTCTCGACGCTGACGATGATCTGCCTGCTGTTGTTTGCCGGCGCCGTGGGCAAGTCGGCCCAAGTGCCGCTGCACGTCTGGCTCCCCGATGCGATGGAAGGGCCGACTCCCATTTCCGCCTTGATCCATGCCGCCACGATGGTGACGGCCGGGGTCTTCATGGTCGCCCGGCTGGCGCCGCTGTACGACCTCTCGCCTGTGGCGATGACGGTGGCCGCCGTGGTCGGGGGGGCGACCATGGTCCTCGGAGCCACGATCGCGATGACGCAGAACGACATCAAGCGCATCGTGGCCTATTCGACCGTGAGCCAGCTCGGGTACATGATGATGGCGTGCGGGCTCGGCGCCTATGCGGCCGGCATGTATCACCTGCTCACGCACGGCGCGTTCAAAGCCCTGCTCTTCCTCGGATGCGGCTCAGTCATCATCGCGCTGCACCATGAGCAGGACATGCGGCGCATGGGCGGCCTTAAGCGCCATCTGCCCGTCACCTACTGGACCTTCGTCGTCGGCTCGCTGGCGCTCGCCGGATTTCCCCTGACCGCCGGCTTCTTCAGCAAGGACGACTTGCTGATCTCCGCTTGGTCCGCCGGTCCGCTCGGACAGCTCCTCACGGTCCTCGGGCTCGTCACCGCGCTGATGACCGCCTTCTACAGTTTCAGGCTGGTGTTCGTGACCTTTTGGGGCGAGTCGCGGGTCGATCCGCACCATGCCGGACACATCCACGAGCCGTCGCCGACGATGACGATCCCGCTGGTGATCCTCGCCCTGCTCAGCGTCGCCACCGGCTACATGGGCATTCCGGAATTCCTGGGCCCGACGTTCCCCTCGAGCGAGCACGGCGGCAACCACGAGGGAAGCGCAGCCTCGGGGATCATGGCGGTCGCGACCCTGATGGGGTTGGCCGGCATCGCCCTGGCCTACTATGTCTATGTGTCGAACCCCGGTCTCCCTGAGCGGCTGGCGCTCAGATGGCAGGCGTTGTACCGGGGCTCCTTGAACAAGTGGTACGTCGACGAGGCCTACGATCGAACCGTCGTACAGCCGACGTTCACGCTCGCCGATCGCCTGTGGAAACACGTGGATGTCGCCATCGTCGACGGCGCGGTGAACGGGGTGGCCCACGCGATCGCTCTGTGGGGCTGGCTGCTGCGTCTCATACAAAGCGGGCAGATCCAGCATTACGCGCTGGGCATGGCCCTAGGAGCGGTGGTGATGCTGACAGTGTATCTGCTGTTTTGACGGAGAGGGTCAATGGTCAATGGTCACTGGTCAATAGGGGTGGTTGCTGAATCCCTTTACCAAGGATCATTGACTAATGACCAATGACCGATGACCAATACCTTTCCCTGGCTCACCGTGATCGTCTTCCTGCCGCTGATCGGAGCGGCGGCGGTCTGCGCGGTCAGCGTGAGTACGGCCCGGTGGCTCGCGCTCGGGATCAGCGTGGTCGATCTCTTGTTCTCCCTCCCCCTGTGGGTGGGTTTTGATCCAGCCGCCACGCAGATGCAGTTTACGGAACGGGTGTCTTGGATCACGGCGCCGCCGATCGCGTACAGCGTCGGCGTGGACGGCATCAGCCTCCCCCTGGTGCTGCTGACGACGTTCCTAACCCCCCTCTGCATCCTGGCCTCATGGAAAGCGATCGAGACACGCGTGCAGATGTTCCTGGCCGCGCTCCTGATCATGGAAACGGCCATGGTGGGCGTCTTCGTCGCCATGGATTCCGTGCTGTTCTATGTCTTTTGGGAAGCGATGCTGATTCCGATGTACCTCCTCATCGGGGTTTGGGGCGGGCCCAACCGGCTGTATGCCGCGATCAAGTTCTTCCTCTACACCTTGGCCGGCAGCGTGCTGCTCCTCATCGCCATCCTCGTGCTCTATTTCCAGGGCGGCCAGACCTTCGACATCCTCGCCTTGAGCCGCAACACTTACAGCGCCTCGCTGCAAAACTGGATCTTTTGGGCTTTCTTCGCCGCCTTCGCTGTGAAGATCCCGATGTTCCCGTTCCACACCTGGCTCCCGGATGCGCACGTCGAAGCCCCGACCGCCGGCAGCGTGATGCTCGCCAGCATCCTGTTGAAGATGGGCGCGTATGGATTCCTGCGCTTCACGCTGCCGATGCTCCCCGATGCCACGGCCGTGTACGCCCCCCTCATGGCCCTGCTCTCCATCATCGCGATCATCTATGGGGCCTACATGGCATTAGCGCAGGCCGATCTCAAGAAGCTGATCGCCTATTCCAGCGTCAGCCACATGGGATTCGTGACGCTCGGCATCTTTACACTGAACGTGCAAGGCATCGAGGGTGCCGTCATGCAGATGGTGAACCACGGCATCACCACCGGCGCGCTCTTCCTGTGCGTCGGCGCCGTGTACGAGCGCACGCACAGCCGCATGATCGTCGACAACGGCGGGCTGGCCCAGCCGATGCCGCGTTATGCGACCGTGCTGGTCATCTTCGCGTTGTCTTCGCTGGGGCTGCCGGGGACGAACAGCTTCGTGGGCGAGTTCTTGGTCCTGGTCGGCGCCTTTTTCTGGAACAGGCTCGCGGCGGTGTTCGCCTCGCTTGGGGTCATCCTCGCCGCCGTCTACCTGCTCTACATGGTCCAGCGCGTGGCGTTTGGGACGCCCGACCGGCACCAGGCCTGCCGCTTGTTCGACCTGAACGAGCGGGAGATGGCCACGATGCTTCCGCTGCTGATCCTCGTATTTTGGATCGGCATTTTCCCGAACCCGCTGCTGACCCGCATGCACGCCAGCGTGGCGCAAGCCTTGGGCAAGAGTCAGCAAGAGGAACGCGACGTGACGCACACGGCGCAGTCTAAGTCTTTACGTCCGAAACCCGAGCGTCTTGGGCGCGACTTGTCGACGTTCCGACCTTCGGACTTTCCGACTGAATGACGCCAATGACGGTTGACGAATGACCCTGCCTCTCGCAGACATCCTTGCGATTCTCCCCGAACTGGTGGTCGTCGCCGCCGCCTGTCTCGTGCTTGGTCTCGATCCCGTCACGCCCTCGTCGAAGAAGGACGCATTGGCTTGGTTGAGCCTGGGCGCGCTGGCCATTTGCCTCGGATTCACCGCCTCACAGATGAACGGCGGCCGAATCCAAGCCTTCAGCGATCTGGTGGTGATCGATCCGTACGCCTGCTTCTGGAAGCTGCTGTTGTATCTGACGACGGGCCTGACGATTCTGCTCTCCCTCCCCTACCTGAAGGCGGAACGGCTCCACCTGGGTGAGTATTACGGTTTCGTCCTGCTCGCCCTTTCCGGGATGATGGTCATGGTTTCGGCGGCCGATCTCCTGACCATGTACCTCGGCATGGAGCTGATGTCTCTCTCCCTCTACGTCATGGCCGGCCTGAAACGGTCCGAGTCGCAATCGCTCGAAGCGTCCGCGAAGTATTTCGTCTTGGGCGCCTTTTCCTCCGGCATTCTGCTCTACGGCATTTCGTTGCTGTACGGCGCGGCGGGGAGCACACGCCTGTCCGTCATCGCCGCCGCCGTCAGCGCGAAGGGCGTCGGAGATCCGGTCCTCCTGGCGCCGATGATCCTCCTCGCCGTGGGATTCGGCTTCAAGCTCGCACTCGTTCCCTTTCACATGTGGACGCCTGATGTGTACGAGGGCTCGCCGACTTCCGTCACGGCCTTCATGGCGGTGGCGTCCAAGGCGGCGAGCTTCGGCGCATTCCTCCGGGTGTTCGTGGAGGGGCTTGGAGGGTTGCGCGCACATTGGGGCGGCTTGTTTCTCACGGTCTGCCTCCTCACGTTGGTTCTGGGGAACCTGGTCGCCATCGTCCAGACGAACGTGAAGCGGCTGCTGGCCTACTCCAGCATCGCCCACGCCGGTTACGCCCTGATCGGCCTGGTGGCCCTGGGACGCAGCGCTTCCACGCAAGGGTCACACGCGGCATTGGCCGCCGTGTTGCTGTATCTGGCGATCTACGCGTTCATGACGCTGGGCGCGTTCGCGGTGGTCGCGATGCTGCGCAAAGGCGGACTGGAAGGGGACGAGATCGACGACTACGCAGGTCTCGCCAAGCGCCAGCCGATCGCGGCTCTGCTCATGTTGGTCTTTCTGGTGTCGCTGGCCGGCATCCCGCCGACTGCCGGGTTCATCGCGAAGTTCTACGTCTTCATGGCCGCCGTCAACGTCGGCCTCACCTGGCTGGCCGTCGTCGCGGTCGTCTTCGCCGCGGTCTCGGCGTACTACTACCTGCGAATCGTCATGGTGATGTACATGCGCGAGCCCGACCCGTCGCAAGCAGTGCTGCCGACCCTCGCCACGTCTCCTACGCTCTCTTTCGTGCTGACCTGCGCATTCGTCGGCACCCTGCTGTTCGGATTGTTCCCCGATCCGATCGTTTCACTCGCCACCCGGGCGGTTCTCCTGGTTCCGTAGGGGTCGCTCCTGCGCCCTTTCAGGATAGGCGCGCACAGGAGTGACGCCGAGCGGCGCGTCAAAACGAGTCGGGCCCGTGCGGGCCGGCACGGGTCGTGCTATTCTCATCTCTGTGGACACGCTGCACGAATCGACTCAGCTTTCCCTCCTTAATCTCCTCCACCACTGGGTCCGAACCTCATGGCGCTTTCTTGCCGACGCATTGACGACCTTCCGCTTGAAGGGGTGCGCAAGCCTGGCCGCCTCCCTAGCGTTCTTTTCCCTCTTGTCGCTCTTCCCGATGGTCGTTCTGCTTTTGTACGGGATCAGCCTCTTCGTGGACCAGTCGCGGATCGGTCATGAGTTTCTGCTCAGTTTCCTCAAAGGGTTCTTGCCGACGTTGGGAGAGGGCCTGGCGCAGCAGATCAGACAGATCAGCGACCTGGAGAACGTACGGTGGATCGTCTTTGCCTCCGTCGCCTGGCTGGGGACGTCCGTGTTCTACGAGCTTGATTACGCGCTCCACGCGGTCTTCGGGACCTCGCGGCAGCGACATACGCTCTTGTCCACCGCCATCGCCGTCGTGCTCTTGGCCGGGCTCGGAGGTTTGGTCGTCGTCTCCTACGCCGCCACCCAAATCGTCGAATCCTTCGTTCGTCACGCCCCGCACGCATGGGGACTGAACCTTGTCGCCGTCGCGGCGCACCGTGTCCTCTTGACGTATACACTCCCGTTCGGCTTCGCATTCGCCGCCGTCATCTGCCTCTACCGTTCGGTTCCGGCTCAGCGACCGACTTGGCGGGATGCGGCCTGGGGCGCCGGGAGCTTTGCGCTCTTGTGGGTGGCGGCCAAGATTCTCACCATCGCATACATGGAACAGGCGAACATCTACAGCAGGCTCTATGGATCGGTCCTAGAGGTCGTGCTGCTGTTGTTGTGGATCTACTATTCCGCCTTGCTCCTCCTCTTGGGAGCCGTGGTCACCCACCTCTTCCAGCTCCGGCGACAGGCCCCGCTCTCTCCTTGAGGCCGGCGTGACGCCCGGCTACGCCTGCTCTCACAACCCGGCCTGTCTCAGCCCTGTGCGGATTGCTGACTTCAGGCCTTTTGCTGGCGCACCTTCCGTCTCCTGGCTAAAATGACCGCCAGATTCCGGAGGACTCGTGCCCGAAGAATACGCCAAAGAATTCCTCATGTGGGGCGGGACGGTGGCGGGGTTCGTCGCCGCCGTACTCTCGATTTTTGAGAAGCTCCTTAAATTCAAGGACGAATGGAGGAGCCGAGGGGCATCCAAGAAGAACGCCGCCACAGAGCCCGACCAGCAGGAGGCCACCGGAAGAGTCGAGCCGGTCAGCACGACGTTGTTTCAAAAAGCCTCCTATCTGTTCCTCTATGAAACCAGCGTGATCCTGGCGGCCGGCGTGCTGCTCAATTACATCGGCCTCACCCTCAGTCGCCATCTCCACAGCATCCTGTTTCTGGATATGACCGGCACGGCCTTGGTCGCCTTCTTGCTCGGGCCCTGGTGGGGCGCGATCGTGGCCCTGTTGTCCAACTCGATGGTGAATTGGCTGCTCTTTCCGGAAACCGGCGGCGACGTGATCATCTTCCCGTGGTCGTTGGTGAACATGACCGGCGCGCTGGTCTGGGGGTACCTGGCACGAACTCACAGCTTCGCGACTTATCTTCGCCGCGGCAAAAAGTCTGGCGCGTCCCACGCATGGTTCCTGTTCACGTTCGGCGTCTGCGGCGCCGTGGCGATGAGTATTCCGGGCACGCTGGTTCAGGCGGCGTTGGGAGAAACCTCCGTGTTCGCGCTGAATCCGGATGTCGCCGAGACGCTCAGCCGGCGTGTCAGCCACTGGGAGGCCTTCGTCAAGACTCAGGTCGAAATGCTCTATGGGTTGACCTGGGTGGACAGCCTGAGTTGGGTCGTCGTGAATTGGTTTCAGAACTGTGTCCGCTACATCCCGGACAAGACGATGAGCGCCGCCATCGCATTGGTGGTGCTGAAATACGGGTACCCGCTGTTCGAGCGCGAACTGATCCACGGAGGGCCGAACGGCGACCGGCCGCGAGACGAGCGCATGCTGCCCTTGGTGTTGGGGTTGTTGTACGCCCCGTCGTACGCCACGCTTCTGACGAGCGAGCAATACGCAGGAGCCGTCTACTGGCCCTTGTGGACCACCCCGTGGGTCGCGATCGTCTGTGGATATGTGTGGTTACGCTATTGGGGCGCGCCGGACTCGGAGCTGCACAAGGCCCGGCTTCAGCGAGGCGCCCGGTATGCCCAGGCGTTGAAACCGATCAAGAAAGAGCCGAATTATGAATTTTGCCGACGGCTGACGTTTGCGACGTTGATCGCCAGCCTGGTCTTCGCCCTCGCCCTTCCGGTGCTGCTGACGGATTTCTACCGCGTCACGTTCAACTTCTTCTGCGTCGTCTACGGCTTTCTGCTCGTCGTGCATCTGGTCCGCGTCGCCATCGCCCAGAACCTCTCGGTCGCCCGGATGGACGAGTAGCCCTCCGTTTAACGTCATTGGTCAGTGGTCATTGGTCAATAGTCAATAGTCAACAGTCATTCGTCACTCGGAGGATGATTAGAAGGGGCTCCTTGCCAATGACAGATGACCCATGACTTTTCCTCTCTCCAATGACTATTGACTGATGACCGATGACTGCTTCCCTTGCTGGTCCCATTGACTATTGACCGATGACGAGTGACGCTTCACCCCCCGCGCTCGCTCTGCGGGCTGTGCAATTGCAGAAAATGCGTGATCGCGGAGCGAGTGACCAGTCCGACCACGCGATCGTCGTCGAGCACCACGAGGCGATCGCTTCCCTGCTGCACCATCAGATCGAGCGCCATCGTGACGGGACTGTTCGCCTGGATGACCAGGGCAGGTGACGCCGGTGTCATGAGCTGGCCCACGGTCCGCCAGGGCCAGAGTGACACCGGGACGCCTTGGACGTCACGCACCGTGAGGAACCCCACCAGCTTCGCTCCCTCCACGACGGGGAACCCGCTATAGCCGTAGGGGAGGAAACACTGGTTCACCGCCTGCTCCAAGGACATCTCCGGTTTGAGATCGACCACCATCCGCACCATGAGCTGGCTGACCGGCACGCCGGCCAGCGATGCCCGCACCATAGCCTGGCGGCGACTATGGCGCGCGGTCGCGAACAGAAACGCTCCGATGATCACCACCCACAGCCCGTTGGTCGCGAGCGCGCCCGGCAAGGCGCCCGTCAACGCCCCGACGATAAGGAATCCTCCGGCGATGCCGATCAACACCGCCACGCCCACACCGATGAGCGAGGCCTGACTGGTGGCCGTATGAAAATCCCTGCTCAAGGCCCACAGGCCGGCTCTGAGCGCCCGGCCGCCGTCCAACGGAAACCCGGGAATCAGGTTGAAGACGCCAAGGTTGATGTTGACCATCGCGAGCAACCCGCTCAGAACCAGGAGGCCGCGCAGGTGGGAGGTCCCCTGGAGCAGTCCCACGAACGACTCGAGCCCGAAACAGAACGCGCCCAGGGTAAAGCTCACGATCGGCCCGGCGATGGCGATGAGGAATTCGGCAAGGGGGCCCGGTGGCTCGCGCTTCATGTGCGCGACGCCACCGAAGATGAACAGCGTGATCTGGCCGATGGGGATCCGATAGCGCAGGGCCACGACCGAGTGACCCAATTCGTGGAGGAGCACCGACACGAACATGAGGACTGAGGCGATGGCGCCCAACACCCAATACCGAGGACTGGTCAGCCCCGGAAGGGCCACGGGCAGATAGCCGGTCGCCAAGGTCCAGGTGACGAAAAGGAATACGAAAAACCAGGAGGGATGAACTTTGATCGGAATCCCAAACACCAGCCCGATCTGCCAGTTTCGCCAGTACATGGAAGGGCTCGACAGACAAGCAGCGACGAGCGCAGACGATCAAGCGTCGCGATGGCCGACCTTCGCACCCTACCAGTCACTTCGCCCGAGCGTCAACCATCCCGCACAATTCGGGGTATCCCTTCCATCGAGCGTTCCGGTATACTGAACCGGAGGCCGTCGCCTCTCGGGCATGCCTCGCGAGCGGAATCGCACGATTACGGGATCCGAACAGGGAAACCGATGACGCAGAGCCGATCGTGGGAGGCCCTCCTTGTGGTGCTGGGATTGCTGGTCGGTTGCAGCGGCTTGCCGGAGACCAGCCGAACCGGAACGGTTCATGAGGTGATCATTTCGGACACCTTGCATCCGAGGGATCTCGAAGTCCGCCCGGGCGACGAGGTGAGGTGGACCAACCGCGGTTCGGCTCCTGTGTGGATGTATTTCGAGAACGACCTCCCGAACGAACTCACCTGCGAGCGCGGCTTCTCGTATTATTATGCCACCGAAGAGTTCGCGAAAATCGAACCGGGCCAATCCGTCAGCTTGTGCTTCGGGCGTCCGGAAACCGTGGGCTACTCCATCCAGTGGCAACCGACCGTCCACGGGGGTCCCAGGTTGGCCGACCTGAATATCCCTGACGCGACTCTTGGCGCGATCATTGTCACCGGTCCGCAGCGCACGCCGTAGAGATGTGAAAGATCAACGCACTGCTGACCCCGATGGTTTCCTTCCGCCGGCTTCGCGGCGTCCAGGCTTGAGTGGCCTCGCATGTTCGGCTCTGGCGGCCACGCTGGCGATCGTCGGCCTTACCGTGGAGGGTCAGGCTCAAGTCATCAAGTCAGGCCCGACAAGTTGTCGGATCGTTGCGCTCACGTTCGACCTGTGCCCGGTGCGGACGGCCAGCGGTTTCGACTCGGAGCTGATCGACGCCTTGGTCAAGCACCGGACGCCGGCGACGTTCTTCCTGTCCGGCAGATGGATCGCCAAGCACGATCAGCACGTGAAGCAGTTGCTCGACGTGTCGTTCTTCGAAGTCGGGACCCACGGCGAGGTCCATGCCCACCTGCCGATGCAGGAGGCCGAGGATCAACGCAAAGAAATTCTTGCCCCGGTCACTCTCCTCAAGACCAAGTACGCGCACGAGGCGCCCCTGTTTCGTCCACCGTACGGTGAATACAACGACCTCACCGTCGCAGTGGTGAAATCTCTCGGATTGCAGTTTGTTCTTTGGAGCATCGAGTCCGGCGACCCGGATCCGGCGCTGTCGGCGGACCAGATTCTCGAGCGGGTGACGCGGCGCCTCAAACCGGGCAGCGTGATCGTGTTTCACGCGAACGGAAAAAGCAAGCACACGACACAGGTCGTTGAAGAGCTGGTTGCGAACGTCCTTCCCAACAAGGGGTTGAGGCCGGGGACCGTCTCCGAGCTCCTGTCATGCGATCAACAGGGACGGTAGGATACACATGAGAATCCGTGCCATGCGTCCGGAGGATCGGGAGGCCGTGGTCGCCCTCCTCGCGGACGGTGACCCCTGGAAGCGGCTGGGTTACAGCAAGCACGAATGGGAGCGCATCTTCGCCCCCTTGCCGCAAGGACGCGAAACGTTCGTCATCGAGCGGGAGGGCACCGTCGCGGGCGTGGCCATCCTGCGTCGGAAGTTTCTGCTCGGCGATTATCTGGAGCTGCTCGCAGTGGCCGAATCGGCGAAAGGCAAGGGGCTCGGGGGACACTTGCTTGCCCACGTGGAGTCCTTGGTGCTCCCCCGATCGAAGAACCTCTTCGCCTGCGTCTCGGATTTCAATTCGGAGGCTCGGCAGTTCTACAAGAAACACGGCTTTGAGGAGATCGGTCCGATACCGAACCTACTGATTCCCGGCTCGGCGGAGATCCTGCTGAGGAAAACAAGCGGACCGGCGAGGGCGAAATGAGAATGGTCGATGGACAATGGTCAATGCCGAATGGCATGAGGACCGGAGAATGGTTGATGGAAGATGGTTAATGAACGTAGGGTTCGCGACTTTCCGCTTCATGAACGATGAACCAGTAACCATCCCAGTTCATTAACCATGAACCATGTCTTCGATGACCATCACCCATTGACCATTAACCGTTGACCATTTGGAGTCTCCATGCGAGTCAAGAAACTCCTCCATACCCGGATGCGTGTCAGCGACATGGACGAGACGATCAAGTTCTATACCGAGGTGCTCGGGCTCGAGGTCATGGAGCGAAAAGTCTCGCCGCGAGGATCGCACCTCGCCTTTCTCAAGGTTCCGAACAGCGATGAGTTGATCGAGCTGTGCAGCTTCCCGCCGAGCGGGCCGGTGAAAGTCCAGGAGGATTTGGTTCACCTGGCCTTCGAGGTCGAGAACCTCGACGACACCGTCAAGGCCCTCGAAGCCAAGCACATCACGATCACCGACGGTCCGACCCGCACCTCCTCCGGCAGCCGGTTCATCTTCATCGACGCGCCCGACGGGTACGAAGTGGAGCTCATCGAACGACCGCCGGGCACGGCGATCGTCTGAAAACATGGCGAATGGTTCAAGGGAAATGGGCGGTGGAAGAAATCCACGCCGTTCGGGTGTACTCCTCCTCAACCATCAGCCATTCACCATTGCCCATACAGATCATGAGCAAGGAGTGAGTAGATGAAAAACGCCTTCTTCCGCGGCCACGGACTCGGCAACGATTATCTCGTGATGGACCCCAAGGAGCTTTCCTTCAAGCTCACGCCCGGCGCGGTTCGAGCCATCTGCGATCGGCATTGGGGTCTGGGGAGCGACGGCATCCTGGCCCTTGTGTCGTCAAAGACAGCGGACTTCGGGCTTCGCATTTTCAACCCGGACGGCAGCGAGGCCGAAAAATCGGGCAACGGCCTCCGGATATTCGGACGCTACCTCCACGCGACGGGGAAGACGAAGAAGAAGCAGTTTACGGTGGAGACCAAAGGCGGGCTTGTGTCGATCGCGCTCCACGTGGATCGACGCGGCGATGCCGGCGCCGTCACGGTTGAGATGGGGCGGGCCACCTTCAGGCCGGCGGCACTTCCCTGTACACTCGCCGTGGACGAATTGATTGAGCAGCGCATCACGGTCGCCGGCCAAGACCTCACGTTTACCGGCGTCAGCGTCGGCAACCCCCATTGTGTGATCTTCAAGCCGAAAAAGGCGCAATGGACCCGTGACGAATTACTCCTCCTCGGGCCTGAACTGGAACACCATCCGCTCTTCCCGAAACGCACGAACGTCCAACTCGCCGTGCCGACCGGCCCGCGCGAAATCTCCATCCTGATCTGGGAGCGCGGCGCGGGGGAAACCCTGGCCTCCGGTTCCTCCTCCTGCGCCGCCGCCAGCGCCGCGGTCCGACTCGGTCTCGTCCAGAGCCCCGTCACTGTGAGGATGCCCGGCGGGACACTCAACATCAGCGTGGCGTCGGACTTCTTCCTCACGATGAAAGGACCCGTGGCCGAGGTGGCGCGAGGGACCCTGAGCCCGTCATTCGTGCGAACGCTCCGACGATGAGATCGATGGGAAATGGTTAATGCGGATAATGGGGATATGGTTAATGGGGTATGGTTAATGAAGAATGGTGGAGGATCGTGCCCGACTGGCCTGATATGATGTAACATTCGTTATTCCCGCGAAACATGGAAAAACCAAAAATAGAGCACGTGGAGGACATGCCGATCTACCGAACATTCTTCGATCTGGCGGTGGAGATCGAAAGGGTCTCTCGCACCTTTGAGTCGGACTTCCGCTGGCTTCGGGAGCAAATGCTCCGTTCGTCTGAGTCTGTCTGCGGAAACATGGCAGAAGGTTTCTATTCGCAGTACAGCACTGAATATCTGCAAGCACTCTATCGCTGTCGCCGCGAAGGACGAGAGATGAAAACCCATCTTTGTTACGCAATGAGCGTCAAGCAGTTGCCTGAGATCAAAGGGCGACTACTCACGACGGGATACGACGACGGGCTCAAGCAGCTCGCAAATCTGATAGCCAGTATCGAGCGAAAGATTCGTCAGCGCGGAAAAGCCAAAGCCGATCCACTCTCAAACTTCTCTTAGGCCATTAGCCATCGCCCATGCCCCATTAACCATCACCCATGAACTCCCTCCTCGAATCCAAGCTCGATCATCTCCCGACTCAGCCGGGCGTCTATCTGTTCAAGAACGCAAAAGGGGAGATTCTGTACATTGGGAAGGCGGCCCAGCTCAGCGCTCGCGTCCGGTCATATTTCCAGAAAGGCGTCGACCACCAGCCTAAAACCTCCGTGCTGGTCGACCAGGTCGCGGACCTCGAAACGATCGTCACTCGCTCGGAACTCGAAGCGTTGATCCTCGAAAGCAATCTCGTCAAGCGCCACCGTCCCCGCTTCAACGTCGTGTTGCGGGACGACAAGCAATACCCCTACCTGCGCCTGCCGATCAAGGACGATTTTCCCCGCCTCTCGATTGTCCGGCGCGTCCAGAAAGATGGGGCGCTCTACTACGGGCCGTACACGCCGGCGGGCGCTTTGCGCGAAACGCTGAAGGTCATCAAGTCCGTCTTCCCATTGGCCACTTGCACGATCGAGATCGACGGGAAAGCCGAGCGGGCCTGCATCGAGTTCGAGATCAAGCGCTGCATGGCCCCCTGCACAGGCAACCAGACCAAGGAAGAGTACCATCAGATCGTCAAACAGGTCCGTCAATTCCTGGAAGGGCGGGACCGTGAGTTGCTGGACGATCTGCGGGCCCGGATGGAGGCAGCGGCGGAGCGCGAAGAGTTCGAAGAGGCGGCCCGCCTGCGGGATCGCATCGGTAAGATCGAGCGGACTTTGGAAAAACAGCGCATCACCCAGACGACCGCGACGGACCAAGACGTCATCGGGCTCGCCCGGAGAGGTGCTGCCGTGGATCTCCAGATGCTCTTCGTGCGGGGCGGCCTCTTGATCGGACGGAAGGATTTCTTCTGGCCGTTGTCCGGGGACGCGAACGAGGAGGAGCTCGTGCGGTCGGCCATCGAGCAGTTTTACAATAAGGACGGGCAACCTCCGAAGGAACTGCTGATCCCGGTTCCACTCGCCGAGGCCCCCTTGATCGAGCAGTGGCTCTCGGAGAAGAAAGGCGAAACTGTGCGCGTGGTGGCCCCGGAGCGCGGCATCAAGCATCAGCTCGTCTTGCTGGCTGAGGAAAATGCCGCGGCGGCGGTCACCGAGCATCTCCGCGACGAGGAACTGGGGCGCCAAGCGACCGAGGAGCTGAAACGACTGCTGAAATTGGAGAAGGCCCCGCGGCGCATCGAGGGCTTCGACATTTCGAACACGATGGGCGATCAGTCGGTCGCCTCGATGGTTGTTTGGGAAGACGGTAGCGTCAAGAAATCCGATTACCGGAAGTTTCGAATCAAGTCGGTGCAGGGCCCGAATGATTTCGCCAGCATTCAAGAAGCGGTGGAACGACGGTATGGTGAAGCCAAAGACTTATCGCTGCCCGACTTGGTCGTCATCGATGGCGGACTCGGTCAATTGGCGGCCGCCATGGCCGGCTTAAAGAAGGTGGGCCGGCCCGGTCTCGCGATCATCGGGCTCGCGAAAGCACGAGACGAGAAGGACGAGCGGGTGTTCCTGCCGGGCCGAAAAAACCCGATTCCCCTGAAAGCGACCTCCCCCGCCACGCACCTCCTCCAACGCATCCGCGACGAGGCCCACCGGTTCGCCATCGCCTATCATCGGAAGCTCCGCGGTAAAGCGCTCGTCACCTCGAAGCTCGATCAGATCATCGGCCTCGGAGAAATCACACGAGCCAAGCTCCTCCGGAAGTTCGGCAGCATCGAGAGAGTCGCCGAGGCCAGTGAGGCGGAATTACGCGAGGCGGGTGTTCCCGCCAACACCGCGGCTGCTCTCCGGAAATCGCTGCAATAACCCCCTTCGAGTTCCAGGTTGCAGGTTGGAAGTTGGGGGGTTTCTGAAGTGTCTCCCAACGTGAAACTTGTAACATGAAACCCGGAACGCGTCTTACGAGCTAGGTTTCAGGCTTCAAGGCTACTGCGAACACCGCTGATAACCGCTTTCAACAGCCGGACGATGGGGCCATCTGGACCGGCCCAGAATCCATAACGGCCCTATTTATTCTTGTGATGCGCTCGGCATATACTTGCTCGGCTTAGGCCTTCTTACCCGGAAGGCGAACATTATGGCTGGGCGTACCAAACGGCCATTCCCCCGACCGCTCTTCGAGGCCTTATCGAAGCGCGAATGCGAAAACGCGCTCGAGGTCATCCACTACGCGGCTCAGGCGCACACCTCCGAGGACGTGCGGGAAGTACTCGTCCACTTCCAGAATCTCTTCCCGTTCAATCGGCTCCTCGGCGGGCTGGCCCGCCTAGGACCAGTCGGACAGTTTGAGGGCTTCGCGAATGTCATCAACGTCAGTTACCCGGACGAGTGGCTTCAGCTTTATTGGCAGAACGGATACGCCGACATCGATCCGGTCTTCCGAACGGCCTCGCGCGCTCCGGGCACGCAGGTCTGGAAACACACCTACCGGCAGGCGACGACCAAGGAAGAACTGGACTTCATCGAAACCGCGAAAGGGTTTGGGCTGATCGACGGAGTGACCACCGGATCAGTCGATCCGGCCTGCGGCCTCGCCTCGTTTTGCTCTTTTGCGGGAGGGGAGGATCTCGACGCTGAACGGTATGTGCAGCTCGTGGAATACTTAGGCCACCACTTGCATTTGGCCCTTATGAGAACCGAACCCAGACATACCTACGTGCTGGACAGATGCGTGAAGAAACTCTCCGTGCGCGAACTGACCATTCTCAACTGGATGAAGAACGGCAAGACGAATTGGGAAATCGCCCAGATCCTCGGCGTGACGGAACGCACGATCCGATTCCACGTCGAAAGTATCTTCTCCAAGCTTGATGTCACATCGCGCTCGCAGGCCGTCGCGACCGCGATCGAGCACGGGCTCCCCGATTTACACGGCCTTCCAACCGCCGTCTAGCTCCACATAGCCTCGCGCCGTCACCCCGCCAAGTTTGCCGTCCCTCGTTTCCATTGCAACCTGCTATGGCCGTCACGCCGCGTTCCCTTGGTGGTCGGGGCGCCCGGGCAGAACTCGCCGCGTGGGGGTACCAAGGTGCTTGAACCAGCCTGACCTTTGTCCACCGTCGAGAACCATCCCACGATCTCCGGACGTTTCATCGCTCCGCCGCTGCGAAACTCATCAAGGTCAATGAGCGCAGCGATGGAAAGCACTTCGGCCGGCGGGAGCGCAACCGGTGCGCCAATCGGATGACAGGGCCACCCCATCAGCCGGAGAGCGCGAAGCAGGCGATTTTCCACGACCAGATAGGTATATCGGACGTGATGAGCCAGGCACCATTGGTAGGAACCTTTGATAAGGATGCGCATGGCCTTCATTGATAGAGCCCGATCCTCGATATCGGGAGCGACTGCCAAACGGGTGATCTCCGCCGTATCGGTCGCTTTTCGAACCTCATGCGATCCGATGAGACAGGCGCTGAACTCACTATCCAGCATGAAAGGAAGCGGGGCCTGAGTCATGCGCACGATCCCGAGCAGGTGCTTGTCATCCGAAAACAGCCCTATGGTGCTGCTCCAACTGTCGTAGATATCTGTTTCCAGCCCATCTTCCCGTTCCGGCACCCAGCGCAGCCGTTCGGCGAAGACGCGATGGCGGAGACGGTAGGACTGCCGCCACTCCTCTTCATCGTCCAGCGTCTTGACGAGCAGACCGTCCTCCCAAAAGGTCAGCTTCTTCGTCTCCTGCACAAGCACTTCGCTCATGGCCACCTCCATCAGGTTGAAAACGCGGACAACGGGTGAACGGGTGCGCATGGTTTCAAAAGGATGCCCTTCCCGTCACCTGGCGGTTCCGCCAGGTGACGGGAAGGGCCGCCCCGGTGTATTAGGAGAATCGGCGGCCTGAGATTCCAGATGAAGGAACAGAGACCATGTGCAGCCAGGTGACCTGGGGGGGGGCATAAATGGTGGAAGAACAACAGGGTTTGCGGGTTATCGAGGGATTGAGAGGACGAGCACCTAGGCGCGCTCACGTCAGGCCCGTTGCCGCCCATGAGGAACGTCGATTCCGAGGCGATACGCGGGACTCCCGACTTCCCCGAGAGGGTTCAGGCGAGCTAGCCATGGCGCTCCAGGCGACGGAGCGCCGTCTCAGCGCGCTGCTTCAGGACCGCGACCGAATCGGGCGCGATCTGCACGATTGCATCCTGCAGTCGGTGTACGCCATCGGACTGAACATCGAAACGGCCCGCCGATTGAGTGGAACGGAGCGGACCCCGTTCCGCGGGTACGCCGACCAAGCCGTGGCCCAGGTCAACCGGCTTATCCAGGAAATTCGCAACCTCATTTTCGGTTTGCAGTCCGAGACGATCGTCGGACTGGATCTCGGCCGGGAGTTGCAGGAGGTGATCGACTCCTACCGTACCCTCTGCCGTCCACGGTTTGAGCTGGATCTCGATCCGGCGGCCCTCCCCTTGCTCACCTCCGAGGAAAGCCGCCATCTCGTCAGCATCGCGCGCGAAGCCCTGAGCAACTCCATCCGTCACGCGAAGGCCTCCCATATCCACGTATCGCTTCGGCGGCGCAAACATTATCTGCGGTTCGAAGTCCGGGACGACGGCATCGGAATCGCGACAACGGGGCCGATTCGGCGGGGCTTTGGCTTGTCAAACATCGAGGCCAGGGCGAAGCAGCTCGGCATGCGCCTTCTCATTCGCTCACGTCCGGGCCACGGGACGAGCGTCGTGCTGAATCTACCGCTGGAGCGATTGGGAGTCCCCGTTGAAGCATAAGCCATTGACATTGTTGCTGGTCGATGACCATGAAATCGTACGGACGGGTTTGCGCACGCTGCTGAGCACGGAATCCGGTCTGCGGGTGCTCGCCGAGGCGGGGACGGGGAGCCAGGCCGTATCCCAGGCTCTTCGTTTCATGCCCGACATCGTCTTGCTGGACGTCAAGCTGCCAGACGCCTCCGGAATCAAGACATGTCGAGACCTCCTCTCCGCCTGCCCGACGACACACGTGATCTTCCTGAGCAGCTATTGGGATGAGGAAGCGGTTCTGGCCGCGATCCAGGCCGGAGCCCACGGATTCGCGGCCAAGGAGATTCAAACCGAGGATCTGCTCCGCGCGATCAGAAGCGTCGCGGAGGGTCATGCCTTCTTCGATCCAAGCATCGCGGACATGACGCTGAGCCTGATACGGCGCCACTCCAACCAGATCGCGAAGCAGGCCGACATGCCGACTCTCTCCCCTCAGGAACGGTCGATCGTCTGTCTCGTCGCCGAGGGCAAGACAAACAAGGAAATCTCGGTCCTGCTCGGCCTCAGCGATAAGACCGTAAAGAACTACCTGGCGAACGTGTACGGCAAGCTTCACATCACCCGTCGGTCGCAAGCGGCGGTGTACTACTATCGACACCTCGCTCCTTCCAAGAGCGTCACGAGGTCGTAGCTAACAGCACGCAGCGAATAGCTGGCAGCGAACAGCGAGTAGCCTGAAACAACTGCAGGGCTCCGAGAGGTAGATCTCTGAGCTGTTCGCCATCGGAACGAATTGACAGAAGGCCATCGGCTCACTAGGATACGCGCGCGGTCAAGCCGCCAGCAGCGAGTAGGTGGCAGCGGACAGCACGCGCGAATACCTATCAGCGAATAGCTGGTAGCGAACAGCGTGTAGCCTGAAACAACTGGAGGGCTCCGAAAGGTGGATCTCTGAGCTGTTGGCTGCTCGCTGTTGGCTGCTCGCTGTTGGCTGCTCGCTGTTGGCTGCTCGCTATTCGTCTGGCCGTTTCCATTCTTCAGATCAGGGAGGGTCAATGGCATTAGCACACCAGCCGGATCAGCACACGCAGGTTCGAAACGCGGCCACGTCAAACCGAGTCGAGCAAGTCTTTGAAACGGTCGTCTTCGCCAGCCGATGGGTTCAAGCCCCCCTGTATGCCGGGCTCATCATGGCGGAGCTGCTCTATGCCTACAAGTTTCTGGTCGAGCTGTCTGAAATGATCCGCGACATTCGCGAGCTCAGCGAGACCATCTTCATGCTCGGCGTGCTCTCCCTGATCGACATCACGATGGTCGCGAATCTGCTGACTATGGTCGTGATCGGCGGTTATGCCACATTCGTCAGCAAGTTGGAGTTGGAGGAACACCCGGACCGACCTGATTGGTTGAGCCACGTCGATCCCGGCACGATCAAGGTCAAGCTGGCCGCTTCGCTGATCGGTATCTCCAGCATTCATCTGCTGAAGTCCTTCGTCAACGTCGCGAACGTGTCCCCTGACCACATCAAATGGCAGATCTTCATCCATTCGACGTTTCTGGCCTCGGCCATCCTGCTCGCCTGGACGGACCGAATCATGCAGAAAGAAAAGAAGCACTGAGAGGCGCAGGTCGACGGTCACTAGTCAATGGTCATTGGGATGGATCGAAGAGGCGGAAAAAAATGGTTAATGGCGAATGGCTGATGGATGATGAAGATAGAGAGACCCGGTCAGAATCTTCCCCCATCAAGCATCACCCATCAACCAGTAACCATTGACTGATGACCGATCATCTCTTCCCCCTTCCAATCACCGTTGACCAATGACCTATGACAACTCCGCGATGCCTCCTGCCGGGCCACGCGGGCCGGATCTAAAAGACTGTCCACCATGACGGACACCAAAGCCGGATTCGTTCATCGGGGCAAACAGTTCGTCCTCAATCAGGCACCGATCTCGCGCCAACACGTCGCGCAGCCCCTGGTGGTCGGTAGCGTGGCAGCGATTGCCGCGTTCGGGTTCGGTTATTGGCTCGATCTGCTCACCCCCTATTTTTACCTCTTCCTGGCGGTGTACTTCTGGCGTGTCAGTTATTGGAATCGACGGGTCCGAGAGGATCCCGATGCGTCGACGCTCCTCACCAGAGGCGGCCAGCGGATTCTCCTCGGACTCTATGTCGTCGCCAGCCTCTATACAGCCCTGCGGATCACGCCCCGGCTGTGGATCGCGGCGCTGGCATTCGTCGCGTTCTGCCTCTTCGGGTGGTTCGCGCTGAAACCGCTGGTGACGGAGGGTCAGGAAACCGGCAAGGTCATGCAATGGCTCCGCATCCTCGGGGGTCCCGCGCTGGCCGGTTGGATCGTGGCGTCGTTCGCCTATTGGCCCCTCGGCCTTCTGCTCTGGGCTCCGGCACCGGGGACGGGTGACATACCCACGGTGGTCAAGCAGCGCGAAGGCATCAAACGCCTCCGGGCCCCCGACGTCACGATCGCCCTCGCCCTGTCGGGCGGCGGCTATCGAGCCGCGTCCATTCATGCCGGTGTCTTGAAGGTCCTGACGGAGAAAGAGATTCCGATCGATTATCTGTCGACTGTCTCCGGCGGCTCGATCATCGGGGCGTACTATGCGTTGGGCCACAAGCCGGAGGAGTTCGAGCGCCTCCTGATGAAGAGGCCCGGCCTGCCCAACGACATCGCTCATGTCTTCTTCTTTCTGGGAAGTCTGCTCTGCCCCTGGTGGAACGACAGCGACACCTACTCGCGGCACTTCGCCCGGATTTATTTCGGAGAGGCGACCCTCAATCAGGTCGTGCGTCCGACGCTGCTCATCAACGCCACGAACTACAGCGCGCGAGCGCGCACGGTCTTCTTGGGAGCACCCACCACCTCCTGGGCGGATGTGCGGGTCGCCGATGCGGTCGCCGCCAGCGGGGCGTTTCCCGGCGCCTTCGAGCCGAAGAAGATTCGTGATGAGTATTACATCGACGGGGGTGTGGAAGAAAATCTCGGCCTCGAAGGCCTCCGCGAGGTGTTGAAAGACAAGACTCGAGAGAAGCCGGACATTCTGATCATCTCGGACGCGAGCAAAGGCGATGCCATGCCGAGCGCAGGGACCAAGAAGTTTCGGTTCAGTCTTCTCAAAGAGGCCAGCACGACCTCCTATCAAGCCTTGCACATGCAGCTTTACCGCATCTATACGGACAATGGGTATGATCCCGACAGTGACCGGTTGAAGCGGCAGCCGTACGACCAGTGGCATGCGCACATCTACGGAGAGGGCGCGAGCCACGAAAGGAGCCTCTACGTCTTTGTGCTCGACGGCACGAGTCCCGCCGAGAGATCCTACATGCGCGGGCAAGAGGCGGCACAGTTCGGGTCGATTCCGCCCGGTCGGAAGCCCATGGCCGAAGCGGTCGCGGCCTTCAGCACGCTCAAGGAGCTGGATCAGGAAGAGCTGCGGCAGGCGGTGTGGGTCGGCGAAACGATCGCCAGGAAATACGGAGATTCCGTCCTCTGCACGATTCGCGGCATCCGCGACGCGCGTGCGGCCCATTATGAGGCCTGGCCGACGCACCTCCGCGAGACCTGTGGGGTCAATCCGTGAGCGACACCGCCTGTTCTGCTACTCCGGGTATCCAAGCCCGCGCGCGGGCGGCGCGCCGATACCGGCTGCGGTCGGATCTCAAGGGACACGCACAGGGGGGCGGCTCTCGAAGCCCCATGAGCAGATCGCCATGATCAGGCGGCCGCCCTGGCCGGTCCGGCCAATGGAATCAGAACCTTGAAGGGCTCCCGCACGCCGACCGTCTTTTTGAAGCTGTCCAGCCGCAGGATCATTGATTGGCTGACTTCCTGTCCTTTCGAAGCCAACAGCACGTTGGCGCTGGATAAGATGTCCTCACCCAGGAGGACACCTTCGCGCAGGTCGGCGAGCATGAACGTTTTCGCTTCGTATCGGATTTCCGACGCGAACGCCGCTTTCAAGGCTTCGACCACCGTCGGGTCATACCAGCCCTTCCGCCTGTTCAGTTCGTCGAAGGCCTCCGTTTTGGTTTTCCCCGAAGACTCCAGGGCGTCGAAATCCAACGCGACCTTGAGAATTCTGGCTTCCATGGGTATCTCGTTGCCCTGCCGCTGGTCGCCCGGCACTCCGTATCCGTCGAGATACTTGTCTTGGTACTTGACGATCTCTGCGACCCGCTTCATGCGAGGGATCTTGGCGATGAGATCGGACGCGACGAACGGATGCTGAGCGAAAAGCTGGGTTTCCTCCTGCGTCAGCATCGCACCTTTGTACACCTTCTTAAGCACGGCTTCGGGGAGGATCACACAGCCGATTTGAGACAGCATGGCGGCGGTCTTGATGACCCACAGTTCCGTCACCTGCAGGTGCGTCGCGATGGCCTCCACGTAACGGGAAATGCGGGAGGATCGTCCGAACGCTTCCGGATTGACCAACGACAAGATCTCGCACAAGACTTTGATGCTGCCGCTCAACGTTTGTTCCAACAACTCGCGCTCGGCCGTGATCAGGCGATATTGCGCCAGGGCGGCCTTGAGCGCGCCGGCGAACAGCTCGGACGAACAGGGCTTGGTCAAGAAACGGAAGATCTGTCCTTGATTGATCGCCTCGATCGACGCCTGGAGGTCGGCATTCCCGGTCAGCAGCATGCGCACGGTGTCGGGCTCGTGAGCCCGCACTTTCGTGAGAAACTCGATCCCGTTCATGGTCGGCATCTGCAAATCGGACACGATGACGGCATATGGGCCGCGCTCCGTCATCATGCGAAGCCCTTGTTCCGGTCCGACAGCCGTCTCGAGGTTGAAATCGTTCCGGAGACGGCGCTTGAAGCCGTCCAGGATATTGGCATCGTCGTCCACACACAGAATTCTGTCAGTCATTGGTGGTCTCCTTCCCCAGAGTCCCGGCAACTTCCCGCCATTGCGGCAACCGGTCGATCAGACGAAGCTGCTCCAGATAGGCCGTATCCAACCGGGATGGAACGTTCCCAATCGCCTGCTGAGCCAGCTCCTGTTGCAACGAATTCGCCACGTGCACAGCCGTCAGCGGGCCGAAGGTTGCCCCCTCACAGGCCGAGGGGCGGTGATGAAACGCCACGGCTTCCACGATCGGATCATTCAATCCCCACAGCCCGAGCAGATAGGCCCCGATCTCCCCGTGATTGGCTTGAAACTCTTGCTGTTCGAGCTCCCAAAACGGCACCTGTTGCTCACACGCGGCTTTCAACATCGCGTTGTAGCGGTCGAACATGTTGGCGGCAAGCACGAGGATGCCGATATCATGGAGCAACCCCGCGGTGAAGGACTGGTCGACGGTCAGCGCGGGCATCCCTTCGGCCTTCGCGATCGCTCGTGCGAGCGTGCCTGTCGCCAAGCTCTCCGCCCACACCCGGTCCATCCTGAAAAGCGATCCGTCGAGCGGCGAAAATCCGGAAAAGATATGCACGGTCAGGACGAGCGACTGAATCGTATCGAGGCCCAACAGGTTGACCGCCTGTTCCGGGGTCGACACCCTGCCACGCACTCCGAAATACGCCGAGTTCACGAGCTGCAAGATCTTGGCGGTCATTCCCATGTCCTTGGACACGATCGCCGCGACGGTCTTCAGGGACGAAGACGCGGATTCCACTTCTTGCTTGATCTCCAAATACAGCGAGGGCTGAGTCGGAATGGTCCGCATCCCCGTCACCAGCGCGCGGAGCGCATCGTTCGCGAGCAGTGTACGCAGAGCGCATGCCCGTGTGATCGTGGCCTTCAGCGCGTCGGCCTCGCACGGCTTGGCCAGGTACTGATGCGTCGCGCCGATGGATTGATAGATCATTTCCCGATCCGCATGGCCGGACAGCACGATTCTCACGATCTGCGGATACCGACGCTGGACCTCGTTCAGCAATTGGGCCCCGTCCATCCCCGGCATGCGCATGTCGGACACCACCACGTCGAACGGCGTCTGTTCCAGCAGCTTCAACGCTTCCTCTCCGCTCGTCACGAAGGTCATGCTCCATTCGTGCCGCATCGGGCGCAGCATGCGTTTCAAGCCATCCAGCAGGTTCGGCTCGTCATCGACGAAGAGGACCTGTTTCATCGACGGATTGGCTCCTATGCCGCAGCGGCTTGGTCGCTCAGCCGGGACAAGATGTCGCGAAAGGCCGGGAGCGAACGGCGAAATGCCTCGTACACCGCAGGATCGAAATGACGGCCGACTTGCGCTTCCATCATCTGCATGACAACCGCTTCCTGAAACGCAGGCTTATACGGCCTGACCGAGCTGAGGGCATCGTACACGTCGGCGACCGCGACGATGCGCGCCTCCAAAGGAATGGCTTCACCGGCCAGCCGCCGTGGATATCCGGTGCCGTCCCACCGCTCGTGATGAAACAGGGCAATGCAAGAAGCCATGGCGAGAAACGGATTCTTGTAGAGATCGGACTTCTCCCGCGACCGTGTCCCCGCATGACCTCCGCCGGCCGACCTCGGCCGGTCGTGAACCCGCAAAATGTCCGCACCGATCGCGCAGTGTCGCTTCATGATCTCCCACTCCTCTTCGGTCAGCTTGTGGGGCTTCAACAAGATTCGGTCCGGGATGCCGATCTTCCCGACATCGTGCAGGGGGCTGGTCAGAAAGATTGTCTCCGCGAAGTCGCTCGACAACCCGAGGGCCTGGGCCAACACCTTGCAGTACGAGCCGACGCGCAGGATGTGGTTCCCCGTCTGCTCATCCCGAAACTCGGCCACGGTCCCTAGACGCCAGATCAGGTCGATGCGCGCGGCCTCCAGGGCCTGCGTCCGTTCCCGCACTTTGCCCTCGAGGAGGTCATTCTGCCCGCGCATCTGGTCGTGATAGGCCTTCAACCTGAGCGCGCTGCGGATGCGGGCGATCAGGTCGGCGGCATCGAACGGTTTGTTCAGCAGATCCGTAGCCCCGAGCTCCAACGCGCGCCGCTTGAGTTCGCGCTCGTCGGCGCCCGTCATCATCACCACCGGAATATGGACGAAGACCGGTGACGAGCCGATGGCATCGAGCAGGTCGAACCCGTCTCGACCGGGCATCTGAACATCCGACACGACGGTATCGACGGGAGCGGCATGCAGGCAGCCGATGGCCTCGTCGACGCTTCCGACGAACGTCATGGTCCATCCCTCTCCCCAGGCATGGAGCGTCCGCCGCAGGCCGTCAAGAAACCGCTCGTCATCGTCGACAAACAACACGTGGGGGCTCATGCCGCCTGCTCTATGGCCTGCTCCGTCGAGCGCACGGCCAACGGCAGGCGGATGATGAAGGTCGTGCCGGTGCCCGCTTCGCTCTCGACGCGAATC
>JBBIJI010000032.1:0-43467 GCA_037446055.1 Nitrospiraceae bacterium
CTGCACACGACCCAAACCAGATGAATTTATTTTGAAATCTGTCGGACACTACTGAATGCCGATCCCATCTCAAGTCAACACGCCGTGCCTCCTGGAAGCCTCCGTAAGTCCAGTGAACCTCACAACCGGCGCTCAGGAGAACGAGAAGCTATGGTCTCCGGGGGTTAAGAATCTGCTGATCAAACGGACGCGTGCTGTATCCTCCTGCTTATTGACACTCACGTCTAGACCCGCAATGGATAGAGGCCCAACCTATAGCCCACCCCCATGGGTCTACTACCTGTCGCGGCCTCCCGCCTCTTCTCGCCCATCGAGATAGGTACTTCCCAATTGTAGTATCCTGATTGCCGACGTTTGATCGACTCGTGTTCGAACGCTGATACGACGGCAATCCTCGCTGATCTCTTCAAGCACCCCCAGCCCCAGGGTTTCATTCCCTGAATCATGCAGCCCAACCAGGAGACCGATGAGATCTTCTCTACGGAGCATGCTGGGCTGAAGAAGGGGCGACGCAACTCCCATCTTCACCCGCAACCGCCCGCCAGGTGGTGCCAGGATCACAAGCTGTTCGGCTTCCAGCGCCAGAGTGTGCGCCCCTGCAAGATAGGCGGCAAACCGACCTGCCCGATAGCGCGACCGTTCAGCGGGCGTCCGGGCACGAGCTGACGAGGAGACTTCGAGCCGATGAATCCGGAGCCCAGGCCGCCCTTCCACCACTGCCAAGAGCGGCTCCAGCTCCTTGCCCTCTTGGAGAGCCATAAGGTGCCTTGGGCTCATAAGCTCAATCTTCCGAAGCTTCAACTGAAACCCTGGTCCCTGATCGATCAGCCCCGTCGTGTCAACGAGCACCGTGCCGGCACCGGATCGAATTGCGGTATCGACCAGGCGTTTGGTCCCGACCAGGGTTTGGAGCAAATGGCCCAGCGGCGAGACAGCTCCCACGAAGAAGAGGCCTTGCCAGGGAAGCGAGTCGATCCGGAAATCGGAGGGCAGGCTCTCTTTCAAGAAGGCAAGGGCAACGGTGGTTGGAGGGCCAATGGTCGACTGGCCAACATCAGCATCGACGATGGCCAACGGGAGCTGGCCAGACTGAACTAATGCCCGTGCGGCAAGACCAACCCACGTAGTCTTGCCGCTGTCCGATGCCCCAACGACCATAGCGATGCCGGGATCTCGGATAAGGGCCTCAACTGCCTGCATCCAGTTGTCTGGCATTGACACGAAGGCCTCTCGCGCCCCCCCGGATCACCGCATGGGCTCTCCGCCTCATGCTGCGCTGGCAGCGCACAGCGAGTCGCTCCAAGCTATTCACTTCGGCTGTTCGACCCTCACTCTGCTCGGGACCCTGAGCGTGTCGAAGGCCTAATCGCTCGGCCTGCGGCTCCACGCGGGGGGACCCCGTCGCTCTTCTCATGCTATAGGTCCGCCGCACCCCCACCCTTCCCCTCGCTCGACTGAGCTCGTCGCAGGCCCCTTTCAAGGGGAGGGATGGGAGGGAGGACGCATGACAAAGCGGATGACTGCTCCTGAGCAGCGGATGCGAAAGTTGCACGAACAACTTCTCTTTTCATCGCTGTTCGAACAAGGTGATCTCCCACTCGCCGGACGGTGCATCGTGCCGCAAGATGTACAGACCGCCGTCACTCCCCCGAACCTTGAAATAGCGGTGGTCTCGGCCTGGCCAGCAATCGAGTATCTCCACGCCCTCGATGCGACGGTCGCCGACGAAGAATGCGCAAGGCACCTCCTCTCCTTGATGGCCCGGGGAGCACTCCACACGCACGGTCACTCGCGGAGCCGGTTCCATACCCATCGAGTCGACGGCCTCTCGTGACAGAAGGCTGAGCAGCCACTGCACTGCTCAGCTATGAGACTTGCGGTTGACAAGAATGATAGCTGCAGAATCATCATTCAGAGGGTTCGGCAAGGTCGCGTTTGGCCCACTGGACCGCCAAGATTATTTTCGGATCAGAGTTAGGGCTTCCCGATCGGCATGAGATAGAGCGGACGTTCCTGTTCCCCAAGCGTCAAGGTCTCGGCCACCCGCACATCATCGAAGGCCCCTAACACGACGGTGCCCAGGTGGAGGGAGACAGCTTGAAGGTAAACATTCTGGGCCGCATGGCCTGCCTCCATGTGGGCATACCTGAGACCTCGTTCGCCATACTTTTCGGTGACCCGCTCATAGACTGCACACAGAACCAGGACAGCGGGCGCTTCCGCGATCGAAGGCTGGTCATAAGCCGCACGCACAAGCGACGGGCGCCTGTCACCGTCGGCGATCCGAAGCACAGTGTGTCCGCGCGGGATATATCGATACAGGCCGGTAGGGAGCCCCCGGATATTCCCTGCAACTGTGTACACCTCCAGCGGGTACAGCGCACCGGCGGATGGCGCAGTCCGGAACCCGACTCGGTCGGTGATCCCCTGCACAGCCCAGAAGAGTTGGCCGAGATCATCAAGTGCCAACGGCAGGTCTCGAAATTCCCTGACGGTTCGCCGCTTCTGCAACGCTTGTTCAACAGAAATGGTGCTCTGGTATCGGATTTTCGGCAACGTCACCTTCTCATCATGCAATTCAACCTTCATAGAACGGAGTGCCATGATCGGTCCCCTTTAGCTTCCGAAGAGCACTAGTTGCGTAGCATTCCCCCACCATCATTGACCGGATTTGTTCGTCCGTACTTCATCTCCGTTCAACAGGCAGACAGGATCGCCGACGATATGGTCGTAGTCGCAGCATCGAGCGGCACACAGTTCGCGGCACGGGAATTCAACCTGCAGGCCTCAAATCTGCCCTGCGTTAGCGCGCATTATTCATGACGGCTCGTGACGACCCCCCTCCCATCCCTCCCCCATACTATGGGGGAGGGGAAGGGTGGGGGTGCGAGACGGACGCGCGGAGCCGCGAGGGAGGGAGGCATACTAATCACCCGTTGCAAGCTGCGGAGCAACGGGTCCCCGGTATGTCGACCGACTGAGCGGCGAGCCCGCCAGCTGGCATGCTGCGAAGCCCGCATGCGAGCTTGTCGCAGCAGCGAATGAGCGATTGCAGTAGAAGCGTTCATGAATAATGCGCGCTAGAGAGGTCTGCGAGGCAGCTCGGGAGCCGGTGCTGGCGTTACCTTCGCATACAGCTCAAGAGCTTCAGGCATCCAGGACTGCAAGTCGGCGATCCTCGTTCCATGGCTCGGATGGGTCGAGAGAAATTCTGCCGGTTGAGCCCCGCCGGCTTGCTGCATCCGTTCCCACACATGCACGGCCTCATGAGGATCGTAACCCGCCTGTGCGGCCAGCAGCAGTCCGATGTAATCCGCTTCCGACTCATGCTCGCGACTGAACGGGAGCAGAACACCGACTTGCGCCCCGAGACCGAGGGCCTGCATGACGGCTTGTCTCGTTCCAGCTCCTGCTCCGCCCCCTGCCAAGGCAACATCGGCCCCGGTCAGCAGAAGCTGCGCGACAAGTCCCTGGCTCATCCGCTCCGCACCATGGCGGGCGAGTGCGTGTGTGACTTCATGACCCAAGATGGCGGCGAGGCCCGCCTCGTTCTTGGCGATGGGAAAAATCCCCGTGTAGACCGCGATCTTCCCTCCCGGAAGGGCAAAGGCATTCATGGTCTTGTCGTCCTTGATGACGGAGATTTCCCACTGGAACTGCTGCGCAATATCCGCATAACGGGACTGTTTCGCCGCGGCGATGATCCGATTCGCGACCCGTTGGACCGGTTCGATTTCATGAGCGTCTCGCGAGATCCGTATCTTGGGATCGTGAAGAACCTGCTGATAGGCCTGGGTACCAAGGTTCTGTTCGTAGCTCTGTGGCAAGACGAGAAACTGCCACCGTTGCGTATAGGGATTCGTGGCACAGCCGGGCACAGCAGATATGAACCAGAGCACGAGCCAAGCGGTCGTCACCGCGGGCAAGACTCGCCGCTGGGCGGCCCCATCTTTCATCAGTGCCAAGCCTGGCTCCAGCCACCGACTTATTCCGGCTTGATCGACAAGAACACCGTGGCCTTCCCTCTCATAATGAGCAGAAGCACCCGTTGCTTGGGCGAGAGACCCCGGACCAATCGCTCATAATCTTCCACAGACCGGACTGGCTTGCGGTTGATTTCTCGAATCACGTCGCCCTCCCGCAGCCCCGCTCGATCGGCGAGGCTCTCCGGCTCCACTCCCGAGACCGCCACGCCACCTTCAATATTGAGCTGGCGCAGGTCTTCCCGCGATAACGGTTCGACGGCCACACCGGCAAGCGCATGGTCGCCACGGCTCGGAGCGAAGGGTTTTCCCGGAAACTCCCCCGCCTCCTTCGGTTGCTCACCGAGCGTCACCTTGATGTCACGCTGGCGCTTCTCGCGTAGGATGGTCAGCGTCACCGTGGTCCCGGGATCGCTTTCCGTCACCAGACTGCGCAGGTGCGTCGCGTCTTTCACGGACACGTTATTGAACGAGGTGATCACGTCGCCTCGTTCCAGCCCCGCTTTCCCCCCTGGTCCATCAGGCGCGACATCGGTCACCAGGGCGCCCTTGATCTCAGCCACACCGAATTCCTTGGCGAGATCTTCAGTCAACTCTTGAATCCCTACCCCCATCCAGCCGCGAATCACTCTGCCATGCTTGATGAGGCTCTGCATGACCCCTCTGGCCATGTTGCTGGGAATGGCAAACCCGATTCCCATATAGCCGCCGCTCTGCGAGAAGATCGCCGTGTTGATACCGATCAATTCCCCCTTCAGATTCACGAGGGCCCCGCCGGAGTTGCCGGGATTGATGGCAGCATCGGTCTGGATGAAGTCCTCGTAGTCGACGATTCCCATATGCGCGCGGCCCACGGCGCTGATGATCCCCATCGTCACCGTCTGGTTGAGTCCGAACGGATTCCCGACCGCCAGCACCATTTCACCGACCTGAAGTCGACCGGAATCTCCCCAGGGGAGCGTTGGCAGCCCCTTGGCCTCGATCTTGATGACCGCCACATCCGTTCTCGGGTCCGTCCCGACCAACTTCGCCTTGAAACGCCGTTTATCGGCCAGCAGCACCATGACCTCCTCGGCTTCCTCAATCACATGGTTGTTGGTCACGATATAACCGTCGGAGCTGACGATCACGCCGGAGCCGAGTCCTTGTTCGCGCCGTTCGGGCGGAGGCTGAAATCGACGCCGGAACTCCTCCCCGAAGAATCGCCGGAAAAACGGATCGTCGAAGAACGGAAACGGATAGGGCGGTTGCTGCGTGCCGGCGATGACTGTGCGGGACGAGGAGATGTTGACTACCGCCGGCTGGGCGGCTTTGGCCACCGCGATGATCGCTTCACTGGCAGGAATGGCGGTTGTGACAGGAGTTGGCTCGGCCGCCGCGCTGCCGACGAACCATGAAGCTTGTAGCACACAGGCAAGTCCCAAAACGGGGAGGAGGACACGGGCAAGGAAGCGCGCTGACCGTCGCAAGGACCTCAGACGTGGATCTTTCATCCATCTCATCGTCATGTCGGGCACCCCCCATCGTGACGACAATAGCCCCATCATAATAGCGCCGCATGTCGCGCTATCCCTTGATACATGCGAGCGGCTCCAGCCTGGCCACCTTCCGCGCGAGGTTCGCTTCATCCGCCGCGTCCACCACCTCGCTCACATCCTTGTACGCTCCGGGCGCTTCTTCGGCGACTCCGCGGAGTGACGGGCTCCGAATCAGAATCCCGCGTGCGGCTAGCTCTTTCACGACGTCACGGCCATGCCACTGCCGAAGCGCCTGGTGCCGACTCATGCTGCGACCGGCACCATGACAGGCGGAGCCGTAGGCCAGCGACATGCTCTCCTGCGTGCCCGCGAGCACGTACGAAGCCGTGCCCATCGTTCCACCGATCAGCACCGGCTGCCCCACCGCCCGCAGGGACAGTGGGACATCGGGGTGGCCTGGGCCGAAGGCCCGCGTCGCCCCCTTGCGATGGACGAAGAGACGAGTCGGGGTTCCATCGAGGACATGCTCTTCGACTTTACAGGTGTTATGCGAGACGTCGTACAGCAACGAGAGCGTGGCCTGCGGCATCAGGTCCGCGAACACCTGCCTGACGAGGTGCGTGATGATTTGACGGTTGGCAAGGGCGCAGTTGATCGCCGCGCGCATCGCGCCCAGATACTCCTGTCCCACGTCCGAGTTGATCGGGGCGCAGGCCAGTTCGCGATCCGGCAGCTCGATGTGGTACCGCGCCGCGCTGATGGCCATGCTCTTGAGGTATTCGGTGCCGATCTGATGCCCCAGTCCGCGCGAGCCGCAATGAATGCTCACAACCACGTCGCCTTCGCGAATCCCGAAGACCGACGCCGCCTCAGCATCGAATACCCGGGCGACCTGTTGCACTTCGAGATAGTGATTCCCCGACCCAAGCGTTCCCATCTCGTCCTGCTGCCGCTTCTTCGCATAGTCCGACACGCACTCTGGTTTGGCCCCGGCCATGCAACCGTGTTCCTCGATGAATTCAAGATCCTCCTGCGTCCCGTAGCCCTTCCCCACCGCCCATCGCGCCCCTCCGGCAAGCATCGCATCCATCTCGTGCCGATCCAAATGCACCTTGCCGGTGCTCCCCACGCCGGCGGGAATGCGATGAAACAAGGCCTCGGCCAGTAGCTCTTTCACCGGCTGAAGATCCTCGACCACGAGCCCCGTACGGAGCAGACGAACTCCGCAGGAAATGTCGAAGCCCACTCCGCCGGCGGAGACGACGCCTCCGAGATCGGGATCGAACGCGGCAACGCCGCCGATCGGAAACCCGTAGCCCCAATGGGCATCGGGCATCGCATAGGAGGCCCGGACGATCCCCGGCAGAGTCGCGACGTTGGTGACCTGCTCATAGACCTTCTCGTCCATATCGCGGATCAATGCTTCGGTGGCGTAGATCACCCCCGGCACCTGCATCTTGCCGTGGGGAGAGATGTGCCATTCGTCGCGCCCGCGACGTTTCAACAGATTGAGATCCATCACCGCCTCACCTCTCGATACGATCGGTAGCGAATAGCTGACAGCAAATAGCGAAAAGTTCTAAGGCGTTTTGCTGCTTGCTCCAAGCTACTATCTGCTCGCTGAGCTTGCTATACATCCACCACACACTGTGCAATCCAGCGGCCCTGCTCATCCTGTTTCACCGACAGTTCGGTGTAGGTCGCCCCTTTCACTTCGACGGCCGGTTGATGTCGCGCCACCTCCACCGGTTCTCCCCATGCCGTCGCGTGGAGCGAATGGTCGTTGAAGCGCAGGGCGAAGCGGCTGAACAGCATCTTCCGCGTGGCCATTTCATAGACGAGCGCATTGAGCCAATCGACCAGCAGCAATTCATCATCGGGCGCCTCACAAACGATCGGCACCGCCTGTATCGGCGCGACAGATGTCGGGTCAGTGATCACGGCCGTCAAGGCATACGCCGCACTTTCGAACGCCGCTTCCCTGGTCGAGCCGAACCCACGCACACCGATATCGGCTTGATGCGGGAAATGTTCCCAGCTTCCTTGTGCGGTCTCGGAAGGAGAGTGCGGCATATTCGACTCGCTCCCTCTGAAGTTCAGCAATCCCGGTGCCATCGGCTAAGGCCGCGAACCTCACTGGAACTGCGTGAAATCGCCCTCTGCGTCACCCAGGCAGTGCGACCTTTCGCCACAGCCGTCACGTATGACATGTCGCAGTTTTCCTCAAGCCGGAAGATCTCAGAGGCGAAGGGCATCTCTACGGCCACCGCGGCGGTGAAAGTCTGGCCCGAGAAGTGGACCATGTACGCACACACGGAGCCCGATCGATCACGTGATGATCGGTCCGTGTAAACTCGGAGGTCATCGTATTCTGCTTTGCTCCCTTCTCAGAGCCAATCCCGTTCCGCCCTCTCTGCCTGTTCTCCCCACAGCGCCCTGAGTGGTATGTCCGACAGCACGTAGGCCCCCGGTTCCAGACCGGGCAGCGCACGCGCTGCTGCGAGCATTACCTGAGCCGTCAGGGCGGATTCATCAAAGCGAGCCTCCAGCAGAAAATGATGATGTCCGAGTCGTCCCGGTGGTCCCTCCTGGTGTGAGCAACGCAAACCAGGATCTAAACAGGGACAGCGCGCCAGGATCCCAGCCTGCCCCTACGATGGCCGGCGCATTGTGACGGACGGCCAATTTGTGGATCGCTTCCTTGTGGGCATGAAAGGCCTCTCCGTGGAGCGTGGCGCATTCCACGATGGGCACGCTATGAGGAAGAATTTGGGACGCCGTGTCTGCGACAGCGTTCGTGGGCACGCAGATAAGGGCTCCGTCTACGCCTTTGGCCTGACCGATGTGGGTCACGACCGGAATGTGCCGGAGCCGATCAGGGAGCCCTTCGAGTCCGCTCGTCGGTCGCCGCACAAATGCCGCCACCGCAAGGTCATGGCTGAGACGGATGACCTCGGCGCAAGCTCGTCCGACCCTGCCGACCCCGATGACCGCAAGACGCAATGGCTTCGACGGCGACGTCATGACTCACTCCCAGAGAAGAATTTCCGGCGCTCTCCGCTGGACCGGAGGCGTTTCTCCGCTCGGGTACCCCACGACAACAGGAAAGACGGAAACGTACGTGTCCGGAATATTGAGGCTCCGTCCTATCCTGGCTTGATTCAACCACGGTCGCGCGAAACCGATCGGGCAGGTGCCTAACCCCATCGCATGCGCGGCGAGCATGAGATTTTGCGCCGCGAGGCAGCAATCTTCCTTGCCATTATGCGTGTTCGGTCTCGCGTAGATGATGATGAGCGTCCCCGCCCGATGAAACACGTGATAGTCCGGGTTTGAGAGCATGTCGCGATATTTCGCCAACGGAGAATCCGGTTTGAGACGTTTCAGCACGTAGGCCTTGATACGGTCCGACCAGGAGGAAAGCCGCTTCGAATCTTGAATGACGACAAACGCCCAAGGCTGCTCGTTCATTGAACTTGGCGCGTGGGTCCCGGCTTTGATGAGGGCTTCGACGGTCGTTTTGTCGACAGGCTGGTCAGTATACGATCGTACGGAGCGGCGGTGGTAAATCGCTTCCATCACATCCATGGTCCCTCCAGTCTTGCGTGTTGCTTCTCAGAAACCTGACGTCCTCTTGCTCATCTTCGGCATGGCCGCAAGAGGCGGCGCGCTTCCTGGCACACGCTAGCGCACTGTAATCGTGCTTATCTGTCCGTCCACTTCCATCGCGGTCCCGAAGGCCTTACATTTGGCCTGCATGGTGCGCATAAGAAACTTCCGTTCCTCCTCATTGGCCAGTCGGACTCTCATGTCCTCGATTCGGACCGGATGCAGCCTGATCCGGTCGATGCGATTCTTCATGCCTTCCAGGACGAACAGAAACGAGAGGTCGTTACGTTCGTCTTGATCGACCCAGTAATCGTCGACGAAATCGCCTGCCGAATAGAGAATGGCTTTCCCCTTATAGACCTCAATCCCCTGGGGGGTGTGATTGGAATGCCCCCAATACACATCCGCTCCCATGTCGATCAGCTCGCGCGCTAAGGCCCGCATCGCTCGTGACGGGGCGCCCCAGTTAGGACCGACGTGCGCGCTCACGATCAACAGATCGGCTTGCCGCCGCGCGGAGGCCAATGTCCTGATCACGCGCGTTCGGTACGGCTCGACCAAGCCCCGGTCGGTGTAAGCCACGTAGCTGACACCCGGCATGGTCTCTTTCGCCTCCCACTCCGGTTCATTGTCGGTGAGTGAGAGAATCCCGACTCGACCGTGCGGCACCTCGAGAAGGGCCGCTGTCCACGCTTCGTTGACCTCTGCGCCCGCTCCGGCACGTGCGATGGCCGCCGTGTCCAGCAGCGCCAGACAGTCCAGGAGGGCTTCCGTGCCGAAATCCAGAACGTGATTGTTGGCGAGCGTGACGCAATCGATCTTCGCGGCACGGAGAAACTCGATGGCCCGAGGATGGGCGCGGAAGTGAAACGCCTTGGTGTGCGGATGCCACTCCTCACCTCGGCTGCTGATCACGCATTCCAGGTTGATGAGTCGACGGTCGGCGGCCAGCATGATCGGAAGAGCGTCTCCCCACAGGGCTTCGGGGCGCACGGACCGGTTCTGGATGACGTACTGATCCACCAACCGTCCAAGCATCACATCTCCGGTCAATGCAAGCTTCATCAACGTATCCGCGATTGTCCCAAGGTGCGTGCCAACTCATCCACCGCGAAACGGGGAAGTGGACGCGCACGATTCTTTTCGATCAGTGTCACGCCGTCCTCCTTGGGGACCACGGTTCCGATCCGCACAGCGGCAATGGAGGCCGCTCGGAGCCGCCCAAGAATTTTCTTTTCAGAACCCGCGCTCGCGCAGATGAGCAGCGCCCCGGACGCGATGGCGCCCAACGGATTGAGGCCGAAGTCTCTACAGAGCCGCGCTGCCTCAGGCAAGACCCGGATCGCGTCGGCCTCGATCTCCATGCCGACACCGGCCGCCTCCGCCACTTCGTACAACGCGGCGCTGAGGCCCCCTTCGGTCGGATCGTGCATTGCATGGACGCCACCAGAGGCGATGGCGACTTGAGCGTCCCCCAAGACACTCAAGCCAGGGTGAGTGAGATATCGACGGCACCGCGCGAGAAATCTCGTCCCATACCGATACCGAATGTCGTCGGCCCGTTCGCGGGCCAGAATCGAGACTGCTTCGATCGCGAGACCCTTCGTCAGCAGCACCACGTCGCCGACCCGCGCGCCGGCGGACGTGATAATCCTGTTCGTCGCACATTCCCCCAGCAGACACCCCACGACGACCGGACGCGTGACCGCGTCGGTGATCTCGGTATGACCGCCGCACAATGAGACCCGGAAGCGACGGCACACGGCGCCCAGTTGCTCAAACAGCTTCGTGACAGAAGATCCCGTCGTGCGCCCCGGGGGGAGCAAGACGGTGGCCAGAAACCATCTTGGCGTCGCCCCCATCGTCGCCAGGTCATTCGCATTGATCAACAACGCGTAAGTGCCGATCTCCTCCGACACGAAGGTGATGGGATCCGTCTTGGCGACGAGCACTCGGCTGCCGATCCGAATCGCCGCTGCATCCAGGCCGATGCCTGCGCCGACCACCACGCGCGGGTCGCGGCTCCTCGTAAATCGTGCGAGCAATCCGCGGAGGAGGTCAACGGGGATCTTCCCTATCGGAAGCACTGAGCCGGTCCGACGACTCCTGAAGCGTGACCATTGTCGGCGTTCCATTCCGCCTTTCGCTGAGGCCATCACTGCCAGATATTCGCCTCAGGTGCCCTGCTCCTCACCACCCTCACGGGCGCGCCGGCGGGGAGCCACGGTAGACCTCGCGGAGTCTGACGGTCTCAAGATGCTTCAGCGCCGATTCCGGGTCGTGGATCCCACGTAGCCGAATTATCTGGCCACCGCTAGACGAACGAATCACGAGGGTCCCGATGCCCAGAAGCCAAGCCACGAGGCCCTGCTCGACCCTCGCCTCCTCGATCTCATCGAGAGCCATGGCCTGTAACTCGCGACCCGTAAACGCGTTCGTCACCACGAGGCGGTGTGAGGTCAGCGTGTACCGGACCCAATACCGCAAGAGGGCCGACAAGGCAACCAGCGCAAAGGCGCCGATGATCCACATTTCCCATCCGGAGAGATCGAACAACCGGAGAACGGCCCCACGGAATGCGGCGACCACGCTGACGAGATACAGCCAGGCAAACTGGTTCCACGAAGCAAAGGCCTGCCAGAGCACTTTCTCTCGATCTTGGGGAGATGGCGTCATCTGCATCCCCCCTCACATCACGCGAAACATACTCACGCCGGCGTCATTGGCTCCACGGAGAACGCGGCATGCGAGGCGGTAAGGCAAGCGACAACTCCATTGGCTTAGGCCTGTGGAATCCACCCTCGTCCGCCTGTGCTCCCCTCTTACCTCCCGGGGAAGGGAGCCAAGTAGGGACCCCAGTAGGGCCCCCAATAGGCTCCGAAATAGGGATAGGGTCGAAAATAGACCGGCACCTTCGGAGGCCAGACGGTCAGCGCTTTTCCGTCCAGGGTCGGGTACACATATTCGATCTCTTCGATCATGAGCGTCATCGAGCCGGTGACCTCCCCGACGACGGTCACGCGAGTTCCGATCGGGATGGTGGCCGGATCCACAAAATCTTTCTGTAAGACCATGAACCGGCCCTGAGAGTCAGTCAGGTATCCGAAGGGTTCATCATCGCGGTCGAGCGGTAACTGCAGCACTTCGATGCGGGTTCCCTCTTTCAAAGGCTTAGCGGCCAGCACCATGCCACCGATGACGATCAGCCTCCCTTTATACGAGAGGGGCGAAGCCTTCACTTGGAGAAAGGTGACAACGCGGTCTACACGGTTCTCGAGGTCGGGAGGAACCACGCGGACTCCACCACATGCCGCCGTAATCGCGACCAATACAGAGAACAAGAACCACGCGAAGATTCGTTCCATCGCCCCTCTGCCAGGTCCTGTGGTTGTAGTCAGCAAGAGAGGTGCCGAAGGTTGGGGCCTCATGATAGACAGAAGCGTTGGACAATCAGCAGGTTAGCGCAAAGCTCCTGGGCAGCTTCGCGACACCATTGGGCGACTTGGGGGAGAATTCCACAGTATGAAGCTTTGCCTGCGGCGTGGCGCGACAGTGAGCGCGTCCGGCAACTCGACTTATCTTGGAGAATGCCTGGCTTGATCGATGCATTCCGTTGCGTACGTGTGGAACAATGTCGCGCAGCACCTGTTCCTTGCCGGGATCGTTGCCGCCGCACTTTTCGGTGGATCGCTTGTCATGATCCGAATGCCCGGAGCAAGTCATCAAGGCCCACTCCCGCCTCTGGCAGAAGACCAACGTGTCCTCGAGCAAGAGCTTCGGGTTTCCGTACAGGCACTTGCGGAACGGATCGGCGAGCGCAACGTCTTCCGGCACAAGGGACTCGTCCTGGCGGCCGAGTACATCAGGATGAGGTTGTCTGAGCTCGGTTACGAGGTGCATCGACAAACGTACGAGGTGGAGGGCATGGTCTGCGAGAACATCGAAGCGGAGGTTCGCGGCAACGTAGCTCCAAGCGAGATCCTGTTGATCGGCGCCCATTACGACTCCGTCGAGGGCAGTCCGGGCGCGAATGACAATGGGAGCGGCGTCGCCGCGATGCTCGCCTTGGCCAGCCTGTTTGCCAAGAATCAGCCCGCCCGCACGCTGCGGTTCGCGGCCTTTGCGAACGAGGAACCGCCGCTGTTTCGCACTCGCCACATGGGAAGCCGCATCTATGCCCGACGCAGCCGCGAGCGCGGCGAACATATCGTCCTCATGCTGAGCCTGGAGACGATCGGCTACTACTCAGACGAGGCGGGGAGCCAGCGCCTCCTCTTTCCGCTGAATTTCTTCTATCCGTCGACCGGGAACTTCATCGCCTTCGTCAGCAACGTGGAGAACGCGCCTTGGGTTCAGCGACTGGTAGGATCGTTCCGACGTCATACCCAGTTTCCCTCCGAAGGGGGAGCCCTCTGGAGCTGGATCCCCGGCGTCGGCTGGTCCGACCACTGGGCGTTCTGGAAAGAGGGGTTCCCCGCGGTGATGGTGACCGACACGGCGCTGTTCCGCTATCCCGCGTACCACTCTCGTGCCGATACACCGGACAAGATTCAGTATGACCGCATGGCAAGGGTCGTCTACGGCCTGCAGAAGGTCATTGCGGAATTGAGCAACGGTTCTTAACGGCATTGAAGTGGCTGCTCTTGCGCTTCTCCGTCCCTGGATGCGCCCCAAGGTCACAACAGTCGCCTCAGTAAGAGTGACTGGGAAAACATGACAAAGGAGAAGGAGAGCCGGTAGGCGCGTTATTGAACGCGGTGAGTTCGTCTAGCAGTAGCCCTGGAGCGATTGCCTCCGATAGTCAGCTCAAGCGGGGTCGACACGAGCACCCGATATGTGTGTTAAGATGCACGCGGGCCATCGCGGTGGAGCAAGGAGGGAAGGACGGAACATGAGTCAGGAATCGAACCGGTCACTCACCTTCGACGAAAAGAAAGCAGCCGAAGCCGCGTTTCGCGGTTTGCCGCTTAACCCCGCTTGGTCAGAACGCGCCCAGGCGATTTACCAAGGCATTCTTGCAGAGACAGGGGGTCGCAACATCCTCGAGGTTGAAGAGGGAGAAGAAGTAGGAGAATTGGAAGGCGCTCTATCATAAGCACCGCATCATAAGCACCGCATCATAAGCACCGCGGAACACTGCAGCGGCAGCCTGTGCTCCGCGCCCAATCCTATCCATTCCTCCAATAGATCCACAGCAGGACGGCGACGACGATACCCGCGAGAATCAATTCGAACATTTCTGCGGTCATGGAATCACGCGATCAGGGCAGACAGTCTCGCTCTCAGTACGGACTCATTCGAATGCTCATCGTCGATGGCCCAGCCAGGACCAGTTACCACCAACAACGACGACCCTTCCAGGCTGGACGTCGACCGCGACTCATGACTCACGTTTGACGCCGGGTTCCTTCAGCAGCTCCAGCAACTGATCGAGGAAGCCGCGCTGGCCTGGTTGCAGCTTCGTCCGGGCAGTGGCGATATCGAACCAGGCACCGCGATCCACCTCGGGAAATTCCTGCATCGTCCCGGAGTGCGGCGGCCATTCCAGCGAGAAGGTGTTGCTCTTCACGGTGGCGGGATCCAGGTCGCCCTCCACGACCCAGACCGACACCACTTTGCCGCTCGGCTGCTTCACGGGCGAAACTGGGCGAAACGACCCGATCACTTCGGAGCCGGTTTCTTCACGGAACTCCCGCCTAGCGGTGGTCAGCGGATCGTCGCCTTCGGTGTACTCGCCTTTCGGTATCGACCAGGCCCCGTCCTCCTTCCGTGCCCAATAGGGCCCGCCCGGGTGGACGAGAAACACCTCGACCTGGTCTCCGCGCGTGCGATAGAGCAGAATGCCGGCGCTTAGTTTCTTGGCCATCCCCTGCCTCCTGCCTCCTGTTACCGAATTCGACATGCAACGCCGAGGTCCTATTCCCTCGTGTAAGGTGAATATTGAGGAGCACCGTTGCATGGGAGCCGATGAGGGATGACCAACAGCCTATTAGGCAAGGCCGCCGGGACCTCCGGTCCGTCAAGATAGGAGGAACGAACCGTAAAGTACAAGCCTCGAGGCCACCGTCTGTCGCCCCCGGCCGCCACGACGCACGCCGCGAATCCTTTTCTCCAAGTGCGCCTCTTAGACTTATGGAAGTGGACCGACAAGAACTATGGTCCCCAAGGAGGTGATGAACGGTGAATAGCCTGATTGAAGGATCGCTCGCGATGGGCGGGTTGTTCATGGCCTTCCTGGTATCCTACTGGACGATGAAGGCCTTTGAGCCGCAAGAGGCGGTCAACCCCGCGACCGTGGAGCAGCCCCGCTATAAAACGGCGGCGTAAGCCGACCTGAGCGAGGTCGAGCCGGCTGAAAGCCCACACGGCTCGACCTCGGGTGGCATCGCCACGGAAAGCCCAGCTCCGCGTCAAGCGCTCAGATGTGATCAGCACTGCAAAAGAACGACCCCTCCCGCTTGCTCGACCCCCCGCACACGAACGGATTCCCGGATCGTTGAAGCAGAGTTTCGGTATTCCACCCAGCCATACGTAACCGGACGATCAACACACGAACACACGGTCTTACCCTCTGACCCAACGGGGAACCGTCGAGTCAACTACGTCGCCGTGCGCCTTCGAAACAAGGCTGCGAGCTATAACTCTGGCCAAGAGCGGTCTAGGCGCCTGTCCGCGACAACCTGCGATAGCTCGCTGCCCGCTCCGTTCCAAGCTACAGCATGGGTCTCCTCGTGGCAGGTCGGCGGTCCACTCATGATTACCACCACACTTCCCTCCCAGATCCTAGCCACCCGCCGAGAGATTTGCTACCCTCCGCGCACCGAGTCAGGCGCTTGAGACCTCCGTGCCGACGACCCTCCAAGCCTTCATCGTCATCTTTGTAGCCGGCGTCTTGCTCCGGTCTTTCGCGGTCCTCACGAAAACCCATGCGGAACGGCTGGCGACGCTGGTCTTTTCCATCAGCCTTCCGGCCACGATTCTTGTTTCACTCGACCGTGTTGCTTTCGCTCCGACCGCCTGGAAACTTCCACTTGCCGCTTGCCTCATCACCCTCCCGATGCTCCTGTTTTCCTGGCTGCTCGGCCGACTGTTGCATCTGCCCAGGCCTACTCAGGGCGGTTTTCTCATCGCCACCGGCTGCATCAACTCCGTTTACTTCGCCTACCCGGTCGTCCTGGCGACCTTTGGAGAGGAAGGCTTGGCCCAAGCGGTCCTTTTCGACCTCGGCCAAACCACGCTGACTATGACGGTGGTGTATGGTCTCGCGATCTGGCACGGAAACGCATCACCGACAGCGCGATCAGCAGCGGCTCGCTTTTTCTCCGCTCCTCCGCTCTGGGCCGTAGGTCTCATTCTTGTCTTGAAGCTTGGCGGCCTGAGCTTGCCTCCTTGGCTCCGCGGTCTGCTGATACCGGTCCATATGACGACCACGCCCCTCGCGAGTCTGGTGCTGGGACTCTCAATCAGCCTGGCCGCTGTGCGTCACACGATGGCGTTGGCCTCGCTGGGCGTGGTGGTGCGCATGGGCGGCGGGCTGCTTCTTGGACTCGCGGCGGTCTTCTTGCTGCACCTGACCGGTGTGGAACGGGCGATCGTGATCCTGGTCGCTGCGATGCCTTCCGCGATCAACACGGTCATCTTCGCCGCCGAAGCACATCTCGACGAAGAACTGGTCGCCTCCGTCGTAGCCCTTTCGATCTGTGTCGGGATCGCCGCCCTTCCGTGGCTCCCCCGACTTACCTATTTCCTTCTGGATTAGGTTGTTATGCACGCTACCTGGAGTGAGCCTTCCGGATGGCCTTGGATGATGACAATCCGTTTCCTCACCTACAATCGCCTCGTGAAGCCTAGCTGAGAAAGCGGTTGGAATAGGAGCGTATGGCTGATAGCACGAACAAAGACACCGATCCTCGCTTGCGCCATACGCCATAGGCCATTTGCCGTTAGCCCCGATCTTTAAGACGACGCGATACGGGTCAGAACAGCGGATGGGGCGCGTGGCCGAAGCGCGGGGTTTCGAGCGCAGTCCCGGCATTTCCGATGATCCGCCAGGTTCCATCCTCTTTCACGAGGTAGTGCACCTCCTCAAACCAGCTATCGACCGTCACCTTTTGCCCGGTCTCGTTCGCATGGCCCCAGAGGGCTCCGGTGCACTTGACCTCTGCCCTTACTTCCCCGTCAACCTGCGCCGTTTTGATTTCTGTGAAGAGGTGCCTTGAGTGGAGCTTGTGGTGGTACTCGAAGATCTCCTCCCAGAGCCGCCTGGCATCGGATTTTCTGAGCCTGTGATAGTTGTACCGCTTGGAGTAGAAGGCCATCAGGCCATCCAGGTCGCGCGCCTGAATGGCCTGCTCGGCCCGATCGAACGCCGCGACGATCTCTTTGACGGTGGTGTCATCCGCCGTGACCGCGGAGCCCGCGACGATCTCTACCTTGGCGATGGTCGGTGTCGGCGGGCGGCACAACGTCAGGCTGAGCACCCCCGCCACGATGCCCGTTACTCGAACGAAGCGCCGTTTCATCATGAGCCGCCCTCCTTCTTGTTCTTGGCGCGACAGCAGCCGCCGGTTCATGCCCCCCAGGGCAGTGCCGCGCCAGTCGTCCCAGCGGGCCATGCAGGTCCCGGCCCGTGAAGCGGGGTCGCTTCGCGACGGAAATCATTCCGTTGCTATTCAGTCGAGCGACGCTCGACACGGGAGGGGGCCCCAACCACCTCCCCTCCCGTACCCACTTCGTCGAGCGACGCTCGACACGGGAGGGGGCCCCAACCACCTCCCCTCCCGTACCCACTCAGTCGATCTTGATCGAGACGGATTTCTTCTTGGCCTCTTCGGTCTTCGGCATTCGAACCTCCAACACGCCGTCCTTGAATTGCGCCTTGATCTGGTCGGCCTTGACCTCGCACGGGAGCTGCACACTTCGCGCAAAGGACCCGTAGGAGCGTTCCCGGCGATAATAGTCCTTCTCCTTTACTTCCTCTTCCTTCTTTTTCTCGCCCTTGATCGTCACCACATCGCCGACGACCGTCACTTCGATGTCTTCCTTGCTCAACCCGGGCAGATCGGCCTTCACGACCATCTCGTCCTTTTCCTCAAACAAGTCCAGCGAGGGAGCCTTCAGCGAGATCGTCGGGAACGGCCATCGCTCCCCCAAGAGGCTTGGGAACGGACGCCGCCAGAAATCCTCCGCAAGGCGATCGAACCACCGGTCGATCTCTCCCCAGCGCGGCACGATCTCAGTCGGTTTCTTGACCGCAAGCTCCTTGGATTCTTTCGCCTTCTGCTTTTCTTTCGCCATGTCGTTTCCTCCTTTCTCTGGATGGGCTGGTATGAGCATGCCGCTCTTGCGTGTAGTCCCTTTGGCCCGTGAGGTCCGTCGGTCTGTTCACGGACTAAACCGGCTGAACCGGCCAACCAGGCCAACGGCTTCTCTCACCCCTGGTTATGCCGGCCGGATCTGCAATTGATCGATGACCTTATCCACGCCGAAGACGTACCACGCGTCGTACTCCGCCATCTCCTTCTGCGAGAGGGACGGCACATCGCCCTCGAGCGTTACCACGGAATGCCGGGCGGTCGCACGGATCCGATCAGCGTTGACGAACGGATCCTTCTTCAGGACGATTCGAACCGCTTTGGCGAGCTCCTCGTCCGAGTCCGGCTGGTCCGGGACGACTTCCATGCCGTTGATGACATCCCGACTCCCAGGAACCCACCAGGCGAGCACCCCCGCCAAACGCTTCTGCGTGAGCCCGGTCACATGGTCGTCGAGGAGGACCACGCCGTCGGTCACGGAGACCCTGATCGCTCCATGGGGCTCCTCGGTGACCTCCCGGACGACTTCAAGCTGGCCTTTGCGAGTCACGCATATCGAACAATTCCTCAGTGTCGGCTCCTGGATCAGCGCATCCCGCACCGCATCGAGAACGGCGCCGTCGCCCATCCTCGTCGATGGAGCCACATGGAGTCGATCGACGATCCCGCTCACCCCCGGAACGCCAACAGCCAGTTCCATGCAGAGCTTCTTTGCAGCGATCGTTTCAACCTCCCCTTCGAGCGTCAGCACGGCATCGCGGAACTCCATCTGCACAGGGTTCTTGTGCAGATTGATCCTCGGCTCACGCTCGAACGCCGCGCGCACGGCCTTCAGCACCCGAGCCGCATCCGTCTTTCCCTGAGCTTTCTGTACCACCTTGACCATTGCAGCCCTCCTCGCAGAACGTTGACGAAGGCCTCCGTGGCCTCGTCGAGCTACCCACCAACCTTCCCTGGCAGAAGACTTTTCGCGGTGCAACATCCGGTCGCGACGCCCGACGACTCCGCTCCGCTGCCTGGCCCCGGCAGAGACGCTACCAGAGCCCAAAGCTCACATCCTTGAACGGGATCGTCTCCCACTGCTCCGTTTCCCAATCCAAGATCGCAATTTGGACATCGGAGGGAATCACTCGCATCCCCTTCGGACGCACCCAGGCCCCCGATTTCTGCGACTTGAAGTAAAGATGCGGACGGGATTGGGCGTAGTCACGTTCACGAAACAGCTCGAGCAACTGTAGGGCTTCAGCCATTATCATGACAGCACTTCCTCCGCGTGGGTACGGAAGGAGGGTTGGTTCGGGCCCCCTCCCGTGTCGCGCACAGCGCGACTTATTGAACCGAGGTATCTCGACAGGTCGCGAGGTGCAACAGCAATGCCACATGGCAAGTGGGACAAGCGGCCAATCGGACGTTGATTCGGTTACCGCCATTGCACTTTTTCGCTACAACCTCCTTGGCTCTCTTGTAGCGGGATGCCCCAAGCAAGATGGAAGCTCTTGCAACGCATCGCTCGAACCGATGGATTTCAGCGCCTGCGCGACCACCAAAAAGCTGCAGGAGGTCAGGACCGATGTGACTACTCAGTTAGCGACGGTGAAAGCCGAACTCACACAGTCCAAACAAGCGATCGAGGGGTTAAAACGGACGTGGCCTTCCTCAAGGCAGTCGGCGTCGCGGTGGAGACCTTGAAGGGGCGGGTGGAAACCGTCCAGGCCTCAGTGCAAGGACTTCCAGCGCGCTAAGCGAGGCGGAATCCCATCGAACCGCGATCGGCAACCTGCGCGGGGATTTTCGCGAATTCAAGGTGGCGCATGAAGGAGTTGCAAGGGAAACGGACCGGCTGCGGGCGAGCGTGGGGTCGATCGAACAGGGCATGATTCATCAGCTCCAAGTGGAGGTGAATCTGGCACGCGAACGAATCAAGCAACTGGAGCAAGTGATTGAATCCTTGCAGAAACCGGAGCCGAGTCTGAAAGACGCGAAGCCCCTGCCCAAATTGTGACAGCGCGTACCCGTTCCTCATCGAGCCAGGGGGTCAGGAACCCTTCTAGCGCGGTTCCCGACTCCCATGTCGACCCTTTCCCACGGAGATGAACTGCTGGGTTCGGCTTGTGACCGAGGGTTCTCGACGTTCACGCGACGTGTGTGCCCTATTTCACGCCGCAGAACGGGTCCTCAATGACCGCGCCACATTCCGCACACCGGACCTTTCCTGCTCTCTTTCCGTCTTTGTTGAGAACGTCTTCGATCAGCCGTCCATGTACGCAGGTTTCGCGTGGCGATGACCTGACTACCTTCGGCTTTTCTGCCGACCGTTCATCCGTTGACTGCGTATCGTACTTCGCCATGCAGACTCTCCGACCGAAGTGCTTTGAGGGCCATGTTGAGGGTGCCACTCTAGCACAATAATCCCTTGCGTGAGACTAGGAGATTTCCTAGAGCCACGCCGCCGTTTAGCGTGAACCTGGAAAAGCGGACTGACACACTGGGTCTGCGGTGTGGAGCGCCTGAACCATGTAGCTCCTGCCTTGAGCCAGTGTCATGCGGACTTTGCCGGTCCGACTCAGATGGTCGACGGCCAGGAACACTTGGTTCCAGGTCAGTTCCGGACAGAGTCCGGCGACCTCTTCCATCGGGCAATCGGTACCGAGGTTCTCCAGCGCGCTCTGAACACGCGAGATGGCCTCCGCTACATCCATATGCAGCCCACTTGATGAATGCCAAGATTTCGTAGGGCGCATCCTAAGCGAAGTAATTAGACGAGTGAACTAGGAGACGTGCCAGAAAGCCAAGGTAATGTTACTGGGGCCTCGAAGCGGTGTCTGCAAAGGGCTGAGAGGCTTCGAACGGGGTCTTTGCCGGAGAGAAGGCTCCCATCAAGCGCTTCCCGAACCGGGCCGGGGACCGGGCAGATGTTTACAGCCCCACCAGCCCTTCGGCGATGGCGTATTTGGTCAGGTCAGCCGTGGAATGAAGATCGAGTTCGTCCATGATGCGGAACTTGTGGAACTCCACCGTCTTGACCGAAATCTTCAGGACCGAGGCGATCTGCTTCGTCCCTTTTCCTTCGGCGATGAGCTGGAGCACCTCCCGCTGCCGCGCCGTCAGCGTCGCCGGCGGGCGCTTGCGTCTTGAGCCATCCGGAGGATACAGGGTTGCAGCCAACACATCCTTCGTAATCAGCGGCGTGATGTAATGCTGCCCGTTCATCACGGCCTGAATCGCTTGCTTGAGTTCCGACGCCGCGGAGCGCTTGATCAGATAACCCGAGGCGCCCGCTTTGAAAGCCTCCGTGGCGTAAGTCGGACTCGTGTGCATCGTCAAGAAGATGAGTTTGCTGTCCGGCACCAGTCTCGCGAGCTGGCGCGCGGCGTCGAGGCCGTTGAGCAGCGGCATCGAAATGTCCAGGAGGATGATGTCCGGTCGCAACTTCTTCGCCTCTTCGACAAGGGCTCGACCGTCTTCCACCGTTCCGACCACCTCGCCCTCCTCTTCCACAAGCTTGCGGAGGCCGGCCAGAACAATCGAATGGTCATCCGCCATCAGAATGCGCGGCCGATTCATGGTCTTCCCGATGATGGAATCCATGCACAGACCTTCGTCCCACCGGCCGGCCTTGAATGGATACGCAGGAATCCGTTCAGAAGCCGCAACCGTTCCTGCATGCTGATCAATCCCAAGCCCTTTCGATGGGCGCTCTTGTCGCTTGTGTCGAACCCCTTGCCGTTGTCGGCTACGGACAAGCCGATTCCGTTCGACGACCCGCTCAACCTGACAATCGCACCCGTGGCGTCCGCATGCTTCACGATGTTCTGCAGGCTTTCCTGCAGGACGCGGAATAGGCAGATCGAGTGGCCGAGGGAGAGCGGGCTGGGAACATCCCGGACCTTGAGGATGATCTGGAGTCCAGTCCGCTCGGAGACGTGATGAAGATGGTCCTCGATGGCCGGTTGCAATCCTGCATGGTTCAACAGAGACGGATGGAGTTTGTACGCCAGGTTGTGAATGTCGTCCGAAAGTTGTTCAAGCTGCTCCCGAATCGGCTGCAGCGCTTGAGGGATCAGCTCGGGTAGGACAGGTGGTTGCCGTTCCAGCGACGCGACCTCGAGCACCAAGGCAGCCAGACGCTGGCTGAAATCATCATGAAGATCCCGCGCAACCCCTCGACGTTCCTCCTCCTGGGCGGTCAACAATTTCTCCGTGAGCATCTGGAGTTCTTCCCGTTTCTCTTGGAGCACGAGCTGGCTTTCGTGGAGAGCCTGCTCAACCCGCTTCTGTTCAGTCATATCGTTCACCAACACGAGGATCCCTGTAATCCGGCTGTTCTCGTCCACATCCGGCGTGTAATGCACGTCCATCCAGCGAACGTCGCGATGAGGGGTGGTCAATGGAAAGGTAAACGATACCGGTCGGCCCGCCAGGGCTGCCATGAGGTGCGGCTCGATTTGTTGAAAATTGGCCTCCCCCATTAGGTCCTTGACGTGCTTCCCCACGATGTCGGAGACGGGTCTACCGAAGTATTCCTCGTACCGCTTGTTCACGAATCGATACCGCAACTCCCCATCGATACGTGAATAGAACGCCGGGACGTTGTCGGCCAAAAGACGAAACTCATGCTCCCGATCACGCAAGGCTTGTTCCGCGCGCTTACGTTCGGTGATCTCAACAGCAAGACCGCCGACGTAGCGCTTCCCTGCGACATCCTGGTATGGAAACTTGTAGCTGAGCCACCAGGAACTGCTGCCGTCCACAATGCGTGCCTCCTCGACGGCTTCGATCACGCTGTTCCGATTCAACACGGCCCGATCGTTCTCCCTGAACTGTTCAGCGACACTCCTCTGCCACAGCTCGAAATCCGTCTTGCCCAGCCAGTCTTCGAGTCGGACGCCGAACCGTCGTTCGTAGTTCGGACTGATGTAGACATATCGACCCTCTGCGTCCTTCATCCAGGCCACTGTGGCGTTGTTCTCCAGGTACGCCCTGAAGAAGGCGTCCTTTGCCTGTTCCAACTCAGCAGCTCGTTCGTTGACGGACGATTCCATCTGTCCAACAAGGTGTGGCGAAACCTTCACAGAGCGGTGCGTTCTTCTCGCTTGCGAATGGGCTGAGCTCGGGAGCCTTTTTGTCGGATGAGTCTTCTTGTTCGATCTTGACGACATGAGACAAACGGAATTTTAGGCCTCTCGGAGAAGTTCTAGCAAGGTCCGCAGACGATAGAGCAACAGGAACGGAATGGACGGCTTCGGATCGAGATCTCGAGCAGCGACGTGAGCTGCTCCGCTGTTGTGGCCTGTTGCACCAGCAACCCCCGTGTGAATGATGACTTTGTCCCCAATGTTCTCGTGATCGTTTAACGCGCAGACAAACCCGCGCATGTGTAAGTGGTCTCCTTGCCTCGTTTCTCTCGGCCTCGATAACTCGCGGCATAGCTGTTGCTGTCATACCCTCCTTTGTAGAGCATGGGGAACTGGGTTCTTCGTTCGGCGGATTGAATTGAGGAGCCATTCGGCGGGGACGGCGAGATTCATGGCGGCCGAAAGGGGTCGTAGCACCGAGAAAGCGAGTGAAGGGTTTGAGGAGGCGAGCAGGACGCCGGCACAAGGCCGCTCAATCCACGCAAGCTCGGGATCGACCACGAGACCGCCGTCGGGGATAGGCTCTCGAAAAAGATGGCTCTTCAGGCTCTTGTGAGGGTGACTGCAGGGTCGGCCCCTTGCCGACACTCAACAGAGGTCACCGACACTAGAGCCCGAAGAACCAAAAAGATAAAGGGGGAGGATGTGCCCCCCCGGCCACGTCAGAGATAAAGGAGCCCCTTGTCGCCAATCATACATACCGCTACCAGAAAGGAAATCCGTCATGATGAACCCGACCGTTCCACGTGAAGGTAAACAGAAGATGCGGCCTCGATCCGTGAAGCCACAACCCGAGCCCGCCACCACCGTGAGCAAACCGGCCGCGCCGCCCGTTTCCTCCTGCGATGACCTCCGGGTCTTGATCGCCAAGCGCGCCTACGAACTGTACTGCGAGCGCGGGTATCGACATGGCTATGCGCTCGACGATTGGCTGGACGCGGAGCGGGAGATTCTGAGTCAGATTCCACCGGCCTGACCTACCGGGCTTCGTTGTGTGTCGGCCGTTAGGTCGAGCGGCGCTCGACACGGGAGGGGGGCCGAACCGACTCCCCTCCCTCTTGTTCTTGGCGCGACAGCAGCCGCCGGGTCGTTCACCCCAGGGCCATGGCGCGCCAGCCGTACGAGAGGGCCATGCGGGTCCTGGCCCATGAAGCGGGGTCGCTTCGCGACGGGAATCATTCCATGTTCTTGGCGCGACAGCAGCCGCCGGGTCGTTCACCCCAGGGCCATGGCGCGCCAGCCGTACGAGAGGGCCATGCGGGTCCTGGCCCATGAAGCGGGGGCGCTTCGCGACGGGAATCATTCCATTAAGAAAGGAGGATGACTCATGGCAACCGCAACGAAGGAAAGGGAAAGCAAGGCGTTGACCACCAAAAAGCGGACGGAGGTTCTGCCGCGGACCGGCGAGTTCGAACGCTGGTTCGATCGGTTTTTCGAGGACTTCATGAGGCGGCCCTTCCCTCGCTTTCCTAGCCTCTTGCCCTCAGACCGCTGGTGGCCGTTCGAACCCGCACATGTTCGGATACCGATCGATGTGTATGAGGAACAAGACCACGTAGTCGCCAAAGCGGAACTGCCCGGTCTGGCCAAAGAGGAGATCAAGGTGCAGGTAACGGACGATGCCTTGACATTCAGCGGCGAGAAGAAACGGGAGGAGGACATAGAAGAAACCGACTATGCTTGCCGGGAACGCACGTTCGGGAGTTTTTCTCGGACGGTCGAGTTGCCTTGTGAGGTACAGGCCGATCAAGTCAAGGCGTCGTTCGCGAACGGGGTTCTCGAAGTCCGTCTGCCGAAGACGGAAGAAGCCAAGAAGAGAAAGGCGATCACGGTTAAGATCGATTAGAGACGAATAAGCATCGTGAGGATGACAGGGGAAAGGCAGGTGTCTCATGGCGATGTTTGCGCTGCTCACTCGGCTCTCCCCGGAAGCCCTGACTCGGCCGACCGCCGTCGCCGAGCTCAATCGCAAAGTTCAGCAGCGGGTGAAGCAAGAATGTCCCGGCGTCAAATGGCTGGCCAATTACGCCGTCTTGGGGCCGTGCGACTACCTCGACATTTTTGAATGCCCTGACGTTGAGACCGCGACAAAGCTGGCCCTCTTGGTTCGCTCCCTTGGTCACGCCACCACGGAGACGTGGGTCATTACGCCTTGGGATCGCTATGTCGGCCTGACTCAACGGATGAAGAAAGCGTAGTGCGCCCCCACCCTGCCCTCCCCCCATGATATTTATGGGGAGGGCAAAGGGCGCGAGGTGCGAGACGAGCGCGTGGGCTCGATGGAAGGGAGTATGATTCATCGACTCCAGGTGGAAGTCGGTCCCGCGCACGAGCGCATCGAGCAGCTCGAGGAGGGGACCGCCAATCTTCGGAAGGCGATGCTTGCCGGGCGAAAGCAGGGCTTCCTCCTCCGAAGTCGCAGTAAGCGGGGACAGCGATGTATCGACGTGTCATGGCGTTTGACTTCGATGGCACGCTCGCCGTCAACGGCGAGGTCCCCCCTCAAGTCGAAGTGGCTCTGGAACAGTGTCGCGCGACCGGCCACGTGCTGTTTCTGGTCACGGGCCGCCGCTTCGAGACCGTCACCCTCGGCCACCTGGGAAGCCTGTTCGCCGGGATCGTCTGGGAAAATGGAGCCGTCCTGAGCCATACCGCGAGCGGAGAGACCTATCTCCCGTTCGGGCGGCTCGATGCGCGGTTGTTCAAAGCGATCGAGGATGCCGGGATTCCGTTCGAACGGGGCCTCGCGATCGCCGCCACGTGGACACCCCATGACCAAGCGCTCTGGCGCCTCCTTAGTTCTCATGGCGGCAGCACTTCGATCGAATACAACAAAGGCGCCGTCATGGTGCTGCCGCCGGGCGCGACGAAGGGGGCCGGTTTAGAGCGGCTGCTCGCCCTGTGCGGACTGTCGCCCCGAAACCTCGCGGCATTCGGCGATGCCGAGAACGACCTCTCGATGCTGACGTTGGCCGAAGTGTCGGTCGCAGTCGCCGATGCGGTTCCGGCCGTGATCGAGACGTGTGATGTCCTGGCTACGGCTCCCGGCCCGCAAGGCGTCCTTCAGATCCTCGAACAATATCCGCTGGCCGGGCAATTCCTCGACATCCCGCTCAAACGCGAGCGGCCCATCGTGCTCGGGCAGACCGACTCCGGTGTGGTTGCCACTATGCCTGCCGCTCGTTTAGCCGGGCGCAATCTCGGGGTCTTCGGGAATTCTGCGACCGGGAAGTCATGGATGGTGGGGCTGATCGCGGAAGGGCTCCATCATGAGGATTATCAGGTGCTGCTGATCGACCCGGAAGGAGACTTCCGCGGCTTGCGCGTGCTCCCTCGATTCGTTTCGATCACCGGCGATCAGGCCATCATGCCGCCGCCGCCCGCCGTCGTCTCCTTGCTGGACGAGGGAGGCGTATCCTTGGTCCTCGATCTGAGTCAATATCCGGTCACGCTCCGGAGCAACTACGTCACCGAGTTGATTCGCGTCCTCCGGCCCGTTCGTGAGCGCAAGTTTCGCCCCCACTGGATCGTCCTTGATGAAGCGCAGGAGTTCTTATTCGAAGGAAGCGAGGTCACGTCGCTGCTTCATCCGATGCTGGATGCCGGCGGATGGGCGTTCGTGTCCTACCGTCCGGACCGCCTCAGCCGATCGGTCCTCGCCTCACTCCATGACTTTCTCGTGACCCGCCTCACGGACAACCAAATCGGGCAATGTCTCCGAACACTGTGTGCCGCATGCGGTTGGCAAGACATGAGCTTCGATCAGATCCCCATGGGCAGCGCACTGCTCCAGAGCGGGGAGCTTGTGCGCATGCGTCAGGCTATCAGGCGTGTGCCTCACATCCGCCACCTCTACAAATATCTCGATGTGCCTCTGCCGCCGGAGAAACGCTTCTCCTTCAGAACTGAGACGGGACACCTCGGGATTGAAGCCGCCAGCTTGTACGAACTGTCTCGACTGATCCCGGCCCTCCCGCTGGAGAGCCTGGAATATCACGATCGGCGAGAGGATTTCGTGAAGTGGGCCGACTGGACGCTGGGCGACGAAGAGCTCGCCTCACGTCTGCGAAAAGTGGCCAATCGGCGCTATCAAGGGGAAGAACTCCGCGAGGCGCTCTATCAAGTCGTCTCGACGCACTATGAAGCGCTTCGCCAAATGCGGTAATCTCGTCTCACATCCAGGGCGTGTGAGATGTTCGGACGGGCGATTCTCATCAGGTGCCGGATCGTGACGTTGGCCGCCGCGAGAGCGGCGATAAGTGTCCTCGCGTTCGCAGCCTCGACCCTCGCTTCTTCTTCCGAATCCCCGACCGAAGTGGTCCGCGGGACGATCAACGAAGTCATCCGAATCCTCGAAGATCCGAAGCTGAAAGATCCGGCCAAGCTCATACCCAGGCGGCGCATGCTGGAAGACGTGATCGCACGCCGCTTCGATTACGAGGAAATGTCGAAACGGGCCCTGGCCGCTCATTGGACTCCCCTCACCCCCGACCAGCGAGTCGAGTTCGTGGAGCTCTTCAAAGGCTTTCTCTCGGACCGGTATGCCGAGAAGATCGAAGGGTATTCCGGTGAAAAGGTGAAGTATCTGTCCGAGCGCATCGAGGGCACCTATGCGGAGGTCCGCACGAAGCTGGTGTCCAGTAAAGTCGAGATCCCGATGGACTACCGGCTCTTCGCACGAGACGACAAGTGGTACGCCTACGACATCATCGTGGACGGCGTGAGTTTGGTGAAGAACTATCGGAGCCAGTTTACGAGCATCATCCGTTCGTCATCCCACCAAGAATTGGTCAGGCGATTGCGGGAACGCACCGTCGCCGTCGAGCGCAAGAAAGGCACCTGACCCTTCGGAGGGCCGACATGCGGATCCGGTTTCAGCTCGACTCGAGCCGTCCGTCTATTTGGGCTTCGACGAGGGAAAGTGTCTCAACCCGATACGTCCTGCCAATTCGTGCAGCTTCTCATGGGCCGATTCATTGTTGTAGGTCTGGATGTCGGATAGGGCCAGACAATAATCCGTCAGCGCCGCGAGCCAGATGTTCTGATTCTCGCAGGTGACAGGCCCCTTCCGCGCCTCCTCGATTCGAAACGCCGCTTCTTTGAGTCTTGCTGTCGCTTCCTCCAAATGCTTCGGCACCGACATGGCTCCCTCCATACCGCACTTCGTGCGACCCGCCCGCTCTTCATCGCCTTATCGTGACTGTTGCGGGCGGATAGCGTCCTCAACCGACCTGCTTCCCAAACCTCGCTTGCGCATTTCATACCGCACTTCGTGCGACCCCGCACCTCGAATGTGTGCGGGGATGAGTCTTTTGCCTCATAAATAGCGTCAGTTACGGCACAGTGACGAATGGAAATCCGTTGCCTCTCGCTCTGAATCCGCCGCCCCGTCAAACTCCGGCAGCCGATCTCAACGCCTCTCTCCCATTTCCACGCTCGTAGCCCATCACATTATTACACCACGCTTCGTAACGAAACCGTCATGAATAATCCGCGCTAGACGGCCTCAGCCAACGATTGGATTGCCCCATGGATCAACCCGGTCGCCGCCTCATGCGGGTCCTTCCCGTCGGCGCGCCAGCGTTCGATTCGGTCCTGAGTGACGGTTACCGGCGAGCCAAAGGTAATCGCAATCCGATGCAGCCGCGGCCACCAGGCACCCACCGGCAACACTTCGAAGGTGCCTCTGAGCCGGACAGGAATCACCGGGACGCCCAATTCACAGGCCAGTACCCCGATCCCCTCTTGGAAGGGGTTCAGCTCTCCGTTGACTGCCCGACGCCCTTCGGGGAAGATCAGCAGTGCCTGGCCTCGCCGCAGAAGGGTCGCCTCGGTCCTCAGCACTGCTACCGAGGAGGCGTCCCAGCCGACGGGGATCACCCGCCCGACGCGGCCGACCCAGGCCAGGAATGCTCCTTGGAAATAGGTCTGCCAACCGACGCAGTACAACCGTGAGAAGAGCGGAGACGGCACCGCTGCCAGGACAACGAACGGGTCGAAATAACTCACGTGGTTGGAGGCGAGCACCAAGGGGCCTTCCCGAGGAAGATGTTGAAGGCCGGCGACCTCCAACCCAAAGACGGTCTGGAGCAAACTCCTGACCACGATTCGTGCCAGGGAGGCCACCGGTCGATGGTGCCAGGGAGGAGCGGAGAGAAGCGTCCCTGCAAAGTCACGGGGCGGAGGTTCTTGCAGAATCTCCCGCCATGAGCGTGTCTCGGTCGCTCCGAGCTCGATCCGGTGAGCCGGCGAGGCTAATCGCTCGATCACTTCGCGCACCGTCGTCACCTGCGTCGCAAACGCCTCGGGCAGCGGGCCCACTCCTCGTTCGAGCGCAGCGACGAATTCCACGCGCCGAAGCGAGTCGAGCCCCAAGTCCAGATCCAGGTGATCGTCAGGGAAGATCGGTTTGTCTCGTGAAACCAGAGGGCGCAAGGCCGCGACGACTCGGCGGCCCACCTCGTCTTCCAGCAACGCTCGATCAGCCGCGGAAAGCGCCGGGCGTTCCCGTGACGGCTGTTCCTCACCGGCGAGGAGAGCCGCCACGCGATAGCGCTGGATCTTTCCCAGCCTTGTGCGTGGGAGCGATGCTTTGCTGATCGAGAAACCGGTGATGCGCCGGTACGAAGGCAGTGTCTGCCCGATCCGCGCCAGCTCGTCTCTAATGTGCTGGCGCCCATCGGGGATCTTCTGCGTTTTGAGGTAATCGAGGTTCGGTACCACCACAGCGTGGAGCCCTTCGCCGCCCTCACCTGCCCGCTTCACGCCGACGACGCACAATTCGGCGATCGCCTGGCTCGCGAGGTACTGGGCCTCGAGTTCCTCCGGATCGATGTTCTTCCCCCCTGCCGTTACAATCAGCTCGCTGGTCCGGCCGGTGAGAAAGAGGTACCCATCCCTGTCCAGATACCCAAGATCGCCGGTATACAGCCAGCCCTCGCGGATGGTCTGGGCCGTGGCCCGAGGATCATCGTCATAGCCCTGCATCACGTTCGGGCCCTTCACGGCCACCTCCCCGACGCCCGCCGCATCCGGATTGACGATCCGTACAGCGACCCCGTGAATCGGGACGCCCACGGAACCGAACTTCGGTCGGTCGACGGGATTGAACGTCACAGCCGGCGCGGTCTCGGTCAATCCATAGCCTTCCAGGAGCGTGAAGCCGAGCCGGTAAAAATCGCGGGCCACCTCAGGGTCCAAGCGGGCGCCGCCGCTGGACAGGACCCGCAAGGAGGCCCCGAACCGCCGATGAAGCCGGGCAAAGATGATCTTCCCGAGATTGAGCGAGAACGCCCCTCGAATGAGCCCGGAGAGCGCCATGAGCAGCCGCAGAAATCCACGAACCACACGGGGCCGCCGCGCGATCTCTTCAGAGATCGCACGGCGCATCATCGCGAAGAGCTGCGGGACGCCTACCAGGAAGGTGACTTGTGTCTCCCGCACGCATTGGACGAGCTCCGGCCCCTTCAGCGTCTGGAGGAACGTGACCCTGGCCCCCAGCAACAACGGGACCAGGCAGGAGACCATAAACGGATACGCATGATGCAGCGGGAGGACGGCCAAGAAATTATCGGCAGAGGTGCCGAGGCCTGATGCGATCAAAGCCTGAGCATTCGAGACCAGATTCCGGTGGCTGAGCAACCCCCCCTTGGGCTCGCCTGTCGTTCCCGAGGTGTAGAGGAGCGAAGCGATGTCACCCGGCAGGATCTTCTGCTGATCGGCCGGACCGGACGCGCCGGCTTCCTCCTCCATGAACGTGTTCAGTCCGACGACGCCTCGCGCGTCTGCGGTATCCAAGTTGATTGCCGTCGGGCCTTCCGGCAAATCGCCGAGGAGCGAGCATGTCCTGGCACTGACAAAGACGAACCGACTGCGGGATCTCGCAAGAAGCCGTGCGAGCTCCTGACCGGACAGTTGCGCATCGAGCGGCACCACCGTGCCGCCCGCCGCTACAATACCGAGGTAGGCCACGACCCACTCGGGGCGATTTTCCGCAAGTATCGCAGCTCTTCCTCCGGACCGAAGCCCATGGCGAGCCAGCGCGCGCGACAAGCCACCGACCATGTCCACCAGCTTCCCATACGTATAGCGCCGGTAGTCGCTCCCGGCCGCGATCTGCAAGGCCACGCGGTCACGGTGTAGCTCACAGACCGCTGCGACCGCCTCCGGGATGGTCTCAGGCTCGGTTCCCGATCCGTCTGGCATCATGATCGCCGGGCCTTCTCATCTCTCAACCCACGAACTGAATCTGGCACCTGCAGAGACACTATCAGTGACGATCCCTGATACATGCGCTCCGCACGTTCACTGCCAGAGATCTCGGAGCATCCGCTCCCACAGATGTTGAGCGATTTCCTCGAACGGAATCCGGAACTCGCGGACGTCTTCACCGGCTAACGTCGCTTCGCCTGATGATTCCCAGAGAATTCTGCCGGTGCGCGTATCCCAGAGCTGAACCGTGAGCCGGAGGATGGAAATGCGCGTCTGGATCAGACGCAAGCCCAAAAAAGTGAACCGTCCGGAGGTCGACTGGCTGAACGTGGCCAGGGAGGGCTGAAGCACGTATGAGGTCCCCACGGCCCGTCCGACCTTTTCCAAGATCGGCCGATGCAGAATCCCCGTCCGTACGTAGCCGGAGACCATGTCCTGATACTCCGCCGCGAGTCCCGCCTCGTTGATCAGGCTCAAGGTTTCTTGCGCAGAAACCACTTTGATCGGGTGCTTGCTCTGCTCGAGCGCGGCGCCCAATGAGCGCGAGACCTGATGGCTGAACCCTTCCAAGGTAAAACCCACCACCGCATTGAGCACCGCGATGCGCTCGTTTTCCAGCGCCGAGGGCATGAAGGATGGCGCCTTGGCCACCAGCGAGGTTTCAGCCCCCCACTGTTTGAGCGGGCTGACGCAGGCCGCTGAGGACAACAGGGCCGCTGCCACGAGGGGGATGGCCAAACCGGCCCACCCATATGAGCGCGACTTCATTGCCCTCATTTCACACGCAACGGGCGATGTTCGACTTCCGTATCTCGGGTCAACCTCTCGCAACTTTCGGTAAACACCTCGTCGGGCAGCGTTTGAACGTCTTCGGGATCGAACCGGAACACAGGGTCCGACCCGCTCCCCCCCCAACGCCATCGGCACCGGACTCTCGTCCGCCGTGTTCCGCGCCTGCACGGCCATCTTGCCAGGCGCCCGCTCGCAGAGCCCTCCTCCTTGCCTTCCGTCGCCGGCGTTCGATTCCACCGCCGCCATCGCCCGTGATACCGCGGGGATGGTTCCTCTCATCGCGCCACAAACTGAGCGCGGCGATTCGCTGGCCAGCAGGCTTCGCTATGCTCCGTACAAAACGGACGCTCTGTGCCGTAGCTCACAAGCGGAATCTGCGAGGCCGGCACCACCGGATCCTCCACGCATCGTTTTGCGGCTCGGGCGCGCCGTTCGCCGAGCACCAGGTTATCTGCGATGCCGTGCACCCCTTGGGGGATGAGACACCCACGAAGGATTACGGCACCTTGACGAACGGAAACCGCTCGCGCATCGTCCTCGTAATCAGACCGACGCCGCATTCGTCTCCGATGAGTTCGATCGCGACGATGGCATCGGGGTCTTTGAAGTCAACGCGCGGCTCAGCGCCGCGCTCCTTCAACGCCTCGATCAACGCTCGGTCAAGCTCCTGCTCGAGCGCCTGACTGTGGATTTCGCCCTTGTGGCCGCGCCGTTCGATCCTCATGTAAAACGCTCCGCTGTCGATTCGGTCCGCGTAAGCCAGAACGGCCGGCATGAGTCGGGCCGGCAAGTCTTCCACGCTGTAGGAAAACGTGCGATCGATCGGGATGAGCCTGGCCAAGGGCTTGAGGAAGCCAGGCCGCTCTTCTTCGCCACGGCGCAACCGCTCGCAGAAGGCTTCGTGGTCCTCCACCCGCCCGACCAGCACGCCGAGAAACGGCGTCCGCCAAACATCACCCAGTCCCTTTAGACGCCTCGCCAGATGCCGTTGTTCCAGGTCCTTGGCCGCGGCCACGACGTTCCAGGCTCGAAGGGTCGGTCGCCTCTCCCCTTCAGAAGTCGACTCCGTAAATGTGGTCAGCGGCATCGGAGACCTCGTCCGAGTCGTGTACTCGATCAGGTAATCGCCGGTCTTTTTCACCCGCAGCGGTACGTTTCGATGGCGCCGCTCGCCGTTGCTGCATCGAGTTCTTCAATCGTCCGGCCGGACAGCACGGAAGTCCGAAAGTCCGTCGTGACCTCTTTCCCGTAACAAGCCTCGTCGTCGTGCTGCTTGATCAACAGCCACTGCCGCGGCCGGTTTTTCATCCGCACCAGCGAAAAAGTCCCCCGAAGTCGATGCCCGTGAAGTCGAATATCCAACTTCCCCTCTGCCAGCATGGCCTCTGCAGACCGGAGAGCCTTGGCCGACGTGAGGGGTTCGAACCATCCCATATCCCAGACGAGAACAGGTCCGGCTCCATAATGGCCCTCCTCGATCTCCCCTTCGAAATCGGCATACTGCAGGTCATGGTTCTCCGCGTCCATTTCCATCAGTCGAGCTACGCTCGACTGAATAGCAACGGAATGATTCCCGTCGCGAAGCGACCCCGCTTGATGGGCCAGGACCTTCATGGCCCTCTGGTACGGCTGGCGCGCCACTGCCCTGGGGGCGCATAAACCGGCGGCTTCTGTCGCGCCAAGAACAAGAGGGAGGGGCCCCAACCCACTCCCCTCCCGTACCCACTCAGTCGAGCACCGCTCGACACGGGAGGGGGCCCCAACCAACTCCCCTCCCGTACCCACTCGTCGTTTGACGGACGGGTCCAGAGATGGCCCTTTCGGGATGGCCCGGGACTTCAGCACCCCACCGATTTCGAGTCGGAAATCATAGTGGAGATGAGATGCCTTATGCTTTTGAACCGTAAAGATCGACCGCCTGAATCTTGCCATCGGTCTTCCGGAGTTCACAGTTTGTATCCGAGCCTCCGCAAGAGCCCCTTGCGTGCCGCAATGTCCGCCTCCCCTTCGATTCCCTTGGTCGACAGGCCGTCCACGACGCCGAGGATTCCCCGCCCCTGCTCTGTTTCGGCGAGCACGACTTGCACGGGGTTGGCGGTTGCACAGTAGATCATGCAGATCTCCGGAACTTGACGGATAGCCGGCAACACGTTGATCGCGTAACAGTCCTGCAGCACGATAATGAAACAATGGCCGGCCCCGATCGCGCGGGCATTCGCCTGCGCCAACTCGATCAAGCGTCGATCAGTCCCGCTCCAGCGGACGAGGCAGGGCTCCGACGCTTCGCAGAAGGCCAAGCCGAATTTGATTCCGGGCACCGCGCTCACCAGCGCCTCATGGAGATCTTCAACGGTCTTGATGAAATGGGACTGGCCCAGGATGACGGTAGCCTCCTCCGGTTTCTGAACCTGGACCGAGACCAACTGAATCGCCATAGACATCCCTTCGACCGACTCGATGCACTAGCCCTCGAGGCTCGGTTTGACGATGAGCACCGGGCAGGTTGCCGTTTGCGCCACAGCGAGTGACACACTGCCGAGGGCGACCGCCTCCATGCCGGTGAGACCACGCGAGCCCAACACCACCAGATCGCATCCGTCCCGTTGAGCCGCAAGGGTAATGGCCTTGGCGGGGTGACCGGAAACCATGCGAGTGGTCACCTTGGCAGTAGAAGCAGTCAGGATGTCGGCGGTTTCCTCGATGGCCTTTCGCGCGATATCTCGTCTCGCGCGGATGAACTGCGCCTGCATTTTTCTCACCTCTTTGGCGCTGAGTCCCTTGATGGCCAATTCCTGCATGTCCACCGGACGCACTGCGCTCAATACGGTGATGGCTTTGATGTCCGGAAACCCAGCCACCCAACGAGCAGCCGATTTGGCCCCTTCAGATCCGTCAGTGGCCAAGATCACCCGTGGAGCCGAGACCGGTTTCGCCTTGGCGGGAAGCAAAAGGACCGAGCAAGGCGCGTAGTTGAGAAGCCGTTGAGAGACGCTGCCAAGCACCAATCCCCTCGCGGCCATCAGTCCACGTGTCCCGCAGATGACCAGATCAGGACGTTCCTCCCGGAGAAGTTTGAGCAACTCGTAGATCGGTAGCCCTTCCCGCAGGATACCCTTCGTTTCGGGGTAAATCTTTTCCAGAGACCTGATGGCGGCAGAGATCAATGCCTCACCCGCGGCCCGCTGTTGCTGTTCGAGCAAGTACCGGCCACGCGCCCCGATGGCGTCCGGAATGTCCATCGGTTCGAGTACATGCACAACGGTGACCCGGGTCTCCCTGGGATGAGGCCAGACCTTCGTCCAACGAAGAATCCTCTCGCCGTACTCTGATTCATCCAAAGCCAGTACGATTTGCACGATAGGTCCCTTCGCCAGGGCAAGAAAGAGAGGGCCGACGCAGTCCCGCCCCCTTCCTACATTGAAAGCATCATGTGTGCCATCAGCGCCTGGGGACACGGCGCTTCATCAGCGCGGGAAAATCTGGTGGCAGCGAGTTGATGAAAAGGCTGGGATTTCCGGCCGGTCCTGAAATGCTACAAGCAGAACAAGGTCCTGTGGCAGCATCCCACAGAAAAACTAGCGACTTGAATTCGGTGGAATCAAGGTTAATAGATAACTGAGCGGAGGCCTCGGTGAGAGGAACACTCTGGGAATCGAGGTCGAGCGCTGGGGCGGTGAGCAGGCCCACCGATGGGTGGGAAGCCTAAAACCCCTCCAAGACCTCCACAATGCCGACGAGCTCTCTGGACCCGCCTCCGCTCCGTTGTTGTCCCAATCTTTTCGCGGGCAGAGGAAGCGTGGGTTGGGTGGGGCCTTTCGCTACACCCTTCAGATCGTATCTGTTCTGTTGAGCCTCACTCTTAACGGAACGAGGGTGAGGCTGTAAGCCATCAGCATGTATAATTTGAGCCCATAACCCGAAGTATGGTCGCGTCTTGCCCGGCATCGGAAGTGCTATAAACTGAAAGCGTTGACAAGGGCGTCGGAAGAGGCCAGACTTTCCCGGTAGATTTCAGACAAAAGCCATGCGCGGCAGGATTCAGATCATCTCGACCCAAAGACTAAAGTGGTTTGCAGTTGCGGCCGTGTTTGCCTTCTGCCAAGGGGTGGGCGCGATGTGCACATTACCGGCTCTGTCCTTGGCGGCTGATGCATCTCTGATTTCGGAGGGAGGGATGGCCTGTCCGATGGAAGGCACAAGCATGTGTCCGCCATCCATCATCTCGTCTCCTGAACGACAGGTGAAGAACAGCCTGGTTATGGACGTTGATCATACGGCGATCCTGCTCGGCACTACCCCGACTCCCATAAGTCCCTCGGGCCCACCACGTTGGTCCTGGAGCTGCACGTGTTCCCTTGTCCCCACCTCCATAGGGTCTTCTTCGGTCCTCCGAATCTGATATCGCACCTCCAGTCTGTCCGCTCCCCGCTCGGCTGCTTGGGCTGAGCGGGCAATGGCCTTCCCATCTTCCTTAACACGGTCCGGAGGTGCTGTTGTGAAACGATCGCTCTCTCATATCCCCTCGTGGGTCTTCTGTGCCTTGACGCTCTCTATCATTGTAATCGTAGGCCTCAACCCGCGGTCTGCCGTCTCTGCGCAAGAGACGGGTGGCAGTACGCGCCATGATAGCGCGCTTCAGACTGCGCCCGGGGAAGAGCGGATGACGCTCCATAGCCTGATTGAGGAGTTGAGCGCCCGGAGCCCGGAAATCAAGGCAGCCCGGGAACGATGGGAGGCGGCCAAAGCCGTCGTGCCCCAAGTCCAAACGCTGCCGGACCCCCGACTCCAGCTCGGCTATCAACGGATGCCTATGGTCCCTCCTCCGGTGGAAGGCGCGATCTATGGGTTCGGACAGGACATCCCGTTTCCCGGCAAGCTCGCCCTCAAGGGAGAAGTGGCCCAACGCGAGGCCGACCGGTTGGAACAGGAATACTTGGCCACTCGGCTACGATTGATCGCCGCCCTGAAGGAGGCTTACTTCAATCTGCACTTCGTCCATAAGAGCATCGAGATCGTCGAGAAGAACAAGGTGCTGCTGATGCAGTTCGAGAAGACGGCGAAGGCCCGCTATAGCGTCGGCCAGGCGGCGCAGCAGGATGTCTTCAGAGCCCAGGTCGAGATCTCACGAGTCCTCGATCGCCTTGCGGTGCTGGACCAGCAGAAAGAAAGCCTCCATGCCGCGATCAATCGTCTCTTGAATCGTCCGCCGGCCGGACCACTGGGAACGCCGGAAGAGATCCAAACCACGATTTTAACGATCCCCTTGCAGGACCTGAACCGTCGCGCCGAGGCCTTCTCTCCCGCACTGCTGGCCACGGCGAAAAGCATCGATCGCTCCGAGCGCTCCGTCACTTTGGCTAAGCGGCAATACTACCCGGATTTCGATATCACCGCCCTCGGCCTCCGGAACGACAAGATCAACGACAACGGCTACCAGGTGATCGTGGGGATCAAGATTCCGTTGTTCTATGAGACCAAGCAGAAGCAAGGCGTACGAGAGGCGCTGGCCACCCTGGAGGGGGCGCGTGAGGATTTTGCCGCGACCCGCCAGGATCTGTTGTTTCAAGTGAAGGATGGCTTCGTGCAAGCGCAGCGGGCCGAGCGGTTGATCACCATCCTGCGCGATGCCATCATTCCCCAGGCCACGCTGGGCCTGCAGGCCGCGCAAGCTGGGTACGCGGTGGGGAAAGTGGATTTCTTGACGCTGCTCAACAGTCTGTTGACGCTGCAGGACAGCCAATTGGAACTCCACGGCGAGATGGTGAATCATGAGAAAGCGCTCGCCCGGCTTGAAGCGGTGACCGGTGGTCCTTTAGGCGGTCCGATGTCGGAAAGGAAACCTGGATCATGACGCGTCAACGTTTCATCGGCATGATAACGGTGTTTATCGTGGCCGGCACCGCCATCGTCTGGCTGATGTCGCGACCGGTGACGCTTCCGCCTGCAGACTCTAAACAGGACATGATGATGGACATGCCGGGGATGGGAAAGAAGCCGATGGGCGAGCCACGAGGCCCGAAAGGCGAGGGGCAAGAGGGCGCTCTTGAGGAGGTGCCCGGCACGGTGACCGTTCCGCTCGAGCGGCTCCAAATGATCGGGGTAAAGTACCAATCAGTGACCAAGCGACCGTTGGAGAAACTGATCCGGACCGTCGGCCGCGTCGCGGTCGACGAGCGGAAATTGGCAAAGGTCACGATCAAGTTTCACGGCTGGATCGAAGAGTTGTTCGTGAGTGCGCTCGGGGATCATGTGAAGAAAGGGCAACGGCTCTTTACGATCTACAGCCCGGATCTGGTTGCGAGTCAGGAGGAGTATCTCCTCGCCCTCAGGGGACAAAAGCAATTGGGGACCAGCGAGTTTCCCGAGGTCGCGCAAGGCTCCAAGGATCTGCTCGAGGCGGCCAAGCGCCGGTTCCAATTGTGGGATATCACCGAGGACCATATTCGCGAGCTGGAGCAAACCGGCAAGGTCATGAAGACCCTGCCGATCCATTCACCCATCACCGGCACGGTCATCAAGAAGGTAGCCCTCGCCGGGGCGCATGTGGAGCCCGGCGAGGAGCTCTATACCATTGCCGATCTCTCCCACATCTGGATCTTGGCGGATATCTATGAATACGAGCTGTCGTTTGTGAAGGTGGGGCAGAAGGCCGCGGTCACGCTCTCCTATGAACCGGGAACGGTACTGCCCGGTCGCATGGGGTTCATTTATCCGACGCTGGACCCGAAGACTCGCACCGCCAAGGTCCGGTTCGAACTGGACAATCCCGACGAAAAACTCAAGCCGGACATGTATGCCAACGTGGAGCTGCGGGTGGACCTAGGAACTCGCCTGGCGATCCCGCAGGAAGCGGTGATTGAGTCAGGCCAGAAACAAGTCGTGTTTCTCCATCATGGCGGCGGTCGCCTGGAGCCGCGACTCATCAAGACCGGCGTGAAGACCGGAGAGTGGTCTGAAGTTCTGGAGGGGCTGAAAGAGGGCGAGCACATTGTGACCTCGGCGAATTTCCTGATCGACAGCGAAAGCCGGCTCAAGTCGGTCGTTGAGAGCATGAGCGGGATGCACTAAGAAAGTACGATTTGGTGATCTGGCGCTTGTGTGATTTTGGGACGACCCACACTTCACTAAGTCACCAAATCACCAATTCACCAACAACTGCACATGGTTACACGCGTCATCGAATACAGCGCGAAGAACCGCTTCCTGGTCCTTCTGCTCGTCTTTTCCGCAGCCCTGGCCGGACTCTGGGCGCTGCGCCAGACGCCTGTGGACGCGCTTCCGGATATCTCCGACACTCAGGTAATCGTCTATACCACTTGGCCCGGGCGGTCCCCGGACCTCGTGGAAGATCAGATCACCTACCCGATCGTCACAGCCTTGCTCTCAGCCCCCAAGGTGACGGTCATACGCGGCTTCTCGGACTTCGGCTACTCCTATGTCTACATCATTTTCAGGGACGGCACGGACATCTACTGGGCCCGCTCCCGCATCCTGGAACGTCTGAGCCAGCTCGCCGGGCGCCTCCCGGAAGGGGTCGCGCCACAGCTCGGCCCTGATGCCACCGGGGTGGGGTGGGTCTTCCAGTACGCGCTCATCGATGAGACCGGCCAGCATGACCTCGCCGCTCTGCGCAGCTTCCAGGATTGGTACCTGCGCTACTGGTTGCGCGCCGTGGAAGGCGTCGCCGAGGTGGCCAGCATCGGCGGCTTTGTCCGGCAGTACCAGGTCAACCTCGACCCCACGAAGGTGCTGGCCTATCGCCTGTCGGCAGCCGATATCGTTGAGAAGATCCGGCTGAGCAACAACGATGTGGGCGGCCGCGTCGTGGAATTTTCTGGGATCGAATACATGGTCCGCGGACGCGGCTATATCAAGAAGGCTGAGGACATCGAAAAGATCGCCGTGGGCGTCAATGAAAACGGCACCCCGATTCTCTTGCGGGATGTCGCGACGGTGCGCCTGGGACCGGACATGCGCCGCGGCCTCGTCGAGCTGGATGGGCAGGGGGAGGTCGCAGGCGGGATCGTGGTCATGCGCTTCGGTGAGAACGCCATGGCCGTGATCGAACGCGTCAAGGCCAAGCTCAAGGAGATCGAGCCTTCCATGCCCAAGGGCGTCAAGGTGGTGACGACCTACGACCGCAGCGATCTCATCAGGGAATCCATCGCGACGGCGAACGAGAGCCTCGCCGAAGAGCTGATCGTGACGGGAGTGCTGATTATTGTCTTTCTCCTGCACGTGCGCTCGGCCATGCTTCCAATCCTGACATTGCCTTTGTCAATCCTGATGGCCTTCATCGTTATCTATTATCTGGACATTGGTATCAACATTATGTCGCTCGGGGGCATCATCGTCGCGATCGGCGACATGGTAGACGCGGCGATCGTGATGGTGGACAACGCCCACAAACGGCTGGAGGATTGGGAGCGAGGGGGCAAGATCGGCGAGCGGACGCAGGTGCTGATTGATTCCGCCAAGGAAGTCGGACCGGCGATGTTTGCCTCTCTGCTCGTGATCGCGGTGTCCTTCCTTCCAGTCTTCGTCTTGGAGGCGCAGGAAGGCCGGATGTTCAAGCCGTTGGCCTTTACCAACTTCCTGGGCATCGTGGCCTGTGCGCTGCTCGCGATCACGCTGATTCCGGCTCTCCTGCCCGCTTTCATGAAGGGTCGGATCTTCCCTGAGCAACAGCATCCGGTGAGCCGCCTCTTACAGGGTCTTTATTCGCCCGTCTTAAGGCTGGCGCTTCGCCATCGATGGGGCGTCGTGCTGCTGACAATCGGGCTTCTGGCGAGTATCGGCCCTGTCTACCTCCGAATGGGGTCCGAGTTCATGCCGCCGCTCTATGAGGGCACGATCCTTTACATGCCCACCACGCTGCCGGGCTTGTCGGTCACCGAAGCGGGCCGATTGCTCCAGCTCATGGACCGGAAACTGAAGTCGCTCCCTGAAGTGGAACGTGTCTTTGGCAAGGCAGGGCGGGCCGAGACGTCCACCGATCCGGCGCCGTTCAGCATGATGGAGGTGGTCGTCGAACTCAAGTCGAAGGAGCAGTGGCGGCCCGGTGTGACCTATGAGAGCCTCGTCGAGGAGATGGACAAAGCCTTGCAGTTTCCCGGCGTGACCAACGCCTGGACGATGCCGATCAGGAACCGCATCGACATGCTGACGACGGGCATCCGGACTCCTGTCGGGATCAAGATCTTCGGGCCCGACCTTAAACAGATCGAGGAGATCGGGAAACACATCGAAATGGTGGCCAAGGAGGTCCCCGGCACACGCAACGTCTATGCGGAACGCGTCACGGGCGGCTATTTCCTCGATTTTCAGATCAACCGCGATGAGATTGCCCGCTACGGCCTCAAAGTGATGGATGTGGGGCGGATTATCGAGTCCGCCATCGGCGGTGAGAACATCGCGACCACCATCGAGGGACGCGAGCGGTACCCGATCAACGTCCGATACCTGCGCGAATTGCGCGACGATCCGGAGAAGCTTGCACGGGTGCTGGTGGATACGCCGACCGGGGCTCAGGTGCCGCTGGCCCAACTGGCGGCGCTGCGGCTTCTGAGCGGGCCGCCGATGATCCGGGACGAGAACGGGATGTTGTCGGGCTACGTCTACGTGGATATGGCCGGCCGGGACGTGGGTAGCTTCGTCGACGATCTGAAGCGTGTGGTCCGCAACAAAGTATCGCTGCCTCCTGGCTACACAATTGCCTGGTCCGGACAGTACGAATTCATGCAGCGAGCCTGGGAGCGGCTGAGGATCGTGGTACCGTTCACACTCCTCATCATTTTTGTGTTGTTCTACTTTACGTTCGGGTCCGTGACCGAGACCTGGATGGTGATGCTGGGCTTGCCGCTCTCTCTGGTTGGTGCCGTGTGGTACCTGGATCTCCTGCAGTACAACATGAGCATTGCCGTATGGGTCGGCATCATTACCGTAGTGGGAACTGCGGCAGAGACGAGTGCCGTGATGTTGGCCTATCTTGATGAGGCCTGTGCACGGCGGAAAGCGGCAGGTGGACTCAAGACCCTGGAAGATGTAATCGAGACCGTGCATCTCGGCGCGGTGGAACGCATCCGCCCGATGGCGATGATCGGGTTTGTGGATGTCATCGGCTTGGTGCCGGTCATGCTGGCGACCGGTACCGGCGCCGATGTGATGAAGCGGATCGCCGCACCCCAGATAGGCGGCGTCTTCTCAGTGATGATCTTAACGCTCTTCGTGATCCCGCCCATTTATGTGATGTGGCGCTGGCACAGCGAGGTCAAGAAACGCGACGCAACTTCTTCATGAGATCTGAGAGGGGAAGGGCTCTACGGACAGGCGAATGATCCCCGTTGGGGCCAGCGCTCTGGTGAGTCTTCTCATCTCGCTCCAAGGGTGCCACCTCGGCCCTCTTCCTCCCACGCCTGATCTCGGCGGGAGGTTCATCGCCCATTCGGCCGACATCCAGGCGGACGAGAACACGGTTGCGGAGATCATGTCGGCGTTCGAGCGGACGGAGGAAGCCGTTCGACACCGCGATCTGGACGGAGTCATGGCCCTCTACGCCGAAGGCTATAAGCATCGCGGTTATACGAAAGACTCGATAAGAACCGCCCGGAACAACCTCTTCGAAACATACCACGATTTCTCCGGCTCCCATATCTTCACGCGAATTAAAGTGCTGCCGGAGACAACCCCCAAAACAGTGATGATCACCTGCACGGGAAGCCTCTGGGCGGTTTCGAACGAGACAGGCCATCGGGAACATATCGACAGCTGGTATGGAGAGGTTCACTATTTGGTGGACGAGGATGGCGGTTGGCACGTAGCCGGCCATGCGTGGGAAGTCTTGATGCCCGAGGAAACTCGTTTTGCGCCTCCGCCGCGCCCGTTCTTCTGACCGTCGCGATCGGGGACATTCAAGTGCCCAGGCTGATCTTCAAGAAGTAAGGAC
>JBBIJI010000033.1:0-39521 GCA_037446055.1 Nitrospiraceae bacterium
TACAGCAGCACAATCTTGGTATAGAACAGCACCCCGGCTTGCTGGGTGATGCGCTCCCCTGACACCGGCGCTCCCAGGCGCCAGAGTGTGGCGAGCAACTCACCGTCGATCCTGTAGAGCGGCCGAAGTACGGACCAACACCTCCGAATCAAGTAGACAACTCCGACCGCTTCGGCGCCACCGACCGCGAGGGCCGCTCCCTGCAAACCAAGCTCCGGGGCTCCCCAGCGGCCATAGATCAGGGGGTAAGCGACAAGGATGTGGAGCGCGTTGACGAGAATCATCCCGTACATGGGGGATCGCGTATCGCCGGTTCCTTGGAGAATCGATGAGAGGATCTGGAGAAGAATCGTCAATGGGATAAAGAGGAAAATGAGCGTCGCATACGGTACGGCTAGCGCTCGCACGGTCGGTTCCGCCCCGAGGACCTGCATGGCGGCGCCGTTCAGAGCGATCCCCACCGCGGCAAGGCCGAGGGACACTGCCAGACCAAGGACGAGACAGTGGGAGGCGGCCGCGCCCGCATCGCGCCGCCGCTTGGCGCCCCAAAATTGGGCGACGATCACGTTGGCTCCGACCGAAAGGCCGGAGACCAGTGTCGTGGCGATAAACGCCAACAACTGGCCGAGCCCGACGGCGGCGATCGGGGCGGCACCAAGTCCACCGACGAGGAAGACGGCCACAATGCCCTCGGCGCGCTGGAGCAGGCTGCTGACCGTGACGGGAAGAGCCAAGTTCAGGACGGATCTGCGAATTTCGCGCCGGTGGAAGGTCATGGATTGCCTATGCTATCAGAAAGCAATGAGATCGCCGTGGGCGAGCCTCCACTCACCTGGACTTTGGGCGAAACCTCCGGTAGCCTGACTATTACGATGTCGGGCCTACACGATTCGGCACTCCATGCTGCTCCTTCCCTCTACCGACTCTCGAAGTCCCGATACCTTTCCGGATTGCAGTGTCTGAAGCGCTTGTGGTTGGAGGTTCATCAGCCTGAGCTTGCCACAGAGCCGGACGAGGCCGCTCAGGCCATCCTGGAGATGGGAACAACGGTCGGAACCCTGGCACGGCAGCGGTTTCCTGACGGCGTCCTCGTCAAGGCCAACGATCGGCATGCGGCCGATGCGTTGGCTTTCACGCGCGAGCTCGTCGACGATCCCTTGGTATCTGCAATCTTCGAAGGGGCGTTTCAGTCGAAGGGGGTTCTTGTCCGCGTCGACCTCCTCGAGCGCCTGCGCGACAACGAGCGTGCGAACGGATGGCGCCTCATCGAGGTAAAGTCGTCGACGAAAGTGAAAGAAGTCCATCTTGACGATGTTGCGATCCAATGGTGGGTCTTGCGGGACGCGGGGCTACCTGTAGAAGTTGCCGCAGTGCTCCATGTCAACACTCAGTACCTGTATCCGGGCGGATCCCTGGATTTGGAAAAGCTCTTCACAATAGTGGACGTCACCGGCCATGTCCAGGCCCGTTGCCAGGAGGTGGCGTGGCGACTCCAGGCGATGCGCGATGTGCTCGATCGGCCCTCACCGCCGAACATCGAGCCGAACGGCCATTGTCATGTCCCCTATGAGTGTCCGTTCTGGGCCCATTGCACGAAAGATAAACCGGCTCGTTGGATTTACTATCTCCCAGGCGGTGAGCGGGCCATCGAGAGCTTCACGCGGCGCGGCATCCAAACCATTGATGAGATCCCGAACACGGACAGACTGCTGCCGGTCCAACGTCGCATCAAAGAGAACACGGAATGGAGAAGTGATGCACTGAAGCGTGTCCTCGGTACTGTGGCCTACCCCGTGCACCACCTCGATTTTGAGACCTTCATGCCGGCGGTGCCCCCATATGCGGGAACACGGCCCTATCAACTGATTCCCAGTCAATGGTCCAACCATATCGAGCGGGCACCGGGCGAACTCGTGCATTACGAGTATCTGTCTGCTGAGCCCAGAGACACGCGAGAAGAGCTTGTCCGAGCACTGCTTGAGTCGCTCGGTGACGAGGGCAGCATCTGCGTGTATTCCGCTTACGAACAGGCTGTGTTGGAACGGTTGGCGGAGGATGTTCCTGCGCTACGTCGGGAGTTGAAGCGAGTCATCGCACGCTTGTGGGATCTCTACGAAGTCCTGAAGAATCACTATTATCACCCCTCCTTCAATGGCTCGTATTCTATCAAAACTGTGCTGCCCGCCATGGTTCCTGACCTCAACTATGAGGATCTTGCGATCAAGGATGGGGCGGCCGCGGCCAGGGCCTATTATCGGATGGTATTCGAGGAAACCGATTGGGTCGAGCGTGAACGCCTCCGCGAGGCACTGCTCAAATACTGCGCCAGGGATACGTTAGCCATGGTGCAGCTCAGGAGAGCGTTACAGAAGGCCAGTCAGTCGACCGAGCCTGCCTCTTGTTAAGCGGGAGAAAACGCCCCCACCGTCCCTCGTTTGACGGCCCTTCTAGAGAAGGTATCCCCCACGATCCCCCCGTTCGAATCTACCCTCTTATAACTGATTACTGTCGCCAGGCGACACCATTTCACGGGCGTGGCCCATCACTGCCGGTTGGGACGGTTGGCGCGCCACTGCCCCAACAAGTGAGAACCGATGATCCGCGCGCCACGTGATGGCGGAGAGGGTGGGATTCGAACCCACGGTCGAGTTGCCCCGACAGCGGTTTTCGAGACCGCCCGATTCGGCCACTCTCGCACCTCTCCAACCGATTCTTGATTAATTCGTCCCCGAGCGACGCGGGTGGCCAGCTTAGCTTGCCTGTGGAACTTTTGCAATCATCCTGCACCTGCGCCTGCACCTCCTTTCCCTCGACCCCATTTCGAAGCATGTAGCCGAGCAATAGCGTGTGAGCCGTGCATGGAGGAGGGTAGCCCCCCTCATGAGAGGAATCGGATTCGTGCGGTGGATGGGGTACAGTGCGCGTACGGAGATTTTACACCGGTGTCAAGTTTCTCAACGCCAAACCCGGGACGAAGCGCATGAAAAACCCAGGACCTGAGAATCGCACGCTGCCCAAATTGCTCATCGTCGAGGACGATCCAGATATCAGGGAACAAATGAGGTGGGCCTTCTTGGATCGCTTTGAGATCTGCGAGGCCGGTGATCGAACCACGGCTGTCGCCGTCATGGCGCAGGAGCATCCGGGACTGGTGACGTTAGATTTGGGGCTTCCCCCCTCGGTGGATGACGTGACAGAAGGGTTGGCCACGCTGGAACAGCTTCTCGCGCTAGACCCGCTGACCAAGATCGTCGTCGTCACCGGTAATAGCGAACGCGTGAATGCCCTGAAGGCCGTGGAAATGGGCGCCTATGATTTTATTCCCAAGCCGATCCACATCGAGGCTCTGCGGATCGTGCTGGAGCGGGCGGAGTACTTGGCGGCCTTAGAGCGGGACAACAAAGCGCTGATGGAGAAACGGGCACAGGGACCGATCGAGGAGTTTCTCGGGACCAGCGAGGCGATGCAGAAAGTGTTTGACTTGATCAGGCGAGTGGCCAATACGAATGTGTCGGTCCTGGTTCTTGGAGAAAGCGGCACAGGAAAGGAACTGGCTGCCCGTGCCATCCATCGGCAAAGCTCGCGAAGACAAGGGCCCTTCGTGGCGATCAATTGCGGCGCTATTCCTGAGACACTGTTGGAAAGTGAACTGTTCGGGCATGAAAAGGGAGCCTTTACAGGGGCGCATACCCAGCGGAAGGGTCGAATCGAAATGGCCCACGGGGGAACGCTCTTCTTGGATGAGATCGGGGAATTATCGCCGCCTCTCCAGGTCAAGCTGCTGCGCTTCTTGCAGAACAATCAAGTCGAACGGGTCGGCGGTAGAGAAACGGTGGATATCGATGTTCGCGTCGTGGCCGCGACCAACTTGGACTTGCGGAAAGCGATGCATGAAGGAAAGTTTCGCGAGGATCTCTACTACCGGCTCTGCGGAGTGGAGATCTCGATTCCTCCCCTCCGAGACCGGGGAAGCGACGTAGTGTTATTGGCGCAAGCGTTTCTCGGCCGTTTCAGCGCAGAGGCTCGCAAGAAGATCACCGGATTCAGTCGGCAGGCTCAACAGACGATCGAAAGCTATCATTGGCCGGGCAACGTCCGCGAATTGGAGAATCGTATCCAGCGGGCGGTGATCATGGCAGAGGGGCGACAAATCACGAGCGGCGATTTGGAGTTGGAAGCGGCGGCGCCCGGCTATGCAGGGAAGAGCTTGCGGGAAGCACGCGAAGTGCTTGAACGCCAAATGATCAAAGCGGCGCTCTCTCGACACAAGGGTAACATCACACGAGCAGCACAGGAATTGGGACTCACGCGCCCAACGCTCTATGAATTCCTGACCAAACTTGGCCTCCGGGACAAGCACTCGACCGCCGTCAACGGTTGATTGGGCATGGCAATCCCCACATCACACACAGACAACAACGAAGGCGGCAACAAGTCCCTCTCGGCTGAGCTCGTCGGCGTATGGCGGCGGGCGCTGACGGTCGCGAGCCTCGCGCTGGGCGGACTCCTCTTGCTGTATTGGGAAACTGCCTATTCCCTGGTCCTCTCTTGGTCTCGGTCCGAAACCTATAGCCACGGCTTTCTGATCGTTCCGCTGTGCCTCTACCTCGCGTGGGGGCGCCGAGCCACAGCGCTCGAAACCTTGCCCAAACCGGACGGTCGGGGTGTGCCGGTCTTGTGGATGCTCGCAATTCTATGGCTCCTTGGACACCTCGCAAGCGTCGAGCTGGTAGAGCAAGTCACATTCATCACCATGGTACCCGTATTAGTATGGACCCTCCTGGGAAGCAAGGTTTTTCGTTCGATGGCGGTTCCACTCGGATTTCTCTCTTTCGCCGTGCCGTTCGGCGATAGCCTGGTCCCTCCCCTGCAAGACTTCACGACGGCATTTACCGTGAGGGCTCTGGAGTTGACAGGAATTCCCGTCTATTGGGAGGGCCGCTTCTTGGAGGTGCCGACAGGTCGGTGGGAAGTCAGCGAGTCCTGCAGCGGCATGCGCTATATCATCGCTTCCGTAGTGTTCGGGTTTGTCTATGCGGACATGACATACCGGCACTGGGGGAGGCGACTGGGGTTTGTGCTGATGGCGGCACTGGCTCCGATTCTCGCCAACGGAGTCAGGGCTTACCTGATTGTGGTGATCGCCTATCTGTCGAGCAATCGATTAGCGGTCGGAGTCGACCACTTTATCTACGGGTGGTTCTTCTTCGGCATTCTCATCATCGTTATGGTCCTGACCGGACTTCTCTGGCGGGAATCGCCGGCGAAGGAGCAGAAGGAGCAGAGCACAAGTAAATGGGTGGCACGGCCTATCCGAAGTGCCGGTGCTTACTACTCCGTGCCGCGCGCAGTGGCTGTCTTCAGCCTCTCCCTACTGGCCCTTGCAGCCGGCCCCGTTGGAACAGCAGTACTGGCCGATCATACTCCGAGATCGATGCCAATAAGCCGGGAATTATTGCGATCGGCGGTGGGACCTTCCTGGGCCGCGGTTGAGTCCTATGATGGCGGGTGGAAACCGAAATTCAACGGAGTCGCTGCGGAGATTCAGGAGACCTTCACCGACGGCATCCGGCCAGTTCACATGTACCTGGGGTGCTACGCCCAGCAACGCAACAGCGCGGAGATGGTGAGCTCGCAGAATCTGCTGTTCGACCGGCGGAAGTGGCATTGGGTCGGCGAGAAGACCTACCGCATGACGGTGGACGGTCAAGCCATCAAGGTGAACGCGGTCCTGCTTCGCGGGACATCGGCATCGAGAGTCGTCATGTCCTGGTATTGGATAGACGGCACCTTTACCGGGAATCCGGTGTCTGCCAAGTTGATGCAAGTGAAGACTCGCCTTGTAAGTCAAACCTCTCAGGGAGTTGCCGTTGCAATGGCGGCTGATTATTACGCGAGCCCCGACGAAGCCACCGATGCGATTGAGCGGTTCATGCGGTCGTTTTCCCTGTCCTCTATGCTTAAAGCTCTGTCGCAGGTGTAACTCCCCTCCGGCTGCGATCATTCTCACCGGTCGTTTCGACGGAGCCGTCAGAATGTCGAGGGAGCTTACAACGCCGAGGCAGCTCTTCATTCTGTATTCAAGAGTGCAGAACTACTGAGGGATTGACCAACCATCCCTCTCGTTCTCTCTTTCGCCCGTAAGAAAGCTTTACAAGCTCGCCAGACCAGCTTCTCATCTGCATTCCGTGCCCATGCGTCGAATGCTCGACGGAGCTATGCGAAAGAAGGGTCTGGTCTCAACGGCTTATGCGAATGTAGAGGGTACGCACGAGTTGGAGAACCTGTCAACCCCTACGTTGGTGCAAAGTTTGCTCACGGATGGGGTACACCTCATCCATGGTGGAGAGGATGAACACAAAAGGAGTCGTAGCGATGAACACACTGTTTCGACTAGGCGCAGTCCTAGTCCTGAGCCTGGCTGTGTTGGCGGGGATGAACCAGCCGGCCCAGGCGATCACACTCACACTGGACAGTCTGCTGTTGCCCGGCGGATTGGTGGCGGCACCGGAGTTGGGGTTCATGCACATCAACAACAGCATGACCATCCCCGGCGCTCTGGACATCAAGATCGAGCTGACCTATGCCAGCGATGCGCAGATTATCGCCTTCGGGATTAACGCTTCCCCGGCCTTGGAAGCAACGCCTGGGCTTCATGAAGGCGCAAGTATCGTCAACGTGTACAACGGCATCACTACCGGGACCGGCTATCCCGGAGCTTTCGACATCGCCTGGTTCGGAGGACCGATTTCGGGCGGGATGCTTGAAACGACCATCACCCACTCGTTCTTGAGCAATTTGGACCCGCACGACTACAACTTCCCGGACACCCTCGGCAACGTCTACGCCGCGGTAGCTTTGGGAAATCTGTACGGAGGGTTGGACGAATTCGGGGCGATCGACGGGTTCGGTATCGCTGCGGCGAGCCAGCCAGCCAGCTTACCGGCTCCGGCGCCGCTGGTGCTCATCGGTTGCAGCCTTCTAGGGTTTAGTGTCTGGAGGCGGGCTCAGCAATCCGCGTGCTGATCTCTCGCGCGGGCGCCGCACCCGCGCCTCGTTGGTGGAGAGGCCATGGCCGTGACGCAGGCGACTGGGTCACGGCCGTTGCCTTTCTTGGGGGCCTCCACAGAATCCTCTTTTCGTCCTGTTGTCGAGATTGTTTACAGGCATGAAGGCCAGAATTCTCAGAGTGAAGAGCTTGAATTATCACAGGACGTGGTCGACGGCTCTTGAGGAAATCCTCCGGTGTCGGCGTCTTTGACAATGTGCCCCTCAAACGAGTGGGATTTTCGCGGCTTTCGTCGTTCGTTCGTTCGCTCGGGGCGTAGTTCGCAACCCTCTGATTTCCCGATACCTTACTAGTGCCTGCCGGATAATCGATCGAGCAAGATCGTTTTCGAATGTATGGTCCGAAGCTTGCTGAGAGAAACGGTACCACTTCCTAATTTCGGGAAGGGAACACCAACAAGGAGTTGCACCATGAACAGGTTGTTTCGACTAGGAGCGGCCCTAGTCCTGAGTGTCTTGGCCTTAGTCTGCGTGACGCCGTCTGCTCACGCAGGTGCGTTGCTGTTTGAGTATGATGCTGCCCTCGGTGCCGATGGGATGCTCTATTCTCTGAGTGGTACAAATTTATCTGCCCAGACCATCCTTTCGCCGAGTGACATGACGATGGGCGCCGTGCACCTCAACACGACGCTGAACGGCTATACAGACTCCTCCATCAAAGGGCATTTCATGAATAGCCTGTTGCCGATCCCGTTCTATATCTTCACCCCAGGCCTCACGTTCACCGATTCTAATAACATCAGCCCGACGGTGCTCGGGTTCAATACCACCGCCTTGTTTGACATCTTCTCCTTTACGAGTCCGACTGGCATGTCCCCCTTCCCGCACGGGACATTTGATGCAGAGATTACGCATACCATTCTCCCGGCCCTGACCCCGGGCCTCTTCAACACCTCGGATGCCACAGGGCAGTTCTTCATGGCTCTGTTCATTGGGAACACCTTCGGCGGAGTCGATGGACCCTATGGCCCGGTGATTTATGGGAACGGGAACTATGGCGAACTCCTCCTGGTGGCGACGCAACCGGGCCGCAGCCTTCCGGCTCCTGCGCCGATCCTGCTCCTCGGCTCGAGCTTGCTCGGCATCGGCATCTGGCGGCGCGTGCAGCAGTAAGCTCGTTCCAGAACCTCTTCGAGGCGGGCTCCTTCCGCCTCTCGGAAGAAACAACAGTCGTGATGGGATGAATCCCATCACGACTGTTCTGTTTGAGCACTCCAACTCGATCGGCTCTCGTCAGCTGGTCTCCTGAGTAATAAGGCTGGCGATCTCCATGAGAGTGAGAGCAGGCGGTATACTTGTGCCAGGTTTCCCAACATGGGACGAAGACCCAGCCTTCTCATAGGGCTCCTTGCGATCGGGGAATTCTTTTCCTCCTGCGCCCTGCTTCCTTCCGATCACGACACGGCGTACCTTCGCTATCAGTGGGAAGGGCGACTACTCCATATCAGCTACCGACTCTCGCGCGAAGCCTTGCCCTGGTGTCCCAGGGACCAGCACTGGGCATACGGCTTCATGCTTCGGGATGAGGCTTGGCCGGACGGAGATCGATCAAACGCCGGATCGTCTCGTATTGTATTCAGCTACGTCGATCCATCGATGCCGGCCGGCGAGGCCGGACTAAGGCCGGGAGATCACCTTCTGTCCCTAGAGGGAGTTGCCACAGAGGGACAGAAGGCGATGAGCGTGCTGATGGAGATCGATCGTTTGACGCGAGCCCGGATTCAGCCGCTCACGCTCGCTGTGGAAAACTCAGGCACGACCAGGGAGATGAACCTGACGGCAGTACGGACCTGCGTGTTACGGGTACAGTTGCTGGAGAGCGAAGTGCCGAACGCCTATGCCGACGGATGGCGCATCCAGGTGACGCTGGGGCTTCTGAGGAACTTAGAATCGGAGGCGGAATTGGCCTGGGTATTGGCGCATGAGGTCGCTCATACGGTACTGGAGCACAGCCAGAACCTGAACCTTCGCTTCTTGCTGGATCGGCTCGTGACGAGCGCCGGTGGATCTGTCACGTCGACCGACCAGGTTCCCAGGAGGATGCTCGAGCTCCAGGCGGACTATCTGGGTTCCTACCTTGCAGCAAGAGCCGGATACGACCTGGCGGGGGGACGGGCGTTTCTCGTTCGGCTCGGCGAGCAAGCGCTTTCCAATGGGCAACCGGACTTCAGCAGCACACATCCTGGTTCGGCTGAGCGGCTCTCGTCTTTCGATCTCACCGTGAACGAGATCGCGCGCAAGCGGGCGAACGGGCAACCGTTGGAACCGGATGTAGGGTCGGCAGGACCGATGCCGCCGACTATCTTCCGCCCCTGACCGACGGGAAAGGGCTACGCCTTCAGCTCAGCCAGCGTTTTCTTGGCCACTTCCGCTCCGGGGTGTGAAGGGCTGAGTTGGAGCGACTTCTTCAGCGCCTTCTCGGCCTCGGCCTTGTTCGCGTTCTTGTACTGGGCCATGCCGTAGTGGTACTGCACTTCCGGATGCTGCGGGAGTTTCTCCGCGGCTTCCTTCAAGAGGCTCACCGCTTTTAGGTAGGCGTTCTTCTGATAGTAGATCCAGCCCAGCGTGTCCGCGACGTTCGGGTCGTTCGGCATGACCTCTCTCGCCGTTTGAGCATGGGAGAGCGCCATGTCAATGTTCCCTGCCTGTTCGACGAGCAGCCAGGCGAGGTTGTTCGCGGCAGGCGCAAACCGGCCGTTGACTTTGAGCGCCTGCCCGTAGAGATCTTTCGCCTTGTCGAACTGCTTCTGCTGGTGCCGAATCACTCCCAGCATCATGAGCGCCTGCAGATGTTTCGGGTTCTTGGCCAAAGCCGCCTCGAACTCCTGAGCCGCTTGGTCCAGCTTGTTCGTTCTGACATAAAGCTCCCCGAGGCTGGTATATCCAGTCAGGACGTTGTCGTCGACCGCGATCATTTGCTTGAAGGCTGCCTCAGCCTGGTCGTACTGCTTCTCCGTCATCCAGAGCTGACCGAGGAGCTGATAGAGGAGGGGATTCTTGGGCTGATCCTGGATGAGCCGCGTCACCCGATCTCGAGCCTCATGCGTCTTACCTTGCGCGACCTTCATCGCCACGATCTGAGCCAGCGATTCAATGGCCTGCGGGTTGGCTTTCAGTGCCTGCTCATAGTGCTCGAAAGCCTCCGCGTCTTTCTTTTCCGCCTGGGCGATCAGCCCCAGCCGATAATGACCGAGCGGGTGACCCGGCATGGCTTTCGTAACGGCTTCAAATACCTCTTTCGCTTTCTTGCCGTCGCCTTTGCCGAGATAGGCATCTCCGAGGATCACGGCGGCCTTGAGATTCCTCGGTTGAAGGCGGAGCGCGGTCTGCGCTTCTTGAATGGACTGGTCGTACCACCCTTTCATCAACTGGAGCCCCGCGAGGGACGTTCTGGCCTCAGCAAGTGTCGGCGCCAGCTTGACTGCTTCGGCCAGCGCCGTCAGGGCCTCGCCCATATCGTTGTTGGCCGCGTGGGCCAGCCCGAGATACATGTGGGCATGGGCGAACCGGGCATCGTCCTTGACGACCTCACGGAGAATCGGAAGGGCTTCTTGAGGCTTGTTCTCCATCAGCTTGATGCGCGCGTCGAAGTAACGGCCTGTGAGATCGCGGGCGTTGTCCTTGAGGACGGTTTCCACGCGCGGTCGCGCTTCATTCAAATTGCCCGAGTCGAGGTAATAGTTGATCAGCGCGTCGCGTGAGGCGAGTGACTTGGGGCTCACCTCATACGCGCGTTGGTAGTTCACCAGCGCCTTGTCGCCGTTGCCTAGCTGCCTGTAGAACTCCCCGAAGGCGATGAGGGGCTTCTCGTCGTTGGGTTGCGATTCAATCCATTTCTTGTAGGTGGCTTCGGCCTTGTCGAGTTTCCTTGTGGTCTGGTAAAAATTCGCCAGTTTCATGTGAAGGAGGCCGTTCGAGGGCTGGAGATCAAGCGCTTGCTTGAATTGGCCTTCCGCTTCGTCCGGTTTGCCGCTGAGATACAGGAGGTCTCCGAAGGCGACATGCGCGTCGACGGAGTTGGGGTCCACGCGGAGGGCTTCCTGAATCGCGGCGCCCGCGTTGGCCATGTCCTTGGCCTGCGCATAAGCTCGAGCGATGGCCAAGTGGATCTGGATATTCTTAGGATCCGCCTCAATCGCCTTCTTCAGTTCCGCGATCCCTTCTTGGAACTTTTGCTCATGTACGAGGCTTTGTCCGCGAACGATAAGCCCCTCGGTGTTTGCGGGTGCTGCCGCGAGAACGATTTCGGCCCGCTTTCTGGCCTGGGCCGGCTCGTTGCCCTGAAGGAGCATGTGGGCAAGCTTGAGCTGGGCTTCGTGGTTGGATGCGTTCAGTTCGGTCGCCGTCATCAGTTCACGGAAAGCGGCCTGGAGATTATGAATGCCGCCGATTTTCATAAGGGCAAGGGCCAGACGATAGTGAGCGTCAGAATCCTTCTGATCGGCCTTCACCACGTTTTGAAACTCAATGACGGCTTCCTGATACTGACCGTTGGCGTAGTAGTCCATCGCCCGCTGACGCAGTTTCGCCTTGTGGGCCTCCGGTGATTCATGGGAACAGGCCAAAGCGAGGAGAGCCGCGCCAAGCGTCGTCGCAACCAGCCGTGTACCGCGTGTCCGATTCATAGGGATCTTGCCTCCAGGTAACATCAATGTCGGTGGCCATCCACCGCCTCCGTCACCTTACCACGCTATCCGTTCATCGCAAGCAATTTTCATGATTGTAGAGGCGAATCTGAGTACAATCATTGGCTGGGCGATCCTTTGTTGTGCCATGCTGGGCGAGCTGTAGACGATGACAAGTAAGCAAGGCAAATGGCGAATCTATGACGGAACGGCTCTGCCCCGTCTGGGGGCGGATGAGGTACATGTCTGGTACGCATCGCTGGAACTCTCACCTCAGGTGCTGGAAGACTTGTCTCGGACACTGTCGGAGACCGAACGAGCGAGGGCAGCGCGGTTTGTGTCCGACTCGGCAAGGCAGCACTTTATTGCAGGACACGGCTTGCTCCGGCGGTTGCTTGGAGGATACCTCGGTCGCGATCCAAGCACGCTCGAGTTCATCACGGGGACTCAGGGGAAACCCACGCTCGCCGGCACTCGTGCGGACAACGGAGGACTTCAGTTCAACCTTTCCCATTCTCATGGGATGGCCGCGTACGCCGTAGCGCACAATCGCGCGGTCGGAATCGATCTCGAACGGATTCGTCGCGAGATAGACGCCGAACGGTTTTCAAGGCGTTTCTTCACGGCCGCCGAATACGAAGCTTTGCAACAAGGGGAGACGCGGGAACGGACGCTGCGGTTCTACCGGTATTGGACGTGCAAAGAAGCGTACGTCAAAGCGAAGGGGATCAGTCTGATCCCCTCTCTCGCATGCGTCGCAATTGAATTCGATCCTCGCTCGGAAGCCGCCTGGGCCATTGACGCCAGAGGCGCAGACACGCAGGACAAAATGCGCGTTGAAGCCGGCCTCGCGGATGATGAGTATATGTTGGCGGTCACGGCAGAAGGGAAGGACTGGCACCCATGCTGGTGGAGATGGTCGAAGCAGACGTAGTTAGGATCACCGGATAGTGTAGCGCTCACGAACCGGGAGGAGGTACATTCGCCGCCTCGCCTACCTGATCTCGCAAGCTTCGGAAAAAGGACTGCAGGAGTTCTTGGCTCTCCTGTTCAAGCAAACCTCCCAGCACTTCCACTCGATGGTTCAGGCGACGCTCCGCCGGAATATCGAACACCGAGCCGCATGCCCCAGCCTTGGTGTCCCGCGCGCCGAAGACGAGCCGGGTAATTCTAGACAGAAGAATGCCGCCGGCGCACATGGCGCAAGGCTCAACCGTCACGTACAGCGTCGAGCCGGTTAGGCGCCAACTGCCTAACCGTGCGGCTGCTTCCCGAATTACGATGAGTTCCGCGTGTGCGGTCGGGTCTTGCCGGCTTTCGCGGTAATTGTGCGCTTCAGCGATGACTTGATCGTTTAGAACGAGCGCGGCCGCGATCGGCACTTCACCTTTGGCAGGAGCCGATCTCGCCTGCTCCAGCGCGAGCCGCATATATTCGATGTCTTTCTCCAACCAGCGATTCATCAGGCGTGTGTTTGACGTGATGCTGTCCTTAACTATGCTTTGGGGCGAAGAAGTCGCCCCCTCGCCTGCGTCCTCTACCCCTGCAAGGGGCAGAGGCAAGGGTGAGGGGAACGCCGGGCGATCCTAACACAGCACTAGGCCGGTGAGAAGCCGTGGAGGGAGAACAGGGGGTAGGTCAGAGCGCGCCGGCGAGGTAGATCGCCCCGGTCGGCTGGGGACGCCCGCCGCCCGGTTCGAGACTCACCGCGAATTTCTTCATCCGAGCGAAATCGGGCAAGCGCTTGGATAATAAGTACGCGGTTTGCCCGGCATCGATATGGAACGTCCCGACACTCATCGGCTTCTGGTCGATCGCCCAGAGTTGATACGTCGTCCCGTTTGGGCATTCCGGGAGACGAACTGCATACAACCAGACTTTCTGCGACGCCGGATCATAGAGGAGAAACGCCCCGGCGCCCTTCGCCACATCGGTTCCGGCCAGGGACACGACCTTCGCTTCCGATGACTTTAACAGCCTGGCAAGGTCATCCTGTAGAGGTCGCCCTTTGCGGGCAAGCACGATCTCCTTGTCGCGTTCCGCCAACTGAGCGCGCATGTCTTCGAGCTCCGCTTCCCGGTGAACGACGGTGTCCCGCAGCTCGTCGATGTCGCTCGTCCGCTGTTGCAGCTCCTCGCGGAGATGCGCCAACTCCTTCTCGTTTTTTTCGATCGTCCGACGAAGTCCCGCGCCTTGTCCCATTTCCTTGTCTAACGCGGCTTGCAACCGAGCAATCGTGTCGGCATCGTGCGCGGCGCGGGTCCACAGGCCCCAGCCGATGAAGGCCGCCGCCGCAACGACCACAAGCGCGGCGAGTCCTGCTGCAAACCGGAATTGCATCGAGCGCAGCGGGGTGAGCGGGAGGAAGAGGTTGTTGATCCATTCGCCCGGCGCGAGCGTGGGCTTAACCTGTTGTTTGGACGAGTCGGCGACGGGCGCGGGAGTGGCGTTCCGCGAGGCCATGATCCTTGCTCTGATCGCTCGCGGAGGCGCCTGCGGAGACAGTCCGAACGGCAGGAGCGCCGCAACGGCCTGGTAGTCCTTCAAAGCCGTATGACAGGTGGCGCATCCGGACAGGAGATGGGCCTCCAGGGCCTGCCGCTCCATTTTCTCCAGCGCGCCCACCGCATAGAGCGGTAAAGATTCTTCGAGTTCTTCGTGCGTCATGAAGCCTCGTTCCCTCCCCAGCTCCCCCGTAGAGCGGCCCGCAACTTCGTCATGCCGAGCTTGATCCGTGTTTTGATGGTTCCCAAGGGCTGATTGAGCTTGGCTGCGATTTCCGCATGGGACAGTCCCTCGTAGAATGCCATCTCGATCACCTGTTGTTGCGCCTCCGGCAGCTCCGCGATTGCGCCGGAGACGGCCGTCCGCAGCTCGACGTCGGCTTGGGCCTCGAACGGTGTCGGCGCGTAATCCGGCATCTGCCCGACGGTTGCGTCGTCGAGAGGCGTCAACAGGCGCTGAGTCTTTGCGACGCGTGTGCGCAGGCGATCGATCGCGCGGCTCCGCGTCAGGGTCACGAGCCATGCAATGGGCGTCCCCCGACCGACGTCGTACCGGGCGACTTTTCTCCAGACCTCCAGATACACGTCTTGCAACAGCTCCGCAGCCTCTTCACGAGTACCGAGCATCCTGAGCGCCAGGGTGAACAGCAGGGTGCTCGAGAGGTCGTAGAGCTGAGCGAAGGCTTGCTGATCCCCTCTGGCGATCCTGGCAATCAGTTTGGGTTCGATGGTAGAGGCGGCTTGCTGTGCAGTCTGATCCATGCGTGTCAGAAGTGCCCTCGGCGGCACCATCGTTCAAGCACGCCTCACTATATCATTTACGGATGAAATCCAGAAAAGGATGCACGATTCGATTCCTGCTCACGAGTGCTCCATCCTCGCAACAGTGACAGAACCCCTGTGGCGACACCCGCGAGCCTCTCAGAAACGAACCCGCCAGCGGGACAGGAGCTGATCGAATAGGCGCTCGAAGCCCAGGCCTTCAGCCAACGGGTGGAGCGTTTGCTCGCCGGTCTTTATGTAGAGGGAGCCGAGCAGAAGATGGCGACACCGGACTTGGACCTTGACCTCTTGATCAGGGTCGACTGCATTTCGGAGGAGCTCCAGTTCCGCTTCACGAAGGGGAAACTGAGTGATCAGCAGCACACGTTCGGTCGGGACTGTCCCAATGGGGCCGGACACGGTGACATGCGCGGTGAAACACCTTCTGAGGACCGTAAACAGCGCGCGCTGCGACGCTGCATGGCGCCCTAGCCGCCGGGCCACAGTACCGAGCCCGCGTCGAAGCTGTTCCCGGCCGCGACTGATCCAGTGATCGGTCATGTACCTGAGAAGAACGAGGGCAGACTGGCCCGTGCTGTGGGATACCGGAAGCCGCGTACGTCCGCGAACAACCGCCACGACTTTGGCCAAGACTTGAGACTGTTCAATTCGCTCGGCTGCATTCTGCCCGGCATCGCCACCCGTGAACAAGGATCCGTCCGAGCACAGAGTCTTAACGCGATGGCAGACGAGGACGGAGCCATGACAATAGACGACGATGTCTCCCACTGCCAGGTGATCAGGCGCGCGAACCTCGAGCAAGTCGCCTTTGTGGATCGTGGGAAACATGCTCCAAGAGGCGACGCGCAGGGGGGTGCGTTGTAAGATCGTGAGCCGGTCCTTATTGGGTAAGTGCGGCGAAACGAACCAACCCTCGCTCGGTCTGATGATGAGGGGTTGGATCCTGGGCGTCCGGTCTGCGGTCTGATTCGAGCTCCGGACCAGAGCCAAGGCGATGCGCCCCAGCAGGATGCCGGCCTTGGATAGCAACTGGACGAGACGAGTGAGCCTTGTGCGAATGGGACGACGGGCAGCCGACGCACCGTACCGATACGCCAGGAAGGCCCGTGATGGTAATAGGCGCTGTGCCAGCCAGGTCGTGGTGGGAGCAGACCGTTGCGTGAGCAACATGAGAACATGACCGATCTCCTCGAGTGGCGGATCGGTGACCAGCCGGCGAAGGATAAAAAGGAACCCGCGCTCAAGCATAGTCCGTGGGGCCAGCTCAGCGAGGACACGATCCAATGCAGTCAACCCGACCTGCCCCGCCCGGACCGACGACAGGGCATGGAACAGGGGAATCGTGAGGTGATATTGCCGGGCCGTTCTGACCACCCGGGCCCAATCGACGGACTCCTTCTGCAGCAACAGATGAAGATCTTTCAGGAACACACGGCTGCACGATCCCCGATGGAGGACAGCGTACGCGCTCAGATAGAGGATCAGGTCCTCGGTGCCCATGACCAGAACGCGAAGCCCGTTGAGAGTCCGAGGCACCGCCCGTCGCCAGGGGGCATCGAATTCGTCCGGCCTCAAGTACCAAAGGCCTGTCGTGATGTCCAACAACAGAGCCCCGTCAGGCGATCGATAAGCGGGATTCCCGTCGATTTCTTGTCGATATCCGGCCGTGGTGAGGAGGCGATCGACGGCATCGAGATCGCGTCCGCGGATGAGCAGGTCCACGTCGACCATGGGCCTGGTGCCCATCATTCCGTAAACCCTTGTCACCAGGTCTGCACCTTTCAGAACCAGGAAGTCGATCCCGGCTGAGCGGAGCTGCGTGCCGATGTCGAGAAAGCGGTCCAGTGTCCGCTGATTCGCTGCGCTGACGCGGCCGTAGGACTCAGCGAGGTCTTCGAGGGTCGAGGAGGGCATGGGACTGTTTCTCCAACGAGGCCCATTCCTTGAAGTGAGGGAGGCAGCGGCTCATGTCACCGGTTTCGAGCCAGGCGTCGCTGCGGCCTTGGGCGCAGAACGGCCGCACGTCGCAGGTAGGGCATTCGTACCGTTCGTTCGGCTGTGCCTCGTCGACGGTGCGCTTGAGAACCTCCCAACCTTCACGCACCGTTCCCGTGCGAAGGTTGTAGCGAGGGATGGGGAAAGCGACACAGAGATTCATTTCCCCGTAAGGTGTGACGGCGAAACGAGCCTGTCCACAGGCGCACTCGATGAAGCGGTCGTCCGCGGGACACTCTTCATACGCCATCGGCGCCGACCGTACGCCCAGCATCTCCTGATTGAGCTGCGCTTTCTGGCTCGGATTCAGCCGATACTGGAGCGGAGCGAGGAGACCGTCGCCCCGCGGCTGAATATCGAGGGAGTACTGGAACTTGAAGCCACGTTCTTCCACCAATTCGCGGCAGGCTGAAACCTCATGAACATTGATCGTCGTGACCGGCATCCGCACGGTGACTGCGAAGGGCCGTCCACTCAGGCAAGAGAGACCCCGGAGAAAATATGCGAAGGCGCCGGGTACGTCCGTCATCCGCTCATAGGTCGCGGCGGTGGCCCCATAGATCGACACGTTGACTTGAGACACCCCCACGTCCTCCATCACGTTCACGAAGGCCGGCGTGATGCGTGTGGCATTGCTCAGCAGATGAATGAGCAAGCCCTGCCGGCGAGTATGACGCAGGATCGTCTCGATGTCCGGCCGCACCAACGGCTCGCCACCGCTCAAACTGAGCGTCAAGATGCCAAGCTCCGCCATCTGGCTGATGATGGAACAGACCTCATCCGTCGCCAACTCGTGCGGGAGGGCTCGATGGGTGGGGTTATAGCAGTGGAGGCACCGCAGGTTGCAGCCGTACGTCAGCTCGAAGGTTGCCCCTTCCGGTTGGCGCGCACGAGCCGCCTTCGAGGCGATGGAATCGAGATAACTTTCCGCGTCGAGCTGTTTCATGGATTCGTGGCGATCAGGCCCGTGTTCTCCAAACTCGTACTCTGTCCTCTCCCCTTATGCAGGGAAGAGGATTGAGGTGAGGGGCCGCGATGCCGAACAAGATCGACCACGTCGGCCTGCTTGAGAAACGCGAGACTGTAACAGGGAATCTGCTCCGTTAACGACACCAGAAAATCGAGCGTCGTCTCCATGCCGATCCGGTCCCAATAGGGGAGAAACGCCTGCTGGAGCAGAAGCGGCACGGTCTTCGAGGGAGGTAGAAGATTCATCTCGTGACGTTCCCGCCCGTGGCTGATGCAGTAAAGCGCGGTCACCGGAGTCGAGGCATTCGCCGCATACCCGCCGGAACCGACCCACGGCGTCCCATAGAGGACAGTGGACGTGCCCTGTGACCGGAGGATTACGCGCTCATCGCTCAGGATGAACGCACCATGGTCGGCAAAGAACTGCGCGATGGTCGACTTGCCGGTTCCAGAGGCCCCGGTAAAAACGTAGCCGTGATCGTCGTGTGTCATCCCTGCCGCATGGAGGAGAAGCCCGCCCTCGCGGGCTAGCAATGACAGAAGGCAGACCTCGATGATCGGATTGAATAGATACATAGGGCCCCAGCCGACTTGTCCGCCTTGGAGGTCCGGCAAGATCCAAGCCCGCGCGCTGCGATAGTCATTGGACAGGAGCGCACGGGCTCGCGGCTGAAGAGTTTTCGTATCGAGGCTCTCAAGAACCAATCCATCGGAGGATTCGAAGAGCTTCCACAAGCCATGCGCAGAATCGAAGCGCAGTCGTGTGGTGTCCAATTCCGGCAGGGGATAGACCACAGAGACCTCAACCTGCAAATCCGGGGGTGTGTCAGGCGCTTCAAGAAACGCCTCAAACGGACGCAGCGGCCACGCAAGACGCGGATAGTCGTGCGGTTCCCGTATCCGGATGACATACCCGCCGATGGACAGCGCGATCTCCACCTCAAATCCTACGAGGGACGGACGCCCTGATCATGGCACACAGAGCCCATGTAGGTGAGAGGAATCACCGACCGTTTACATCCCATGGGATTGGCACTGGGGTAGTTGCTACAACCGGTGAAAGAGCGACAGCCGTTCGTGCCGCCGGCCGAGGTGGCTGTCGCGAAGAGGCTGCATTGCGAGAGAATGGCCTGCTCGTGATCGAGCGCGACCTCGTAGACTTGCGGCGGCGTGTAGAGTTTTTTCCCGCTCATACCGGCTTTCCTCCCTGCTATGACGGACGAACACCTTGGTCATGACACGTGACTCCCATGTACATGAGAGCAAGCGACGATCTTTTGCACCCGTTCGGATCCGCCCCCGTGGCCATACTACACGTCAAAAAACTGCGACAGCCGTTCATGCCGGTCCCCGCCGCGATGCTCATGGCGAACAGGCTGCAGGCAGAGAGGATCGCTTGTTCATGGTTCAATTCGACTTTGAACACCTGAGGTGTGACGTATGGCTTCTTTATCTTCACTTGCTGTTCTCCTGAGGAGGGAGTTGCCGGTTGCCTTTGCCATATGCAGCGGATGGAAAAGCGGCTGTCCGCTCATTCGTTCGGCTCGTGCGAGCGCCACGTCGCACTGATAGGGAACCGGCGTCTCGGCCGTGCCGCATTCCCACCGCGCCTCAGAGGGTTTCTTGTCGCAAAACGCGTAGACATGACAGCTCCGGCAGGCGGAGTCAGTTTCATAGCGATGCGCCCTCACTGCGCGAAAAACGAACTGGATCGCGTCCCTCAGATGGTGTTCGCGGAGCGAGACTCGGTGTTCGTATTCCATCGTGCAGGTCCCCAGCATGCCCCAGGCGCTGATATGGATCGTATTGGTCGCGCAACCGCAGCGGTAGAGACGCTCTGGAGCGGATGGAAATTCTTCAGCCTGTCCTTTGCAGAGGCCCTCCTCAACCGGCTGAAGACGTTCCGCCTCCAGCTCATTCACTTCTCGGGGAGACAGACGGTAGGCAAGCGAGGACAGGTCGCCATTGAGCCGCGGCGAGATGCCGGTGGTATACCCGAAGGGCTGGTCGAACGATTCCACGAATCGCTTGATCGCAGGCAGCTCTTGCTTGTTCCAGGTCATGGCCTTGGTCTTGAAGCAAAAGGGAAGGCCGCTTTCCTGCAAGAGCTCCATCCCGCGCAGAAAGGCTCGAAACGATCCGGGAACCTGCGTGAATCGGTCGAAGGCTTCCTCCTGCACCGAGTGGCAGGACACATCGATCACAAACGGCGGCATCCGCTCCAGCCGCTCAATGATGGCCTTCGTGAAGACCGTCCCGTTGGAATAGAGCATCAAGAGGAAGCCCTTCCGGTACGCGTACTCATAGATCTCGAAGAAACGGGGGTGCATGAAGATTTCGCCGCCGGTGAGATTCAGCCAGATGATGCCGATCTCCGCCATCTGGTCGATGATGCGGATGATCTCATCAAACGTCAGCTCTTGAGGGAAGTAGGCTTTGGCATTGTACGGGTCCGTGTAGCAATGGAGGCAATGCAAGTTGCAGCGATAGGTCAGCTCGAGCTGCGCCTTGATCACGCGATCATGCCGAAACGCCTGATCCTGGAGGCGGCGGCTGAACGCACCGTATTGCATGGCAGGCAGGGTTCTGCATTCATGCATGAAGCACCGACGGTTGAATAAGGTCCGGCGCCCGAGGGGCCTTCCACGCACAAGAGAACGTCGGCAAGGCTTGGTAAAAGCCATCCCGGAAGGAGCCGGTCCGCAAATCGTAGCTGTCCCGCCGATTACCGGAACACAATTGCAGGCGGCCGTACGCATCGATGTGGAACCGGCGCATCCCGCTCCGGCAGGGCGAAGAATCCTTGGCTCGACTCCGGCAGGCCTCCTCCCACAGCTCGGCGTCCTGCCGGTTCAACGAGGTCAGCTCGCGCTCCGAGAGCGCGTATTGATAAGGGCCGGCGCCGCCATCGAGTTCAGGGCGGATCTCCTGTCCGAGTTTGAACCGGACTGAGCCGAGTGAAGCCACGTACTGCTTGATGGCGAGGATCTCGTGGTGATTCAGCGTGAGCGCGGTGGTTTTCAGGGCCAGCGGAATGCGGCGCTCCAGCAGCAACCGCACGGCCTCGAGGCAACGAGAGTAGGACCCCCGGCCCAACGTGATTCGTTCGAAGGTTTCCGGCGTTGATCCATGGAGGCTGATTTCGATGCTCTGAGGCGGAAGCGCAGCAAACCGGTCGGCTTCGGCCTCGGTAATCAGCGTCCCATTGGTGAAAACCGTGACGAGAAACCCACGCCGGACGGCGTGTTCATAGAATTGAAAGAAATCAGGACGAGCCAGGGGCTCCCCGCCCGTGAGGCAAAGTTCAAGCGTGCCCGCATCGGCCATCTCATCCATGATACAGAGGATTTCTCGAGTGGTGAGTTCCTTGCGAATGAGGTCAGGACGGTTGAAGCAGTCCGTGTAGCACATGACGCAATGCAGATTGCAACGGCAGGTCACCTCCCACTGGCAGGCCAGCGGGAAGCGGTCGGGCAGGTGGTCCAGCTTATGTTGTATGACCATCGGCGACCGAAACCTCATGTATCGCCTGAATCGAGAGCAGGTCTGCCAGCAAGGTCGCAACATCACGACGGAGTTGTTCCTCAGTCACGTCGTATTCTTGGGAAAATTCTTCAGCAATGGTTCGGACGGACCGCTTGCCGTCGATTCGGTTCCACAGTGCGGCGCCGGTCTCGTTCAACACGTAGATGCTGTTGGCGTCGGTGAGGTTCCGGCGGATCGGGACGAGGATGCATTCCCCCGCTACGTCACGCTGCACGTAATCAGGGTTCTTGGCATAGACCGTGGCGGCGTTCATGGGGCGGGAGAATAGCAAATCCCTGGAAGCCCTTCCAGTGCTATTTCAGAGGACCAAGCTGGGAGCGAACAGCTAGTAGCAAGCAGCTAATAGCTGGCAGCCGGTCGCTCTGAGCTATTCGCGGCTCGCTGTTTGCTGTGAGCTTTGAGAAAACGAGATGACCGCGAACCCCTCATTCAGATTCACCTGATGGATCGTCGCGCCGGCTTCGATCAGTTCGGATCGAATTTCATGCTCGTCGATGAACGCGTGCATGAAGTGGCCCTGGGAACAGAAGTCACCCGGCTGGTACATCTTATTCGACCCCGGTAGCAGCAGTAGCCAGCGGTTGAGGGCATGGATGAATCGGTGAGTTCTGGTTTCCGGTTCCCGTGCGACGACAAAGTTGAGCACAATTTTCCCTCCCTGCTTCAGGTGTGAACGGAGGTTGCGGACCCAGTCTTGTCGTCGCTGTCTGCCCGGGACGGAACTGTACATGACTCCGGACAAAAAAATGTAGTCCAGTTTGGATGGGAGTACGGGCAGAGCCAGGAAGTCCGCTTGGACAAAGGCCGCCCGGGTGTCATCCATTGCCGCTCGCCGAAACGCGATGCGTAACCCATCTCGATTAGTATCAAGGCCCACCACTCGGTAGCCATGCTGGGTTAAGGCTATGGACTCGCGGCCTGAGCCGGCTCCGAGGACCAAGACGGTCCCTGGGTCAGTCATGTGGCGGGCGAGGACCTCTTGTTCCCAGGTCGCGAGCGTCCATGGATAGGCTTCTGTCGAAACCTGTCCATCTGAATTCCAGTAGCTGCGGTCATAGTAGACGCGTATCATTCTGGTTAGCTCCTCGGGGGGCAGCAGGGCCGGGAGGAGGCCATAAAGGAGCATCTGAATTTGGGCAAGACGCCCCAACAGGCGATCGACACATGCGGCGAAAAGTCTGATGAGGAAGACGAGCATGCGCATGGTTCACGTTCCCGCCTTCGCAAGGTAGGGTGCAAGCATCGCCGCCGCCTCACCGGCGCCGCTCGGCGCAGGGGGTGTTTCTTGCCTTGAGGCCGAGAAGGCGCGTTCGAGCGAGGCCCCCCACCGACCGTTCTCGAAGTCTTTCAGTGAGAGCTCAGCCCCGCGGCCGTAGCGATGGAGATAGGTCACCAACGGCTCCTCGTCCACGAAGTTGTAGCGACGCACATAGACCACCGGTTTCTGGAGGGCCACGGCCTCGACCACGGTGGCGTAGCCCGGCTTGGTGACGATCGCGTCGCAGGAAGCCAATGCGGAGTTGAAAGGAATGCGCATGTCGGGCATCGAATAGACCCGTGCGCAACTACACGGCACCGGCCCGTCGAAAAGAAATCGATATCCTTGTATCCGGTCCATGTGCTCGAACGGAACGGCCTCCAGTTGAACGCCGCCGAACCCGACCAAGACGAGCCGCTCGTCCTGTGACATCTTCAGCCTGAAGCGAAGCTCAAGGATCGGTGCTTGTAAAGGACCCACCACCGGCCCCACATCGGCAACCGTGCGAAACGCCGGCATCGGGATCCCGGGCGCGATGCGGATCATCAGGTCTGCGTTCCTGTAAGCCAGTCGAATATGGTCGAGCACGCGACGGTGAGCGTCATTGGTCGGAGTCATCAAGCTTTCGAGCACCTGATCCCACGAGAGATTGCAGAGCCCGACCGTCCGCAGGCCGGCGCGTCGACCTGCCTCGATGGCGAGGTGTGAAATATCCGCCAAGACCAGATCGGCGCGGGACGCACGCAGCGCAGCCACTTCGGCCTCGAGAGCGGTTTCCCAGGTTGCATGGAACTGGTCGTACGCGGCCCAGGTTGCCGGCACGTCGATGTTCAGGGGGCCACGCTGGACGCAACCGATATCCTGCTCGGCGGGACTATCACGCCACTCGATGCTCAACCGGGGCTGGAAGAACGAGGTCGGCACGGTCGTGCGCAAGATGGCCGACAGCCCTGGGACCAGCTTGCCCAATTCGTTGAGGACGGGGACGACCTGCGCGGCATGACCGAACCCGTGACCGGAAATAGAACACCAGATCAGGGGCATAAAGAGCAGATGTCGAATAGCTTATCGCTGATGGCTAAAATGCAAGAAGGGTTAACAAGTGATCGATTGGCGACGACGGTCAAGGGGTTATGTGTGGGTGTCAGGGTTCAGAGTGTGGTCGGCTCTTTGTCTCAGAAGTTCTGCGATTCATGCTCGAGGGGCGCGATGTTGTATTCCAACTCGAGATCATATTCCTCGATCAGTTGGTTGAATACGGTGGCGCCGAGGTCGGACCGGACCTCGTTCATCACCAGGTCGATCGCCGGGGCGGCGTGACCGCCGTATTGCCTGATGGCGGACTCGATGCGAGCCCTGGCTTCTTCAAGTTTCATGTGAGGCTCACCCCTTTAACTCTTTGAACAACCACGCCGTTCGAAAAACACGACCAGTCCCTCGGTCCCCGAAAGATCGAAGAGGCTGCCGCGGTTGTGTAGCAGCTTATTCTTATTGCCAAGCTGGAGCAGTCAAAAGTCGCTTGGGATTTGGGCGGCCGCATCATAGCACTGTTCACGTCGATTCGACCAGATGGGAGTTGCGTGCGGCGATGAAACGTTACTGGGCAGGTTGGCTGGTGCTGGTTGAAACCGGCACTGAACGGGAGCGAGCAGCTCTGGCTTCTGCCTTGATCGTAGAAGACGGAGAAGGAGGCAAGGGTGCGCTGCCGGCCAGGTAGAGGGTCGCATCATGAACCACTTGCTGCATCAGTTGCGAGAGGCATGCATCTATGACCTGTCCTTTCAGTTCTTGGATGGCCAAGGGCGTGGCGCCGAACAGATAATAGAAAGCCGAGCCCTTGGTCGATGTAGTGTACCGCCTGGTCAGTCCGTCCCACCGATCGAGCTCAATTGTCATGTAGGATTCGTAGCTGTACTCCAGCGGGATCACCGGCGCTAACAAGAACATCGATGCACCGATGAGGAATCCTTTCCACGCTGTCGCTCCTGCGTGGGGGTCCACCGTCTCCTCGATGGAGAGGCGTGCGGTGACGAATTTGGTACCCGATGGTAGTTGCCCATAGCCTTGGTGGATGTGCTCTGAGAAGAGGCGGGTGGCCTCCAGCTCGCCAAGGACCTGGCGATCAAGTGCCGCCGGAGGAGTGACTGGTGCGCCGTTTTGTAGGACCTGAACGGCGCCTAAGACCAGGGGGACTCGGTCATCGGCCTGAACGAACGCGGCTGCCGTCATCCCTTCGTCAATCTGGCCATGGGACAGCTCCATCCATCGCGCACAGCCCGATGAGGCTGCCAAGAGCACGCACAACCCCCTCACGAGGACCCGTCTCCCTGTCTTCCCTACAGGTTCAGTTAAGAAGATTGGTGACGTGGTCATGCCAAAGTGGTCCCGCGCTCAGAAAAAGAACGAGAAGCCTCCGTAAGGCAGACTGGCGTTGAGTCCCAGGTTCGGATACCGCGTACCGGCATTCGAGATATGTTGAAACCGGTAGCCGGCATTGAGGGCCACTTGGTTGGTGAGAAAGTACGAGAGCCCCACGCCGGCGGTTAGAATAAAGTTGAACCGGGATGATTCCTCAGGAATGCGGCCGGCCAGATCCGTCCAAAATGGCCCCCCGGTGAACTCAATGTAGGGGCGAACCCGTTCCAGCGCCGCAAAGGTGTACTTGATCTTTGGCGTCACACCGACCCCGTGCGTCAGTATCGGTTCCCGGAATTGGATATAGACCATCTCCGCCCCGAGAGTGACTTGTCCTCGATACCAACCATCGCCCACGGGGTCGGTGAGCACCATGCCCCAGGAAGGCATGAACGCCGGCCCCTGTTGCTTGGTGACGTGATCACTGGTGAGCCGGTGCGGGAGAAGATAGCCGACGGTCAGCCCGACTTCCTGAGTACCGACCGTGAAACGAGGGTTCACCTCGGCCGCGACACTTTCCGTGACCATGCTCAATCCCCCAGCGAGGATCGCCGCGACAATCGAAACAAGACGTGCCCCCATGCACCATCCGTGTGAAACATATCTCGGCTGGATCGGAAGGAAACTAAACCCGCGTGACTCAGGAAAACTCGTGAGTCATGCAGGTGAACCATGCCGGCGTGACTTCACAAGCGTATCAGATGTTCCTGACCTGTCCAGGATAGGAGTTGAGGATGGGGGCGGATCGTCGTGCAACTCGCGTTGTGCACAAACTCGACATGAATCGACGTTTACTTTGTCTCCTCGGGCTCTGTAGACTGGATTCATCTTTACGATGAGTATCGAGCACTCCATCCCCACAGCGGCAACCGAATCCGTGTCGACTGATCCGATCGATCGGGTCATTCGGTATCACATTCAGACCAAGCATTATTTCTACCGCTACGCTCGCTCGCTGGGATTCTTGGATTGGGCGAATCAGCCCGATCCGTTTCGGCGCTATGAGGGCGCGCGGCTGTTTCCTCTGCCGTTGCTGAAACCGGATGAAGAACCACTGTCGCCACCCTATGATGCCATCTATCAACATGGCGCTGTTCCTTCTCAGCCCGTCACGATTCGAACTCTTTCGAGGTTCTTCGAATTTGCGCTGGCCTTGTCGGCCTGGAAGCGGGCCGGCCAGTCGGAGTGGGCGCTGCGGAGCAACCCCTCTTCCGGCAACTTGCATCCGACGGAAGGGTACGTGGTCTTGCCGAAGATCGATGGGCTCGATCTCGCTCCCGGACTCTATCACTACGCCCCGAAGGAACATGGGTTGGAGCTTCGCGTGGAGTTCTCTTCTGAAGAGCTGGCTCGGCTGCTCGGTCCGTTTCCTCCCCATGCATTTCTGTTCGGCCTCAGCTCAGTTCACTGGCGTGAGGCCTGGAAGTACGGCGAGCGGGCGTTCCGCTACTGCAATCACGACATCGGCCATGCCATAGCCACGGCACGAATTGGCGCTGCGACGCTTGGCTGGAGCATGGTGCTCCTTGATGGACTCTCGCAAGAGACAATTGCGACGCTGCTGGGGACCGGTCGCCGTCAGGATTGTGAGAACGCTGAACCCGAGCACCCGGAATGCGTGGCGGCGATGTGGCCATCGGGAGGCGAGACGCGTGACCCGTTTAGCGTGAAGCGAGAGGAGGTGTTCGCTGTCCCGTTGCTTCTCGATCCGGTGGTGGTGAAGGAACTCGTGCAAGCGGCGTGGTATGGGAAAGCGAATCGGTTGAGCCGGGATAATCCTGTACCATGGGAAATCATTGACGACGTCGCGGCTGCGAGCTGGAAGACTATTTCGGAGGAGCGGTTCGTGCCCCTGTCCCAGCCCTCTCCCATGGCCCATTGCAATAGCCGGAGCAATGGGCACCCCGGAGAGGGTGGGGGTGAGGGGCGTATAGTCTTCGCAGGCCAAATCATTCGCCAGCGCCGCAGCGCTGTTGCCTTCGATGGCAAGACTTCGATCACAGCCCCTAGCTTCTTTCGCATGCTCCAGCGCGTGATGGCACAGGCCGATCGGCCTCAACTGGAGCGGCCCATGCCCTGGGATCTCTGGCCATACGATCCGGCGGTTCATCTTATGTTGTTCGTGCATCGAGTCGATGGCTTGACCCCAGGGCTCTATTTCCTTGTGCGCGACCCAAAGAAACTCGCGTTCATCCAGCAATCGATGAATCCGGAACTCAATTGGGTGCCGGCGCCTGGCTGTCCAACCGAGCTTCCGCTCTATTGGCTGCTCGAAGGCGATGCCAAGCGGTTGGCCGCGCAAGTGAGCTGCCATCAAGACATCGCAGGCGACAGCGCCTTCTCGCTCGGGATGTTGGCTGAGTTCGAAGACCGCTTGCGACTGACAGGCCCGTGGTTCTATCCGCGATTGTTTTGGGAGTCGGGCTTGCTGGGGCAGGTGTTGTATCTTGAGGCAGAGGCGGCTGGGGTACGGGCAACCGGGATCGGCTGTTTCTTCGACGATCCGGTCCATGAGATCGTAAGCATCAAGAATCTATCCATTCAATCGTTGTATCATTTCACCGTTGGTGGACCGGTGGAGGATATGCGTCTAACCACGCTGCCGCCGTACTATCACCTGAAGCGCGAAGGGTGACACGTGAAGAGTTTCGGCCAGGCTTCATTTTGGTTACTCGTCACCGGTCACATGTCACGCGTCACGAGAGCTAAAGATGTTTAAGATCAAAAAGAAATCCGACAAAACGAAAGCACCGGTCCTGTACAACGTCATCGAAGATTACTCGGAGTTTGATGCGCCTGGAAACCTCACCGTCTGTGCGATGACCGAGGCGGAGGATCTCGCCGCGCACGCAAGGATTCTCTCGGATAGTTACAACATCCCGCTGGAGACGATGACGCGGTTACTCAGCGAGGGCGGGGTCTATGTGTATCCGCAGGAGGGAGGTCTCCTCACGAGGGGGCTCTTCGCCTGTCGGGTCGATCCGACCGGAGCAGCTCCCAAGCAGACCTGGGTGCTCGACCTCATGCAGTTTGCCGAGGCCGAGCAATTGGCCAAGTCGAGGCGGATCTCCCTGGATGAAGCGGCTTACGAGGTGTTTCGGCGAACCTTGCCCGATGAGCTGAAACACAAGCTCGAGCAGAAGAATCTCGGCCTCGACTATCGCTCGTTGGACCGTGCCGTGGCGAGGGACGGCGACATCAAGTACATCGACTTCCGCAAAGACTGGTCGCCGCATTTCAAGCGGCTCTGTATCATGCCGGACGGTCGGCTCGTCGAAACGGGAGGGCCGGAGGAGTTCGCGCGGCTGCACGGCATCACGACCGCACAGGCCAAGACGCTCGTGGAACAGGGGGGCACCCTCGAAGTGAACGACGAAGTGCTGGCCTGTCAGATCGTCAATGGTCAACCAGCCGTGGCCCGCTTTAACGCCCGGCAATACGCCAAGGCCAGAGAACTCGTCGCAAGCAAAGGGCTCCACATTATGGACGCCTTGAGCGAAGTGGGCTACAGCGATCCGGTCATGATGCGCGCATTGGCGCGCAAAGAGCTGACCGGCAAGCGATGAAGCAGTGTCGGCTACGTTCCAAAGGATGATACGCTGAACGTCACAAACAAGAGGTTCGCATGTATCGACTGATCGGGCTTGTGATCTTCGCCTGTTTGTCGGCCGCATGCGCCGCGCGCAAACCGATCCTCTATCCCAACGCGCATTATCAATCAGTCGGAGCAGAGGTGGCGCAGCGGGATATTGAGGACTGCCAGGAGCTGGCCAAGGACGCTGGCGCGACGCCGAGCCAGGGCAAAACCGCACAAGTCGCAGGCAGTACGGCCGTAGGCGGGGCGGTGGGATCAGCCGCGGGAGCGGTCGGAGGCGCAGTTGTCGGGCGTCCTGGACGTGGAGCGATGGTGGGTGCAGCCGGCGGAGCGACTGCCGGCTTCCTGCGCGGACTCTTTCGTCGCTCGCCGCCCAGCCAGGCCTACGTCAACTTCGTCAACCGCTGTCTGAAGGAGCGAGGCTACGACGTAACCGGGTGGGAGTAGGACGAATTACGATTTGTGAAGGGTGAAGTTCGAATTGTCGGAATCGGAAACTGATGGCTGAAAGCTGAGCGGCTAGGGGCTCCTCAGCCGCAATTACGCCTTGGCGAGTTCTTCTTCGACGGCTTTCAGCAGGACCTTCAGGTCGAACGGCTTCTCGAAGGTGCGGCGTGCCCCGAACAGCTTGGCCACGGAGAGGAAATTCCGATCACCCTGGGCTCCGGTGATCGCGATGATCTTGGCATCCACATATTCGCGGGACAACTGCAAGGTCGCCTCCAGGCCGTCGGTTTCCGGCATCAGCAGGTCCATGATCACCAGGTCCACCGGCTTCTTGCCGTAGACCGTCAGCCCTTCCCTGCCGTCCTTGGCCTCCAGCACCTTGTGCCCGGCCTTTTCCAGGACTTCCCGGAGCAAATTTCTGATCGACTCTTCGTCGTCGATGACGAGGATCGTCGCCATAATGACCCTATATTAGCGCGAGGTGCCCTTCGAGGCAACCATAGAAATGATACGTGCAGGTCGGTGCAAGTCCCATTAAGGGCTAGCCCGCTAAAGACGAAGCTTTCTGCCTGTGGAAGTCTGGTCATGGGAGGCGAGCTCCTTTTCCACCAAGGTCGCATCTGACCAGGGTTGAGGATGGTTCCTCAAATGGCGCAGCATCGAAGATTGCATGTGCGGGACGAGAGTGGGTTGCCATTTTCGAACGAGGTCCGGATCGGTCGCCCACTGAAGGACCCGTGGGGCCCGTTCGACCGAAAGCGCGTGATCGGGATCATGAAAGACATCGTGAACGTGATCGATGATCGTCGGATTGTTTATGAGTGTCTGGGCATAGGACCGAACCTGGGCATCAAGGCGAAAGGTCAGCATGAGCGTCGTGGTCAACTCATCGAGACCGTCGCGGTGCGATGACAAAGGCAGGTTCCACTGTGTTTGGAGTCGCTGAGCCATTTCGAAAAACATGGAGTACACGAGGGCGTCGCTTGCTTGCGTTCTGTCCTGCAGCGTCGCAACAAGCTGGCGGGCATATTCCAGGCACAGAGTTAAGTTCGTGGACCGCACAAAGGGCTTGTTGGCCTCGCAGGCTTTCACCTGCACGGTGAAGGGGTCGAAGATAAACGCCTGCCCCAACTTCTGTTGCATAGTTTTTAATTGCTGCTCTACCGCTCGGAGCCGCTCGGCGGCCGCGGCTCGTGCCGCCGCTTCACCCATCGCCGCGTCTGCGGTCAAGGTTACCTGCCGCGCCGCGGAGCCCTCCCGGTTGTCCAGCACCACGTAGTAGTCTCCCTTCTGCTGAATCGTAACCGAAAAACCCAACTTCGCTTCCACGAGGCCCCAGAACAGAGGGTGACGAACCTGGGGGAACAGACAGTGGTCTACCCCGTCCAGGAATCCGACGCTCAAAGGACCATCCGATTTGACCGCGAACAGCACGGACACGTCCTTCGGCAGGTTCTTCAAGCGCAACGTCTTCCATTTCCCCGGAGGCACTTCCACGGAAAATGTCATCGGACCCGAAGCGGCAAGAGCGAGTGAAGGCGGGAACAGGCAGAAAACTATCAGTATCGTGATGGCGGCCATCATGATGCCTGGCCACGCACAGCAGAGAAAAGCCGCGCGCAAGATCTGTCGCAGGCTCTTTGTGGGTCGCGTACCCCGCGAAAACAGCGCCATGGTGCGCACCGATCATAGAACACACCGAAGACGGTAAGCGAGGGCGTGAGCAGGGAGGTTCGTGTGATGAGGACGCAGCCGTCAGACTCACCTGAGCCGAACGGTGCTATTCCCGGAGCAACGCTGCTGCCTTGAGCGCGGCTGCCGTGCGGTTCTTGGTCTGCAAGACAAGATAAATCCGTTCCAGATGTTTCTTCACCGTGCGTGGGCTCAACCCAAGGCCGATCCCTATCTCCTCATTGGACTTGCCCTGAGCCAGCCAGCCTAATACCTCAGCCTGGCGCTTTGTCAGTCCCGCATTTTGTAGAGGGGCAAAAGTCCGCTGCGACTCTGAGTCTTCCAGCAAAAGGAATTGCTCAAACCCTGCCTCGAACACCCGGACCTTGACCGGGAGCGTTATCTCTCCGTTGCGGGTTGTCTCGGGCTGCGAATGCGCAGGAGCGGCCTGGGACTCATGACGTTACATCCTCAACCAGGTGAGAAGAGGGAGAGGCAAGGTGTTGGCGTCCCGACTGACCCCCCACTGCCGCTACAACAGCGTCCATCCTGGTCGAGTCGCCCACGCAATATGCCCATCAGGAAGAACAGCGATAACGGCGTGATGGAGCGCATTGACCAATTTTCGGAGGCGGGCCCGATCCGAGTGGAGACGGCGAAGAAGTCCTGATTGATGGAAAGCTTGAGTTAAGTGCGGATGAAGCAAACGCAGGTAAGCCTGTTCGGTCTCGCTAAACGTGCTCTCCCGACGGTGCAGACAGATACAGGACAGGCGGTCGGAGGTGACGGATAGGGGCACAGCGAGCTGATCCGTGATGCCCAAAGGACCGTAGAAATGACGGTGAAGGGTGGAACTGCCCGGGCCGTCATGAGTTGCACATTGTGCCCATGACAGGACGCGCAATTGGTCGGGGCGATGTTGCCAAAGGGCGAAGGCGGGGTGATGCGCGACGTAGCGGGCAAAAATCGGAATCAATCGCTTGATAGAGGAGGTGGACGGCCACGTGATCGCAGTCAGGCGAGGTCGGGGAGCGCGGGCAAGGTCGAGGTAGAAGGCGGAGTCCGACAGCACCATCTTCGGCAAACTGGAGAGCACGTGGTGAATGAAGCGTTGCGATTTGCGGGCCGCGTACAGGTCTAACAGGAAAGGAGAGAGTTGTGGCGGCCCTTCTGTGGAAATGAAGGTCATGACCAGCACCTCATGTGGTTGGGAACCAACTGATATATCTACGTACGCCGCGCGCCGTATTCACAGGCGCAGGCAGTTTCAGTAGAGTTCAGGCGCCGGATTCCCGAGAGACGAAAAACACCTGTGTCTCTCCCCTCACTGTCGTGGCGCACCATCCCTAGAGGCCTAGACAGATGCAAGATCAGACTCCCTCGATCAATCCCTGGAAACGATTGGCAGCAGCGGGTTTCCCGCTGATGGACAAGCGCGGAGACGAAAATCGGAGGGGAGCGCGATGAGCCTCGCCCAACTGGTCTACGCCAAAGACACGTTCCGTGAACGGCTGCGCCGGTGGCGCTCCCGTGACTGCGGCTTCGTGGGGCTAAAGGGCAGGAGGGGATTACGACAGCGAGTACACCGGCACAAGAACCTGACGGTCGGCTTTCCGCCGGCCGCGAATCATTTCGTCGATCGTTTTCAGAACATTCGTGGTGTAGTAGCGCGTGCCGCATTCGAGACAGACACCGGCAGGGACGTTCTGGAGCAGGACATATTTCCCTCTGATTTTTCGGGACAAATCGACCCGCTTGTCGACGATTCGTCCATCGCAGTATTCACACCGTTCGTCAGACCAGAACCCGCTCGTCTTCGTCATAGAGAACTCTCCATATCAAGATCGAGGGCGGTCTTCGTAAACCGTAATCACTCGAACTTTTCGCGATGGTGTAATCCTGCAGACGACGCCGAGGGTCCGGCCATCCAGCGAGGCCCCGACAACTTCATCTTTCCCTCCAGAGGGCTATGTTCGTCGGAGTCGCCCATGGATCATGGCATCCTCCACGTCGTAGATATCAAACCCTTCGGTCCAGGCCTCGTCTGTCGCATGTTCCGACAAATAGAACAACCCGTTTTCGACGAGGGTTCTGACCTGTCCGATTTTGCTCATTAAGCCAATCCTTGCATGTCATAGAAAAAGCGCGAGAGGTCATTGGAATGGACTTGCGCGTGCGCAGCAAATGGGTATGCAACAGACACGTTCGCGCCGTGAGGAACCTAAATCTTGACGATGACGTGAGTCGTAACCTGCCGCTGAACACCGATCCGTTCATCCCCGCTGGAGGTCTCCCATGAGCCTCACCCAACTGTTCGACGCCAAGGCAACCTTCCGCGAGCGGCTGCGCCGGTGGCGCCAAGCCGGCTTCCGCAGGCGGCTTGAACCGTCATCCGTCAATCGTCATTCGACAAGCGGTTTTGAAGAGGCGCTCTCAGCCTTTACGTCGTGCCTGGAGGGGATTGTCCCAGCGAAGCCCGGGGAATTGAGCAAAGTCCCGATCGGTGGAGCAGAGGGTGAGACCATGTTCAATCGCGAGCGCAGCCAGATGGGCATCGGGAACCAGATTGGACCGTGTGACAGCATGGCTCAGCAGGGGACCGAGGATCTCTTGATGACGTTCCGTCGGTTGCGGAATCCAGACCGACCGACACTCCAGCCAGCGTTCCACCTGCTCCCATGCGTCGGCGATCGGCTCAGGGCGTTCAAAGATGCGGGGGTTCGAAACCAGGCGGACAAAGCTGAGGAGCGTCGGCCAGGGCAGCCCAACCGGAGCTGGGCCGTTCAACCGCGAGTCGAGCCACGTCCGTGCGGTTTGGTGTTGTGTGAGAGAGGCCACGTGCGCATACACGAGCAGGTTGGCATCCAGCAGGATCATCGGAAGGCTTCGTCTTCCGATGTGGCCAGCACGTCAGCCACGTCGTCCAAGCTCCCGACCAGACAGCGTCCCAGCGAGACCGCCCGAGTTTTGAACGTTTGTTTCTTAGCCCGTGGCGGGGCCAGTAGCTCTTTGAGCCCCTGGCGCATCGCGTCGTTGACGACGGTTTTGAGGCTGCCCTTGCGGACCTTGCGAGCTCGGCGGAGGAGCGCGGCCACATCGTTGTCGAGGCTCAGCGTCGTTCGCATGCATCAGAGCATAATCGAGGTGATGTCTTGATGTCAAGGAAGCAATTAGTTCTGAGCAGCAGGGGCTGATGCTGCATGATTGATCTATCCCAAGGGCTAACCCCGCGCCTTAACCTGGGCCTTAGCCTCAACCTGTCCCGAATCGGTGGAGGACCGCGATGAGTCTCGCCAAACTCTTCTACATGAAAGAGACGTTCCGGGAGCGAGTGCGCCAGTGGCGGCAAGTCTGCTTCCGCCGGCGGCTGTGGCCGACCCCGTCACTTGTCACTAGTCACTCGTCACTCGCGCTGCATGACGTTTCACGAACAACGTTTCTCGCGAGGCCACAGGCAGACGGGTACTGCTTGCAAAGATGGGAAGAGGAAGAGAGGCGGCGATGGCCTCACTGGAACAAGCAGCGATCAATCGGCGAGACTCAACCCCGGCACGATCTCGAAGTGGCGGCGATTGCGGGTCAGGAGATTGCCCCGGTGGTAGAGGACGATTCCGGCAATGAGGCTATCCCCCATGCCGATCGAGGTGCCTTTGCGCTCCATGGCCTGCCGGACGTGCGCCGCCTGGTCGGCCGCGGCGTCATCCAGCGGGAGCGTCGTCAGCGCGTCCAAAAGCTGCCGAATGCGGCGTTCTTGGGTTGGCGTGCGGGCGCCACTCATCAGCTCGAAGCGGGTCACCACCGTGGTGCAGAGAGTGCCCTCTTCAAGGTGGGCGGCAATTCGATCGGCCACAGGGTTGTGGCCGGCAAGGAAATCGATCAAGACGTCTGTGTCGGCGATCAGGAGCGCCATGAGCGGCGGAGGGCAGCCGTGTGGACCCGGAGGCGGGCGGCTTCCCGGCGAGAAAGAGTGCCGCGAAGTTTGAGGGCGCGGCGGCGGGCTTCGTCCTGTTCCTTGTCCTGCGCGAGGTACTGCTCGATGGCCTCGTCAATGATGGCGGAAAATCCCTTGCGCCCGCGGCGCGCGGCCAGCTCAAGCAATTTCGCGCGATGTTTGTCTCGGATCTCGATCGTGGTTCGCACGGAGAGAGTCTAGCATGCATGTGCATCCAGAGCAATTGATCACACGGAGCCTCCCATGAGCCTCGCCCAACTGTTCGACGCCAAGGAAACCGTCCGCGAACTTCTGCGATGATGCGGCCGTCGGCCGGGTCCTCTGCAGAAAGGCTGTGCCTTGCGGCAAGCGATGACGACGGGAATGACAGAGACGTGGCGTTCAGGCAGCGAGATTTAGGATTCCGGGGAGCCGGCGTAGTTCTGGAGGCCAGAGGGCCTGATTCGACAGATCATCGCGGCGGTGGCGGGCAATGAGACGGAGGAGATGACGAAACACGACGGAGGCGTGGAGCTGCTTCGACAGAATGATCCCGGCATGGTGATGGCCTTCCGTTGCCCATACCTGCGAGAGGAGCAGGAAATCTGTGCGGTTGAAGGTCACGAGCACGCGATGCTGGCCGGCGGCAAAGGTCAGTTGGTCTTCATCCGAACTTCCGGTGCGACCGGCATGCTGGGTGGTCAGGCAATCGTGTCCGCGAGCTCGGAGCATGTCGGCGAGAGCCGGCGGGAGGTGCTCATCAAGATAGAAGCGCATGTGTGCGCGGATAAGGGGCGAGGGCTCAGGCCCTCGACGGGGGGCTGGAGTCGAGCTCGGACTCAGCTTTCATCTCCGCGTCGACTTCATCGCGGTTGTCATAGTAATAGGCCAGCGCATCGTAGATCGCAGCGAGCGTGAGGTGAGGAAAGGTCGCCTGGACTTCTTCGGGAGTCAAGCCCTGATGCAACACATATCCGACGACCAGACGCACAGGAAACCGAGTGCCGGTGATACAGGGGCTTCCGCCACAGCCCCCCGGAGTGCTGGTGATGTGGGGATGAAGAATTTTGCCCATCTCACGCCTAGATGGAGCTGAAGTGAGCCATAGCCTATCGGAAGAAGACCCCGACCGTCAAACGAGGAGCGCGTAGTTGGATAGATGGGGACAGATGATGGAGACCACTCCCCTGGTGAGAACGACATGAAGGAGAGCGTGCGATGAGTCTTCCCCAACTGTTCGACGCGAAAGAAATCCTCCGCGGCTGCGCCGGTGGGCGACGTCGGCGGAGACCGGGTCACGAATGGGGGGACTCGCCTGGCAACACTTCGGGGCCTGAGTCAAGTGGAAAGTGCGCGAAGGGCGAGAGTACGCAATTCGAGGTATTGACGGGATATGCCAAAAGTGACACAAGAGCCGCGCCTCGTTCCGCGGCGTCGACGGCAAGGCCTGAGCCTCCCCGTGAATGTCAATGGTTGAGCCAATGCCGACCCTGAACCGTAACCTGACTCTCAACCTTAGCCTCAATCTCAACCTGTTTCCTGCCCGGTCCCTGCTGTCCCGAAGTGGGTTACAGTCTGCCTCTGCCCCTCAGCCTCAACCTTAACCTGCATCTCCTCAGTGGAGTTTCGCCATGAGTCTGGCCCAACTCTTCTACGCCAAGGAAACCTTCCGTGAACGGCTGCGCCGGTGGCAAGCGAAGACTTGCCGAGCCCCGCGTTAGGCAGCGAAGGCGGCGGACAAGTACCGCTGGACCCGCACGATCCGAAGGGGCAGAAGGCGATGCGCAAGATCTTTCAAGTGGACCTTGAGCTTCCGGCCCAACGAGGACTCGTCAACGTGGGCGGGCGCGTCTACGTGCGCTTCGATCACGGATGGGAGCCCTTGGCTGCGCAGTGGTATCGGCAAGGACGGCAGCTTTTCCTGGCTCGTTTCAATGTTTGACTTGGCGCAAGAACGGACAGCATTACACAGCCCGTACCCGGAACGGTCGGCTCCGCGGGAAGGCTGGTTCGACCGGCAGGGTGCCCGGCTGGCGAGCCCCTTCGTGCGTCGGTGGCGCATCCACCGGTGCCGGCAGACCGAAATCGTCGGGCCGGTGAATGAACTTGGCCGTGCGCTCACGTCTGTGAGCGATGACGAACTCCGGCACCACGCGCGCTCGCTGCGCGAGCGCTTCCGGTGCGAGGGATTGAGCAACGAGTTGGTTTTCCGTTCGTTCGCGCTGGTGCGCGAGGTCGCCCATCGCACGATCGGCCAGCGGCATTATGACGTGCAGATCGAAGGCGGGTGGATTTTGCTCAACGGCTGCGTCGCCGAAATGGCGACAGGGGAGGGGAAGACCTTGACGGCTACCTTGGCCGCCGCCACGGCGGCCTTCGCCGGGGTCCCGGTCCATATCATCACCCTCAACGACTACCTGGCGGCGCGTGATGCGGAGGAGATGGGGCCGATCTATCGAATGTTGGGGCTGACCGTGGGAGCTATCACCCACGAGTTGGACCCGCAGGCGAGACGGTCGGTCTATGCCAGCGACGTGGCCTACTGTACCAACAAGGAACTGGTCTTCGACTATCTGCGGGATCGACTGGCCTTGGGCCGCCAACCGCATCGCATCCAACTGCAATTGGAGCGGTTGTACGGCAATGCCACACGACTGCGCAATCTCGTCCTCCGCGGGCTCTGCTTCGGGATCGTCGACGAAGCGGACAGCATTTTGGTCGACGAGGCGCGGGTGCCGCTGATCATTTCAAGAAGCAGGGGACAGGTCCCGGAGAAAGCCGTCTATGAGACGGCGCTGGACCTGGCGCGGGGGCTCATCCGCGGCACCCACTTTGACATCGATGCGCGAGAGCGGACCATTCGTCTCACCCCGGCCGGCCAGGCCAAGTTGGCGACACGCGCCGCATCGCTTCCGGGGATCTGGTCCGGCCCGCGGCGGCGTGAGGAGTTGGTCCGGCAGGCGCTGACGGCGCTCCGCCTCTTTCATCGTGATAAGCAGTATCTGCTCAAAGACGACAAGGTCCAGATCATCGACGAATATACCGGCCGGGTGATGGGCGATCGGTCGTGGGAACAGGGGCTGCATCAAATGATCGAGATCAAGGAGGGCTGCCCCGTGACTCCGATGCAGACCTCGCTCGCGGGCATCACCTACCAACACTTCTTCCGGCGTTATCTCTGGCTGGCCGGCATGACCGGAACGGCACAAGAGGTCGCGGGCGAACTGTGGTCGGTGTACCGGCTCGCAACGGTGACGGTGCCCACGAACAAGCCCTTGCGCCGATTGTGGTCCGGAGAACGGCTGCTCGCCTCCGCGCAGGAGAAGTGGGACGCGGTGGTCGAACGGCTCAAGACCCTGCAGACTGAAGGCCGGCCCGTACTGGTCGGGACGAGATCCGTTGCGACATCCGAGCATCTGAGCGCGCTGTTGCGCGAGGCCGGCGTCGAGCATGTGGTGCTGAACGCCAGACAGGATCGTGAAGAAGCGTTGATTGTGAGTCGCGCCGGCGAACGGGGACGCATCACGGTAGCCACCAACATGGCCGGCCGCGGGACCGATATCAAGCTGCCAGCGGGAGTCGCGCGCCTCGGAGGCTTGCACGTGCTGGCGACGGAGCGGCACGAAGCCGGGCGCATCGATCGGCAACTGTATGGCCGCGCCGGCCGTCAAGGGGACCTCGGCAGCTATGAAGCGGTCACGTCTCTGGATGACGAGCTGTTCAGGACCTCGCGCCGCCGTGTGTGGCGATGGGTCGCACGGGTCCTGGCCGGCGCCGGTCGTCCGGTCCAAGGTCGGCCGGCCAGATTTCTCGCCAGACGGGCCCAGGTCTCTGCGGAGCGCCTCCATGAGCGCATTCGGTGGGACCTTTTGCAGAGCGAGGATCAATTGGAAACGTCGCTGGCATTTTCTGGACGCATGGAATAACGGAAGGGAGGCGTGTGTGCTTGGAACTTGTGGGCGTTTCCTAGGTTTGGTCTTGGGGATCGTGGGAAGTTTCTCGCCGGCGTTCGGGGGCGCCGCCTTGGCGATCAGCCAAGACCTCAATTGCTTGATCCAACCTTACGTGGTGATCACGATCACCACGCCGGTCGGAGGGCTCTTGGAGACCGTCACCGTCGATCGAGGGGATCTCGTGAAGGAGGGGCAGATTTTGGCCACGCTGGACACGAGCGTCGAGCGCGCCGTGGGAGCGGTGCAACATGCTCAGGCCGAGCTCACCAATCGCCGGCTGGCCGATCTGGAGCTCCAGCGGACCTCCGCCGAAGTGGCGTTGCGCACGATCAAGAGCCCGGTCAACGGCGTCGTCGTCGAGCGATTCATGCATCCCGGTGAGTTTCCCAAGCAGGAGAAAATTTTGAAGATCGCGCAAATCGATCCGTTGCGGGTGGAGGTCTATGCGCCGGTGGGGATGCTGGGCAAGATCGCCGTCGGCATGTCCGCCTTTGTAAAACCGGAGGCGCCGATCACGGGCGAGTATACGGCCAAGGTCACGGTGGTAGATCGCGTCGTCGATGCCGCGAGCGGCACGTTTGGAGTGCGCTTGGAGTTGCCCAATCACGAATTGAAGCTGCCGGCCGGGCTTAAGTGTACGGTGCGGTTTCCAAAAAACTGACCGACTGGTGAATTATGAATTGTGAATTAGGAATTATGAATTGGAATCACTGCTGTCCAAATTAGCCGGGGTTAAGCCCAGGGACCCTCGTGTTTCTTGG